>NZ_CP107996.1:4905000-5572500 GCF_036088315.1 Streptomyces sp. NBC_00344 | reverse complement strand
CAGTTCCTTGTCATGCCGGGCCGAGATCCGACGTTTGCGCGCAAGTTCGGCGCCCACCCGTACCTCCCCCGCGCGCAGCAGAACACCGCTTGCCATGCCCTCGGGGCCACAGACCAGGTTGGCGCAGTGCCACATCCCGTAGGTGAAGTACACGTACACATGGCCGGGCGGCCCGAACATCACTTCGTTCCGGGCCGTTCTGCCGCGGTAGGCGTGCGACCCCGGGTCGACCTCGCCGGCGTACGCCTCGACTTCTGTCAGGCGGAGTTCCATGGGACCGTCCGGTGTGCGACGGACCAGGACGCGTCCAAGGAGGTCGGGGGCGACCTCGAGCACGGAGCGCTCGAAGAAGTCACGCGGCAGCGGCATACGGTCGAGGCTCGCGGTCATGGCGTCCGAGCGTACCGGGGAACCGATCACGGGCGTTGCGCGTATGTAGGGGTCAGGATCTAGAAGGAGTGACTATGGGGTTCAAGAGGCTGCTCGCGAGCATGGGGGCCGGCGGTGCTTCCGTCGAGACCGAGCTGACCGAGGTGAACGTCGTGCCGGGCGGTGTCGTCCAGGGTGAGGTGCGTGTCCAGGGCGGTTCCGTGGACCAGCTGATCGAAGGGCTCTCGGTCGGCCTTCAGGGCCGCGTCGAGGTCGAGGGAGGCGAGCAGGAGGTCAAGCAGGACATCGAGTTCACCAAGCTGCGTCTCGGCGGGGCTCTGGAGGTCAAGGCCGGTGCGGTGCATGTGGTGCCGTTCGGCCTCGAGATTCCCTGGGAGACGCCGATTTCGAGCGTCGCGGGCCAGGCGCTGCGCGGCATGCACATCGGGGTGACCACGGAGCTGGAGATCGCGCGGGCGCTGGACTCCGGCGACCTGGACCCGGTCAACGTGCATCCGCTGCCGGCCCAGCAGGCGATCCTCGATGCCTTCATCCAGCTCGGCTTCCGCTTCAAGAGCGCCGACCTGGAGCGAGGGCACATCCGCAACACGCGTCAGCGGCTCCCCTTCTACCAGGAGATCGAGTTCTACCCGCCGCAGCAGTACCGCGGACTGAACCAGGTGGAGCTGACCTTCATCGCGGACGATCGCGAGATGGACGTGATCCTGGAGATGGACAAGAAGCCGGGCCTCTTCAGCGAGGGCAGTGACTCGTACCGGGCGTTCCAGGTGGGTCTGCACGACTTCCAGGGCACCGACTGGGCCGGATACATCAACCAGTGGCTCGCCGACGTCGGCGGCAGGCGCAACTGGTTCTGACGGCACCCTCTAGGGTCGTACACGGAACTGGACAGCCGATGCAGGAGGTGCCGTCGTGACCGGGCTCAGCAAGCCGCCGCTTCCCCACGATTTTCATCCGCCGGTGCCCTCGTTCACCGTGGTGAGCGAGGACATCGCGCCGGGAGCGGTACTGAAGGACGCTCAGGTGTACGCCGCAGGCAACACCTCACCGCATTTGCGGTGGGCGGGCTATCCGTCGGGGACCAAGAGCTTCGCGGTGACGTGTTTCGACCCGGACGCGCCTACGGGCAGCGGGTTCTGGCACTGGTCACTGTTCGATGTCCCGGCGACGGTGACCGAGCTCCCGCCGGGCGCCGGCAGTGGAAAGTTCGACGGTCTGCCCGCAGGCGCGATCCAGGCGCGCAACGACTACGGGGCGAAGGAGTTCGGCGGCGCCGCGCCGCCGGCCGGTGAGAACCACCGGTATGTGTTCACCGTGTACGCGGTGGACACCGAGAAGCTCGGCATCGACGCGGACACACCGCCCGCTGCGGTCGGCTTCAATCTGCGGTTCCACACGCTGGCCCGTGCGCAGCTGATCGGTGAATACACCGCGCCCGCGGAAAGCTGACTGCCGCTGTTTGTTTGCCCTGCCCTGGTCTTGGAGAGATCAGGGCAGGGCCTTTTTTATTGCGTTGTCCATCCGCGCGTGCCCGGCCAGAGTTGATCCCAGCCCGCCATGGGGTGGGCCGGCACACGGAGGTGGGCACAATGCGGGACACGCTGGTTCTGAACGCGAGCTTCGAGCCGCTGTCGACGGTGACGCTCAACCGCGCGGTGGTACTTGTGCTGCAGGACAAGGCCGTCGTCGAGCAGGCCCACCCTGGCCTGCGGGTTCGCGCGGCGGCTGTCGAGCTTCCGGTGCCCAGGGTGATCAGGCTCTGCCGATACGTCCGGGTGCCCTTCCGAAGACAGGCGCCGTGGTCGAGACGGGGGGTGCTGATACGGGACCAGCACCGGTGCGCGTACTGCGGTCGGCGGGCCACCACCGTCGACCACGTGGTGCCGCGCGCCCAGGGTGGCCAGGACACCTGGCTGAATACGGTGGCGTCCTGTGCCGACGACAATCACCGCAAGGCGGCCCGCACACCGGAGCAGGCCGGAATGCCGTTGCTGCGCAGGCCGTTCGTACCGACGCCTGCCGACGCCATGCTGCTGACGCTGGGCATCGGTGACCGGCAGGCCCTGCCGGACTGGCTTCCGCAGACCGCGTAGGTCCCGCCCGGCGGCCCCTGGACAGAGCTGCCCCGTGCGGCCGGACGGCGGACGGGCCCGCTCCCCCGTTGGATGGGGGGTGCGGGCTCCTCCTCGCCGGGCCGCCGGAAAGCGGCCGGGCGGAAGTCAGTCGACCGGAGGAGCCTGCCGCGGAGGAGTATGCCGCGGAGAAGTCTGCTGCTGTTCCTTGCCGTTGCCGGTGTTGAAGCCGACGCTGTCGCCACCGAGATTGCCGAAGGCGCCACTGAGTCCCTTGAGCGCGTCGCCGATCTCACTGGGCACGATCCAGAGCTTGTTGGCGTCGCCCTCGGCGATCTTCGGAAGCATCTGGAGGTACTGGTAGGCGAGCAGCTTCTGGTCGGCGTCGCCCGCGTGGATGGACTCGAAGACCGTACGGATCGCCTGGGCCTCGCCCTCCGCGCGCAGGGCCGATGCCTTGGCCTCACCTTCGGCCCTCAGGATCGCGGACTGCTTCTCGCCTTCGGCGCGCAGGATTTCGGACTGCCGCACACCTTCGGCCTGCAGAATCGCGGCACGCTTGTCCCGGTCGGCGCGCATCTGCTTCTCCATCGAGTCCTGGATGGAGGTCGGCGGTTCGATCGCCTTGAGCTCGACGCGGTTGACCCGGATGCCCCACTTGCCGGTCGCCTCGTCGAGGACTCCGCGCAGCGCCGCGTTGATCTCCTCACGGGAGGTCAGGGTCCGCTCGAGGTCCATGCCGCCGATGATGTTGCGCAGGGTGGTGACGGTCAGCTGCTCGATCGCCTGGATGTAGCTGGCCACTTCGTAGGTCGCGGCTCGCGCGTCGGTCACCTGGTAGTAGATGACCGTGTCGATATTGACGACCAGGTTGTCCTGGGTGATCACCGGCTGGGGCGGGAAGGGGACGACCTGCTCGCGGAGGTCGATCCGGTTGCGGATCGAGTCGATGAACGGGACGACGATGTTGAGACCGGCGTTGAGCGTGCGTGTGTAGCGGCCGAATCGCTCGACGATGGCAGCGCTGGCCTGCGGGATCACCTGGATCGTCTTGATCAGGGCGATGAAGACAAGCACCACCAGAATGATCAGGACGATGATGACGGATGGCATCGTGCTCCCCGTGCCCTTCGATTGCCGGCAGTTCCCGATGATCGAGTTTCGCAGACCTCGGTCTGCCGTGTGAGAGGTTCGGTCACAAGACAACGGCAGTTGCGCCGTCGATCTCCACGACGTCCACCTGCTGACCTGGTTCGTAACTGGTGTCACCGTCGAGAGCCCGGGCCGACCAGACCTCACCGGCGAGCTTGATCCGCCCGCCGCTGCCGTCGACCCTTTCCAGCACGACGGCCTGACGGCCTTTCAGTGCCTCGATTCCGGTCGCATGAGCGGGCTGCTGGGAGAGGTGACGGTTCGCGATCGGGCGTACCACCGCGATCAGCGCGACGGACACGACGACAAAGACCAGGACCTGGCTGACCACTCCGCCGCCCAGGCCCGCGACACCCGCTGCCGCCAGCGCGCCCACGGCGAACATCCCGAACTCGGGCATGGCGGTGAGCACGAGCGGGATTCCCAGCCCGGCCGCGCCGATCAGCCACCACACCCATGCCTCGATGTCCACATCGTCATGGTAGGTCGGCGGCCGCGCCGGGGACAGTACGCGAAGGGGCCGCAGGGGATCAGCCGAGCGGCAGGCCCTGCGCGGTCCAACGGCCGCCCCGCTGCTCGACGATGAGCGGCAGGCCGAAGCAGAGCGAGAGGTTACGGGACGTCAGTTCGGTCTCCATCGGCCCCGCGGCGAGCACCTTGCCCTGGCGGATCATCAGGACGTGCGTGAATCCGGGGGCGATCTCCTCGACGTGGTGGGTCACCATGATCATGGAGGGGGCGTACGGGTCCTGAGCGAGCCGGCCGAGACGGCGGACCAGGTCCTCGCGGCCGCCGAGGTCGAGACCGGCGGCCGGCTCGTCGAGCAGCAGCAGCTCGGGGTCGGTCATCATCGCGCGGGCGATCAGGGTGCGCTTGCGCTCGCCCTCGGACAGGGTGCCGAACTTCCGGTCCAGGTACTCGGTCATGCCGAGGCGGTCGAGGAACGCCCGGGCGCGCTGCTCGTCGACCTCCTCGTAGTCCTCGTTCCAGGTGGCCGTCATGCCGTAGGCGGCGGTGAGCACGACCTGGAGCACGGTCTGCCGCTTGGGCATCTTTTCGGCCATCGCGGCGCCCGCCATGCCGATACGGGGGCGGAGCTCGAAGACGTCGGTGCCGGGCCTGCCGAGCTGCTCACCGAGGATCGAAGCGGAACCGGTGGTCGGGAAGAGGTAGCTGGACGCGATGTTGAGGAGGGTGGTCTTGCCTGCGCCGTTGGGACCGAGGATGACCCAGCGCTCCCCCTCCTTCACCGCCCAGGAGACGTCGTCCACCAGAGCACGTCCGTCGCGGACCACGGATACGTCCAGCAGCTCCAGTACATCGCTCATGAGCGCGTTGTCTCCCCATGCAGTCTCGGTTCGCGCGTGCGTCTGTGGACGCAGCTCCCAGGGAAAACCTACGCCACCACGGAAGTGCTCCCGTGCGGAGGTCCGGTGCCTAGGCTGAGCACATGTTCACGGAACCACGCTCAGGACTGCTGGCCGCATGGGGAAATGCCCTGTTGGCCGGAATTGTGTCACCGGATGACGCCGTCCTCGCCATCGTGGGCGAGGACGCGGTACACCGCGTCGAGGGGCTTCCCGGCGAGGCGGGGCCGGTCGGGCTCACCCTCGCACTCGGCCGGCTGAGGAGACTCGGCGCGACCGGTTTCCGGGTGGCGATGCCCGCTCCCGGGCATCCGCTGGGACTCAGCGGTCCGCCCGAGTTCAACGCGCGGGCGCTGGACGCGGGCGAAGCGGTGATCGCTTCCGGGGTGTCTTTCGGCCTCGTGCCCGAGGTGTACGAGGCGGGGCCCGCCGGCGATCTGCACGTCGAGGTGGTCTGGCACTGCCTGGCGGTACGCGGAGCGCCACCCGCCGATGTGCCTTCGCTGGGTGAGGCGGAGCGAGAGCTCGCCGAGGCGCTGCGGGAGGCGGCAGCCGTGCTCTCCGGCCTGGATGTGGCGGGATCGGGGCCGGTGGCCGCGGCGGCGATCGACGCCTACCGGGCGCGGGCCGAGGTCGGCTCCGGCGATGTGCTGGCCCCCGGATACCCGGCGCGTGCGGCGCGGGTGCTGGAACTGGCACGACGGGTCGGCCTGCTCGTCGCGATGGCGTACGAGCACGGGCCCGGGGGTGCGGTGAGCGCCTCGGAGATGGCCGCCCGGGTGGAGGCGCTGCGCCCGGTGGAACGGGTGGCCCGCCGGGCGCAGGTGGCGGCGTACAACGCTTATGTGGAGGAGCGTGAGCGGCACCGTTGACGGCGCCGTGACCCGGTACCGGACCGGCCCCCCGGACGGGATGTCCCGGGGGCCGGCGGTCGGTGTTCGGCCGTGGGGACCGGTCAGCCGTTGATGCCGGTGTTGCCGATCGCGGGGTTGAGCGCACCGATCACGGAGACGGTGTTGCCCACCACGTTCACCGGGACGTGGACCGGGGCCTGGACCAGGTTTCCGGAGACCACGCCCGGAGAGCCGACTGCCTGGCCGTGGGCGTGGGCGCCGCCGTGCGAGGTGGTGGCGGACGCCGCGCCCGCTCCGGCGGCGAGCATGCCGCCCGCGACGAGGGTGATGGCGGCGGCCTTCTTGAGGTTCTTCATCTTCAGGGTCCTCCTGGCTCGCTGCGGCCCGGCGCCGCAGCACGCCATGAAGAACGGCTGGGGGATCATCCGGATACGCCGAACGGGCTACATACACCCGACGGTATGAATCTCGTACCTGAATATGACGTGGGCGATCAGGCGGCGCGACGGCCTGCTCGCGGGTCTCAGCCCGCCGCGTCGTGGCGTACGGCCCAGAGCGCCGCCTGGGTGCGGTCGGAGAGGTCCAGTTTCATCAGGATGTTCGACACGTGTGTCTTGACGGTCTTCTCGGAGAGGACCAGAGAACGGGCGATCTCCCGGTTGGAGCGTCCGTCGGCGATGAGACCGAGGACCTCGCGCTCCCGTTCGGTCAGTGTGGTCCCCCTGCCCTGGCCGCCCACCGGCTCCTGGGACAGCAGCATCCCGGCCACCTCGGGCTGGAGGAGGACGTGCCCGGCGTGTACCGAGCGGATCGCACCGGCCAGGGCTTCGGGGTCGACATCCTTGTAGACGTAACCGGAGGCGCCTGCGCGCAGCGCGGGAACCACGGTGCGCTGTTCGGTGAAGCTGGTGACCACCAGGACCTTGGCGGGGTTGGCCAGTTCCGCGAGCTTGCGCAGCGCCTCGATGCCGTCCATGCCGGGCATCTTGATGTCCATCAGTACGACGTCCGGGCGCAGTTCCTCGGCGCGGGCCACCCCTTCCCGGCCGTCCGACGCCTCCCCCACCACTTCGATGTCGTCCTGGATCTCCAGAAAGGTGCGCAGACCGCGGCGGACCACCTGGTGGTCGTCGACCAGCAGGACGCGGATGGCCGTCTTCGGCCGGTGTGCGGTGTCAGCCACCGGGCACCTCCATTTCGATCGTGGTGCCCTCGCCGGGCGCCGATTCCACCGAGAGCGTGCCGCCGGCGCCGCTCGCCCGGTCACGCATCGAGACCAGCCCGAGGTGGCGGCCGGCCCGCCGTACGGTCCTGGGCTCGAAACCGCAGCCGTCATCGGTGATCCGCAGCACCGCGCCCTGTCCGTGGCGCCGGAGTGTCACCTGGACATGGGACGCCCCGGCATGGCGCAGCGCGTTGTGCAGCGCCTCCTGGGCCACCCGCAGCAGGGCTTCCTCCTGGGCCGCGGGAAGCGCGCGCACCTGCCGGCTCTCGAAAGTGACCCGGGGCTCGTGCGCGCGGTCGAGCACCTGGACATGGGTGCGCAGGGTGTTGACCAGACCGTCCTCGTCCAGAGCCGCGGGCCGGAGCTCGACCACGGCGGCCCGCAGTTCGTCGGCGGCCTCGGCCGCGAGGGCCGCCACCTGGTGCAGTTCGTCCTTGGCCCGGGCCGGGTCGCGGTCCACCAGGGTGGCCGCCGCCTGTGCGGTCAGGCGCAGCGAGAAGAGCTTCTGGCTGACGGCGTCGTGGAGTTCATGGGCCAGCCGCGAGCGCTCCTCCGCGATGGTGAGTTCCCGGCTGCGCTCGTGGAGCCGGGCGTTGGTGAGGGCGATCGCCGCGTGCTGGGCGAGGATCGAGAGCAGTTCCTCGTCCTCCTCGGTGAAGCCGCAGCCGCCGCCGGGTTTGGGGCACCTCTTGTTGGCCAGGAAGAGCGCGGCGATCGTCTCGTCCCCGTCGCGGACGGGCAGCCCCAGAAAATCTGACATGTCCGGGTGTGCGGACGGCCAGCCGCCGAAGCGCGGGTCCTCGCGTACGTCGTCGAGACGCTGGGGCTTCTCGTCGTGCAGCATCGCAGCGAGGATGCCGTGCTGGCGCGGGAGCGGGCCGATGGCCTTCCACTGGGCGTCGCTGACGCCGTCGACGACGAACTGGGCGAAGCCGCCGTGGTCGTCGGGCACGCCCAGCGCCGCGTATTCGGCGTCCAGCAGCTCGCGGGCCGAGGCGACGATCGTCTTGAGGACGTCGCGGACCTCCAGATGCCTGCTCATGGCGAGCAGCGCGGCGCTCACCGCGGACAGACCTGATCGTGGGCGATGGGACATGGCCACACCGTACCGGCGGGCCCGGCGGCCCGTATCGGGCTGCGGGCGGCACCTGATTACGACGCAGGGACTAGGTCGAAGTGCCTCCGCCCGCTGGGGCTCGAGGACGACGCGCAGGGGCCGGGTGCGTTCCTACGTTGGGTGGCACGAAACCGACGAGGGGACTGTGTCATGCCGACGGCAATCATCACCGGTGGATCCAAGGGGCTCGGCCGCGCGCTCGCCGCCGGACTCGCCGAGCGGGGGTGGAATCTGGTCATCGACGCCAGAACACCCGGAACGCTCGACGCCACCGCTGAGCAACTGGCGAAGCACGGCTCGCAGGTGGTCGCGGTGACCGGAGACGTCAGGGACGCCGGCCACCGGAGCGCCCTGGTCGAGGCGGCGCGTGAGCTCGGTGGGCTCGATCTGCTGGTGAACAACGCGAGCGCGCTGGGCGCGGAGCCGCTCGTCCCGCTGTCCGAGCTGACGCTCGACGGGCTCCGCGAGGCCCTGGAGGTCAATGTGGTGGCCGCGCTCGGACTCGTGCAGGAGGCGCTGCCGCTGCTGCGGGCCGCCGGGGCAGGGGCGGTGATCTCGGTGAGCTCGGACGCCGCAGTCGGGGCGTACGGGACATGGGGTGGATACGGGGCGTCCAAAGCGGCGCTGGACCAGCTCTCCGCCGTGCTCGGCGCCGAGGAGCGGGGGCTGCGGGTGTGGGCGGTGGACCCGGGTGACATGGAGACCGATCTGTACGCGGCCGCCGTGCCGGACGACCAGGACCCCCGGCCCGCCCCCGGCAGCGCTGTCCCCGGCTTCCTCCGGCTGCTGGACGAACGGCCGGCCGGCGGCCGGTACATGGCGTCCGGTCCGCAGGCGGGCCGGCGATGAGGGCGCGGGACGTGCTGCGGGTGCCCGAGGGGCTGCTGGCCTCGGTGCCCGCGGAGGAGCGCGGCAGCGGCCGGGACGACGTACGGCTGATGGTGTCCCGGGGATGCGAGGTGTCCCACCACGCCTTCCGGGAGCTGCCGGACCAGTTGCGGGCCGGGGACGTGCTGGTGGTGAACACCTCGCGGACACTTCCCTCGGCGGTCGACGGGGTGCTGGACGGGGCGGATGTCGTGGTGCACTTCTCCGCTCTCGGCGACGACGGGCGATGGGCGGTGGAGCTGCGCGATCCGGTGCCCGGGGGGAGCACCCGCCGGCGTCCGGGTGGCCCGGCCGGGGCGGTGGTGCGGCTCTCGGGGGGCGCGCGGCTCGACTGGGAGGAGCCTCTTCAGTCCGGTGAGGACCGGTTGTGGTGGGCCCGGCCGTCGGTCGGTGACGTACCGGGGCTGCTGCACCGGCACGGCCGGCCCATCCGGTACGCGTACACCCGGCGCGACCAGCCGCTCGCCGCCCATCAGACGGTGTTCGCGCTGCCCTCGCCGGACGGCGCCGGGTCGGCGGAGATGCCGAGCGCCGCGCGGCCCTTCACCGCGGCGCTGGTCGCCGGACTGGTAAGCCGGGGAGTGCAGTTCGCGCCCCTTGTGCTGCATACCGGGGTGGCGTCGACGGAAGCGGACGAGACTCCCTATCCGGAGCGCTTCGAGGTCCCTGCCTCCACCGCCCTGCTGGTCAACGCGGCAAGGGCGGGCGGCGGGCGCATCGTCGCCGTGGGTACCACCGCGGTACGTGCCCTGGAGACCGCGACGGGGTCCGACCGCGTGGTGCGGGCCGCGTCGGGATGGACGGATCTGCTGATCACCCCGGAGCGCGGGGTACGGGCGGTGGACGGGCTGCTGACGGGGCTGCACGAACCCGAGGCCTCGCATCTGCTGATGCTGGAGGCGATCGCCGGACCGGAGGCACTCGCCCGCAGTTACGAGGAGGCGTTGCGCCGTCTCTATCTCTGGCACGAGTTCGGCGACGTCCACCTCATACTTCCGGATGAGGGCGCTCACATTATGAATTGCTGATGCAACACAGTGTGAAATCGACGGCGATTGCGTGTGACCCCGAACATAGGACGCAGGTCACTTACGAGGTTCGCTAGTTGATGAATAAATGGCAGCTTGGGCGGGTACGCGCGGGCATCAAGCCTTTATGGCAGGGCTCTGATCCACTATGCGGGGTCGTACGTCACACCTTTGCCACAATATTTTGCGGCCGCTAAGAATTGCTCCGTCGCCGCCCCAGGGCGTATCGCCGTCCCGGCATCAGCGACCCCGGCTATTCGAAGAGGTACGCCTTCATGTCCGAGCCCCGCCACGGTTATCGCCGCCTGACCAGGACCCACAAGTACTCGATCGGTGGCGTGGCCGCCGTCGGCGCCGCCGCCCTCGCCTTCACGCTTGTTCCCGGAAACGCGTCCGCGGACTCGGCCCCCAAGTCGATCGACGCCGCTCCGGTGGCCTTCGCATCGCAGACCCAGACCGTGCGGGCCAGCCTGGACCAGCAGCAGACACACGCGGACCACGCTGCGAAGGCCGCGGCCGCCAAGGCCAGGGCCGATGCGGCCAAGGCGAAGGCCGAAGCCAAGGCCAAGGCCAAGGCCGCCGCCGAGCGCAAGGCAGCGGCAGCAGCCAAGGCGAAGGCCGAAGCCAAGGCCAAGGCAAAGCGCGCCGCACAGGCCGCCGCCAGCCGCTCGGCCGCCCGCACCCCGGTCTACGCGAACAACCTGGACGGCTGGATCAACCACGCGCTGGCCATCATGAAGGCGCACAACATCCCCGGCACGTACGAGGGCCTGCACCGCAACATCATCCGCGAGTCGGGCGGTGACCCCAACGCCATCAACAACTGGGACATCAACGCCCAGAACGGCACGCCGTCGATCGGTCTGCTCCAGGTCATCCAGCCGACGTTCGACACGTACCACGTCGCCGGAACGGCCAACAGCCTCTACGACCCGGTCGCGAACCTCACCGCAGCCGCGAACTACGCCGCCGCTGTCTACGGCTCGATCGACAACGTCAACAGCGCCTACTGATCCCGGTCCCGGTCCGGTCCTGATCCGGAAGCGGTACCGAACAGCGCCGGAGGGCGGCACCCCGTTGCGGGTGCCGCCCTCCGGCGTATGCGGACCGGGGTCCGTACGCGTGTTACTTGCGCATGACCTCGGGCTCATGGCGGCGCAGCAGCCGTGCCACGACGACTCCGCAGATCACACCCATGGCGAGCAGGATGCCCATGTCCAGCACCCAGGTGCCGAGCGTGTGCTCCCAGAGCGGATCGGTGTTGGTCGGGTCCTTCTTGTCGGGGAGCAGGATGTTCAGCGAGGCGGTCGCGCCGGTGGCGGCGACGGCCCAGCGGGACGGCATCAGATACGAGAACTGGTTGACGCCGGCGGCGCCGTTCAGGGTGAAGAGACAGCCGGTGAAGACGACCTGGATGATCGCGAACATGACCAGCAGCGGCATGGTCTTCTCGGCGGTCTTCACCAGAGCGGAGATGATCAGGCCGATCATCATCGAGGTGAAGCCCAGCGCCATGATCGGCAGGGTCAGTTCGATCCGGGTGGCGCTGGAGAAGATCAGACCGTCGGCAGGCGCCTTCTTCAGTCCGAACCCGATGCCGCCGATGATCGCGCCCTGCAGCACGGTGATCAGCCCGAGCACGATCACCTTGGACATCAGATACGCGGAACGCGACAGGCCGGTGGCCCGTTCACGTTCGTAGATCACCCGCTCCTTGATGAGCTCTCGTACGGAGTTGGCGGCGCCCGCGAAGCAGGCGCCCACCGCCAGGATCAGCAGCACCGTCGCCCCGTCACCGTTGCTGCGGTGCCCGGCGGGCGGTCCGAAGCCCAGCCCGTAGTCGGCGGGGATCAGCGCTCCGACCGCGCCGAGCACGGCCGGGAGCAGGACGGTCAGTGCCATGAATCCGCGGTCGGAGACGATCACCGACACATAGCGCCGGATCAGCGTGAACAGCTGCGAGCCCCAGCCCTGGGGTTTGGGCGGTTTCATCGCCTGGGCCGGCGGCATCTGGACCGACTGCACGGCGACCGCGTCGATGTCGGCCGCGTACATCTGGTAGTGCTGCGAGCCGCGCCAGCGCCCCGACCAGTCGTAGTCGCGGTAGTTCTCGAATGCCGAGAAGACATCGGCCCAGCTGCTGTAGCCGAAGAAGTTCAGCGCCTCCTCCGGCGGACCGAAGTAGGCGACCGCGCCGCCCGGCGCCATCACCAGGAGCTTGTCGCAGATGGCGAGTTCGGCGACGGAGTGCGTGACGACGAGGACCGTACGGCCGTCGTCGGCGAGGCCGCGCAACAGCTGCATGACATCGCGGTCCATGCCCGGGTCGAGCCCGGATGTGGGCTCGTCGAGGAAGATCAGCGACGGCTTCGTCAGCAGCTCGAGTGCGACCGAGACACGCTTGCGCTGGCCACCGGAGAGGGAGGTGACCTTCTTCTCCTTGTGGATGTCCAGCTTGAGTTCACGCAGCACCTCGTCGATACGCGACTCGCGCTCGGCCTCGGTGGTGTCCGCGGGGAAGCGGAGCTTCGCCGCGTACTTCAGCGCCTTACGGACCGTCAGTTCCTTGTGCAGGATGTCGTCCTGCGGAACCAGACCGATGCGCTGGCGCAGCTCGGCGAACTGCTTGTACAGATTCCGGTTGTCGTAGAGGACATCGCCCCGGTTGGCGGGGCGGTAGCCGGTGAGCGCCTTGAGCAGGGTCGACTTGCCGGATCCGGAAGGCCCGATGACCGCGATGAGCGACTTCTCCGGCACTCCGAAGGAGACGTCCTTGAGGATGTCCTTGCCTTCGTCGACCGTCACCGTGAGGTGGCGGGCGGAGAAGGAGACCTCGCCGGTGTCGACGAACTCCTCCAGCCGGTCCCCCACGAGGCGGAAGGTGGAGTGGCCGACGCCGACGATGTCGTTGGGGCCGATCAGGGCAGTGCCGGACTTGGCCATCGGCTGACCGTTGATATACGTGCCGTTGTGCGATCCGAGGTCGCGGATCTCGAAACGTCCGTCGGGTGTGGCGACGAATTCGGCGTGGTTGCGGGAGACCTGGAGGTCGGAGACGACCAGTTCGTTCTCCAGCGCACGGCCGATGCGCATCACCCTGCCCATCGCGAGCTGGTGGAAGGTGGTCGGGCTCCGGTCCCCGTACACCGGCGGGGCTCCGGCCGCACCGCCCGCTCCTCCTGCCGGGCCGCCCTGGGGCGGCACCTGGCCCTGCTGAGGCTGCTGCCAGCCCTGCTGTGCCGCGGCGGCCTGCTGCGCCGGCGCGGCCCATCCGGGTCCGGCCTGCTGCTGCGGCTGGGCGGGCGCGTACGCCTGCCCCTGGACCTGCGCTGCCGGGGCCTGTGCTGCGGCGCCGGCCACCTGCGCGGCTGCTCCGGACAGGCTCAGCCTCGGACCGTCGTTCGCATTGCCCAGATGCACGACGGAGCCGGGGCCGATCTCCACCTGCTGGATCCGCTGCCCCTGCACGAACGTGCCGTTGGTCGAGCCGTGGTCGTCAATGACCCAACTTCGGCCCCCCCAGCTGATCGTGGCGTGCCGCCACGAGACCCTGGCGTCGTCGATCGCCAGGTCGCCCTGCGGATCACGTCCCAGGGTGTACGGCCTGGACGGGTCGAGCGTCCAGGTCCTGCCATTCAATTCCAGTACGAGTTCCGGCACTCCAGCCCCACTTATTGTCCCCCGAGGTACCCCCATCACAGGGAGTCTAGGGATGGCGAACATCGTGGGGAACTATTTCAGGCGCAGTGACGTATCGGAAAGCCGGGCCATGTGACGACCCCGTACCAATGGGTTCGGACGGCCTGTTGAGGCGTCCGAAACACCACCGGACAGCAGTAAGCAGCCACGAGTGCGTACGGATCACGATCAGCTACCGCAACTCGTGCTGAAACCCCCTGGATCGGGGATGTCCGGTGGCCACGAACGGCGCCGTGGGCAGCAGGGGCGGGGGGCGCTCCCGCCGGGTCACCTCTCCCCCGGGCGTCCCGCGGGGCGGGCCGTCGCAGCCTGCGGACTCGCGGTCCGTGCGGGCCGGTACACCGGCGCTCCTCGCCGCGCCGGCCGGGGGACTGCCGGTACTCGGCCCTTACGTGTTCGGCGCCGGTCCAGACGCACGGACGTACGGTTCCCGCGGCGCCACCCGACAGCCTGTGGGTACCGGCGGCCCGGCCTCTCGTGGTGGCGGTGCACGCGGTGCGGAGGCGGAGCGCGGCGCCGGCTCCGTCGGGGCCGGGCGGGCCGCCAGGGCGTGGCGGTCGCCGATGTCCGGGTGCCACGCAGGAGGCGGGGCCGCGCCCGCCGCGCACCGCGTGCAGGCGGCTCGCGGGGCCGCGGCCCTTGTGCGCGGGGGCCGGACACGCCCGGGTGAGGGCCTTCGGCAGGCCTCGCTGTCCGGTACGCGGGACAGGGGGCGAAGCTGCCCGCCGCGCCCTATACGGTGGGATCACCATGAGCGCATCCCAGTCCCCAGAGCACGCCGACTTCCCCACGCTTCTCGTGAAGATCTTCGGGAAGGACCGTCCCGGGATCACCGCCGGGCTCTTCGACACTCTCGCCGCCTACGCCGTCGACGTGATCGACATCGAGCAGGTCGTCACCCGTGGCCGCATCGTGCTGTGTGCGCTGGTCACCGCGCCGGGGCCCAACGGCACCGGCCAGGGCGAGCTGCGGGCGACCGTTCACAGCTGGGCGGAGTCGCTCAAGCTGGAGGCCGAGATCATCTCCGGCACCGGCGACAACCGGCCGCGCGGAAGTGGACGTTCCCATGTGACCGTGCTCGGCAAGCCGCTCACCGCGGAGTCGACGGCGGCCATAGCCGCGAGCATCACCGCCACCGGCGGCAATATCGACCGGGTCTTCCGGCTGGCGAAGTATCCGGTGACCGCAGTGGAGTTCGCGGTGTCCGGTGTGGAGACCGAGCCGCTGCGCACCGCCCTCGCGACCGAGGCCTCGGTACTCGGCGTGGATGTGGCCGTGGTCTCCGCAGGGCTGCACCGCAGGGCCCAGCGGCTCGTCGTGATGGATGTGGACTCGACCGTGATTCAGGACGAGGTGATCGAACTCTTCGCCGCGCACGCGGGCTGCGAGCAGGAGGTCGCCGAGGTCACCGCACGGGCGATGCGCGGCGAGCTGGACTTCGAGCAGTCACTGCACGCCCGGGTGGCGCTGCTCGCGGGACTCGACGCGTCGGTGATCGAAAAGGTGCGGTCCGAGGTCAGGCTGACCCCCGGCGCCCGCACCCTGATCCGTACGCTCAAACGGCTCGGCTACCAAGTGGGCGTCGTGTCGGGCGGCTTCACACAGGTCACCGATGACCTCAAGGACCGGCTCGGCCTCGACTTCGCATCGGCCAACACCCTTGAGATCGCGGACGGAAAGCTCACCGGCCGGGTGGTCGGCGAGATCGTGGACCGGGCCGGCAAGGCGCGCCTGCTGCGACGCTTCGCGGCCGAGGCGGGCGTGCCGCTCGCGCAGACCGTCGCGATCGGGGACGGGGCGAACGATCTGGACATGCTGAACGCGGCCGGGCTCGGGGTCGCGTTCAACGCCAAGCCGGTGGTCCGCAAGGCGGCCGACACGGCGGTGAACGTGCCGTTCCTGGACACGGTGCTGTACCTGCTGGGCATCACCCGGGAAGAGGTCGAAGCGGCGGACGGCCTGATCGACGACAGGGCGTAGCAGGGCGGACATGGAACGCGGGAGGGCCCCGGTTGCACGCGCGTGCAACCGGGGCCCTCCCGCGTTCCATGCGTGGGCCTCAGTCGTGCGGGGCCCAGTAGTCGGTGAGGGTGGCCACACCGTGTTCCAGGGACTTCCAGGGGCCGGTGAACTCGACGACCGCCACCGACGCGGTCGGGAAACCGCCGCGGTTCATCCTGGTCAGCGCATCGCCCTGGGCGTTGCCCGCCAGTGCGTCGGCGAGTGCGTGCATGCCGGGGTTGTGGCCGACGACCAGCAGGTCGTGCACATCGTCGGGGGTTTCGTTGAGCAGCGCGATCAGCTCGCCGAGCGACGCCTCGTACAGCCGCTCCTCGTAGACGGTCCGCGGGCGGTGCGGCAGCTCCTGCACCGCGAGCTTCCAGGTCTCCCGTGTCCTGGCCGCCGTCGAGCACAGGGTCAGATCGAACGGAAGATCGTGAGAGCCGAGCCAGCGGCCGGCGGCGGGGGCGTCCGTACGGCCCCGCTCGGCGAGTGGCCTCTCGTGGTCCGACACCTCGGGCCAGTCGGCCTTCGCGTGCCGGAAAAGGGCGATTCTGCGGGACTCGGAAGCTCCGGGGGCTGTCCCCCCGGAAGACACAGCGGCGCTCATACAATCCAGCTTCGCACGGATCGGACCATCGGGCGCAGGGTGTTGGGAGGGTCCCCCGGCACGAGTGAACCGTGCCTGTGGCCGCGCCCCCCGCGGGACCGCCCTCAGAGAGGCAGGCTCTGCCGGACGCGCTCGAGGAGATGGGTGATCGTGGGATCGGCCGCCGCTGCGTGCGCCTGGCCCGGCGCACTGATGAGCAGCAACAGAGCGGCGAACGCGATGGCGGGAAGGGCCACGGCCCACCACGGCAGCCGGATCTCGACGCCGTCCCCGGCCGGGGCATGGGAGCTGATGTGCGTGCGCGCCGCCATGGCTGCCTCCGTCGGGCTCGCGGTCGTTGATGTACCTCGAACTTACGGAGTACGGGCGGCCGGTCCCATCCGGTGACCCACCCACTTCACCCTGACCCTGGCCCCCTAGGGGATGGTGGTGCTGGCCCCACCCCCGCGGGGCACCGGGTGCGGGGCACGTCCGCCCGGTGTCAGGGCGAGATGATCGACGCGATGACCGCGACAACCGCCATGGTGGCGAACATCGCGGCCAGCACGAGAAGGAGCTTCTTCTGGCCGTTGGGGGGATTCGGTTCGAGCACTGGCATGGGGTCAGTCTCGCATCTCAGGATTCGTCCTCGATCGTCCGGTCCCGTCCCGCGATGATTCCGGCGGCGATCTGCGGCAGCATCAGCCCCCCCATCAGCGCGATCGGCAGGCCCCAGCCACCGCTGTGCTGGTAGAGGACACCAACGAGCAGCGGACCCGGGATGGAGATCAGATACCCGGTGGACTGCGCGAACGCTGAGAGCCTGATAACGCCGGCGCCGCTCCGGGAGCGCATGCCGATCATGGTGAGGGCCAGCGGAAAGGAACAGTTGGACACACCGAGCAGCAGCGCCCAGAGCCAGGCGCCGCCGGCCGGTGCCAGATACAGGCCGGCGTATCCGGCGAGACCGCAGGCTCCGAGGGCCATGGCGATGGGGCCCTGGTTCTTCATCCGGGCGGCCAGCTTCGGGATGACGAAGGCGAGCGGCACCCCCATCACCATGGTCACGGCGAGCAGCAGACCTGCCGTGCCGGCTGGGACTCCGGCGTCACGGAAGATCTGCGGCATCCAGCCCATGGTGATGTAGGCGCCGGTGGCCTGGAGGCCGAAGAAGCAGGCGAGCGCCCAGGCGGTGCGGCTGCGGATGATCGGCGGTGCGGACGTCCGCTGCCGGGCGGGGCCGCCGGTGTCCGCCGTCGCGTCGTCCGCTGCCGCCGCGCTGCGGTCCCTGATCAGCCCGATCCAGGGCAGTACCGCGACGGCGGCAAGCAGGGCCCACACCCCGAGGCCCGTCCGCCAGCTGCCGCCCAGTCCGTCGGTGAGCGGCACGGTCACAGCGGCGGCGAGGGCGGTGCCCAGGGCGAGGGCCATGGAGTAGAGGCCGGTCATGGTGCCGACGCGATCCGGGAAGTAGCGCTTGACGATCACCGGCATCAGCACATTGCTGACCGCGATACCCATCAGCGCCAGCGCGCTCGCCGCGAGGAAGCCCGCGGTACCACCGGCGAAGGGACGTATCAGCAGCCCTGCGGTGATCGCGACCATGCCCGCGCAGACGATCGCGCCGGGGCCGAACCTGCGGGCCAGCCGCGGAGCCGTGACTCCGAAGACGGCGAAGCACAGGGGCGGCACGGAGGTGAGCACCCCGGCGACGCTGCCGCTCATACCGAGGCCGTCCCGCACCTCTTCGAGCAGCGCTCCGAGGCTGGTGATGGCGGGACGGAGATTGACAGCGGCGAGGACGATGCCGACGATCACCAGTCTGACGGTCCAGACCGAAGGCCGAGCGGCAGCGGTGTCCACAGGGGTGCGCGCTTCGGCTGCGCGGCTCAGGGTCTTGGTCTCGTCGTCGGGCATGGTGTCATCATAGAATCATGGGATGATTGGTTGTCCACTCCGATCACTCCGACCGGCCCCACCAGCCTCACCAGCCTCACCAGTCCGACCAGTCCGCAGACCGAGCCCGAAGTAGGAGCACCATGGCGCTGACCTCTCCCCGGCGTTCCGCACTTGCCGACCAGGTGATCACCGAGCTGCGGAATCAGATCACCTCGGGTGAGTGGCCGGTGGGATCACGTATCCCCACCGAACCCGAGCTGGTCGAGCAGCTCGGTGTGGCCCGCAACACCGTGCGGGAGGCGGTGCGGGCGCTGGCGCACAACGGGCTGCTCGACATCCGCCAGGGTTCGGGCACGTACGTCATCGCCACCAGCGAGCTCGCCGGTGTGATGCACCGCCGCTTCGCCTCGGCCGACCCCCGGCACATTGCGGAGCTGCGCTCCACCCTCGAGTCGTCGGCGGCCCGGCTGGCCGCGGAGCGGCGCACCGAACGTGATCTGAAGCAGCTGACCGCGCTGCTCGCCCGTCGCGAGCGGACCTGGGAGGCCGGCGACGCCGAGGCCTTCGTCGCAGCGGACGCGACGCTGCACCTGGCCATCGTGAACGCCTCGCACAACGACGTACTGACCGAGCTCTACGCGGATCTCGGCGATCTGCTGCGGGACTGGCTGCGCGACGACGTCGGCCGTGAGCTGCGGCCCGAGGGCTACATGGACCACAGCAGACTGGTCGAGGCGATCCGTGCGGGCGACGCGGACACGGCGGCCGCCGAGGCCGCCGCCCATGCCTTCAACTGCCTGGGCGACCGGGTCTAGAGCCGCTTCCGGGGCCTCTCCGGGGGCCACAGTCCACTGCTTCCCGGCGGCACCGCAGGGTTTCAGCGCACGCGCTGGTGGCTCACCCAGACGGCCCTGACCTCTTTCCAGCAGCGGCCGGTCAGCCGGACGGTCTGCGCCGGGTCCACCTCGACTGCGGCGCTGTCCACGTCCAGGTCCCACCAGCGGGAGCACTCGATGTGCAGGGCCACCCGGTCGGCAGGGACGTACGGGTTGTGGCAGTACACCGCGACTTCGGAACCCTTCACGGAGGTGCGGCATCCGGACCCGAAGGGGGCGGGGGGTTTCCTGGACGCCGATGCCTCGGTGCTCGAAGGGACGGCGATCGCGGCCACTGTGAGCGAGACCGCCAGCAGAAACGGGACTCGGCGAGGGGTCGGGCGCATACCGGTACCTCCTCCCACACACCAGCGGGCAATGTTCCGGTCCTGCCAGTCTGCGGCGAATACGCCGGTACCGCACTGCGACCGGGTGCCCGCGTCCAGGACGCGGGCACCCGGTCGCAGTGCGGCGGAAAGCCTGAAGGAGGTCAGGCACCCATCATGTGCACGCCGCCGTCGACGTGGATGATCTCGCCCGTGGTCTTCGGGAAGAAGTCCGAGAGCAGGGCGACGACCCCACGGCCGGCCGGCTCCGGGTCGGCCATGTCCCAGGCCAGCGGGGAACGGTGGTTCCACACGTCCGCGAGCTCACCGAAGCCCGGGATGGACTTCGCGGCCATCGAGGCGAGCGGACCGGCGGAGATCAGGTTGCAGCGGACGTTCTCCTTGCCCAGGTCACGCGCGAGATAGCGGGACGTGGCCTCCAGGGCGGCCTTCGCTGGGCCCATCCAGTCGTACTGCGGCCAGGCGTACTGGGCGTCGAAGGTGAGGCCGACGACCGAACCGCCCCCGCTCATCAGCGGCAGGCAGGCCATCGCGAGCGACTTCAGGGAGAACGCCGAGACGTGCATCGCCGTGGCGACCGACTCGAACGGGGTGTTGAGGAAGTTGCCGCCGAGGGCGTCCTGCGGAGCGAAACCGATGGAGTGCACGACGCCGTCGAGGGAGCCGAGCTCTTCACGGACCAGGCCGCCGAGGCGGTCCAGGTGCTCGGTGTTGGTCACGTCGAGCTCGATGACCTTGGCAGGCTTGGGCAGCTTCTTGGCGATGCGCTCGGTGAGCGTGGGCCGGGGGAAGGCGGTCAGGATCACTTCCGCGCCCTGCTCCTGGGCCACCTTGGCGGTGTGGAAGGCGATGGAGGACTCCATCAGCACACCCGTGATGAGGATGCGCTTGCCGTCGAGAATTCCGCTCATGTGATCAGTGACCCATGCCCAATCCGCCGTCAACGGGGATGACGGCTCCAGTGATGTACGACGCGTCGTCGGAGGCGAGGAACCGCACCGTCGCGGCGATCTCCTCCGGCTTCGCGTACCGGCCGAGCGGAACCTGCGAGACGATGCCCGCGCGCTGCTCGTCGGTGAGCACCTTGGTCATGTCGGTGTCGACAAAACCGGGTGCGACGACATTGAACGTGATGTTGCGGGAGCCCAGTTCACGGGCGAGGGAACGGGCGAATCCGACCAGACCGGCCTTGGATGCGGCGTAGTTCGCCTGACCCGCGGAGCCGAGCAGACCGACCACCGACGAGATGAGGACGACCCGGCCCTTCTTGGCGCGCAGCATGGCGCGGTTGGCGCGCTTCACGACGCGGAAGGTGCCGGTGAGGTTGGTGTCCAGGACCGAGGTGAAATCCTCCTCGGACATCCGCATCAGCAACTGGTCCTTGGTGACACCGGCGTTGGCCACCAGCACCTCCACCGGACCGTGCTTCTCCTCGATCTCCTTGTAGGCCTGCTCCACCTGCTCGGTTTCGGTGATGTCGCACCTGACGGCGAGGAAGCCCTCCGGCGGCTCACCGGACCGATATGTGATCGCGACCTTGTCGCCTGCGTCTGCGAAGGCGCGGGCGATGGCGAGGCCGATGCCCCGGTTTCCTCCGGTGACGAGAACCGAGCGGCTCAACGGATCACCCTTTCGATAGCGGTCTGGTACCCACGCAAACTATCGGTCCCGTTCCCTTTATGGAGAATCGGCCCCCGACAGGGCCTTGCGGCGGTCACTGTCGGGTCCCTACATAAAGACCATGGCAGGCGGCCCTCCCGCACGGCATGATGCGACGGACCGGTCGTGACGACAGGAGACATCCGTGCCACATTCCATCGACGCAGCCTTTACGGCGCTCCCGCTGCGGGCCCTCGCCGACGCGGCGCTCGCCCGCGCCCGCGCACTGGGCGCCGATCACGCCGACTTCCGCCTCGAGCGGATCCGGAGCGCGAACTGGCGGCTGCGTGACGCCAAGCCGGCCGGCTCGTCGGACACAACGGATCTCGGATACGCGGTACGGGTGGTGCACGGGGGCAGTTGGGGGTTCGCGTCCGGCGTCGATCTGTCGATGGACGCCGCGGCACGGGTGGCCGGGCAGGCGGTCGCGATGGCGAAACTCTCCGCCGGGATCATCAGGGCGGCGGGGTCCGACGAGAGGGTCGAGCTGGCGGACGAGCCGGTGCACGCGGACCGGACCTGGGTCTCCGCGTACGACATCGACCCGTTCTCCGTACCGGCCGAGGAGAAGACGGCGCTGCTGGCCGACTGGTCGGCGCGTCTTCTGCGGGCGGACGGGGTCGCACACGCGGACGCGTCGCTGATGACCGTGCTGGAGAACAAGTTCTACGCGGACACCGCCGGCACCGTCACCACGCAGCAGCGGGTCAGGCTGCACCCGCAGCTCACCGCTGTCGCCGTGGACTCCACCACGGGCGAGTTCGACTCGATGCGCACTCTCGCGCCGCCGGCCGGACGGGGCTGGGAATACACCCGGGGCACCGGCTGGGACTGGGACTCGGAGCTGGAACTGCTCCCGTCCCTGCTCGCGGAGAAGATGCGCGCGCCGAGTGTCGAGGCGGGGACGTACGACCTGGTGGTCGATCCGTCCAATCTCTGGCTGACGATCCACGAGTCGATCGGACACGCCACCGAACTGGACCGGGCACTGGGTTACGAGGCGGCGTACGCCGGTACGTCCTTCGCCACCTTCGACCAGCTCGGGAAGCTCGCCTACGGCTCCCCCGTGATGAATGTGACGGGCGACCGCACGGCCGAGCACGGCCTGGCCACCATCGGGTACGACGACGAGGGTGTGGCCGCGCAGTCCTGGGATCTCATCAAGGACGGCACGCTGGTGGGCTACCAACTGGACCGCCGGATCGCCAGACTGACGGGGCTCGGCCGCTCCAACGGGTGCGCGTACGCGGACTCGCCGGGACATGTGCCGGTGCAGCGGATGGCGAACGTCTCGCTCCGGCCGGATCCCGGCGGCCTGTCCACGGAGGGGCTGATCGGGAGTGTCGAGCGCGGCATCTACGTCGTGGGCGACCGGTCGTGGTCGATCGACATGCAGCGCCACAACTTCCAGTTCACCGGACAGCGGTTCTACCGGATCGAGAACGGTCAGCTCACCGGGCAGCTGCGGGACGTCGCCTACCAGGCGACGACCACCGACTTCTGGGGCTCTATGGAGAAGGTCGGCGGCCCGCAGACCTACGTCCTGGGCGGGGCCTTCAACTGCGGCAAGGCCCAGCCGGGCCAGGTGGCAGCCGTCTCGCACGGCTGTCCCTCCGCCCTCTTCCGGGGCGTCAACATCCTGAACACCACGCAGGAGGCGGGCCGATGAGCCGCATCACCCCACCGCACGAGATCGTCGAGCGCGCCCTGGCGCTGTCCACCGCCGACGGGTGCGTCGTCATCGCCGACGAGCAGTCGACCGCCAACCTCCGCTGGGCGGGCAATGCCCTGACGACCAACGGCGTGACCCGCGGCCGGACCCTGACGGTCGTCGCGACGGTCGGCGGCAAGGAGGGCACCGCGTCCGGGGTGGTCTCACGCTCCGCCGTGACCGCCGACGACCTCGAGCCGCTGGTCCGTGCGGCCGAGGCGGCGGCCCGCGGCGGATCGCCCGCCGAGGACGCCCAGCCGCTGGTCTCCGGCGTCCCCGGATCCACCGGCTTCACGGAAGCGCCCGCCGAGACGACCTCGGCGGTCTTCGGCGCCTTCGCCCCCGCGCTCGGTGAGTCCTTCGCCCGTGCCAAGTCCGGTGGGCGCGAGCTCTACGGCTTCGCCAACCATGAGCTGACCTGCAGCTACCTCGGTACGTCCACCGGCCTTCGACTGCGGCACGACCAGCCGAACGGCACCCTCGAGCTCAACGCCAAGTCTCCCGACCGGTCGCGATCCGCCTGGGCCGGGCGTACCACCAGGGACTTCCGGGACGTCGACCCGGCCGCGCTGGACGCGGAGCTCGCTCAGCGGCTGGCCTGGGCCGAGCGCCGGGTGGAGCTGCCGGCCGGACGGTACGAGACGCTGCTGCCGCCGACCGCGGTGGCCGATCTGCTGATCTACCAGCTGTGGTCGTCGGCAGCCCGGGACGCGGCCGAGGGCCGTACGGTCTTCTCCCGTCCCGGCGGCGGCACCCGGGTCGGCGACCGGCTCTCCCCGCTGCCCCTGACACTGCGCAGCGACCCGGCCGAGCCGGGCCTGGAATCCGCGCCCTTCGTCCTGGCCCACGCTTCGGGGGACGACGCGTCGGTCTTCGACAACGGGCTTCCCCTGTCGCCTACGGACTGGATCCGCGAGGGACGGCTGGAGCATCTGGTGACGACCCGGCACAGCGCGGGTCTGACCGGCCTGCCGGTGGCGCCCGCGATCAGCAATCTGATCCTGGACGGCGGCGGTGACCGCTCGCTGGACGAGATGGTGGCCGCCACGGAGCGCGGGCTGCTGCTGACCTGCCTCTGGTACATCCGTGAGGTCGATCCGGCCACTCTGCTGCTGACCGGTCTGACCCGCGACGGGGTCTACCTCGTCGAGAACGGCGAGGTCGTCGGGGAGGTCAACAACTTCCGTTTCAACGAGTCCCCGGTGGACCTGTTGTCGCGGGCCACCGAGGCGGGCCGTACCGAGAAGACCCTGCCGCGCGAGTGGGGCGACTACTTCACCCGGGCGGCGATGCCCGCCCTGCGCATCCCGGATTTCAATATGAGTTCCGTCAGCCGGGGCGTATAACCTCTGGAACGTACTTCCGGCATCACCGAAGGAGACACGAGACCCGTGACGGACATCGTCGACGAACTCCAGTGGCGTGGGCTCATCGCCCTCTCCACTGACGAGGACGCATTGCGCAAGGCGTTCGCGGACGGTCCTGTCACGTTCTATTGCGGTTTCGACCCGACTGCCCCGAGCCTGCACCTGGGCAATCTGGTCCAGATCCTCACGATGCGCCGGATCCAGCAGGCGGGGAACCGCCCGCTGGGTCTGGTCGGCGGGGCCACCGGGCTGATCGGTGACCCCAAGCCCAACTCGGAGCGCACCCTGAACGCGCCGGAGGTCGTGGCGCTGTGGGTCGAGCGGCTGCGCGGGCAGATCGAGCGCTACCTCGACTTCGACGGGCCGTACGCGGCGACGATGGTGAACAACCTGGACTGGACATCGGGCCTGTCCGCCATCGACTTCCTGCGCGACATCGGCAAGTACTTCCGGGTCAACAAGATGATCGCCAAGGAGGCCGTCTCGCGCCGGCTCAACTCCGACGCCGGCATCAGTTACACGGAGTTCAGCTACCAGATCCTCCAGGGCATGGACTTCCTGGAGCTGAACCGGCGCTACGGCTGCACCCTGCAGACCGGTGGCAGCGACCAGTGGGGCAATCTGACCGCCGGCTCCGATCTGATCCACCGGGTGGAGCCGGAGACGGCGGTGCACGCGCTCGCCACTCCGCTGATCACCAAGGCCGACGGCACCAAGTTCGGCAAGACGGAGTCCGGCACGGTCTGGCTGGACCGGGAGCTCACCACGCCGTACGCCTTCTACCAGTTCTGGCTCAACGCCGACGACCGGGACGTCTCGAAATTCCTGCGCATCTTCAGTTTCCGGAGCCGCGCGGAGATCGAGGAGCTCGAGCAGCTCACCGAGGAACGCCCGCAGGCCCGAGCGGCCCAGCGCGCGCTGGCCGAGGAACTGACCACGCTGGTGCACGGCGCCGATGAGTGCGCGGCGGTCGTCGCCGCGTCCAGGGCACTCTTCGGCCAGGGCGATCTCACGGAGCTCGACGAGGCGACGCTGGCCGCCGCGCTCTCCGAGCTGCCGCACGCCAAGGTCGGCGGCCTGCTCCCGGTCGTGGATCTGCTCGCCGAGGTCGCGCTGGTGCCGAGCAAGTCCGCGGCACGTCGCGCCGTCAAGGAGGGCGGCGCGTACGTGAACAACGCCAAGGTGGTGGGCGAGGACGCCGTCCCGACAGCGGACGACCTGCTGCACGGGCGGTGGCTGGTGCTGCGCCGGGGCAAGAAGAACCTTGCCGCGATCGAGGTCACGGGCGCCTGAGGGCTCCCGCAGTTCCTGCGGGCGCACGACGCATCGCTCGCCTCGTGACGGGGCGAACGTTGTGTGCACCGGTACCGGACACCGATGCACACAGAAGGGGACGGCCGGTTGACCGGCCGTCCCCTTCGCACGCTTTCAGCTGGTCTGTTTGCTGCGCCTGCCCCTGATCGCACCCCAGACCTGATCACCGACACCCACGACGATCACGGCGCCGATCAGCTGGAGCAGATGCCTGATCCAGTCGATGCCTCCCGTGTCGTTGACGCCGAGCCCGGTAGCCGCCCAGTTGCCCAGGACGCTGCCCAGGATTCCGAACACCACGGTCAGCCACAGTGGGATCTGCTGCTTGCCCGGGATGATCGCCCGGGCGATCACGCCGAGCACCAGCCCCACGACAATGGCCCACAACCAACTCATACCGCCTCCTGCGGCTTCGGAACACACATGTGCGCCCCAGTCTCGGCCCACCCGGCGCGGCGCGCATTCCGGGCAGCGCCATCCGGGCTTCGACCACCGCCGGCCATGCCCCGGCCTCGTCGGCGGTGCGGCCGCGGCGTACCGTGGACGTGGGCCGGTCCGGGGAGCGTCCGGCACGGGAATCGGGTGGTGGTACGTGGTGCGGAAGCAGAACAGCGCCGAGGTCTTCCGGATCACCGGAGCCCGTCAGGGGCTGGCGGAGGACATCCGCGGCCGACAGCGGCGCTATGTGGTGTCGATGGCTGTCAGGACCGTCGCCGTCATCCTGACCGCGGTCCTCTGGAATGTGGAACGGCCGGTCGCGATAGCAACCCTGGTGCTCGGCGCGGTGCTGCCGTATGTCGCCGTGGTGATCGCCAACGCGGGCCGGGCGAACACCCCTCCACTGCCCACGACCTTCATTCCCGCGCCGGTCCGGCCGGCGCTCGGCCCGGCCCCGGCGGCCGCGGCGAAGGGCCCGGATCCGGAGGAGCCCGCCACGGAGCGTGAGCACGGGGCCTCCGGTCAGAGCTGATCCCACAAGGCCCGCCAAAGCTCAAGAAAAGCTCAGATCAATCGTGAAGTTCCGGTGCCGCAGTCGCTGTGGCCCGTGACATACTTCGGAAGCGCTCCGCATCCCCCGTCGGAGCGACGGACCGACGCCGGGCAGCTCCCCCCGTGGCTGCTCGGCGTCGCCATTTCCGGGGTACGGGCACGTCTCGATTCGGCAATGCGTTGGCCTAGGGTTGGGGCTGTGAACTCCCCCGACACTGCCGGTTCCGCCCCGGTCTGTTCCGCCAAGAGCTGCCGCACCGACGCCGTCTGGGTACTGGCGTGGAACAACCCCAAGCTGCACACCCCGGAGCGCCGGAAGACCTGGCTCGCCTGTGACGAGCACCGCGAGCACCTCTCCGCCTTCCTCGGAGCCCGTGGGTTCCTGAAGGATGTGGTGGAGCTGTCGGAATGGGAGCGGAACTCAGCCGCCGATGGCTGACATCGGCCGGTCGGGCTGGAGGAAGGACGGGTCGTCCAGACCGGATCCGGCCTTCTTTCCCCACATCGCCAGCTTCCAGCTCCTGGCGATCTCCTCGTCGGGCGCGCCGGAGCGCAGGGCGCCGCGCAGATCCGACTCCTCACGCGCGAACAGACAGGTCCGCACCTGACCGTCCGCGGTGATCCTGGTGCGGTCACAGGCCGCACAGAACGGACGCGTGACGGACGCGATCACACCGACCCGGTGCGGTCCGCCGTCCACCGTCCAGCGCTCGGCAGGCGCCGACCCGCGCCGCTCGGCGGTCTCCTCGGT
The DNA here is from genome assembly GCF_036088315.1 of Streptomyces sp. NBC_00344. Classification (NCBI taxonomy): domain Bacteria; kingdom Bacillati; phylum Actinomycetota; class Actinomycetes; order Kitasatosporales; family Streptomycetaceae; genus Streptomyces; species Streptomyces sp. NBC_00344. Next base: position 5,545,205 of record NZ_CP107996.1, on the reverse strand, counting down.
CAGGGTGAACCGCGTACGAAGCGACGCCAGGATGTCACCGGCTGTGATCATGCTGTCGCGCTTCCAGCCGTGCTGGGCGTCCAGCGGCATCTGTTCGATGAAACGCAGCTCGTAGGCGTTCTCCACCGCCCAGGCGAGCAGTTCCGGAGCCTCGTCCTCGTTCAGTCCTGGCATCAGTACGGTGTTGACCTTCACCGGGGTGAGTCCGGCGTCGCGGGCGGCGGCCAGACCGTCCAGCACGTCCTGGTGCCGGTCACGGCGGGTGAGCGTCTTGAAGACATCCGGCCGCAGGGTGTCGAGCGAGACATTGACCCGGTCGAGTCCTGCGGACCCGAGTGCCTGCGCGGTGCGCTTGAGCCCGATGCCGTTGGTGGTCACCGACATCCGGGGACGCGGCTCCAGAGCCGCGCAGCGCTCCACGATGCCGACAAGGCCGGGCCTGAGCAGCGGCTCTCCCCCGGTGAAACGGACTTCGGTGATGCCGAGATCGGTCACCGCGATGCGTATCAGCCGGACGATCTCGTCGTCAGTGAGCAGATCGGGCTTCGCCAGCCACTGCAGTCCTTCCTCCGGCATGCAGTACGTGCACCGGAGATTGCAGCGGTCGGTGAGTGAAACACGCAGGTCAGTGGCCACTCTGCCGTAGGTGTCGATGAGCACCGTGTGGGCCCCCTCCCTGACTGGGAAACTGTATGCAACCGAGCCTACGCGACGCCGGTGACAACAACAGGGCCGATTGCCACGAGGTACGCGGGGGCCGCGTCGTAGATCCCTACTACGACGCGGCCCCCGTCGGTGCCGCCGGCCGGTGCTGCCGCCGGCGGCGGTCAGTGCGCTTCGAATCCGGTGAGCGACTTGACCTCCAGTTCTGCGTACTTGCCCCGGTCGGGCTCCTCCTTGGAGAGCAGCGAGCCGAGCCAGCCGAGCAGGAAGCCCAGCGGAATCGAGATCAGACCCGGGTTCTCCAGCGGGAACCAGTGGAAGTCGACGCCCTTGAACATGGAGGTGGGCTTTCCGGACACGACCGGTGAGAAGAGCACCAGGACCACGGACGAGACGAGTCCGCCGTAGATGGACCACAGGGCTCCACGGGTGGTGAACCGCTTCCAGAAGAGGCTGTACAGAAGCGTCGGCAGGTTGGCGGATGCCGCGACGGCGAAGGCCAGCGCCACCAGACCCGCGACGTTCAGATCGCGGGCGAAGGCACCGAGGACGATGGCGACGGCGCCGATCGCCACGGTCGCCCAGCGGGCCGCCCGCATCTCCTCCTTCTCGGTGGCCTTGCCCTTGCGGATGACGTTGGCGTAGATGTCGTGCGCGAAGGACGAGGACGAGGCCAGGGTCAGCCCCGCGACCACCGCGAGGATGGTGGCGAAGGCGACGGCCGAGATCACCGCGAGCAGGATCGAGCCCCCGGTGGACTCCCCGCCTCCGCCGATCTCCAGGGCGGCCAGCGGAGCCGCCGTGTTGCCCGCCGGGTTGGAAGCGATGATGTCGGCGGGCTTGAGCAGTGCCGCGGCGCCGAAGCCGAGCACGATCGTCATCAGGTAGAAGGCGCCGATGATTCCGATCGCCCAGTTGACCGACTTACGGGCCGCCTTCGCCGTGGGGACCGTGTAGAAGCGGATCAGGATGTGCGGCAGTCCCGCGGTGCCGAGCACCAGCGCGATGCCGAGCGAGATGAAGTCCAGCTTGGTGGTCCCCGACGCGCCGTACTTCAGCCCGGGCTCCAGGAAGGCCTTCCCCTTGCCGCTGTTGGTGGCGGCGGTGCCGAGCAGGTCGGAGATGTTGAAGTGGTACTTCAGCAGGATCAGGAAGGTGATCAGTACGGTGCCCGCGATCAGCAGTACCGCCTTGACCATCTGCACCCAGGTGGTGCCCTTCATCCCGCCGATGGTGACGTACACGATCATCAGCACGCCGACCAGCGCCACGATCGCGATCTTTCCCGTGTCGCTGGTGATGCCGAGCAGCAGGGAGACGAGGACCCCGGCGCCCGCCATCTGGGCCAGCAGATAGAAGATCGAGACGACGATGGTCGATGTGCCCGCCGCGGTACGGACGGGGCGCTGGTGCATCCGGTACGCCAGCACGTCGCCCATCGTGTAGCGCCCGGAGTTGCGCAGCGGCTCCGCGACCAGCAGCAGGGCCACCAGCCACGCGACCAGGAAGCCGATCGAGTAGAGGAAGCCGTCGTACCCGAAGAGGGCGATGGCTCCCGCGATCCCCAGGAAGGAGGCGGCGGACATGTAGTCGCCTGAGACGGCGAGACCGTTCTGGAAGGCGGAGAACTGCCGGCCGCCCGCATAGAAGTCCGACGCGCTGCGGGTCTGGCGTCCTGCCCAGACGGTGATCACCAGTGTCGCCACCACGAACACCGCGAACAGGGTGATGATCAGCGGCCGGTGCTCCGATGTGGCGGACGCGGCGAGCTGGACGGCGGAGCTCATACGTCGGCCTCCATGCGGGACTTGATCGCGGCGCCCTTCGGGTCCAGCGTTGCCGCGGCATGCCGGGCGTAGAGCCAGGCGATGAGGAAGGTGGTGAGGAACTGGGCGAGGCCGAACACCAGGGCCACGTTGATGTGGCCGAAGACCTTGGTACCCATGAGGCCGCCCGCGTAGTTCGAGAGCAGGACGTACAGCAGGTACCAGATGATGAAGCCCGCGGTCAGCGGAAAGGCGAAGGAGCGGTGGGCGCGGCGCAGTTCACCGAACTCCGCACTCTCCTGCACCTCGATGAACTTCTCTGTCGTGGACGGCGCCGGGCTGGTGCCCGTCCCGTCCGGGGGCTGCAGTGCACCGGTGGCCACGGATTCTCCTCACGACGCGGGGACAGGGGATGTGTCGTGGGACCAGGAGGTCCCCGACAACGGCACGGGGCGCACAGCGAATCGGTTCAACATCCCGGCATTCCCGCCGGCCTTTCCACGGTTCCCGTCGGACCGTTCTCGGCGAACCGATTGATGACCCCGAACGTCCGGCGCTACCTTCACTCGTCATGTACCCGCCCAACTGCGACCCCCGGTGGGGCGGTTGACGCGATGATGTGGAGAACCCATGGCGCATCTGGCATCCGGTCGGCGGCGGGCTCTGGCCCTGCCGGCCGGACTGGCACTTCTCGCCTCACTCGGCTTCCTGCCGGGTTCGGCCACCGCGGAGCCGCCCGGCGCCCCGGCACAGGCCGCCGGCCCCGATCTCTCGTACGTCGTCAACACCCGCACGGACCACCGGACGCTCGAATCGGTCCGGCACGCGATATCCCGGGCCGGCGGTTCGGTGGTGATCAGCTACGACAAGGTGGGTGTGATCGTCGCGCATTCGGACGACCCGGACTTCGCGAGAACCGTCCGCAGGGCCAGGGGGGTGGACTCGGCCGGCGCCACCCGCACCGCGCCGCTGCCGGCCCAGTCCACAACGGATGTGGGCACCCCGCTGAAGCTCTCGGCCCAGCAGCAGAAGGCACTGGCCGCACAGGCTTCTCCCGGCGAGGACCCGTACGAGCCGCTCCAGTGGGATCTGAAGGCAATCAAGGCCGACAAGGCGCACCACAAGACCCTCGGCAGCCCGGCCGTCACCGTCGCCGTGATCGACACCGGGGTCGACGACACCCATCCGGACATCGCACCCAACTTCGACCGCCGCGCGTCGGTCAACTGCGTCGCGGGCAAGCCGGACACGACGGACGGCGCCTGGCGTCCGACCGCGGAGGAGAGCCCGCACGGTACGCATGTGGCGGGGGAGATCGCCGGTGCGAAGAACGGCATCGGGATCACCGGCGTCGCTCCCGGGGTGAAGGTGGCCGGCATCAAGGTGGGCACGACGGCCGGCTTCTTCTACACCGAGGCCGTCGTCTGCGGCTTCATGTGGGCCGCCGACCACGGCGTCGACGTGACCAACAACAGCTATTACACCGATCCGTGGTACTTCAACTGCAAGGACGACCCGGACCAGAAGGCCCTGGTCGAAGCGGTCACCCGGGCCTCGCGGTACGCGGAACGCCGGGGGACGGTCAATGTCGCGGCCGCGGGCAACGAGAACTACGACCTCACCTCGCACTCGATCACCGACTCGTCGAGCCCCGACGACGGCGCGCCGGGTACCCGCACGGTCGATCCGTCCAAGTGCCTCGATATCCCCACCCAGTTGCCCGGGGTGGTGACGGTTGCCGCGACGGGTGCCAGGAACCTGAAGTCCTCGTTCTCCAACTACGGTCTCGGCATTGTCGATATCGCGGCCCCGGGCGGCGACTCCACCGCCTACCAGCCACCGGAGGCTCCTGCCACCAGCGGGCTGATCCTCGGACCGGTACCGGGCGGAGGCTGGGCGTACATGGCGGGGACCTCCATGGCATCGCCCCATGTCGCGGGTGTCGCGGCCCTGATCAAGTCCAGGCACCCGCATGCCTCCCCCGGCGTGGTCAAGGCGCTGCTGGCCGCCGAAGCGGACCGGCTCGCCTGCCCGGTGCCGTACGACATCGACGGTGACGGCGTCGTGGACGCGGTCTGCAAGGGCGGCAGGGTCCACAACGGGTTCTACGGGCCGGGCCTGGTCGACGCGCTGCACGCGGTGACCAGGTAGGGAACCGGCGGGGCCGGGGGCGGAACCGTCGTCCGGCCCCACCGGGACATGCGGCACAGTGTCGGCATGACACCCGTATCCCCCACAGGAACACCGGCAGAGCAGCGGGCCTGGGAGGCACTCGGCGGCGATCCTTCGCTGCTCGCGTCCATCACGCACACCGGGCCCTGTGGGCTGCTGCCGGCCCGGCTGCCGGTCATGGACCTGGCCCGGGGCACGGTGGCGGTGTGTTCGCTCGCCGCTGCGGAGCTCGCAGCGGCACGCACCGGAGGGCCGCTCCCCCGGGTCCGGATCGACGCCGGCGCGGTGGCGACCGCCTTCGTCAGTGAACGCCATCTGCTGGTGGACGGGCGCGCACCGGTGTCCTTCGCCCCGCTCTCCGGGTTCTGGCGCGCGGCCGACGGCTGGGTGCGCACCCACGCCAACTACCCGCACCACAGAAAACGGTTGCTCGGCGCACTGGGGCTGCCGGCGGACGCGGGTGCCGCCGCGGTGGCCGGTGCACTGGCGGACCGTGCGGCGCAGGAGACCGAGGAGACGGTGTACACCGCAGGAGGGCTCGCCGTCGCCCTGCGCACCCCCGAGGTCTGGGCGGCCCACCCGCAGGGCGCCGCGGTCGCCGCGCGCCCGTTGCTGACGTTCGAGCGCACCGGCGGCGGGCCCCGGCGGCTTCCGGCTCCGGCCTCCGCAGGTCTGCCCGCCTCGGGGGTGAGGGTCCTCGACCTGACCCGGGTCATCGCCGGGCCCGTCGCCACTCGTACGCTCGCGCTTCTCGGCGCCGACGTGCTGCGCATCGACGCACCTCAGCTGCCGGAAAGTCAGGACGCGCACAGTGACACCGGGTTCGGGAAGCGGTCCGCGGTGCTCGACCTCGCCGGCCGCTCGGGCCGGAGAACGTTCGACCACCTGCTCGCGGACGCCGATGTGGTGGTCACCGGATACCGTCCCGGAGCACTGGAACGGTTCGGTCTCGGTCCGCAGGATCTCGCGGCACGGCGCCCTGGTGTGATCGTCGCCGAGGTGTCGGCCTGGGGCCGGTACGGGCCCTGGGCAGGCCGGCGGGGCTTCGACAGCCTGGTCCAGGTGGCCTCCGGGATCGCCTCCGTCGAGGGCGGCCCGGACGGTCCGGGGGTTCTTCCCGCCCAGGCGCTCGACCACGGGACCGGCTATCTGCTCGCCGCCGCCGTACTGCGCGCCCTCACCGAAGGCGGCGGTCATCTGGCGGGTCTGGCGCTGGCCGGTACGGCCGCCTGGCTGCTGGACTCCCCCCGCTACGACCCGCGGGACTGGCTGACGGAGACCGGGAGCCCGGTGGGGCGGCTGCGCCATGCGCTGCCGCCCGTCGGCTTCGACGGCGGCCCGGCGAACTGGTCACGTCCGCCGGGAACCTGGGGCTCCGACGCCCCGGTCTGGGCCGGCTGACCCGTCGCCTACTTGACGATCACCTTGAGGGCGGTGCGCTCGTCCATCGCCCGGTAGCCCTCGGGCACCCCGTCGAGACCGACGACCCGATCGAAGACGGGCGACGGGTCGACCGATCCGTTCAGGATGTCGGGGAGCAGCTCGGGGATGTAGGCACGGACCGGGGCGACGCCGCCGCGCAAGGCGATGTTGCGGTCGAACATGTCACTGAGGTCGAGACCGGTGCCGCTGCCGTGCGGGACGCCGACATAGCCGACGGCGCCACCGTCGCGGGTGATCGCGACGGCTGTGCGCATCGACTGCTCGGTGCCGACGGCCTCGATCACCGAGTGCGCTCCCTGGCCACCGGTCAGTTCGCGTACCGCCGCTATGGCCTCCTCGCCACGGACCGCGACCACATCGGTGGCTCCGAACGTCTTCGCGATATCCGTGCGGGCCTGATGGCGGCCCAGCGCGATGATGCGCTCGGCGCCGAGCCGCCTGGCGGCCAGTACACCGCAGAGTCCGACGGCGCCGTCCCCGACCACCGCGACCGTGGACCCGGGGCGCACACCCGCGCCGAGAGCGGCGTGGTGGCCGGTACCCAGGACGTCGGAGAGCGCCAGCAGTCCGGTGAGGAGACGGTCGTCGGACGCCGCATCGGCCGGCAGCCCGACGAGTGTGCCGTCGGCGAACGGCACCCGCACCGCCTCGCCCTGACCGCCGTCGGAGCCGACCGAGCCCCAGAAGCCGCCCTGCGGGCAGGAGGTGTGCAGGCCGTCCGCGCAGTACTCGCAGGTTCCGTCGGACCAGACGAAGGGGGCGACGACCAGGTCACCCACCGCGAAGCCGTTCACTTCGGAACCGGCCTCCTCGACGATGCCGAGGAACTCGTGGCCGATGCGCTGACCCGGCACCCGCGCTGCCGTGCCGCGGTAGGCCCACAGGTCGCTGCCGCAGATGCAGGCGCGCAGCACCCGCACCACCGCATCGGTGGGCTGCTGGATCACGGGATCCGGCACCTCTTCGACCCGGATGTCATGAGGGGCGTGGATGACGGTGGCACGCATGGGGTGGATCCTTGCTGATCGGACGAATGAACGAATGTCACCGTACGCCGGATACCGTGCCGTCGCGTAGCGCGGGCGCCGGGGACTGCCCTGCCGCGTACCGCAGGGCCCCGGAAGCGAGCAGATACTGGGCCGCCAGATAGGTCCCCATGACCCAGAGACCGGGACAGGGCAGCTGCGGACGATGGGCGACGCCGGTGGCGATCAGGGTGTCCGAGATCAGGAAGAGCGCACCGCCGACGGCGGCTGTGGTCCCGAGCCTGCTCGCGCGGTACGCCATCGCCGTGAGCAGCAGCGAGTAGCAGACGACCGGGATGCGCAGCCCGGCGGGCAGGCCGGGCCAGAGGGCGGCCACGGTGGCGACGAGCGCGATGCCGTATCCGGCGCCGAGCAGCGGATGGGTGCGTCCGCGGCCGAAGAGCATCAGATAGCAGACATGTCCCGCCGCGAAGGAGGCCATTCCCGCGAGGAAGGCCGCGTCCGTGTCGAGGAGAAGCAAGGTGTCGCCGCCCCAGCCGAAGAGCAGAGCGGCGATGAGCAGCCGGGGACCACCGCGGGCATACACATGGGCTGCCAGGAGGGGCATCAGCAGGGGCTTGGCGACGACATGGACGATGTGCGGGCCGGCCGGAAGGACCGCGAGGTCGGCCAGCGCCACGAGCCCGAAGGCGAGCAGCAGGGACCGCGCGGCCCGCTCCCGGCCGTACGGCAGGGTCACGCGACGTGCTCCGCCACTGTCTCCGGGGCGGCGGCGGGTACACCGGCCGGCCGCGGGCCCGGCTGCCACCCGGGCCCGCGGAAGACCCGTCCCGCACGCTCCCGCCAGCTCCCGGCGGCGCGTACGTCCCGGGCTATCGCGGCGTACTCGTGGGTCGCCACACGCAGCGGGTTGTAGGTGTCGATGTTCTTGGTCAACCCGAAGACCGGTCGCACGGTCTCCACCGTGAAGGATCGGAACAGCCGGTCCCACACGATCAGGATGCCGCCGAAGTTGCGGTCCAGATATCCGCCCTGCGAGGCGTGGTGCACCCGGTGGTGCGAGGGAGTGTTGAGCAGGAACTCGAAAGGCCGCGGCAGCTTGTCGATGCGCTCGGTGTGCACCCAGAACTGGTAGACGAGATTCGCCGACGAGCAGAAGGCCAGCGCCGCGGGGTGGACGCCGAGGGCGATCATCGGCACGTAGAAGGGCCATACGGTCAGTGACGTCCACGGCTGGCGCAGCGCCGTGGAGAGGTTGAACCTGCGGCTGGAGTGGTGCACGACGTGGCAGGCCCACAGGATCCGGATGACGTGGTGGCCCCGGTGGGACCAGTAGTAGAAGAAGTCCTGCCCGAGCAACATGAGCGGCACGGTCCACCACAGGACCGGGATGCGCAGCGGGGTCAGTTCGTAGACCGCGGTGTAGATCGCGACGATCGGGATCTTCCAGGCGAAGTCGAAGACCAGGCTGCCGAGACCCATCCCGATACTGGTCGCGGCGTCCTTCGTCTCGTATCCGGCGGCATCCTCATCGGGATGGAACCGGTAGCTCACCACCTCCACAACGGTGAGCAGGACAAAGGCCGGTATGGACCACAGCACGACATCGGGCAGGTTCGGCATGCAAGCACCGTAGGGGTGTCCCGTCGGCCACCGCTAGATGTTGTTACCCACAAGTATGTGAGACTTTCTGTCAGCGTCCTTTGGTGACTTCTGCCAACGTCCGCTCCGCCGTCAGGCACCCGCGGCGCCGAGGAGTGCCCCCGCCGCGTAGGTGACCGCCATTGCCAGCGCCCCGCCCGCCATGTTCCGCCACACCGCGACGGCGACCGGGGCCGCACCGAGGCGGGCACTCCCCCAGCCGGTCATCGCGAGTGCCACCAGTACGGACAGGACGGTCACATGGAGACGGGCCGGAGCGGGCGGCAGCACGATCGCCAGCAGTGGCAGGAGGGCCCCGACGGTGAAGGCCAGGAAACTGGCGCCCGCCGCATGCCAGGGATCGGTCAGGTCGTCGGGGTCGATACCGAGTTCCACCTCGGCGTGGGCGCGCAGCGCATCGCGCTCGGTGAGCTGCTCGGCGGCCTCTCTCGCCAGGTCGGGCCGGAGGCCCTTTTCCTCCAGCAGACCTGCCAGTTCCTCGAGTTCGGCCTGTGGTTCGTCGCGCAGCTCACGCTTCTCGGTGGCCAGCGCCGCCTTCTGCGAGTCGCGCTGGGTGGACACCGAGACGTACTCGCCCGCCGCCATCGACATCGATCCTGCCAGCAGTCCTGCGAGCCCCGCGGTGAGCAGTGCGGAACGCGAGTCCGTGGCGCCCGCGACACCGACGACCAGACCTGCTGTGGAGACGATGCCGTCATTGGCCCCGAGCACCGCGGCCCGGAGCCAGTTGAGGCGTGCTCCGAGGCCGTTCCGGTGGGGTTCGTCATGGCCCGTCCCGCGCTCTGTCCCCTGTGCCGCGTTCTGCGTCGTGTCCTGCGCCGGCTCTTCATTCACTCGGGAAGGATCCCACCGGCCGGGCCCCGGACGGAGCCCAATTCCACCGTGGTTCGGGTGTTGTCACCACGGGCCCGTATTCTCTGTGACCATGCTCGACGACCCTCAGACAGCAGCGACAGTGTGGCCGGCCGCGTATCCGCAGGGGTACGCGGTCGTCGACGTGGAGACCACCGGGCTCGCCCGTGACGACCGGATAATCTCCGCCGCCGTGTACCGGCTGGACGGCCGGGGGAACGTCGAGGACCACTGGTACACACTGGTCAATCCCGAGCGGGACCCCGGCCCCGTCTGGATCCACGGTCTGACCAGCGATGTACTCGAGGGCGCCCCGCTCTTCCCGGAGGTGGCCGCGGAGTTCGCCACACGGCTCGACGGACGGGTGCTGGTCGCGCACAACGCCATCTTCGACTGGCAGATGATCGCCAGGGAGTACGCCCGTGCCGAACGCGTCGCGCCGGTCCGTCAGCGGCTGTGCACCATCGCACTCTCCAAGGAACTGGCGCTGCCGCTGCCCAACCACAAACTGGAGTCGCTCGCCGCGCACTTCGGCGTCGTACAGCAGCGGGCCCACCACGCCCTGGACGACGCACGGGTGCTCGCCGAGGCGTTCCGGCCGAGCCTGCACGCCGCGGCCCGGGACGGGGTGCGGCTGCCGCTCCTGGAGTGCCGGCCGCTCACCGAGTGGTCGGACGCACCGGCGACGCCTCGGGTCGGCTACCAGGCCTCCTACCGCCAGACCAGCTGGCGCCCGTCCCGGAAACGGCCGGCCTGCCCCTACCCGAACCCGGGACGGTACGAGCCGGGCAAACCGCTCGCCCAGGGCATGCGGGTCGCCTTTTCGGGTGACACATCGGTGGACCGTGAACTGCTGGAGGACCGCGCCGCCGATGCCGGGCTGCATGTGGCGACCAGCCTCTCCCGGCTGACCAGCCTGCTCGTCACCAACGACCCCGACTCGGCGACCTCCAAGACCGTGAAGGCCAAGTCCTTCGGTACCCCGGTCGTCGACGAGGCCGCGTTCACCCAGTTGCTGCGGGACGTCGTACCGGTCCCGCAGACGGGTGATTGAGGGACGACTCGCCCATCACTCCCTCGCCCTCGCCGTCCCCGGGTTCCACCCTGTGGCGCATGGCACGTTGCGAGGTATGCGGAAACGACTACGGCATGTCCTTCGAGGTGCACGCGCAGGGCGCTGTGCATGTCTTCGACTGCTTCTCCTGCGCCATTCACCGGATGGCGCCCATCTGCGAGCACTGCCGTGTCCGGGTGATCGGGCAGGGCGTGGAGGTCGACGGGCAGTGGTTCTGCGGCGGCCACTGCGCCCGCGCGGAGGGGAAGGTGGGCATCGTCGACAAGGTCTGACAGGCCGCAGGGTCCGCGTTCAAGGCCCGCCCCCGGGAGGACCCCCCGTCCGGGGGCCATTTCATGCCAGGTACCGTCAAAGGCGTGTACCGCTTCCTGTTGACCCGGCAGTGGGTGATTCTCACCCTTGTCGCACTCGTCCTGATGCCGACGATGATCAAGCTGGGCTTCTGGCAGCTGCACCGCCACGAGCACAAGGTCGCGCAGAACGCGCTGATCGCCGAGAACCTCAGGGCCAAGCCGGTTCCGGTCGACGAGCTGACCTCCCCCGGGCACACGGTTCCGCACTCCCAGTACTGGCGTCAGGTCACCGCCACCGGCACCTTCGACACCGCCGACCAGGTCGTCGTGCGGCGCAGGACCTCGGCGGACGGCACGGTCGGTTACCACGTCCTGACCCCCTTCGTCCTGGACAACGGCAAGCGGGTGCTGATCAACCGCGGCTGGATCCCGGACAACGGCAGCCAGATCACTCTGCCCAGAATCCCGGCAGCACCGAGGGGCAGGCTGACGGTGACCGGACGGCTGATGGCCGATCAGACGACGGCGGACAGCGGCATCAAGGACGTGAGCGGGCTGCCGCCCCACCAGGTGATGCTGATCAACAGCGCCCAGCAGGCGAAGGCACTGGGCAAGCCGGTGCTCGGCGGCTACATCGAGCAGACCGCGCCCGAGCCGAAGGGCGACACCCCCGAACTCATCCCGACACCGGAGCACAGCGATATCGGCCCGCATATGGCCTACGCCGTGCAGTGGTGGCTCTTCACCGCCGGAGTGCCCGTCGGATGGGTGGTGCTGGTACGCCGCGAGAAGCGCGACCGGACAGCATCGGCATCGGCGGCCGTACCGGAGCACACCCCCGTGGCTGCTTAACACGGCCCGCTCAAGGGAAGACGCCAGAGCGTGACGCAACGCATCGAGGACTACGCCCTCATCGGCGACCTGCAGACAGCGGCCCTGGTGGGCAAGGACGGCTCCATAGACTGGCTGTGCCTGCCCCGCTTCGACTCCGGAGCCTGCTTCGCCGCCCTGCTCGGGGACGACGACAACGGCCACTGGATCCTCGGGCCGGCGGAGGGCGGCGACTGCACCCGGCGCGGCTACGTCGGGGACTCCCTGGTCCTGGAGTCCGTCTGGGAGACCCCGAGCGGCACGGTCAAGGTCACCGACTTCATGCCGCAGCGGGACACGGCTCCGGACATCGTGCGGATCGTGGAGGGCGTCTCGGGCGAGGTGGCCATGGCCGGCACGCTCCGGCTGCGGTTCGACTACGGATCCGTGGTGCCGTGGATGCGCCGCACGAACGGCCATCGTGTCGCAGTGGCGGGCCCCGACTCGGTGTGGCTGCGCAGCGAGCCGCAGGTGAAGACCTGGGGTCAGCATTTCTCCACCTGTTCCACCTTCACGGTCGCCGAGGGCGAGAAGGTGGCGTTCGTGATGACCTGGCACCCCTCGCACGAGCCGCGGCCCGACCTCGTCGATCCGTACGAGGCGCTGGAGAACTCGCTGACCGACTGGCACGAGTGGTCGGCACGCTGCCAGTACGAAGGACCCCACCGCGACGCCGTGATCCGTTCGCTGATCACCCTCAAGGCGCTCACCTACCGGCCGACCGGCGGAATCGTTGCCGCACCGACCACCTCGCTCCCCGAGGAGATCGGCGGCGTGCGCAACTGGGACTACCGGTTCTGCTGGCTGCGCGACTCCACACTGACCCTGGGTGCGCTGCTCGCCTGCGGCTATGTGGACGAAGCGGCGGCCTGGCGGGACTGGCTGCTGCGTGCGGTGGCGGGCAACCCGGGCGATCTGCAGATCATGTACGGACTGGCGGGCGAGCGAAGACTGCCCGAGGCCGAACTGGTCTGGCTGCGCGGCCATGAGGACTCCGCACCGGTACGGATCGGCAACGGCGCTGTCGACCAGCTCCAGCTCGATGTGTACGGCGAGGTCATGGACTCGCTGCACCTCGCCGCGACAGCAGGGCTGGCCGGCGAGGCGCACGCCTGGAACCTCCAGCTCAGTCTCCTCGGCTTCCTCGAGTCGCGCTGGCGCGAGCCGGACGAGGGGCTCTGGGAGGTGCGCGGACCCCGCCGCCACTTCGTGCACTCCAAGGTGATGGCCTGGGTGGCCGCCGACCGGGCCGTGCGCACGCTGGAGAGCGACCCGAAGCTCCGCGGAGACGTGGAGCGGTGGCGCAGGATGCGCGACGAGGTGCACCGCGAGGTGTGCGAGAAGGGATACGACCCGGAGCGCAACACGTTCACCCAGTCCTACGGCTCCACGGAGCTTGACGCCGCGACACTGCTCATCCCCCAGGTCGGCTTTCTCCCTCCGGACGATCCCCGGGTCGCGGGCACGGTCGACGCGGTACGTGCGGAGCTCAGCCGTGACGGTCTGGTACGCCGTTACAGCACCGGGGGCCCCGCGGTCGACGGCCTGCCCGGCGACGAGGGCACCTTCATCGTCTGCTCGTTCTGGCTGGCCGACTCCTTGCGGCTGATCGGCCGTGTCGAGGAGGCGGAGGCCCTCTTCGAGCGGCTGCTGACGCTCCGCAACGACGTGGGGCTGCTGTCGGAGGAGTACGACCCGGTGGCAGGACGGCAACTGGGCAACTTCCCGCAGGCCTTCAGCCACATCGGACTGGTGAACACCGCTCTCGCGCTGGCCCGCGGGACGGGACCGAGGCAGCAGGATGCAGGATAGGACCCATGGATCTTGGACTGAAGGACCGCGTCTACATCGTCACCGGAGCCACCAGGGGGCTGGGCCACGCCTCCGCGCGTGAACTGGCATCCGACGGAGCGAAGATCGTCATCACCGGACGGGACGCGAAGACCGCCGAGGCGGCCGCGGCGGAGCTCGGCTCCGATGTGCTCGGTGTCGCCGCCGACAACGCCGACCCCGGCACGGCCGCCCGGCTCATCGCCACCGCACGCGAACACTTCGGGCGGTTCGACGGCATCCTCATCAGCGTCGGCGGCCCGGCCCCCGGCTCCGCGGCCTCCGCCACCGACGACCAGTGGCAGACGGCTTTCGAATCGGTCTTCCTCGGCGCGGTGCGGCTGGCCCGGGCGGCGGCGGCCGAACTCTCCGACGGCGGTGTCATCGGTTTTGTGCTCTCCGGTTCGGTCCATGAGCCCATCCCCGGCTTGACGATCTCCAACGGCCTCCGCCCCGGCCTGGCCGGCTTCGCGAAGTCGCTCGCCAACGAGGTCGCCCCGCGCGGTATCCGGGTGGTCGGCCTGCTGCCCGGCCGTATCGACACGGATCGGGTGAGGCAACTCGACGCCCTGGGCGGCGACCCCGAGGCCGCACGCTCGAAGAGCGAGGCACGGGTGCCGCTGGGACGGTACGGCACACCCGATGAGTTCGGCCGGGCCGCAGCGTTTCTGATGTCACCCGGCGCGTCCTACGTGACGGGTGTGATGCTGCCGGTGGACGGCGGTTTCCGGCACGGCTTCTGAGCCGAGGAGCGCACGGGCGGAACGCCCCGGGCCCGTCAGGGGGCGGGCTCAGGGGAGCTCCACCGTGGTGACCAGCACCCCAACCGACGACTCCCCCTGGGCCGCCCCGGCCACCGCGGCCCGCACCGCCAGTGCCACGCTCAGCGCCCGGTGGCCCGCCGCCACCGCGATCTCCACCCGCACATGGCCCGCGGCCGTGTGCACGGGTGCCCCCAGCACACCGGTGAGTGAGGCGACCCCGGGCACCGCGGCCGCCGCCTCCGCAGCGGGCCCCCGCACCGCGGTGGTTCCCCTGTCCGGCGCAACCGGCCGGGGCCGATACGGCACCGCTTCGAGCAGCCCTGTCACCCGTACGTCCATCCCAGTGACCAGGAGGCCGATCCGGTCCGCGCAGAACGGCACCAGCACGCCGCGCAGCCGCTCCGCGGCGGCCGGGATGGAATCCGCGCCCGCCAGGCCTGCCGCCTCCGCCTCGATGCGCAGCGGACCCGGCGGCAGCGCGCCCGGTGGTGACGGAACCAGTGGCTCGGCGTGGAATTCGGGGTCGGCAGGGGCCAGCCGCACCTGATGCAGCACCAGTCCCGGAACATTCTCCGCCGCCCGCATCAGCACAGCCGCCGCCGCTTTTTCGGCGATCCATGAACCGTCCGCCGCGCCGCCCAGGGGCAGCAGCCTGCCGAGACCGAGCCGGCTGCGTACCGCGCGTGCCCACCCGTCGTTCGCGTCGCCCGTCATGCACCCACCCTGCCGTATCCCCGGCGCGGAACGGGGCAAGCACACATAACGTGGGCGATGAAATCCGCTTTCGCTCGAAAGGGACATATGGCGATGAGTGACATGACGCAGCAGAACCCGCCCGACGACTCGGGAAGCCGTCCGGCCGGCCAGGAGCCGCGAAGGTCCGATATCAGCAAGCGCGGCGGCGGGAGCCCCGCTTCACGCGGGCGCACCACCATCGCCGACGGAGTGGTGGAGAAGATCGCCGGCCTCGCTGCCCGCGATGTCGTCGGCGTCCACGCGATGGGCAGCGGGATCTCCCGCACCTTCGGCGCGATGCGGGACCGGGTGCCCGGCAGCGGCAAATCCGTCTCGCGCGGGGTGAAGGCCGAGGTCGGCGAGGTCCAGACCGCGCTCGATCTGGAGATCGTCGTGGACTACGGGGTCTCCATCGCGGATGTCGCACGCGATGTGCGCGAGAACGTCATCTCGGCGGTGGAACGTATGACGGGTCTGGAGGTCGTCGAGGTCAACATCGCCGTCAGCGATGTGAAGCTGCCCGACGAGGAGGACGACGAGGAGCCGGAGTCCCGCCTTCAGTAGACCGGTACCTTCCGCTTAGGAGCTCTCAATGAGTATGGCTGTGGTCGGCCTGTTGGCCGGTATGGCGCTTGGCTTCGCCGGCTACTTCGGCGGCTTCGGAGCATTTCTGCTGGTGGCCGCCCTCGGAGCGGTCGGCTTCATCGGAGGCAAGTTCCTCGACGGTGACCTCGAAGCCGGAGACGTGTTCCGCGGCCGCGACCACCGCGGCGGGCGGCGATGACCGCTCACGTGGCGCCTTCGGAGCGCGGGTCGACCCGGATCGCCGACCGGGTGGTGTCCAAGATCGCCGCGCAGGCGGCACGGGAAGCGATCGGTGCAGTGCCCGGTGACGGCTCCGCCCCGCACGCCGCCGTCACGGTGCACGAGTCGCGGGCGCGGGTGCGCATCAGTGTGGAGCTCGGCTATCCGTCCGACATCGGAGCCCAGTGCGCCGCCGTACGCCGACAGGTCAAGCGCCGGGTCCAGACGCTCGCGGGCATGGAGGTGCCCGAGGTGGCGGTTCAGGTCGAACGGCTGCACTCCGCGCACACCGCCCGCGCCGACCGGGGAAGGGCCCGATGAACGAACCCGAGAACACTCAGGGCCCGCCGGTCGCCGAGCGGGCGCCCGATGCGCAGTCCGGCAGGTCCGGGTCCGCGCCGGGCCACCGTCCGGCGGCCCCCGCCGGACGCGCGAAGCGTTTCTGGTCGGCGCGCCGCACCCCGGCCACGCTGCTCGCACTGGTGGTGGTCGGGGCTTCGGGCCTGCTGCTCTACGACGTCGCGTCGGTACGTGCCGGGCGCCCCGCGATGCACTGGCGCCGGGTGCTCGCCGACGAGCTCGCGACCCGTCCGCTGGACAACATCTGGATCGAGGTGGGCGCGGCAGCCGCGATGGCCGTCGGGCTGTGGCTGATCGTTCTCGCCGTCACCCCGGGGCTGCGCTCGGTGCTGCCGATGCGACGGGAGAACCCACAGGTCAGGGCCGGACTCGAAAGGGACGCCGCCGCTCTGGTGCTGCGCGACCGGGCCATGGAGGTACCAGGCGTGCAGTCCGTGCAGGTCCGGATGAAGCGCTCCAGGGTCGCCGCGCGGGCCCGCTCGCATTTCCGTGAACTCGACGACGTACGGACCGATCTGGACACCGCGCTGCGCGCGGGGATCACCGAGCTGGGACTGGCGACGGCGCCCCGGCTCTCGGTGCATGTCCGCCGTCCTGCCAGGAAGGGGTGAAGGGCTCGATGCTGAAGTCGGTCAACCGGGTACTGCTGGGCGCGGCGGGTCTGGTGCTGCTCGCCATCGGCGGTGCCGTGCTGGCGTCGGGGCTCGGTCTCCCGGTCCCCTCGTGGTGGCCCTTCGACGGCCGGCACGACGTCCTGCTGAGCGTGCGGGGCCGGGACAGATGGCGGGACGAGGGGTGGTGGTGGCCCGTGGTCATCGCGGCGCTCGCGATCGTCCTCCTGCTCTCCCTGTGGTGGCTGCTCTCCCAGCTGCACCGCTCGCGTCTCTCCGAGGTGCTGGTGGACAGCGGTGACGGAGAGGGGGCGCTGGTGAGGGGCCGGGCGCTGGAGAACGTGCTGTCGAGCGAGGCGGAGTCCCTGCACGGCGTGGACCGGGCGCGCGCCGCGCTGCGGGGCCGGCGGACCGCGCCCGAGGCCCGGATGAGACTGGTCCTCGAGGCGCACGCCCAGCCGACGGCCACCCTCGCGGAGCTCACCACCGGCGCGCTGGCGCATGCCCGCGATTCGGCGGGCCTGGCCGAGCTTCCCGCCGAGGTCCGGCTGCACGCGGCCAAGCACCGCGCCCAGCGGGTGTCGTAGCCGGGCCGGCGCTCCGTGTGACCAGGGCGGCCGGAGCCGGGCCCTCAGTCGGAGAGGCCCGCGAGGTCCCGCAGCCGGCGGGCCTGTGCCGCCCGCTCGGCCACCCGCTGGTCCTCGTACGTACGCTCCGACGCGCCGCGCAGCAGTGCCTTGGTCTCGATCACCGCGTCCCGCGGGGCTGCGAGGAGAGCGGCAGCCAGGTCCGAGACCGCGCTGTCGAGTTCCGCGGCGGGCACGGCGAGGTTCGCAAGCCCGGTGCGCACCGCCTCGTCGGCGTGGACATAGCGGCCGGTGGCGCAGATCTCCAGCGCACGGGCGTATCCGACGAGGCCCACCAGGGGATGTGTTCCGGTGAGGTCGGGGACGAGCCCGAGACTGGTCTCGCGCATGGCGAACTGCACGTCCTCGGCGACAACCCGCAGGTCACAGGCGAGGGCGAGCTGGAATCCGGCGCCGATCGCATGGCCCTGGACGGCGGCGATCGTGATCAGGTCGGGCCGGCGCCACCAGGTGAACCCCTCCTGGTACTCGGCGATGACCGCATCGAGCTCGGCGTCCTCACCGCGCGCCAGATCGAGGAAGGACGGCTCGCCGTCGAAGCCCTCAGGCGTGAACGCCTGCCTGTCCAGGCCCGCGGAGAAGGACTTGCCTTCGCCGCGCAGCACGACGACGCGGACGGTACCCGGCAGCGACCGTCCTGCTTCCGTCAACGCCCGCCACAGAGCGGGAGACTGGGCGTTGCGCTTGTCAGGGTTGGTCAGGGTCACCGTGGCAACCGCGTCCTCGACGGTGAGCCGTACGCCGTCCTTGTCGAGCACGTAGTCGAGCGAGGTCATGGGAGTCTCCGGTTCGGTGCAGACAGTTAAGTGACTGCACAGTAACCACCCTGCCGGCCCATCGGCCGACCGGGTGGTCACCGTCAGGAACCGGTGATCCCCGGAGCAGGGGCCTGTCAGGCCGATGCGGCCTTCTTGCCCCGTGTCGCTCCGCCGCGTCCTCGCAGCGTCACTCCGGACTCACTGAGCATCCGGTGGACGAATCCGTAGGAGCGACCGGTCTCTTCGGCCAGCGCCCGGATGCTCGCACCGGAGTCGTATTTCTTCTTCAGGTCTGCCGCGAGCTTGTCGCGCGCGGCGCCGGTTACCCGGCTGCCCTTCTTCAGAGTCTCGGCCACCCGTGCCTCCTCAAGGAAGTGCGCTCTGGACTCTCATGATCACCCCTACCCGGCTTCCTGGCCACCCATTCGGCAAGGTCCGTTGGCACGGGGATGTGTGTGTCCAGGGTCACTATCGGGGCCGGATTTCGATGTTCCGGATCCCCTGGCCCGTCAGCCGACCCTGCTCCGGACCGAAAACGCCTGGTCAGCGTGGGTAGGACGGCCTACTGACAACACCGGCTCGTCGGCGACCACGGGGCCGGAGAGCCGGTGCATGACACGCCGGAGTACGAGAGCGACTCACTCAGATGATGGATCACCCGTAGGCCGAATGATCTATCCGAAGTGGATCAGGCGAGCGCGACGAGATCCGCGTAGTCCGGGCCCCAGAGGTCCTCGACACCGTCCGGCAGCAGAATGATCCGCTCCGGCTCCAGCGCGTGGACCGCGCCCTCGTCGTGGGTGACCAGGATGACCGCGCCCTTGTAGGTGCGCAGCGCGCCGAGGATCTCCTCGCGGCTCGCCGGGTCGAGGTTGTTGGTGGGCTCGTCGAGGAGCAGCACGTTCGCCGACGAGACGACCAGTGTCGCCAGCGCCAGGCGGGTCTTCTCGCCACCGGAGAGCACCCCGGCGGGCTTGTCGACATCGTCACCGGAGAAGAGGAACGAACCGAGCGTCTTGCGGACCTGGACCAGATCGAGGTCCGGCGCGGACGAGCGCATGTTCTCCAGCACCGTGCGCTTGGGGTCGAGTGTCTCGTGCTCCTGGGCGTAGTAGCCCATCTTCAGACCGTGTCCCTCGAGCACCGAGCCGGTGTCCGGCTTCTCGGCCCCGGCCAGCAGCCGCAGCAGGGTCGTCTTGCCCGCACCGTTGAGGCCCAGGATGACGACACGTGAACCCTTGTCGATCGCGAGATCCACATCGGTGAAGATCTCGAGAGAGCCGTACGACTTGGACAGCCCCTCCGCCATCAGCGGGGTCTTGCCGCAGGGTGCGGGGTCGGGGAAGCGGAGCTTGGCGACCTTGTCGGAGACGCGTACGGCCTCGAGCCCGGCGAGCAGCCGGTCGGCCCGCTTGGCCATGTTCTGCGCGGCGACGGTCTTGGTGGCCTTGGCCCGCATCTTGTCGGCCTGCGAGTTGAGCGACGCGGCCTTCTTCTCGGCGTTCTGGCGCTCGCGCTTGCGGCGCTTCTCGTCGGCCTCGCGCTGCTGCTGGTAGAGCTTCCAGCCCATGTTGTACACATCGATCTGGGTGCGGTTGGCGTCCAGGTAGAAGACCTTGTTGACGACTGTCTCGACCAGCTCGACATCGTGCGAGATCACGATGAAGCCGCCGCGGTAGGTCTTGAGGTACTCGCGCAGCCAGGCGATCGAGTCGGCGTCGAGGTGGTTCGTGGGCTCGTCGAGGAGCAGGGTGTCGGCGTCCGAGAAGAGGATCCTGGCGAGCTCCACCCGGCGGCGCTGCCCGCCGGAGAGGGTGTGCAGCGGCTGGCCGAGGACACGGTCGGGCAGGCCGAGCGCGGCGGCGATGGTGGCGGCCTCGGCCTCGGCGGCGTAACCGCCCTTGGTGAGGAACTCCGTCTCCAGGCGCTCGTATTTCTTCATCGCCTTCTCGCGGGTGGCGCCCTGTCCGTTCGCCATCCGCTCCTCGTTCTCCCGCATCTTGCGCAGGACGGAGTCGAGGTCGCGGGCGGAGAGGATGCGGTCGCTCGCGAGTACGTCCAGGTCACCGGTGCGGGGGTCCTGCGGGAGGTAGCCGACCTCGCCGGAACGGGTGATGGTGCCCCCGGCGGGGACGCCCTCACCCGCGAGGCACTTGGTGAGCGTGGTCTTGCCGGCACCGTTGCGGCCGACCAGCCCGATGCGGTCGCCCTTGGCGATGCGGAAGGAGGCGGACTCGATGAGGATGCGGGCGCCGGCACGCAGCTCGATGCCGGAAGCGGTGATCACGGAAAAACTCCAGGGCGGTATGGACGGCGGAAGGGCGGGCGGAGGGGACTCTTCGACGCCGGCTAATGCACAAGGAGAAATGCCATGGGACTCAGTCTAACGGTGCCGCGCAAGCGATTTGCCGCCGCGGCCGTCCTCCCGGGTCCTCCCCCGGTGAGCCGTGTCACGGCAGGGCTCACCGGGGCGCCCGGTGCCAGACTGGAACCGGTCGGGCGAACGGCGGGCCGCAACGGCCGCTCCCCGGCAGGACCGGTCCGGCCCAGCAGTCGAGTGGAAGGGTGATCGGCATGGCCGCCACCATCAGTCCGGCGATTCTCTACGACGACGCGAAAGCGGCCATCCGGCTGCTCACTGAGGCGTTCGGCTTCAGTGAGCAGGCCGTCTACGAGGACGAGAACGGTCAGGTGATGCACGCCGAGCTGGCCTACGGCGACGGCATGGTGATGCTGGGTTCCAGGGGCAGGGAGGGCATCTTCGCCAGGGCGATGGCGGGCGGCGGCCCCACCGGCATCTATGTCGTGGTCCAGGACACCGACGCCCATCACCGGCGGGCGGTGGAACACGGGGTGGAGATCCTGATGCCGCCGACCGACCAGGACTACGGGTCACGCGACTACATGGCCCGCGATGCCGAGGGGAACATCTGGACCTTCGGAACCTATGCGCCGGGGGCCTCCGCCTAGGCCGGCCGCCGCTGCCCCCGGGTCAGACTCCCCCGGTGTGCACCTGAAAGGCCGCCCTGCGGACGGCCTTGGCCAGGGCGGGGTCCGGATGCGCCGCGGCGAGGGCGACCAGTACCTGCACGGTGCGCGGGTGCCCCACCGCCTGTACCTCTTCCAGCAGCGCGGGGACCGTGCCCTGTACTGCCGATTCCAGGTGGCGCACCAGCAGCGGGCCATCGCCGTGATCGGCGACGGCGGCCGCTGTGTCCACCCAGAGCCAGGTCGCCTCCGCACGGGTGAGAGCGTCGTGGGCGTCGTCGGGGTCCGCACCCTCGTACTCCGCCAGCCAGAGCACCACATAGGGGCGCAGCGGCACCTCATGGGCGGCGGCCCGCAGAGCCGCCTCGGCCGGTGCTCCGACCACCCGGAGGGCCTCGAACGCGAGGCCGCGCAACAGCGCGTCCTCACCCCGTGCGACACCGAGGAGTTCGGTGACCGCGCTGCCGACGGTGCGAGCGGCCAGCCAGGCGCGGTACTCGGCGCGCGCCGGCCCAGGAGTCAGCCCGGCGCAGCCGCGGAGCATGGCGCCGGCCGACTGCTCGATGTTGCCCGCCGGACTCTGGGCCGCGACGCAGATCTGTTCCAGCTTGACCCAGACCGCCCAGTTGCCCAGCGGGGTGAGAGTCGCCTGGCCCCGCCCCAGCGTCAGCGCGCCGACCGCCGCCAGGCCCCGCAGGGCCCAGTCCAGCAGGGCCGGGAGCGGGGCCGGGGACGCCGGCTGCTGTTGCGGGCCGTACGGCACCTCGCAGCGTTCCTCGTGCAACTCGGCCACCCGCTGCTCCAGCAGATCGAGCAGGGCGGGCACAGTGACCGGCCCGGCGGAGAGCTGGAGCAGGGACAGCACCTGCGGTACGGCCTCGACGACCTCGGCCACCGCGGAGGCGGCGACGTCGTCGGCGGCCGGATGAATGATCGGCCAGGCATCGAAGAGCGCGACCCAGCCGCGCAGCACCGCGGTGTCGTCCCGGTCCCAGGCACGCAGCCGCCAGCCGGGGCGTGCGGTGTCGCCGTGCAGCTCGACGAGCCCGGCGAGCCGGGCACGGTCCCAGCCCGCGCGTACCTGCTCCGGCGTCAACGCCAGTGCGCGCACGGCCTGTTCGGCCGCCTGCGGGACCAGGGCCCCTGCCTGTACCGGCCGGGCCTCCGCGGCCCAGCGTGCGATCCGTACGGCGTCGGCGAGGACCGCCCTGGCCTGACGGGCCAGTTCCGCGGCGGGCGGGGTGCCCTCCGGCGGGCGCGGGGTGGGTCGGATCGGCCCGCCGGTCACGACACGGCGGGCCGTGACGAGAGGTCGGGGGCGGACGAGTCGGAGCCTGGAGTCGCGCGGAGTACGGGACGTCACGGGGAGCAGTCTTGCCTCTGACGGGCCGAAAGCCCAAACGGAACCCCCCGTCGCACATCGCGGGACCGGCCCCGGCGTCCCCGGCGCGGCCCCGGAGCACCCGCGCGACACCCCCGCCGGCTCACCGGTGCCGCGGGGCGTGTCACATCAAGGGCGTCAGGAAACGTCGGAGGGCTTCCTCGTAGTCGGTCGGATTCGCGTTCCACATGGCTGCGTGCGGAGCATCGCCGACCTCGTGCAGAATGACCAACTCCGGTCGCGCTGACGCCAGTTCACGCGAGCGCTGCCAGGACGCCAGCCGGTCGCCGGGACCGTGGAAGATCAGCGTGGGAACACGCAGCGCCGAGGGCGCCGACGCGGCGTGCAGCCGGTCGCCGTTCAGCCCCGTCCGCCCCTGGACGGCCCGGACCGCGAGCGGCAGCAGAGCGGCGGGGGTCCGGCGGGCCGATGCCAGGGCACGCAGGGTGGCCTCCCAGTCGAGGACGGGCGAGTCGAGCACCAGGCCGCTGATACGGTCGCGCAGCGCCGATGCCGCCGCCGCGTGCAGCGCCATGGACGCTCCGGTGGACCAGCCGTGCAGGATGACGCGCTCGGCCCCGTGGCGTACGGCGTAGCGGATGGCCGCGTCCAGATCGCGCCACTCCGATTCGCCGAGGTGCCCGAGACCGTCGGGGGCCGCCGGGGCGCCGGCGTCCCCGCGGTAGGTGATGTCGAGCACCGGGAACTGCTGCTGATGCAGCAGTTCCAGCACATTCATCGGATGTTCCCGGGTGGTACCCAGGCCGTGCACCGTGATGATCCAGGTGGGGCGGGGCCCCGGCACGAACCAGGCAGGGCACGAACCGAGTTCACCGGCGATGTCCACATCGGTGAAGTCGATCCCGAGCGCCGAGCGGGGGTCGCCGGGATACACCTGCGGGGTCAGCCGCACCTTGTCGCCGGGCTCGGGCGAACCGTGGGTGATCCGTTCGAGGCGGCGTACGACCGTGTCCGCGGTGTGCGGTTCCTGGTCGAGCACGGGGCCGACGACGGCATGCACCCCGAAACCCTCGAGGCCGTAGGTACCGGGGCGCAGTGATGCCAGGCAGCGGGTCAGAGTGATGCGGCCGGGTGCCGTGGCGTGGACCGAGAGGCGGGGCTCGGTGGGCAGCGGCCGGCCGTGCGACGTCTTGAGAGCGACGTCGCCGGCGTACCGGCCGGCGGCGACCGCAGCCGCGCCGACACCGATCAGGGAGGTGACGGCCGTTGCCGTCGCTATAGCCGGGCGCACTGTCCCAGTGTCGGCTCACCCGGGCGCGAGGGCCAGTGGGCGGCAGCAAAAGGGCCGGCCCCGGGTACCCCGGGCCTCCGGGAGGGGGTCGTCGGCGGCCGCCCCGCTACCCCTGTCCGTAACCCCGGAGCTTCTCGCCCACCTCGGCCAGTTCGGCGGCGGAGAGCAGCGAGGGGGTCCGGCCGGGAACCGAGCTCGCGGTGAGCCAGAGCCTGCACATCCACTCCAGCTGGGCCGTGCGGTCGTAGGCCTGGTCGAGGGAACCGCCGACGGTCACCGTGCCGTGGTTGCGCAGGAGACAGCCGGTGCGGCCCTCCAGCGCCGCGAGCATGTTCCGGGCCAGCTCGTCCGTTCCGTACAGCGCGTAGGGAGCGACCCGTACCGGGCCGCCGAGCGC
The DNA here is from genome assembly GCF_036088315.1 of Streptomyces sp. NBC_00344. NCBI lineage: Bacteria > Bacillati > Actinomycetota > Actinomycetes > Kitasatosporales > Streptomycetaceae > Streptomyces > Streptomyces sp. NBC_00344. The sequence continues at coordinate 5,520,896 of NZ_CP107996.1, read as the reverse complement.
CGCGGTCATGTAGTGGATGACCGGCAGCTCAGGGACCAGAGTGGAGACAGCCGTCGCGTGCACGGCGTGGGTGTGGACCACGGCGGACGCCCCGGTGTGCCGGTAGACCGCCAGGTGCAGCGGCAGTTCACTGGTCGGTTTCAGCTCGCCGGCCACCTGGCGGCCCTCCAGGTCCACCGCGACGGTGTCCTCGGGGCCGAGCCTGTCGTAGGGGACCCCGCTGGGGGTGACGAGCACCAGATCACCGGTGCGTACCGACACGTTCCCCGATGTGCCGACGACCAGGCCCTCCGCCGCCGATCTGCGGGCGGTGGCGACCAGGTCGTGCCAGGCCCGGGCGATTGCGGTCGGTGTGCTGTCGCGGTCGGTCATCCGGCGATGATGCCAGGCCCGCCCACAGCGCCACACGGCACGCGGCAGACTCCGCTGCGCACCGGGTGCCGGTGACCGGAACCGGAACCGCGCCGACCGGACAGAGTCACCACAGCGCCCGCCTCAGTTCATCTTCCGTTCACTCAGGTTGCCTACGTTCGGTGCGTCAATGACCTCGAGCGATTGCCCAGGTAAATGGAACACTTGACCCTGCTCCTTGGGATCGTGATCATTACCGCTCTCGTGTTCGACTTCACGAACGGTTTCCACGACACGGCCAACGCGATGGCGACGACCATCTCGACCGGTGCTCTCAAACCAAAGACCGCGGTGGCGATGTCCGCCGTGCTCAACCTCGTCGGGGCGTTCCTGTCGGTCGAGGTCGCAAAGACGATCTCCGGCGGGATCATCAACGAACAGGGCATCACCACTGAAGTGATCTTCGCGGCGCTCGTCGGCGCCATCCTGTGGAATCTGCTGACCTGGCTTCTCGGCCTGCCGTCGAGTTCCTCCCATGCGCTCTTCGGCGGCCTCATCGGCGCCACACTGATGTCGGTCGGATCCTCCGGGGTCAACGGGGACGTGATCATCACCAAGGTGCTGCTTCCCGCGGTGGCCGCGCCGGTCGTCGCCGGTCTCGCTGCCCTGCTCGCCACCAGGCTGACGTACCGCGTCGGCCGCCGTGCGGACGAGAAGGCCACGGCCAAGGGCTACCGCGCCGGACAGATCGCGTCCGCCGGACTTGTCTCCCTCGCGCACGGAACCAACGACGCGCAGAAGACCATGGGTGTCATCACCCTGGCGCTGGTCACCGGCAATGTGATCGCCCCCGGCTCGAACCCTCCGCTCTGGGTCATCGTCTCCGCCGGAACGGCCATTGCTCTCGGCACCTACCTGGGCGGCTGGCGCATCATCCGCACCATGGGCAAGGGCCTCACCGAGCTCAGGCCGCAGCAGGGCTTCGCCGCCCAGACCGGTGCCGCGACCGTGATCCTGGCCTCCTCCCACCTCGGCTTCTCGCTCTCCACCACCCAGGTCTGCTCCGGCGCCGTGATGGGCGCGGGTGTCGGCCGCAAGGGCGGCGTCGTGCGCTGGTCCACCGCGACCAGGATGTTCATCGCCTGGGGCCTGACCCTGCCGGCCGCCGCACTGGTCGGCGCGGGCGCCGAGTATCTGACCGGCCGTGGCCCCTGGGGGGTCGGCGCCGTCGCGGTGCTGCTCGTCGCCGGATCCGGCGTCATCTGGTCGCTCTCCCGCCGTAAGCCCGTCGGCGTCCACAGCGTCACCCCCGACGAGCCGGCCGGTGTGGTGACCACCGCTGTCGCCGCCGTCACCCCGCCTCCGGCCGGATCGGCCGCCGAAGGTCTCTGGACCACCATCCCCGCACCGGGAGGCGCCGCACCGGAGCCGACCCGACCGGCCACGGTCTGAAGCAGAAGGACACCCGCAGCATGAACATCGACTGGGCAGCTCTCGGCACCGTCTTCGGCGTCAGCCTCGTGTCCACCGTGGGGCTGGTGGGCCTGTTCACCCTCGGGGTGGTGGCTCTCGCCGGCAGATCCGCGCCGGAGGGGGCGGCTCACACCGCTTCCCGACCGGCCGTCGCGGCCCGCTCCGGCGCCTACCTCTGTTTCGCGCTCTGCGCGGCGGCCGTCGCCTACGGGATCTATCTGATCGTGGCCTGATCCCCGTACCCCACAGCGGTCCGCCCCGCGTCCGGCTCTCCACGGCCGGACGCGGGGCGGACCGCTGTGGGCCTCAGCACAGTCCCTCGCCGCAGGTCAAGGGTGAGTTGACGGCTGTTCGCGGCGCGTGGTGGACTGCCGAGGCCAATACGGCGGCAGGAGAGGAAGCCCGGTGCGAATCCGGCGCGGTCCCGCCACTGTCATCGGGGGGCACCCCCCGGGAGCCAGGAACTCTCACCGCCGGACACGTCGAACCAGGGCGCGGACACCCTGAGTGAGGACCTATCGCCATGCGCGGCTGCCTGCTGCCCGATCCTCCGAGTACCACCGTCGCGAAGGTCCGCCGAGGCGTATCGGCCTGCTGACGCCATGCGTGCCGAGCGTGTATTCGTGTACGGCGCCACCGCCGGCCTTGTCGGGGACCTGATCCTCGCGGACCCGCGCCGCGGACACCCCGTCGCCGCTTTCGGGCGGGCCGCGGCCGCTGTGGAGCGGCGGCTGTGGCGCGACCACCGGGGCTGGGGGGCACTGCACACCCTGGTCTGCGCCGGAGCCGCGGTGAGCGCCGCGGTGCTTGCCGGGCGGGCCGTACGCGGGAACCCGGGTGCGGGCATCGCGCTGACCGCCGCCACCACCTGGGCGGTCATCGGCGGGACCTCACTGGGGCGGGAAGCGCGCGCGATCGGCGAGGCGCTGGCCGCGGGGGACATCGAAGCGGCCAGGGAGCGGCTACCGCATCTGTGCGGGCGGGACCCGCAGGCTCTCGACGAACAGCAACTGGCGCGCGCGGTGGTGGAGTCCGTCGCCGAGAACACATCGGACGCCGTGGTGGGCGCACTCGTCTGGGGTGCCCTGTGCGGGGTGCCCGGGCTGGCCGGTTTCCGTGCGGTGAACACCCTCGACGCCATGGTCGGACACAAGTCGCCCCGGTACCTGCGGTACGGCTGGGCCTCGGCGCGGCTCGACGATCTGGCCGGCTGGCCGGGGGCCCGGCTGACCGCCGTGCTCGCGGTGCTCGCCGGAGGCGACCCGCGGGCGGCGGCACGCGCCTGGCGCGAGGACGCGGGCGGGCATCCGAGCCCCAACGCGGGCCCGGTGGAGGCCTCGTTCGCGGGGGCGCTGGGCGTCCGGCTCGGCGGCACACTCGCGTACAGCGGCCGGATCGAGCACCGGGCGGTGCTCAACGGCGGCGGCAGGCCCGTCGCAGTGGGCGACATCGACCGAGCGGTGCGGCTGTCGCGCCGGGTGGGACTGCTCGCACTCGCGGCGGCCCTTGTGGTGAGAAAGGTGCGCGGATGAGTGGCGGACTGCTGGTCGCCGGAACCACTTCGGATGCCGGGAAGAGTGTGGTGACCGCGGGCATCTGCCGGTGGCTGGTGCGCCGCGGGGTGAAGGTCGCACCGTTCAAGGCACAGAACATGTCGCTGAATTCCTTCGTGACACGCGAGGGCGCGGAGATCGGGCGGGCGCAGGCGATGCAGGCGCAGGCCGCCAGGGTGGAACCTTCGGCGCTGATGAACCCGGTTCTGCTCAAACCGGGCAGTGACAAGTCGAGCCAAGTGGTGCTGCTGGGCAGGCCGGTGGGCGAGATGAGTGCGCGCGGATTCTTCGGCGTGCCGCAGGGGCCGTCCGGTGGGCCGGCGCGGTACCAGGGGCGTCAGGAAGCACTGCTGGGGACTGTCACGGACTGTCTGGCTCAGCTCCGGGGCACATATGACGCCGTGATCTGTGAGGGAGCCGGCAGTCCTGCCGAGATCAATCTGCGCCGTACGGACATCGTCAACATGGGCATAGCGCGGGCGGCGCGGTTCCCCGTGGTGGTGGTGGGCGACATCGACCGCGGTGGTGTGTTCGCCTCGTTCTTCGGCACCACGGCGCTGCTCAGCGCCGAGGACCAGGCACTGGTCGCCGGGTACATCGTCAACAAGTTCCGCGGCGACGCGTCACTGCTCGAACCGGGACTCGACATGCTGCACGGGCTCACCGGGCGGCGCACCTACGGCGTACTGCCGTTCACGCACGGTCTCGGCATCGACGAGGAGGACGGGCTGCACGTGTCGATGCGGGGCGCCGTGCGCGAGTCCGCGGTCGCCCCTCCGTACGGGGAGGACGTGCTGCGGGTCGCGGTCTGCGCCGTACCGCTGATGTCGAACTTCACCGATGTGGACGCCCTGGCGGCCGAGCCCGGTGTCGTGGTGCGTTTCGTGGACCGGGCCGAAGAACTGGTCGACGCGGACCTGGTGATCGTGCCGGGGACCCGTGGCACCGTGCGCGCACTGGAGTGGCTGCGCCGGCGCGGACTTGCCGACGCGCTGGCCCGGCGTGCCGCCGAGGGTCGCCCGGTCCTGGGGATCTGCGGTGGCTTCCAGCTCCTCGGTGAGCACATCGAGGACGAGATCGAGTCGCGGGCCGGAGCCGTGGACGCCCTCGGGCTGCTTCCGGTACGCGTCAGGTTCGCCGCGGAGAAGACGCTCGCCAGGCCCGTCGGCGAGGCCCTGGGCGAGCGCGTCGAGGGCTACGAGATCCATCACGGTGTCGCCGAAGTGCTGGGCGGCCAAACCTTCCTGGACGGCTGCCGCACCGGTTCTGTCTGGGGCACGCACTGGCACGGCTCACTGGAGAGCGACGGCTTCCGGCGCGCCTTCCTGCGGGAAGTGGCCCGGGCTGCGGGGCGTCGCTTCGTACCGGCCCCGGACACCAGCTTCGGGATGCTCCGCGAGAACCAGCTGGACCGTCTGGGCGACCTCATCGAGGAGCACGCCGACACCGAAGGGCTGCTCGCCCTCATCGAGTCGGGCGCCCCGGCAGGACTTCCCTTCATCGCACCCGGAGCGCCATGAGCGCCCCGCTGAATGGCACCCCGCCGCTGCCGCGCACCGGCCGGCAGTCTGCCGCCGTCCGCCCGTCCGTCCGTCCCCCAGAAGGAGTGATCCCCTCATGACCACCCCCTATCCGTTCACCGCGATAGTCGGGATGGACGACCTGCGGCTCGGGCTGCTGCTCAACGCGGTGTCCCCCGCCGTGGGCGGTGTACTGGTCCGAGGAGAGAAGGGCACCGCCAAGTCGACAGCCGTCCGGGCCCTTTCGGCCCTGCTGCCCGATGTCGCCGTCGTCGCGGGCTGTCGCTTCTCCTGCGATCCGGTGGCCCCCGACCCGGCGTGTCCCGACGGGCCGCACAGTGCTGCGGACGAGGCTGCGGGCGTGTCGCGGGACGCGCGCATGGTCGAACTGCCCGTCGGGGCCTCCGAGGACCGGCTGGTCGGAGCCCTGGACATCGAACGGGCGCTCGCCGAGGGGGTGAAGGCCTTCGAGCCGGGGCTGCTCGCGGACGCACACCGCGGGATCCTCTACGTCGACGAGGTCAATCTGCTGCACGACCACCTGGTGGACCTGCTGCTCGACGCGGCCGCCATGGGGGCTTCGTACGTCGAGCGCGAGGGTGTGTCGGTACGCCACGCCGCCCGCTTCCTGCTGGTCGGAACCATGAACCCGGAAGAGGGTGAGCTGCGGCCGCAGTTGCTGGACCGCTTCGGACTGACCGTGGAGGTCGCCGCATCGCGGGAGCCCGAACAGCGGGTCGAGGTGGTCAGGCGGCGTCTGGCGTACGACGACGACCCCGCGGCCTTCGCCGCCAAGTGGGCCGAGGAGGAAGGCGCGTTGCGCGAGCGCATCGAGGCGGCACGGGCGCTGCTGCCGGCCGTCCGTCTCGGCGACCCCGCGCTGCTGCAGATCGCGGCGACCTGCGCGGCCTTCGAGGTGGACGGTATGCGGGCCGACATCGTGATGGCCCGTACCGCGAGCGCACTGGCCGCCTGGGCGGGGCGCAGCGACGTCACAGCGGACGACGTACGGCAGGCCGCGCTGCTCGCGCTGCCGCACCGGCGCAGGCGGAACCCGTTCGACGCGCCGGGACTCGACGAGGACAAGCTCGACGACACGCTCAGGGAGTTCGGAGGGGACAGCGACGACGATCCCGACCCCGGCGGGCCCGATGGGGGCGGAAGTCCTCCGCAGGACGGGCCCGGCACGCCGCCGGAGAGCGACGGCGGTGCCGGCGACACGCCCGAGTCCGGCGACCCGGGCCGGCACTCGGACAACTCCGAAGGCTCCGGCGGCTCCGAAAGCCCCGCCGGTTCCGGGGAGACGGCAGATCCGCCGGGCAGCCGGGGCGGAGAGCAGCCGGCCGCCAGGGCGGCCGAGCCGTTCAGGACGAAGATGATGAGCGTGCCCGGGCTCGGGGAGGGCGCGGCCGGACGCCGCTCCCGGGCGCGTACCGAGCACGGCAGGACCACCGGGGCCACCAGGCCCCGAGGGGCGCTCACCAAGCTGCATCTGGCGGCGACGGTGCAGGCCGCCGCGCCGCATCAGCGGGCCCGCGGCAGGTCCGGTACCGGTCTGGTGGTCCGCAGGGACGATCTGCGGCAGGCCTCCAGGGAGGGGCGCGAGGGCAATCTGGTGCTGTTCGTGGTCGACGCGTCCGGATCGATGGCCGCGCGTCAGCGGATGAGCGCGGTGAAGGGTGCGGTGCTCTCGCTGCTGCTCGACGCGTACCAGCGGCGCGACAAGGTGGGTCTGGTGACCTTCCGCGGCAAGGACGCGGAGGTCGCCCTGCCGCCCACCTCATCCGTCGACGCGGCGGCGGCCCGGCTCGAGCAACTGCCCACCGGAGGGCGGACCCCGGTGGGCGCCGGGTTGTTGAAGGCCCATGACGTTCTGCGGATCGAGCGGATGCGGGATCCCTCCCGCCGCCCGCTGCTGGTCGTCGTCACGGACGGGCGCGCCACCGGCGGGCCGGAGCCGGTCGCGCTGGCCGCCCGGGCTGCCAGGCTGCACGAGGCCGAAGGCATCGCGTCCATCGTCGTGGACTGCGAGTCGGGGCCGGTACGGCTGGGGCTCGCCGGTGACCTGGCGCGCCATCTCGGCGGCACCGCGGTCACGTTGGACGACTTGCGCGCCGAGAGCATCGCAGGGCTTGTGAAGGACGTGTCGACCGGATCCGGGACCGGTGCCCGGACCACTTCGAGGAGGGCGGCCTGATGCCGCAGGGACAGCCGACCACCGTGCCCGACGACGGGCTCACCACACGCCAGCGCCGCAACCGGCCGCTGACCCTGGTGCACACCGGCCCCGGGAAGGGCAAGTCGACGGCCGCCTTCGGGCTCGCGCTGCGCGGATGGAACCAGGGATGGCCCATCGGGGTGTTCCAGTTCGTCAAGTCGGCGAAGTGGAAGGTCGGTGAGGAGCGGGCCCTGCGGGTGCTCGGCGAGAGCGGCGAGGGCGGGACCGTCGCCTGGCACAAGATGGGCGAGGGCTGGTCCTGGGTGCAGCGGGACATCGAGTCCAGCGAGGAGGCGGCCAGGGAAGGCTGGGAGCAGGTCAAGCGCGACCTCGCCGCGGAGACGTACCGGCTGTACGTGCTGGACGAGTTCGCCTACCCCATGCACTGGGGGTGGGTGGACACCGACGAGGTGATCGCCGTGCTGCGGGACCGCCCCGGCACCCAGCATGTGGTCATCACCGGCCGCAACGCCCCGGAGGAACTGCTCGGCTTCGCGGATCTGGTGACCGAGATGACCAAGGTCAAGCATCCGATGGACGCCGGTCAGAAGGGCCAGAGGGGCATCGAGTGGTAGCTCGGCTCGTCGTCGCGGCGCCGGCTTCGGGGAGCGGCAAGACCACCGTGGTCACGGGTCTGATGGCCGCCTTCGCCGAACGGGGGCTCGCGGTGTCCCCGCACAAGGTGGGACCCGACTACATAGACCCCGGCTACCACGCACTGGCCACCGGCAGGCCGGGGCGCAATCTCGACGCGTACATGTGCGGTACGGAGCTCATCGCACCGCTCTTCGCGCACGGTGCGGCCGGCTGCGATCTGGCGGTGATCGAGGGCGTCATGGGGCTGTTCGACGGGGCGGCCGGCCAGGGCGAGCTGGCTTCCACGGCGCAGGTCGCCAAACTGCTGCGGGCACCCGTGGTGCTGGTGGTCGACGCCTCGTCCCAGTCACGTTCGGTGGCCGCGCTCGTGCACGGGTTCGCCTCCTGGGATCCGGCGGTGCGGATCGGCGGGGTGATCCTCAACAAGGTGGCGTCCGATCGCCACGAGACGATGCTGCGGGAGGCGCTGGACGAGTCCGGGGTGCCGGTGCTCGGCGTTCTGCGGCGGGCGCCGCAGGTGCGGACACCGGCCCGGCATCTCGGTCTGGTGCCGGTCGCCGAGCGCCGGCCGGAGGCGGTCGATTCGGTACGCGCGCTGGCCGCACAGGTGCGGGCCGGGTGTGATCTGGAGGCCCTGCTGGCTCTGGCGCGCAGTGCTCCGGCCCTGGACGGGGATGCCTGGGATCCGCACGTCGCCGTGGCGGAGCTGCCCGTCCGGACGGGCGTTTCGCCGCCCGGACGGCTGAGCGGCACCGGCACGGAAGGCGCGCCCCGCGGTGCTCGCCCCGTCGTCGCCGTCGCCGGCGGGCCCGCCTTCACCTTCTCGTACGCCGAGCACACCGAGCTCCTGACCGCGGCCGGCGCCGAAGTCGTCACCTTCGACCCGCTGCACGACGAGCAACTGCCCGAGGGCACCGGCGGTCTGGTCATCGGCGGGGGCTTCCCCGAGGTGTACGCCCCCGGGCTGTCCGCCAACGAGCCCCTGCGCAAGGCCGTTGCCGAGCTCGCGTACTCCGGAGCGCCCATCGCAGCCGAGTGCGCCGGCCTGCTCTACCTCTCGCGCTCGCTCGACGGGCAGCCGATGTGCGGCGTACTGGACGCCGAGGCACGGATGTCGGAGCGGCTGACCCTCGGCTACCGGGACGCGGTCGCCGTGTCCGACAGCTCGCTCGCCCTGGCCGGTACCCGGCTGCGGGGGCACGAGTTCCACCGGACGGTACTGGAGCCCGGCGCCGGGGAGACCGCTGCCTGGGGCATGCACCGGCCGGAGCGCCGTCTCGAGGGGTTCGTCTCGCAGGGTGTGCACGCGAGCTACCTGCACACGCACTGGGCGGGGCATCCGGCGCTCGCCCGGCGGTTCGTGGACGGGTGCGCGGGGTGAAGAGGCCCGGGTCAGCCCGCCACGCCGACAACGAGCCAGATGAAGGCCACTCCCGCGACGGTGAACAGCAGCGTGGAGCGCGCCGGGTGGTCGTGGTGCGCCTCGGGCAGGATCTCCGCGGCGGCCAGATAGAGCAGGACGCCGCCGAAGAAGCCGAGATAGCAGCCGAGGGGTTGCTCCGGGAGGGTGAACAACAGCGTCGACGCGGCGCCCACCACGGGCGCCAGCGCGTCGGCGACCAGCATGGCGATCGCGTTGCGGCGCGCATTGCCGTAGAGGCTGGTCAGTGTGTAGGTGTTGAATCCGTCCGCGAAATCATGGGTGATCACCGCGATCGCCACGGCGGCTCCCATGCCGCCGCCCACCTGGAAGGCGGCGCCGATCGCGACACCGTCCATCAGGCTGTGCCCGACCATCGCGGCGGCCGCGGTCAGTCCTACCTGGGGGACCCGCTCGTCCGACGCACCGTGCGCCGCCTGGCGCACCGCCAGCAACCGTTCCACCAGATGGGCCACCAGGAACCCGGCGACGAAGAGCAGCAGTGCGGCGGGCACTCCGAAGACCTCGGTGCCGGCCGCGGCCAGTGCCTCGGGCAGCAGGTCGAGTCCGACCACTCCGAGCATCAGGCCGCCGGCCAGACCGAGCACCAGATGGCGCCGGTCGGTGACGCGCTGCGCCGTCCAGCCGCCGACCAGCGTCATCAGGAACGCTCCGAGCGCAACGAGGACCGCCATGCGCCCCTGCTTAGTCCATGGCACCCCGGTCGCGCACGTCCACGCATGATTCTCACGCCGGTCCCGCACACCGGCTCCCCCACCGTGCCGGGAGGGGCCCGCCCCGTGTCCGATGCTGTCACCGCGCGTCCTGCGCCCCTCGTCGTCGGTGTCGGGGCTTCCGGGGGCGTCGCCACCGGCGAAGTACTCGGGCTGATCGAGGAAACGCTGCGCGGAGCCGGGCTCTCGCCCTCCGGCGTGACCGCGCTCGCGACCGTCGACACCCGGGCCGCGGAGCCGGGCATCGTGGGCGCGGCCGCGGCACTGGGGGTGGCTCTGCTGACGTACACCGCGGCCGAACTCGCCGCGGTCCGTGTGCCGAACCCGTCGGACGCGGCCCTCGCCGCTGTCGGCACCCCGTCCGTCGCCGAGGCCTCCGCGCTGGCGGGCGGGGGCGAACTGATCGTGCCCAAGCGGAAGTCGTCGCCCGCGGGGAGGCCCCCCATGGCCACCTGCGCGGTGGCGCGCGGACGACAGGACGGCCGGCCGCTGCCGGGGCACAAAGTGGAACTTCCTCGGCAGCCCCACTTCCCTGGTGAGGACGAGGGGTACCACCATCACCACCATGGCAGCCATGCGCACACACTCTGACGCACACGATCTGCGCCACCACGGGGACTCCGAGGTACGGGATCACGGCCCGGGCCACCTCACCGATCTCGCGGTCAATGTCCGGGCCGGCACCCCGCCCGACTGGCTCAAGGCGCATATCGCCGATTCGCTCTCCTCGCTGGCCGCGTACCCCGACGGCAGGTCGGCACGGGCCGCGGTCGCCGAGCGGCACGGGCTGCCCGAGGACCGGGTACTGCTCACGGCCGGCGCCGCCGAGGCGTTCGTGCTGATCGCGCGTGCCCTGCCGGTCCGCAGACCGGTGGTCGTCCATCCGCAGTTCACCGAACCCGAGGCGGCGCTGCGCGACGCCGGGCACACGGTGGAACGTGTGCTCCTGGAGGAGAGCAACGGCTTCCGGCTCGACCCCGCGGCGGTCCCCGAGGCCGCCGACCTGGTGATGGTGGGCAATCCGACCAACCCCACGTCGATACTGCATCCGGCCGGGAGTCTCGAGGCGCTCGCCGCCCCCGGACGGACACTGGTGGTCGACGAGGCCTTCATGGACGCGGTGCCCGATGAGCGTGAGGCGCTGGCGGGCCGTACGGACATCCCCGGTCTGATAGTGCTGCGCAGCCTCACCAAGACCTGGGGGCTCGCCGGACTGCGGATCGGCTATGTGCTCGCCGAGCCCGGAACAGTCGAGCTGCTGGAACAGGCGCAGCCGCTCTGGCCGGTCTCCACCCCGGCGCTCGCTGCCGCCGAGGTGTGCTCGGCGGCCCCGGCCCTCGCCGAGGCCGGCCGGGCGGCGCAGCGCATAGCGGCCGACCGCGCCCATCTCCTGGCCGGTCTCGCGGAGTTCGAGGAGATACGGACGGTGGAGGCGGCCGAGGGGCCCTTCGTACTGATACGGATGAAAGGCGCCGACGAGGTCCGTGCTCGGCTGCGCGGTCTCGGGTTCGCAGCCCGGCGCGGGGACACTTTCCCCGGGCTGGGAACAGAGTGGCTGCGGCTCGCCGTCCGCGACCGGCCGACCACCAACCGTTTTCTGCAGGCACTGGACCAGGCGCTGACCGCCGTCGGCCGCTGACCGGCAGGTCCGCTCGGGCAGGACCGGGACCGCACCCCCCGTGCGGCCCGGCCTCCCCCCGTGTCAGGCCCTGTCGCGACCGCGACCGCGCGCGACCACGAGTGCACCTCCGCCGGCCAGTACCAGGGCCAGGGCGCCGCCCGCGATGTAGGGCGTCATGGAGCTGCCGCCGGTCTCCGCGAGGTTTTCCTTCGCCTTGGGCTCGGCAGCGGGTTTCGCGGGGGCCGCCGGCTCCGCCTTCACCGGGTCGGCCGCGTCCTGGGCCTGCACGGCGGGTGCCGGGGTGGCCCGGTCGCCGCCGTGGTGGCGCGCCGGGGGCTGGGGCGACTGACAGGTGGCCTGCGCGAGGGTGACCTCGCCCTGTACGTCGGCGACGTTCAGTTCGAGCGGATTGACCGACACCCGCAGTCGCAGGGCGGTGGCCGCCGCGGTGCGGGACGTGGTGCTCGTGTTCGAGAGATCGAGCCTCACCTCACCGACTCCGGGCACTTCGACCCGGGTCGTGCCACCGGCGGAGAGGGTGACCCGCTTGCCGAGCACGGTGACCCGCCCGAGCACGTTCGACTCGGCGTGCGGGTGCCTGCCCACCACGCACTCCGCCTTCGATGTGACCTTCTCGGCCTCGATCAGGGAGAGCAGGGGCAGCCCGGGCACATGAACCCGGGCATGGGCGAGATTGGCGTACCCCTCGGCCCGGTGCGCGTCGACGGTGGCCTTCGCGGTGGCGACATCGGCGCGCAGGAGGCTGAAGGGATGACCGTGGTCCACTCCGTCCAGCTTCGCGGTCAGCGCGGTCCTGTCGGCGCTCGCCGGGGCCTGTACCTCGTTGAGCGCGACCTCCAGCGGTACATCGACGGTCCTGTTGAGCAGCGAGACATCGAGCCCGGTACGGAGCACGACGGCACTCGCCTTTCCGTCACCGCCGGTGGCTGCCTGCGCCGGGGCCGCGGCGAGAAGGGCCGCGGGACCTGCGGCCAGCGCGGCAACCACCAGGGCGGCGGCGCTGCGGCGTGCGGGCATACGGAAGGTGTTGCTGTTCAAGGCGGTGGAACCCCCACAAGAGACATGACGTCGCCGGGGGCGCGCTCACGGGGACTTCGTGGGCACCCGGGCGATCGGGACACCGAAATCTTTACGCACCGAGAGTGAACGGGCGGCAACCCGACGTGAGTTCACTCCAAAGTGGCGTTTCCGCGCTTCTTTTCGAATAAAAAGGAACATGTGTGCCTCTGCGGTGCCGCTGTGGCGGCCCGAGGTGGTGCGCCGGTGACCCCAGGCGGAGCGGAACCCACACCAACGAGCGGTGAGGGCATCCCGTAACGCCCGGTCAACCCGGTGCAGGGGCGGCAGCCGCGGGACCGGGCGGGATGTCGGACCCGGGGCGCCCGGAACCCGACGGGCGGACGGGCTACCGGGCTGCGGGGCCCACGGGCTGTCGGAACCAGCGCTGCGGGGTCAGTCGACCACCCGCCCGTTGAGCACCACCCGGTGCGGCCGCGCCAGTACCGTCACGTCCAGCCGGGGATCCGCCGCGTACACCACGAAGTCCGCGGCCGCCCCCTCCGCGAGCGAGGACCGCCCCAACCACTCCCGCGCCCCCCAGCAGGCCGCCGAGAGGGCGTCCACGGCCGGGATCCCCGCCTTCACCAGCTCGGCCACCTCGGCCGCGACCAGACCGTGCGGCAGCGAGCCGCCGGCATCGGTGCCGGCGAAGACCGGGATGCCCGCGTCGTACGCCGAGCGCACGGTGTCGTAACGGCTGTCGTACAGCCGCCGCATATGCGCCGACCAGCGGGGGAACCGGGACTCGCCGCCCGCGGCGAGCTTCGGGAAGGTCGCGATGTTGACCAGCGTGGGGACGATCGCGACGCCTCGCTCGGCGAAGAGCGGGATGGTCTCCTCGGTCAGGCCCGTGGCGTGTTCGATGCAGTCGATGCCGGCTTCCACGAGATCGCGCAGCGAGTCCTCGGCGAAGCAGTGGGCGGTGACCCGGGCCCCGAGCCGGTGCGCCTCCGCGATGGCTGCCTCCACCTCGCCGCGCGGCCAGCAGGCCGCCAGATCGCCGGCGTCCCGGTCGATCCAGTCGCCGACGAGTTTGACCCAGCCGTCCCCGCGGCGGGCCTCCTGGGCGACATAGGCGACCAGATCCCCCGGCTCGATCTCATGGGCGAAGTTACGGATGTAGCGGCGGGTGCGGGCAATGTGCCGGCCGGCTCGGATGATCTTCGGGAGGTCGGCGCGGTCGTCGATCCAGCGGGTGTCGGACGGCGACCCGGCGTCCCGGAGCAGCAGCGCTCCGATCGCCCGCTCGGTGAGCGCCTGCTTCTCCGTGGTGCCGGCGTCGACAGCGCCCTCCGCGCCGAGCCCCACATGGCAGTGGGCGTCCACCAGGCCCGGCAGGACCCAGCCCCGCACCGTGAGCGTTTCGCCCGCCGGGCGCTCGTAGGTGATCCGCCCGCCGACCACCCACAGCTCGTCCCTGACGTCCTCGGGTCCGGTCAGCACCCGCCCCTTCACATGCAGCACCGTGTGATCGCTCATGAGTCCGACCCTAAGGGCTGTCCTGGCAGTGTCTGCCCGTGGCGGAGCAGAGTCCGGTGCGTGCTCCGTGCGGGCCGGCCGGAGGCCCTCGGGCCGGCCGTACCGGGGCCAGGGGCCGGTACGGCCGGCCGGAGGCCCTCGGGCCGGCCGTACCGGGGCCAGGGGCCGGTGCGGCAAAAGTGAGCGCCGGGCGTCGCGATGTGGCGAATGGCGCCTGCCACGGCGCCGGATCGCCCTCAGTACCATCGGACCGGCAGCCCGAACGAACTCGCGAAGAGAGCACCGCCGTGACGCACCCCTTCCTGGACCTCTCCCCGCTCACCCCGGCGCACTTCGCCGCCATCGAACGCCAGGTCGCCGCACTGCTCTCCACGGAGCAGGACATCGTGATCATGCAGGGTGAGGCCCTGCTGCCCCTGGAGGGCTGCATCAGGTCCGCCGCCAGGCCGGGATCGACCGCACTCAACGTGATCACCGGCCCCTACGGCCAGACCTTCGGCAACTGGCTGCGCGACTGCGGGGTCACCGTGGTCGATCTGAGCGTGCCCTTCCACACCGCGGTCACCGCCGAGCAGGTACGTGAGGCCCTCGCCGCTCACCCGGAGACCGCGTTCGTCTCCCTGGTCCACGCCGAGGCCGCGACCGGCAACACCAACCCGGTCGCGGAGATCGGAGAGGCCGTACGCGCACATGGCGCCCTCTTCATGGTCGACGCGGTCGCGTCGGTGGGCGCCGAGCCGCTGCTGCCGGACGCCTGGGGGGTGGACCTGTGCGTGATCGGAGCCCAGAAGGCGATGGGCGGGCCCGCGGGGGTGTCGGCCGTCGCGGTGAGCGCGCGGGCCTGGCAGCGGTTCGCGGAGAACCCGCAGGCCCCGCGGCGCTCGTACCTCTCGCTGCTGGATTGGAAGGAACGCTGGATCGACGGCGGCCGCAAGGCGCTGCCGCACGCGCCGGCGCAGCTGGAGATGCTGGCCCTGGAGGCATGTCTGGAGCGGATCGGGTCGGAGGGCCAGGACGCGGTCATGGAGCGGCACGCGCGGGCGGCGGCAGCCACCAGGGCGGGCGTGCTGGCGCTGGGCGGCGGTTTCGAGCCGTACGTCCACGCGGCTGCGGACGCGGCCCCCGTCGCCACCACGCTGCGCGTTCCGGAACGCGCCGACGCATCGGAGCTGGTCGCGAAGGCCTTGGCCACCGATCCGGGACTGCCGCTCATCGCGGGTGGCGGGGCGCTGGCCAAGGAGATGATCCGGATCAATCACTACGGCCCGGACGCGAATCAGGACGCGGTGAGCTCCTCGCTGGCGGCACTGGGTGCCGCGCTCGGGGGGCCGGGTGCGGAAGTCCACCTCGATGCGGCCCGCGGCGCGGTCTCCGCGGTGTGGCAGAACGGCTGAGGTTCATTTCCGGAGCGGGCCGCAGCCGAGCACGAGCAGGGCAATAAAAAACGGCGGCCCGCACCAGGATTTCCGAAGAGAATTAGGGAATGCAGAATACCGGCCTTTTCCAGAACGGCTACCCGGATTCTTCTGCCCGCTTTTTCGGACCTCAAACGCTCAATTTTCAACGGGTCCGACTAGCGCGTTTCGGACACACTTCCGATCGGTTCCAGACATGTGACCGACTCCACAAGGTGATCATTTTGCCCGTAAATTCCGGGACAAATCAGCCATATTTGCGACCCTAGCACGCTCAGCCCGCGCACGCGCGATAGCACGATCCAATCGTGGAGCCAACCCCCTCCCCGAATGCATTTTTTGAATTTGCTGGGTAAATTTTCTCGACATGACCGCCGCGCAAGAAGACCTTGTACGTGCCCGAAGCGAATTCCCGGAGATAGACACCCCACGAGTGGAGGATGGGGCCGCGATCTGGCGTATCGCCCGCGACTCCGAGGTGCTCGACCTGAACTCCTCGTACAGCTATCTGCTGTGGTGTCGCGACTTCGCAGAGACCTCTGTGGTGGCGCGCGGATCGGACGGCGAGCCCATCGGCTTCGTCACCGGATACCTCCGCCCGAGCCGCCCCGAGGCGCTGGTCGTCTGGCAGGTCGCCGTCGACGGCGCTCACCGGGGCCGCGGCCTGGCAGGTGTTCTGCTGGACGCGCTGACCGCGAAGGTCACCGCAGGCGGAGTGGTCCGCGAGATCGAGACCACTGTCGCGCCGGACAACACCGCGTCCGACCGGCTGTTCAGCTCGTACGCCGAGCGCCACGGAGCGTCACTGAAGCGTGAGGTGCTCTTCGACGGCGGGCTGTTCCCCGAGGGGACGCACCAGCCGGAAGTGCTGTACCGCATCAGCCCCGTCTCGGCCTGACTGACTTCCCCCCACCCCAGGAGACCTGCTGTGACTATCACCCCGCCCGCCCTGAGCGTCTTCGAGACCCTGGAGTCCGAGGTACGCAGCTACTGCCGCAGCTGGCCCGCAGTGTTCGACACCGCGCAGGGCAGCTACCTCCGCGATGAGGACGGCCACACCTACCTCGACTTCTTCGCCGGTGCCGGTTCGCTCAACTACGGCCACAACAACCCGGTGCTGAAACGCGCGCTCATCGACTACATAGAGCGCGACGGCATCACCCACGGCCTGGACATGGCCACCACCGCGAAACGCGCGTTCCTGGAGTCCTTCCAGAACACGATCCTGCGCCCGCGTGACCTGCCGTACAAGGTGATGTTCCCCGGCCCGACAGGGACCAACGCCGTCGAGTCGGCACTGAAGCTGGCCCGCAAGGTGAAGGGCCGCGAGTCCGTGGTCTCGTTCACCAACGCTTTCCACGGCATGTCGCTGGGCTCGCTGGCCGTCACCGGCAACGCCTTCAAGCGGGCCGGCGCCGGCATACCGCTGGTGCACGGCACCCCGATGCCGTTCGACAACTACTTCGACGGCACCGTCGAGGACTTCATCTGGTTCGAGCGGCTCCTCGAGGACCAGGGCTCGGGCCTCAACAAGCCCGCCGCGGTCATCGTCGAGACGGTGCAGGGCGAGGGCGGTATCAACGTCGCCCGCGCCGAGTGGCTGCGCGCGCTGCAGGACCTGTGCCACCGCCAGGACATGCTGCTGATCGTCGACGACATCCAGATGGGCTGCGGCCGTACCGGCGGCTTCTTCTCCTTCGAGGAGGCCGGCATCAAGCCCGACATCGTCACGCTGTCGAAGTCCATCAGCGGCTACGGCATGCCCATGGCGCTGGTGCTGTTCAACGCCGAGCTCGACATCTGGGAGCCGGGCGAGCACAACGGCACCTTCCGCGGCAACAACCCGGCGTTCGTCACCGCTGCCGCCGCCCTCGACACCTACTGGGCCGACGGCCAGATGGAGAAGCAGACGCTGGCCCGCGGTGAGCAGGTCGAGCGCGCGCTGCTCGCCATCGTCGACGAGAACGAAGGGGCCGGCGTGAGCTTCCGCGGCCGCGGCCTGGTCTGGGGCATCGAGTTCGATGACAAGACCCGCGCCACGGCTGTCTGCCGGCGCGCCTTCGAGCTCGGCATGCTCCTGGAGACGTCCGGGCCGCAGAGCGAGGTCGTGAAGCTGCTGCCCGCACTGACCATCTCCCCCGGAGAACTGGACGAGGGGCTGCGCATCCTGGCCCGCTCCGTCCGCGAGACCGCCTGACCCGTAACACCCGTAACACAGAAAGGCTCAAGTCACCGTGATTGTCCGATCATTCAAGGACGTCGAGGGAACCGACCGGCACATCAAGTCCAAGTCGGGTACCTGGGAGAGCAAGCGCATCGTGCTTGCCAAGGAGAAGGTCGGCTTCTCACTGCACGAGACCATCCTGTACGCGGGAACCGAGACGTCGATGTGGTACGCCAATCACATCGAGGCCGTGCTCTGCACCCAGGGTGAGGCGGAGCTCACCAACGACGACACCGGTGAGGTCCACTGGATCGAGCCGGGAACCATGTACCTGCTCAACGGGCACGAGAAGCACACCCTGCGCCCGAAGACCGATTTCCACTGCGTATGCGTCTTCAACCCTCCGGTCACCGGACGGGAGGACCACGATGAGAACGGCGTATACCCGCTGCTGACAGAGGAGGCCTGACGCCATGACCGAAGTACTGTCCAACATACGGGCGGATCTCTATCCCACCCGTGGCGCGAGTGAAGTGACCACCCCCCGCCAGGACCCGGTGGTCTGGTCGCAGCCCGGTGCCCAGGGACCGATCACGCAGCCCGACCTCCAGGGCTTCGAGCGCGACGGATTCCTCAGCGTCGACCAGCTGCTCTCGGACGACGAGGTGCCGCTCTACCGTGCGGAACTGGACCGGCTCACCACCGATCCGCTCGTCCGCGCGGACGAGCGGTCCATCATCGAGCCGCAGTCGCAGGACGTACGGTCGGTCTTCGAGGTGCACAAGCTCAGCGAGGTCTTCGCCCAACTGGTGCGGGACGAGCGGCTGGTGGGCCGGGCGCGGCAGATCCTGGGCTCGGACGTCTACGTCCACCAGTCCCGCATCAACGTCAAGCCGGGGTTCGGTGCCAGCGGTTTCTACTGGCACTCGGACTTCGAGACCTGGCACGCCGAGGACGGTCTGACGAACATGCGGACCGTGTCGGTCTCGATCGCCCTGACCGAGAACCTCGACACCAACGGCGGCTTGATGATCATGCCGGGGTCGCACCAGCACTTCCTGGGGTGTGCGGGCTCGACGCCGAAGGACAATTACAAGCAGTCTCTGCAGATGCAGGACGCGGGGACCCCGTCCGACGAGGCGCTGACCCGGATGGCTGACGCCCACGGCATCAAGCTCTTCACGGGCAGGGCGGGTTCGGCGACCTGGTTCGACTGCAACTGCATGCACGGCTCGGGCGACAACATCACGCCGTACGCGCGCAGCAATGTCTTCATCGTGTTCAACAGCGTGGAGAACGCCGCGGTCGAGCCCTACGCGGCTCCGATCAGGCGACCCGACTTCATCGGGGCACGGGACTTCACACCGGTGAGGTGATCCAGCCCGGGGTGGGCCGGACATGCGGCAGGGGGACGGCACCAGGTGCCGTCCCCCTCCTGCGTGTCCCTCTCGGCCGGTCTCCGGGCCCGCTGCCGTTCAGCCGGAGAGCACATCCAGCAGTGCGTCGACGTCTGCGGCCGAGTTGTACATATGGAAGGCGGCCCGCAGATTTCCCGCGCGGTCCGACAGTTCGATACCGGCCAGGCTGAGCTCCTGCTGCCGGCGCCCGAGTCCCGGTGCGGAGACGATCGCCGAGCCGGGGGCATGGACCGACCGCTGCCCGATACGGTCGAGACCCGCGCGGAAGCGGTCGGCGAGCGCGAGGTTGTGCCGCTGAATGGACGCGGGACCGACCTCCTCGATGAGATCCAGCGAGTGCCGTGCGCCCGCGTACGAGAAGAGACTCGGGCTCTCGTCGAACCGCCGCGCGGAGACGGCGAGTTCGGCCACCGGCCCGTAGCAGCTGTCCCAGGGCTTCTCACCCGCGACCCACCCGGCGAAGACCGGCGTCAGCGCGCCCAGATCCTCGGGCACCACCAGGAAGGCGATGCCACGAGGGCAGGTGAGCCATTTGAAGGCGACCGCCACCGTGTAGTCGTCCTCGGCCGCGGTGAGCGGCAGCCAGCCCGCCGACTGGGAGGCGTCCACCAGCGTACGGGCGCCATGGGCGCGGGCCGCCGCCCGGATCGCGGCGAGATCGGCGACCCTGCCGTCCGCCGACTGCACCGCACTGACCGCGACCAGAGAGGTGCCGGGCCGCACGGCGTCCGCCAGCGACTCCAGCGGGGCCGTCCGCACCTTGATGCCGGTCCGCACCACGAAGGGGTTCACCAGCGAGCTGAAGTCGCCTTCGGCGACCAGGACTTCGGCCCCCGCCGGGAGCGACGTGGCGATCAGCCCGGTGTACACCGCCACCGAAGCGCCAGCCGCAACCCTGGAGGCCGGCACCCCGGCCAGCCGGGCGAACGAAGCGCGGGTGGCCTCCACGTCGCCGAACATATCGGTCGGCCTGCCCACCGAAGCGGCGGTGACTGCGGTGTGCATCGCCGCCACCGAGCGGGCCGGGAGCAGGCCGGTGCTCGCACTGTTCAGATAGGTCGTGCGGGGTGCGAATTCGGCACCCGCCAGGTTCTCCGTCAGGTTCTCCATGGCACTACTGTGCAACGCCGGGGCCTCCCCGTCCATTGCGGAAAATTACCGCGTACCACAAAGAAATCCTTATGGATGGGAGCGTTTCAGCCCGTCAGGTCTCCTTCGCGCTCGTTGACGCCGGCGAAGTGGAGCAGCTTCTCCTCGTCCACGCTCACCCCGAGCCCCGGCCCCGTGGGGACCCGCAGCCGGCCCGCCTCCAGCCGCAGAGGCTCGATGATGTCGTCCGCATGCAGGTAGTACATGCTGTCGATCGCCCGGGAGAGCACCGGCGTGCTGGAGACGACAGCCAGATGAGCCGCGGTCGCGATGCCCAGTTCACCGCCGCTGTGCAGATTCATGCCGAGCCCGAAGGTCTCGCAGTGGGCCGCCAGCGCCTTGGTGGCGGCGATCCCGCCCCACTTGTAGACATCTCCGTGGATCACGTCGACCGCGTTCAGCCGCATCGCGGGGGCGAACTCCTCGAAGCGGACCACACACATATTGGTGCACAGGGGTATCCGGACCTTGGAATGTACCTGGCTCATGCCCTCGATGCCGACGCACGGATCCTCCAGATACTCCAGATCGAGTTCCTCCAGGGCGATGCCGGCCCGCACCGAATCGGGCACCGACCAGGCGGCGTTCGGATCGACCCGCAGATTCACCTCAGGCAGCGCCTCGCGCAGCGCCCGCAGAATCGCGACATCGCCCCTGACGTCCTTGGTGCCCTTGAGCTTCACCGCTTCGAAGCCTCCTTCGGCCACCACCCGTGAGGTGTGTTCGGCGAGCACCTGCGGCAGCGCCCGGTCGCCCGCTCCGGGCGCGTCAGCCCGGGTCACCAGCGCGGTGATCGGCACCTCGTCGCGTACCGGACCGCCCAGCAGATCGGTGAGGGACTGACCGGTGGCCTTGCCCATCACGTCCCAGCAGGCCACGTCCAGAGCGGCGATCGCGGCGTAGCCGAGGTAGCCGTGGAAGAAGGGCACCATGTGCTGCTTGCGGTGGAAGCTCTCCAGGGCGAACGGGCTGGTGCCGATCAGGTCCTCGGCCAGTGACTCCACGATCGCGGCGACCGGCCGGCCCCACATCGTCTCGCCCCAGCCGTCGACACCGGCGTCGGTGCGGATCCGCACCACCGTGCGGGTCTCCCCCGTCTTGGTCTCGAAGGAGCTGGTGAACGGGTTGACGAGCGGGAGGTTGACCACCCACACATCGACATCAGTGATCTTCATGTTTCTCCTCAGCGAGGTGCTCGGATGGTGGCCGCGTCGAAGGCGCGGATGGCCCGGGCCAGTCCGCTTGCCCGGTCGGCGAGCAGCCGGTGCCCTCGTGCTGCATCGGCTCCGGACGCGTCATCGGTCGAACCGCCGACCCGTTCCCATTCGCCGTGGCGCTCCACGGTCAGTCCCGGGTACGGCGGGTGGTCGAAGAGCGGTGGTGGCGACACGGGGGTACGGACGGGGACCGGCTCACGGACAAGGCCCGGACGGGCCGCCAGCATCAGCGAGGTCTCGAACCAGCCGGCGTGCCCCGGGGTGACTTCGGGGCGGCCGCCGTCCTCCTCGCCCGAGATGACGTTCCAGTACGAGCAGGCGGCAACGGTGACATCGGCGCGGAGCGCGAACCGCTTCACCGCCAGCCGCATGATCTCGTCGTTGCCGCCGTGTCCGTTGACGACCATGATCCGGCGGAAGCCGCTGGTGACCAGCGAATCCAGCACATCGTCCAGTACCGCGCCGAGCGTCTGCGCGGAGAGCGAGAGGGCCGCGGCGAACAAGTGGTGGGGGCTGTGCCCGTACGGAAGGGCGGGCAGTCGCACGATGCCTGCCACCGGCGGCTCCTCCGCGAGCAGCGCGCCGGCCCGTTCGATCACCGCTTCGACGAGCAGTGTGTCGGTGCCCATCGGAAGGTGGTCCGCGTGCTGCTCCTGCGAGCCGATGGGCAGCAGGGCGATGCCGTGCTCTCCGGCCGCCCGTACCTCACGCCAGGTCATTGCTGTCAGCGCTGCGGGATGATTCGGTTGACTCACGACGCTATCTCCCTGAAACCCTGCCGTGGCAGAGTCGACGCATGATCGATGGACGTTCTTCGCTGCGGTTGGTGCCCGATCCCGCGCCGGGCCCCGTCGTGCCGGCCCCGGCACGGACGCTCGGTGCGGTCGAGCTGGTGCCCGGTCGGATCACGGCGGCCGTGGTGACGATGTCCGGCGCCGTCATCGCGCGGGCCGAGGTGCCGTACGACGCGGCCACCGCGGCGCCCGGGGACATCGACGCGGCCTGTGCCGTGGTCAGCCGGGTCTTCGGGGGTCACGCACCGGACGGCATCGGGGTCGCGGCAGCCGGTCTCATCGACACGGCCGCCGGGCAGGTCATCGAGGTGAACGACGTTCCCGCGCTGCGCGGATACCCGGTGGCCGACCGGCTGCGGGCGCTCACCGGGCGGCCCGTGCGGGTGGAGCACCGGGCGAGACTCCAGGTGCTCGGCGACCGCTGGTTCGGCGCCGGGCGGGGACGGCGCACCTTCGCCTCGGTCTCCACCGGTGAGGTGCTGGGTGTGGGCATCCTCTACGACGGCGAGGTACTGGCCCCGCCCGGAGGCCGCAGCGGCGCCCATATGACCGTCTCCGCCACCGGTGACACCTGCACCTGCGGCAGACGGGGCTGCTGGAAGACCGTGGCCACCACGCGATGGCTCCGCGAGCGCTCGCGGGCGGCCGGCGACGGGTCCCCGGTGTCGCTGGGCGCACTCGTGGAGCGGGACGACACGTCCGCCCGCCGGGTGGTGGAGGAGTACGCGCAGAATCTTGCCCTCGGGCTCGTGAACGTGCAGCAGCTCTTCGCGCCGGGGCTCTTCGTTCTGCACGGTGAGGCACGGGAGGGCGGTGAGCGTTTCCGTACGCTCATCGAGGAGCGGCTCAGAGCCGACAGCGCCGACGGCGCATCGGCAGCCGCCGAGCAGCCCAGGGTGCTGGTGAGCGGGGCGGCCGTGGACGATGTGGCCCTGCTCGGCGGTGCCGGGCTCGTCCTGTCGCACCTCTAGGCCGAGTGTGAGGAGCGCCGGCTGTCCCGCGGCGCCCGACACGCACACGCGCTGCGTTGCCGGAGCCGCCCGAGTACGCCCCCTACGCGGGACGGCGGGTGGCACAGCCGCTTCGCGGGCTGCTTTTCCGGCGCTCACCGCGCTCCGTCTCCGGCGGTGGTGCGGCCTGCCGGCCGGCGGGCTCTGCGGGGATCGGGGACGGGCACCGCGTCGAGGAGCTGCCGGGTGTACGGATGCCGGGGGCTGCTGAAAACCTCGGCTGCCGCGCCCACCTCCACCAGCTGCCCGCCGCGCATCACCGCGACGCGGTCCGCCACCCGGCGCACCACGGCCAGGTTGTGCGAGACGAAGACATAGGTCAGACCGAGACGTTGCTGCAGGTCCGCCAGCAGGTCGAGGATTCTGGCCTGCACCGAGACGTCCAGCGCGCTGGTGGGTTCGTCGAGCACCACCAGGCGGGGCTCGAGGGCGAGCGCACGGGCGATGGAGATCCGCTGACGCTGGCCGCCGGAGAACTCGTGCGGGTAGCGGTCCTGGATGGCGGGGTCCAGGCCCACGGCGTCGAGCAGTTCACCGACCCGCTCCCTGGTGCGCGCCCGTCCGCGCCTGCCGCGTGCGGACGGATCGTGGGTGACCAGCGGCTCGGCCACGATGTCGGTGATGCGCAGCCGCGGGTTCATGCTGGAGTACGGGTCCTGCAGCACGATCTGCATCTCGCGCCGTACGCCGCGCAGTTCGGCCGCCGAGAGCGCCGCGAGGTCCTGTCCGGCGAAGCTCACCCGGCCCGCCGTCGGTTCGAGCAGCCGCAGCAGCAGCCGGGTGAGGGTGGTCTTGCCGCAGCCCGATTCGCCGACCAGCGCGAGGGTTTCACCCTCGTACACAGTCAGCGACACGCCGTCGACCGCCACCTTCACCGGTCGGCTGCCGAACTCCATGCGCAGAGCGTCCAGTTCGAGCAGGGGGGTACGCGTTCCGGGTGTGCCGGCCACGGGTTCCCTGCCGGTCCGGGGTGTCATACCGGCTCCAATCGGGGGGTGGCTTCGAGCAGCCGCCGGGTGTATTCGTCCTTCGGCTGCTCGAATATGTCCATGACGTCACCGGTCTCGACGACCTCGCCGCGGTTCATCACGGCGACCCTGTCGGCGGTCTCGGCCACCACACCGAGGTCGTGGGTGATGAGCACCACGGCCATGCCGTGGCGCTGCCGCAGCTCGACGAGGAGATCGAGGATCTGCCGTTGCACGGTGACGTCCAGTGCGGTGGTGGGTTCGTCGGCGATGAGCACCCGCGGGCGGCTCACCAGCGCCGTCGCGATCATCACGCGTTGGCGCAGGCCGCCGGAGAGTTCGTGAGGGTACTGCCGGTAGCTGCGTTCGGGGTCGGGGATGCCGACCTCGTTCAGTGCCGCGACGGCGCTCTCCCTGGCTCGGGCTCGGGAGAGGCCCTGATGGTGGCGGACCACCTCGGCGACCTGGCTGCCGACCCGTTGCAGCGGGTCGAGGCTGGTCATCGGGTCCTGGAAGACCATGGCGATGTCATGGCCCCTGATCCGTCCCAGCTGCTTCTCCGGCAGTGCCAGCAGGTCCTGGCCGTCGAAGAGGATCTCGCCCGCGGTGTAGCGGCATGGAGGCGCCGGGTTGAGACGCAGCACGGACAGCGCGGTGGCCGTCTTGCCACTGCCCGACTCGCCGACGACGGCGAGCGTCTCCCCGGCTCCGACCTGGAGCGAGACCCCCCGGACGGCATGCACCGTGGAGGTGTCCAGCTCGAAGTCGACACGCAGGTCATTGATGCGCAGGACCGGTTCCGCCGGTGGGCCGGGCGGTACGGGCGAGGTGGGTCGGGTGGGCTTCATCGGCGGTACGCCTTCGGGTCCGCGACGTCGCGCAGGGCGTCGCCGGTGATGTTGACAGCGAGTGAGGTGATCATCAGGGCCGTTCCGGGGAAGACCGCGAGCCACCAGGACGTGCCCAGATAGAGCTGGCCGTCGGCGAGCATCGAGCCCCAGGTGACGGTCTCCCTGGGCACGCCGAGGCCGAGGTAGCTCAGCGACGCCTCGGCGACGATCGCGGCGGCGACGTGCAGGGTGCCGATGGTGGCGAGGGGCGCCATCACGTTGGGCAGCAGATGCCGGCGCATGATGGCGCCGTCGGTGACACCGATCGCCCGTGCCTCGGTGATGAAGTCCCGCGAGCGCAGGGACATGACCTCCGAGCGGACCACCCGGGCGTACGAGACCCAGCCGGTGAAGCCGAGCACCAGGATCACGTACCAGAGCCCGGAGCCGAGGAAGCCGACGATGGCCAGCGCCAACAGGATGGCCGGAAAAGCGAGTTGGACGTCGGCAAGCCGCATCAGGATCCGGTCGGGCCAGCCGCCGAAGAATCCGGACACCAGGCCGACCGCGGTACCGATCACACCGGCCAGCAGCGCCGCGCCCGCGCCGACCAGCAGTGAGACCCGGGTTCCGTAGATGACGCGGGAGAGCATGTCGCGGCCGAGCTGGTCGGTGCCGAGCGGATGGGCACTGCTGCCGCCGTGCTCCCAGACGGGCGGGTGCAGTCTCAGCAGCAGGTTCTGCGCCGCCGGATCGCAGGGGGCGAGCAGCGGCGCGAAGACCGCGGCGATCAGCATGACGGCCAGTACGGCCAGGGCGGCCACGGCGAGCCGGTTGCGCAGCAGGGCGCGCAGCGCGGCGGAGCCGGGACTGCGGCCCGCGGTGGCCTCGACCGGAACGGAGGAGGCGGGCTTCGAGGTGACGGTGGCGTTCATCGGGTGGTCCTCACCCTCGGGTCGAGGAAGCTGTAGGAGAGGTCCACCAGCAGGTTCACCACGACGAAGGTGGCGGCGAAGAACAGCACGGTGGCCTGCACCAGGGGGAAGTCGCGTTTGGAGATGGCCTCGATGGTGAGCTGCCCTACACCGGGCCAGGAGAAGACCTGCTCGGTGAGGATTGCGCCGCCGAGCAGACTGCCGATCTCGAGGCCGACCACCGTCACCACCGGCAGCGAGGCATTGCGCAGCCCGTGGCCGAGCACCACTTTCAGCGGCCCGAAGCCCTTGGCCCTGGCCGTTCTGATGTGATCCGACGAGAGCACGTCGATCAGCGAGGAGCGCAGCAGCCGGGCGACGACCGCGACCGAGTAGACGGCGAGGGTGACAGCGGGCAGCACGAGGTTGGCGAACGTGCCGTATCCGGACGCCGGAAGGACGTGCAGTCCGACGGCGAAGATCAGGATCAGCAGGATGCCGACCCAGAAGGGCGGTGTGGACTGCCCCAGCAGAACCCCGGTCATCACCGTGCGGTCCGACGCCCGGCCTCGGCGCATCGCCGCGAAGACCCCGGCGGGCAGGGCGATGACCAGCGTCACCACCAGTGCGGCACCCGCGAGTTCGATGGTGGCCGGGAGCCGGTCCGCCAGCACGGTCCTGACCGGCTCGTTGTAGAAGAGTGAGTTGCCGAAGTCGAGGCGGGGCAGGCCCGCGATGAAGTCGATGTACTGGCTGAACAGCGGCCTGTTCAGACCGAGGCTCGCCCGAAGAACGCTTTCCTGGTGCGCCGTGGCATCCGGCGGAAGCAGTTGTTTGACCGGATCGCCGGAGAGGCGGACCAGGAAGAACGAGGCGGTCGCCGCGCACAGCAGCACCAGCAGCGCGGTGCCCAGCCGCACCAGGACGGCGCGCAGCAGCCGTGACCGTTCGCGGGCCCGTGAGTCGTTGCCGGCCCGCGCGGCCGGCTCCGGAAGGGACAGATCGGTCATACCGCGACCTCCGCGCTCTGCATGTCCAGCGAGCCGGCGGATCCCGGCTTCCACCGGGGCCGCTGGTTGCGGGCCAGGATGTTGTCGAGCTGGTAGAGGAAGACGAAGGGGGCTTCCCGCCGCATCAGCCGCTGCAGGTCGGAGAAGGCCCGCTTCCGTTCGGCGGGATGCACCGACAGCTCCTCGATGTCGATGAGCCGGTCCGCCTCCTTGGAGTGCCAACGGCTCTGGCGCCGGTCGCTGCGGACCACCGACTGGAGCATGCTCTCCCCGTCGAGGGTCCAGACCGTGCTGGCCGCCAGGTACATCGGGCCGAGCGCGCCGTGGTTGTCGGAGGTGAGCCGGCTCGAGTACGTGCCGGGGTCGAGGAGGTTGACGCGGGCGTGCACACCCGCGTCGGCCAGCAGCCCCGCGAGCGCTTCGGCGACATTGGAGTCGATGTTGGACGCGGTGAGGGCGGTGGAGAAACCGTGCGGATATCCGGCTTCGGCCAGCAGGGCGCGGGCGGTCGCGGCAGAGCGGGTGAACGGCTTCACGCCGGGGTCGAACCCGAAGGCTCCGCGCGGAATCATCGCGGGAACCTCACGGGCCCTTCCGTTCAGTACCGCCTTGATCAGCAGGGGCACGTCGATGGCGTGGTTGAGCGCCTGACGCACCCGCCGGTCGCCCATCGGGCCGCCGTCGAGCGTGTCCAGGGAGAGATAGGAGGTGCGGATGCCGGGGTAACTGTCCAGCGTCACGCCGGTGTAGCCGTCGAGCTGCTGCGCAGCGTCGGGGGTCAGTCCCGCGACGAGATCGACTCCGCCGCTCTGCAGTGCCGCCAGTGAGGAGGAAGCGTTGGGCGCCGGGCTGAAGACCAGTTCGTCCACGCTCGGACGGCCCTGCCAGTGCCGGGGGTTGGCCCGCATCCGCAGTTCGTGGTCGCGCTGCCAGCTGACGAAGGCGAAGGGCCCCGTCCCGACCGGGTGCTCGGCGAAACCCTTGTCACCGACGTCGGCCAGGTAGCGCGGTGGCACGACCACTCCACCGAACAGCGAGAGCTTGTCGGGCAGGATCGGGTCGTGCAGTGTCGTGTGCAGGTCCACGGTGAGCCTGTCGACCACACTGACGTTCTTCACATAGCGGAGCTCGACGATGGGCGACCTGGTCGCGGGATCGAGCAGCCGCTCGATGCTGAACTTCACGGCTGCCGCGTCACAGACCTCGCCGTTGTGGAAGGTCACGCCGGGGCGCAGCCTGAAGCGCCAGGTGTGCTCGTCACGGGCCGTCCAGGAGAGGGCGAGTCGTGGCTGCAGCGTGTTGTCGCGTCCCCGCGTGGTCAGCGTGTCGAACATGTTGATCAGGGCGTTCATCGACACCATGTCGCCCTGCTTCTGCGGGTCCATGGTCAGCGCGTCCCCGGGCTGCGAGACCCGTAGGACATTGCCCGCACGCCCGGCGGGATTCGCTCCGCACCCCGTCAGGAGGGCCGGGGCAGCGACCGCGGGTATGAGGAGCCCGGCGAGCCGCACCATGTCGCGGCGGGACGGATGGCTGCGGTCCACAGCACGCCCCTGACGTATTCGTTCCATTGAACAACACTTCCGTTCCGGAAGATGGAATGCGATTGGGCTAAGCTAGGCGCCATGCCGAACACGGTCAACACCCGATCGAGCGAGCAGGACCCCGGGAAGGGCCCCGTCGACAAAGCCATGGAGGTGCTCGAGGTCCTTGTCCAGGGGGGCGCGCCGCACCGCCTGGCCGAGATCGCCCGACGCACCGGCCTGTCCAAACCGACCGTCCACCGCCATCTCAGGGCGATGGCCCAGCACGGCTTCGCCGAGCCCGCGGAAGGCGGCAGCTATCGCGCGGGGCCCCGGCTCCTGGGGCTGGCAGCAGCAGCGCTGGACGCGGGTCCCGATCTCCGGCTGGTCCGCCCGGTCCTCGCCGACCTGCGCAGCCGCACGGGGCAGGTCGCCCACTACGCGGCGCGGCACGGCACCGAAGCGGTGCAGCTGGAACAGTCGGAAGCGGCCGGCGGCTATCGGATGAGCGTCCGGCCCGGCGGGCGGACGCCGCTGTACTGCAGTGCGGTGGGTCTGGCCATGCTCTCCGCGCTGCCGTCACCGGAAGTGGACGCAACTCTCGGCGACACGCCGCTCGCCACACACACCCCGCACACGCTCACCGACCCGGCAGCGCTCCGGGCGACGCTGGCCCGGGCGGCCCAGCTCGGTTACGCGGTCGACGACGAGTACCACGAACGGGATGTCCGCGCGGTGGCCGCACCGGTCCTCGACGGGGACGGGCGGCTGGTCGGCGCGGTCGGCATCTCCGGGCTGACGTTCACCCTGGATCCGGAGAGCGCCGAGCTGTTCGGTCCCATGGTGCGGGCGGCTGCCCGCACGGTATCCGCGGGCCTCGGCAGCACCGGGCCGGCGCTCGGGGTGGTCGGAAGCACCGCCGCACAGGGCGGAGAGCACACATGAGCGCCCTGGCACAGCTGCTCGTCACCGGCCGCGAGCACCGGGTGTTCTCGGGGGCCGCCTGGTCCGTCGGCACCGCCGACGGTCCGCTGGACCGGGGCTGGACGGGTACCAGGAGCTGGGACGGGCCGCCACTGGACGGCGGCGAACTGTGGGATCTCGCCTCCGTGACGAAGCCGGTGGCCGGTCTCGCGGTGATGGCCCTGGTCGAGAGCGGCGCACTCGCGCTCACCGACACCGCGGGCGACCATCTGCCCGCCTACCGGGGCGGCGACAAGGCCTCCCTGACGGTCAGTCAGCTACTGAGCCACACCTCCGGACTGCCCGGGCAGGTGGCGCTCTACCGGGACCACCCGACCCGGGCGTCGCTGCTGGAGGCAATACGTCTGCTGCCGCTGACAGCCGAGCCCGGCACCCGGGTCCAGTACTCCTCGCAGGGGTTCATCCTGCTCGGGCTGATCGCCGAGGCCGCCGCCGGCCGGCCCCTCGACGAGCTGGTGGACCGGCTGGTCTGCGCCCCTCTCGGGATGACCGGCACCGGCTTCAATCCGGATGCCGCGGGTCGCGCCCGCGCGGTGTCCACCGAGGACTGTCCGTGGCGTGGGTGCGTGGTGACCGGCGAGGTGCACGACGAGAACGCGGCCGTGATCGGCGGGGTCGGCGCCCACGCGGGCCTGTTCGCCCCGCTCGCCGACATGGAGCGGCTGGGACGCTCACTCGCGGGCGGCGGCAGCGGACTGCTGCGGCCCGCCACCTTCGCCCTGATGACAGCACCGCACACCGACGGCCTCGGGCTGCGCCGTGCTCTTGCCTGGCAGGGCCAGGACCCGGTCGGCTCGCCTGTCGGCCGGTCCTTCGGCCCCGATGCGTTCGGGCACACCGGCTTCACCGGGACCAGTATCTGGGTCGACCCGGCGCACGGCCGCTACGCCGTGCTGCTGACCAACCGGGTGCACCCGGCCAGGGACGGCGAGGGCATCGCGGCCGTGCGGCGGGCCTTCCATGACACGGCGAGCGCGCTGCCCCCGGCTATGCCCGGTGGCCGGCCTGCGGAACCTCACACCCTTCCGGGCCGCAGACCTCGCCCTCCCCACTGATCGTCGCCAACCGGGGCTTGGCGTCCCACGCCTGGCCGAGCGCCTGCGCGAAGACCTCGACGGGCTGCGCTCCCGAGACGCCGAACGCCCTGTCCAGCACGTAGAACGGCACCCCGTTGGCCCCCAGCTCGGCCGCCTCCCGCTCGTCCGCCCGTACGTCGTCGGCATAGGCGGCCGGGTCGGCGAGCACCTCGCGGGCCGCCGCCGCGTCGAGCCCCGCTTCGGCGGCCAGCTCCACCAGCCGCTCGTCGCCCTCGAAGACGGACTGCTCGTCGGCGAAGTTGGCGCGGTAGAGGAGGCCGATCAGCTCGTCCTGACGCCCCTGCTCCCTGGCGAAGTGCAGCAGTCGGTGCATGTCGAAGGTGTTCCCGTGGTCCCGCCCCTCGGTGCGGTAGGCCAGCCCCTCGGCCCCGGCGTTGGCCCCGATGTTGTTCTCCGCGTCCTGGGCCTGCTGCGGGGTGAGACCGTACTTCTTGCCGAGCATGTCGAGAACCGGTGCGGAGTCGCCCTTCGCCCGTCCCGGGTCGAGTTCGAAGGACCGGTGCACCACCTCGACCCGGTCACGGTGCGGAAAGCCGGCGAGCGCCTTCTCGAAGCGGGCCTTCCCCACGTAGCACCACGGGCAGGCGATGTCGCTCCAGATCTCGACGCGCATGTTCTTCACTCCAGGGTCGTACGGCACGGTTGCACGGCGCAGACAACCACCTGCGCATCCGGTCAACAGGGCAGCGCTCCCGGTCATTCCCCGGGCGGGGGGACCTCAAGCCGCATCCGCAGATGGGCGCTGCCCGGTGCGCGCACCGTGCCGTGGTCCTGCTGCCAGCCGCGCCGGGAGTAGAACCTCTGCGCGCGCGGATTGTGCTCGTACACCTCCAGGTGTGCGGCGCGGACGCCCGACCGCTGCCAGGCCGCGACCACAGCCGAGTGCAGTGCGCCGCCCGTCCCCCGGTTCCACCGGGCGGGCTCGACATGGAACTGCGTGAGGGTCATCCCGCCGTCGATGATCCGGAACGCCGCCACCCCGGTCACCACCCCCTCGTCCTCGGCGCAGAGCACTCCGCCGTCGTCCCTGGCGATCGCCCGTATCCAGCCTTGCCGCACGCTGTCGAGTACTTCCGCTCCCGCGTACTCCGCCACCGGAATCCGACCGGCGTAGTAGGTGGCGCGGGCTGCTGCGTGGAGAGCGGCGATGGTGTCGACATCTGAGGGCACGGAATGACGGATCATGATCTGGTGGACGCGGCGGACTCCCGGCCGGTTGCGGGCCCGGCAGGTGCTCGGCGAGACACTTCGGCCCGACCCGGCGGCCGGCCCGCGCCCGACGGTGGTTCACCCGGTCCGCCGTGCGGCGGTGATTCGCTTACGGTGCCCGGGAGTCGCGCCCGGAGACGGCAGTGGACCATCTCCGGGCCACATCGCGTTCAGCTCCCGTCCCGCATCCCCTTGGGCCCGTACTTCCGGTACACCACCGAGTCGAACGACACGGCGCACCCGTCCGCCTCGGGGGACTGCGCCAGGAAACCGACCGACGCGGCTGCCGCGACAGCGGCGTCACCCAGGGCGAACACCCGGACGAACGTCCAGCGATCCCCGTCCGCCGAAGCGTGGAAGGCGAACGCCTTCCCCGTACGGCTGATCCGCAGCCAGACGCTGTCCCCCTCCACCACCGAGGAGTTGACGTCGTCGGAGTACCCGCGCGTCACCACGGAACAGACCGTCGGCGTGTCGGGGGAGAGCTCGAAGCAGAGCTTGGCCCACTCCCGGTCGCCGACGTGCAGGTACAGGGCACCCGCGTCGCCGGGGCCGGTGAAGCCGGCCGTCACCCGTGCGATCAGCTGGAAGTCGCCGGCCGGCGGCGTCCCGAGCAGCCGTGGTGCGTCCGACACGGGATCGAGCAGGTCGCCCGACGGCGGCACGAACCGGTCCTGCCGGGGTCCCGCGGTGACCGAGAGCACCCCGGCGTCGTACGACCAGGATGCCGGGGGGCCGTACGGACGCAGGGCGAAAGGCAGCTCGGGGAGGAGTTCGGTCACTCCGGAAGACCGTTGACACGGCGGGGCAGATCCAGCGGATTGGCCTCGCGCAGCTCCGGCGGAAGCAGTGCTTCCGGGGTCGTCTGATAGGCGACCGGGCGCAGCCAGCGCTCGATCGCGGTACCGCCGACCGACGTGGACGTGGAGGTGGTGGCCGGGTAGGGGCCACCGTGGTGCTGCGCGGGGGCCACGGCGACACCGGTCGGCCACCCGTTGACCAGGACCCGGCCTGCGAGCGGGGTGAGCTCGGCGATGAGTGCGGAAGCTCCGCCCTCACCCGCGGCCTCGGCCGTGGAGACCTGAAGGGTCGCCGTGAGGTTGCCGGGCAGACGGGAGAGCACCGCGGCGATCTCATCGGTGGAGCCGTAGCGCGCGACGACCGTCACCGGGCCGAAGCACTCCTCGAGCAGCAGATCGTGCTCGCCGTCCGAGGCGAGCAGCGCGGCGGGCAGGGTCAGGAAGCCCGCGCTCACCGTGTGCTCACCGCCCGCGCCGGGGGTGACCGGGGCGTCGACCCCGGGCAGGGCCGCCCTTTCCTTCACACCGGCCAGGAAGTTGTCCCGCATCCGGTGGTCCAGCAGGACCCCGGCCTCGCTGTCGCTGACGGCGGCGGTCAGCGACTTGACGAAGGCATCGCCCGAGGGGCCGGCAGGGGCAAGCACGAAGCCGGGCTTCACACAGAACTGACCGACACCCAGGGTGATGGAACCGGCCAGACCGGCACCGATCTGCTCGCCGCGTTCCGCCGCGGCGGCCTCGGTCACCACAACCGGGTTGAGCGAGCCGAGCTCGCCGTGGAAGGGGATCGGCACCGGTCGCGCGGCGGCGGCGTCGAAGAGGGCGCGGCCGCCGCGTACCGACCCGGTGAAGCCCGCCGCGGCGACCAGCGGGTGCTTCACCAGAGCGACACCGGCTTCGAAGCCGTGCACGACAGAGATCACGTCGGCGGTCAGTCCCACCTGCTCGGCCGCCCTGCGCAGCACCGACGCGCACAGCTCGGAGGTGGCCGGGTGGTCGGGGTGCGCCTTGACGACGACCGGGCAGCCGGCCGCGAGAGCGCTCGCCGTGTCGCCGCCGGGAACGGAGAAGGCCAGCGGGAAGTTGCTCGCCGCGTACACCGCGACGACGCCGAGCGGCACCTTGTAGCGGCGCAGGTCCGGACGCGGCGGAGTCGCGCCCGCGTCCGGGTGGTCGATGCGGATGTCGAGGAAGGAGCCCTCCTCCACGACATCGGCGAAGGCGCGGAACTGTGCGGTGGTCCTGGCGAGTTCACCGGTGAGCCGGCCGGGGCCGAGGGCGGTCTCCGCGTCGGCGGCCTCGATGACATGAGGGCCGGCCGCGTCGAGCAGGTCGGCGGCGGCCCGCAGCAGGGCGACGCGTACCGTACGGTCGGCGAGCGCGCCGCGTACGGCGTGGGCCGCTCGGACTGCCTGGTCCACCTCCGCGGACGTGGCTTCCACCGCAACCTCTTCGCGCTGCTTCCCGGTTCGGGGGTCGACACTCCAGACTGGTGCTGCTGCCACCGCGAACGTCCTTCCAGATCTACTGCCGCACATCAGGGTTTGTTCGGTATTCTGAACGAAGTTCCTGATGATGAATTTCCTCGGGAACTCTAATAACGCGTGTTCAGTATTGACAAGAGGGGCAAGGTCGAATGTCGACTGCCGAGACAGCAGGTGGGGCGCAGGTCAAGTCCGCGGTGCGCACGGTCGAACTGCTCGAGTACTTCGCCGGGCGGCCGGGCATGCACTCGCTGGCGGCCGTGCAGGAGGCGGTCGGCTACCCGAAATCCAGCCTCTACATGCTGCTGCGCACCCTGGTGGAACTGGGCTGGGTGGAGACGGACGCCACCGGCACCCGGTACGGCATCGGGGTCCGCGCCCTGCTGGTGGGGACGTCGTACATCGACGGCGACGAGGTCGTGGCCGCCGCCCGCGCGACACTGGACCGGCTCTCCGACGACACCACGGAGACCATTCACCTGGCCCGGCTCGACGGCACCAATGTGGTCTATCTCGCCACCCGTCAGTCGCAGCACTATCTGCGCCCCTTCACTCGGGTCGGCCGCCGGCTGCCCGCCCACTCCACCTCGCTGGGCAAGGCGCTGCTCGCCACCCACAGCGACGAACAGGTGCGCAAGATGCTGCCGGAGACCCTGCCGCAGCTCACCGAGCACACCATCACCGACCGCGAGAAGCTCATCGGCGAACTCCGTCTGATCCGCGAGCAGGGATACTCCGTGGACCGCGAGGAGAACACCCTCGGGCTGCGCTGCTTCGGTGTCGCGATCCCGTACCGCACCCCCGCGCGCGATGCGATCAGCTGCTCGGTGCCGGTGGCCAGACTCACCCCCGGGCATGAGCAGATGGTCAAGGACGCGCTCTTCGACGCCCGCGACCGGCTGACCCTCGCCACCCGGAGGCTCTGAAACACCGTGGCCATCACTCTGCGCGAGGTCGAGGACACCGATCTGCCGCTCATCTTCGGGCACATGAGCGACCCCGAGTCCAACCGGATCGCTGCCTTCACCGCCGACGACCCAACGGACCGGGCGTACTTCGACGCCCACTGGGAGCGGATCCGCGCCTCGGATGCCGTGATCCGCACCGTGCTCCTCGACGGTGCGGTCGTCGGGCACACCGCCGTGTACGGGCCTCCGGAGCAGCGCGAGGTCACCTACTTCATCGACCGTGCCCACTGGGGCAGAGGTGTGGCGACCGCGGCTCTGCGCGCACTGCTCGGCGAGGTGTCCACCCGGCCCCTGCACGCCAGGGCCGCCGCCGACAACACGGGGTCGGTCCGGGTCCTGGAGAAGTGCGGCTTCGTGATCACCGGCCGGGACCGGGGCTTCGCGAACGCCCGGCGCGCCGAGACGGACGAGGTGCTGCTCACCCTGGCGGGCTGAGCCAGGTCATCGCCGTTCGGCGGGGACGGATCGCCGCCGGGATGAGAGAACACTGAGAAACCACGGAAGATGGAACGGCGCACCGTGCGCCGCTCGTCCTCCTATGGGATGAACAAGACAATCAGGTATGCCTCGGCCTTCAGCCTGCTTCTGATCCTCGCTCTGCTGCTGCGGGTGACCTGGGTGCAGGCGTTCGAGAACCAGGCCCTCGCGGACAACAAGAACAACCGGCGCAATGCCATCGAGCAGTACGCCCAACCGCTCGGGAACATCGTCGTGGGCGGTTCCGCCGTCACCTCGTCGAAGCGGACGGACAGCGGCGACCTCGCCTACCGGCGTACCTACACCGACGGTGACCTGTACTCGGCCGTCACCGGATACAGCTCGCAGGCGTACGGGTCGACCCAGCTCGAAGGCATCTACCGCGATGTGCTCGACGGCACCGACAACCGGCTGCGGAATCCGGTCGACACGATCACCGGCAAGCAGACCGCTCCCGGCGACGTGCTGACGACCATCGATCCCGCCGTACAGAAGGCGGGATACAAGGCGCTCGGCAACAAGAAGGGCGCGGCCGTCGCGATCGATCCGAAGAGCGGGAAGATCCTGGGGATGGTCTCCACGCCGGCCTACGACCCGTCGAGGATCAGCGGTACGACGGACGGCGCCGCCTGGAAAACGCTGACCGGCTCCGATGCCCAGCCGATGCTCAACCGGGCGCTGCGCCAGCCGCTGCCGCCCGGTTCGACCTTCAAACTGGTCGTGGCCGCCGCGGCGCTCGAGGCGGGACTCTTCTCGTCGGTCGACGAGAAGACGGACAGCCCGAACCCGTACCGCCTGCCGGGCACGGCCACGGATCTGCGCAACGAGAACGCGTCGGCGCCCTGCGAGGACGCGAACCTGCGCACGGCACTGCAGTACTCCTGCAACAACGTCTTCGCGAAGCTGGCCGTCGAACTGGGCCAGGACAAGGTCAGGGCGATGGCCGAGAAGTTCGGCTTCAACGACTCCGGGCGGGATGTACCGGTGCGGGCTTCGGCGAGCGTCTATCCGTCGGGTATGGACAAGGCCCAGACGGCGCTGACCGGGATCGGCCAGTTCGATGTGACGGCAACCCCGCTCCAGATGGCGATGGTGTCGTCGGCCATCGCCAACGACGGTGTGCTGACCGACCCCCATATGGTGTCCAGGGTGACGGACGGGGACGGCAAGACCCTCCGCTCCTACGACGACGCCTCGTCACGGCGCATCGTCTCGTCGGGTACCGCCGCCCAGCTGCGCAGCGCGATGGTCACGGTGGTCGAGGACGGCACCGGGTCCAATGCCCGGGTCAGCGGCGCCGAAGTGGGCGGAAAGACCGGCACAGCGCAGCACGGCGAGCACAACAGCAAGGCGCCCTACGCCTGGTTCACCTCGTACGCGAAGGACTCGTCGACAGGCAAGGAGGTGGCGGTCGCGGTGCTCGTCGAGGACTCGGACGCCGCGCGGTCCGAGGTCAGCGGCAACGGTCTCGCGGCGCCGGTCGCCCAGCGGATGATGGCCGCCGCCCTGAAGTAACAGGGCGCCCCACCCACCGGACCGGTCCCAACCGCCGCCGGGAGCAGCGCTGTTCGACCCGTCCCCCGCGCCCGTCGCATAGGGTGCCGCCATGGCGATACGACTGCCCCGTTCCCCGGCGGGCTGGACCATGGCCGTCTTCGGTGTGCTCGCCCTGACCCTGGGGGTGGTCGGCCTTGTCTCGCCCGACACCTTGTTGCGGATCATGGGCTTCCGGTCGGTGGCGCCCGGCCGGCGGCCGGATTCCGACTACACGCGCACTTTCGTCACGGCCTCGTCCATGGCCGCGGTCAACATGGGTGTGTACTACGCACTGGCCGCCGCGGCCGACTGGAAGGCCTTCTTCCGCTGGACGGTGCCCTTCCGGCTGCTCACCTTCGCCGTGTTCACCACGGCGGTGATCACCGGCCGCGCCCCGTCGGGATTCCTCGGTGTGGGCCTGTGGGAGGGTGCGGGCGCGGTGGCCACGGGTGCGGCACTCCGGTACGAGAAGGTCACCGCCCGCCGACCGGCGCATACCTGAACGAGCTTCGCCCGCCCGCCGGTTGGACGGTCCACTGGTGCCGGTGGCTGCGCCGCCGGAGGAGTGCGGTTGGACCCGCTGCACTCCCCCGGCGGCGGCTGAGGTCCTGCGGCAGGTCAGGGCAGGAAGTACATCGGGTTGGGGATCTTGTACGTGGTGTCGGCGTAGCCGCCGTTCAGGTCGGAGTACTGGTCCCCGAAGTTGGCGACGATGGTGTAGCCGAGCGACTCGATGTGCTTCCTGGTCCCCGCCTTGAACTGGACCGTGGTGCAGGTCCAGGTCGGCGTACCGCAGCTCAGGTACGACGGGACGTGGGTCTTGTCCTTGAGGTAGAAGTGCGCGCCGTCCACCGGGACGTCATAGCCGGCCCTGGTGAGGTTGAGGGCCGAAGCGGTGCGCTGCGACTCGTCGCGACCTGTCAGGAAGAAGACCGCGACGCCCTTGTCGGCGGCGTAGTTCACGACACCGGGCATCCCGAAGACGGCGATCGACGACGCGCTCTGCACATAGGCGTTGAAGGCTGTCGCGTTGTAGGCGAAGCCGTTCTTCTTCTCCCAGTCGTAGGTCAGCAGGCTGGTGTCGTCCACATCGAGCACGATGGCGGGCCTGGCTCCGTGGTGATGACGCGCGGCTTCGGCTATGCGGCGCTTGGCCTTCGCCTCGATGCCGCTGACCTGCTTGGCGTAGTTGCTGGTCGGCGACGCCTGGTAGTTCCCCGACGCATCGGGCGTACCGCCGTAGTAGGCGTTGATGCGGTCTTCGACCTGGGTGATGTTCGGGATGTCCTTGTCGGTCCGCGGGACCGAGTTGTCGGCGGTGGCGGCGCCGATGCCGTAGAGGGCGCTGCCCGCGGCGGCAAGTGCGACCGCACAGGCGGAGATTCGGGTGGCTCTGGAGGGCATGCTCATCTGCTCCGGTTCTGGAGTGCTGACGGAGGGGACGGAGGACGGTGACCTGCGGAGGCGACCGCCGGTGACGACGGATACCAGGTCACTGGTTGTCTACGCGCATCACATGCGTCGCACAAGGCTCTTTACGGATCCGTTGCGGTGGATATCCGGTTGCGACTGATCACGCCGCTCTGCTGAGCTGGCCCGGTGGATGGTGAAGCGGTTCTCAAGACCTTCGACCGGCAACTGCGCCGGGATGCGCCGCCGGACGGCCCCGGGGCCCGGATCGAGCGCGTCGGCGACGTGGTGCGACAGACCGCCGCTGACGGCGCGGGCTGGAACGGTGTCCTCTGGTCGGATCTCGACGAGACGTCCGCGGATCCGGCGATCGCGGAACAGATGCGTCATTTCGCCGCGCTGAAGCGCGAGTTCGAGTGGAAGCTGTACACGCACGACCGCCCCGCCGACCTCGGGGACCGGCTCCGGGCAGCGGGGTTCACACCCGAACCCCCGGAGGCCCTGATGATTGCCGAGGTCGAGGACCTGCCGACACGGATCGTGCTGCCCGACGGGGTCAGGCTGCTTCCGGTGACCGACGCCGCCGGTGTGGACCTGATGACGCGTGCCCACGACGAGGCCTTCGGTACGGACGGCTCGAGGATCCACCATCAGGTACTGGCCCGGTTGAGAGACGCTCCGGAGTCGATGGCCGCGGTCGTCGCCATGGCCGGGGACGTGCCGGTGTGCGCGGCCAGGATCGAGTTCCCTCCCGGCTCCGGCTTCGCCAGTCTCTGGGGCGGCGGGACGGCCCCGGCATGGCGGGGCCGGGGAATCTACCGCGCTCTGATCGCCCATCGGGCCCGGATCGCTGCCGAGCGCGGCTACCGCTGGTTGCAGGTGGACGCGTCCGACGCCAGCCGCCCGATCCTGGAGCGTCTCGGTTTCGCCAGGCTCACCACCACCGTTCCCTACGTGAGCGGGCCCTGAGCCGCGGCGGCCAAGGCCGCGCACCGCCCCCGGCCAAGGCAGCCGAACGATCCCCCTTCCCTCACTCAGCTGCCACGCCGACCTGGTGAAACGTCAAACAGGACGGGCACTGCGGGACCGCAACGCGGGTCTGTATCCGGCAGCGACGATCCTCAATTCCTTCGGCACCAGCGCACGTACTGCTCGCGCTGACAGCCGCGGCGGGACCGACTGCCGCCGTCGTCCTGGCCCGCCGGTACGTCAGGTCAGCGCGTCCCGTACGGACCTGAGGTCGGCGTCCGATGCCAGCCCCGCGTGGTAGAGGCGCAGTTCGTTGGCACCGAGTCCGGCGGCGCGGGCCGCGTCGTCGGCCAGCGCGGCCGGGCTGCCGCCCATCGCGGACACGACGGTGAGGTTCGCCGCGATCACCGTCCCGGGCCCGCGGTGCTCGGCGAAGGGGGCGAGCAGGGCGGGATCGCCCGTACACGGCACGACCACGCCGTCCGCGACCGTGAGGATGTGGGCGGGGTCGACGCCGGCGTTGGCTCCGCAGTGGTAGGCGACAGGGTCGGCGTGCAACAGCACCTGGAAGCCGGGCGGGGCAGCGGACCGCACCGCCGCGACCGTCTGTTCCTGCAGACTGCGAGCGGTCCTGGTGCGCCAGTCGAGGGTGACCCGGGCGATGTCCGCGCCGAGCAGCTTCTCGATCGCCGCCCAGCCGGAGCCCGAATCCCCGGCGTACCAGGCCGGCTCCAGCGCCCGGCGTACCGCCGCCTTCAACTCCCCTGCTTCCAGGCCGAGGTTCCGGTAGCCGTCGGCACAGGAGGGGCAGAAGCAGAGCGACATCAGATACTGGCCCGCGTCCCCGAGCGGCACACCGGCGATCTTGTCATGGGCGTGCAGATGGGCGAGTCCGTACCAGCCGAGCGACTCCAGTTCGGCGCCGCCGGTCCCGGGCCGGGTCGCGGCCTCTGCCGCGAGGCCGGTCAGATAGGCACGGGTGGCGGGCTGTGCGATACAGGGCGCCCACGGATAGCGGTCGCCGTAGGCATTGACCACCGATGTGGCCGGATGCTCGGCGCCGAGCCGGGAGTTGTGCGCGAGCACCACCCAGCTGTGGACCTCGAGCCCGGCCTCGGCGAGAGCCGCCGCCGCCTCGCCGTAGGGGTCGGCGGACGGCGCCCAGGCACCGGCCGGCCAGGGGCGCAGCTCCTGGCCGGCCCACCGCTCGTCGGATGCCGGATAGAGGACCGACGCATGAGCCGCTGTGACGATCCGGTGGCCGGGGTGGCGTGGCGTGAGCGCCCGGGTGGAGTGGTAGGCCGAGGCGAGGGTGACCTGCTGGACTCCGAGGTCCGCGATGCGGGCCGCCGCGTCGGGGTCCCCGACGACATCCCAGGGATAGACGAATGCCGAGGTCTTCATACCGATTCCCCCGGCTCCGCGGCGTTTGCCGATGGCGGAGAGGCCGATGGGTCCTGGGTGGCCGGAGTGTCCCGGCCGTCGGACAGCACCGCACGACCGCGCTCGATGATCTCGGTGAGTTCCTTGATATGGGCGGCCGTCGGCTCGCTGAGCGGCGCACGGACCTCGCCGACGTCCAGCCCGCCGAGCCGTACACCCGCCTTGACCAGGGACACCGCATAGCCGCGGCCCTGGTCACGCAGTTCGACCAGCGGCCGGTAGAAGCCGTCGAGCAGACGGTTTACCAGGCCGTCGTCACCGGAGCGCAGCGCCCGGAAGAAGGCCAGCGCGATGTCGGGCGCGAAGCAGAAGACCGCCGACGAGTAGAGCGTCACACCGATGGCGCGGTAGGCGGGGCAGGTGAGTTCGGCAGTGGGCAGCCCGTTGAAGTAGAGGAAGTCCCGGCCGGGGAGTTCGGTGCGTACCGCGCTGACGATGCGCTGCAGCAGGTCGATGTCGCCGTGCCCGTCCTTGAGACCGATGATCCCGTCCACCTGGGCGAGCCGCACAACGGTTTCCGGGGTGAACACCGCGTTGTCGCGCTGGTAGACGATGAGGTCGAGCGGGGTGGCCGCGGCCAGCGCCGCGTAGTGGCGGAGCAGCCCGTCCTGGTCGGCGGCCACGAGATAGGGCGGCATGGCGAGCAGCCCGTCCGCGCCGGCCTCCTCGGCGAGCTTGGCGTACTGGACGGCGAGCGCGGTCCCGTACCCGGCGCCGGCGACGACCGGGACCCGGCCCGCGCTCTCCTCGACCGCGGCGGCGACGAGTGCGCCGAACTCCTCCGGTGCGAGAGCGTGGAATTCACCCGTGCCACAGCAGGCGAAGACCGCAGCCGCGCCTGAGTCGATGCCCCGGCGCACATGTACGCGGAAGGCGTCGAGATCGATGGCACCGTCAGGCCCGTACGCGGTTACGGGGAAGAACAGCAGGCCATCGAGTCGGCCGGCGAGCGGGGCTGAGGACACGGGCGCTCCCTGAGTCATCCAGTTGTGCACAGTTCTGATCAGTGTCTATATTTCTGAACATCATCACGCTAGGCCAGCAGGACGGGCCGGTCAAGACGAGAAACACCGGAACGGAGGCGGAATCCGGCGCTCCGCAGGACACTTGACGGGGCTTCGCGAGGCTCCTTACGTTGTCCATGCATGTGAATATTGTCCATGGACGCATCCGATCTGCTGATCCATCGAGGAGAGACCCGCCGATGCCCGCTCCCCGCACCATCCTGCTCACCGGAGCCGCCGGAGGCCTCGGCACCCTGATGCGGGGGCTGCTGCCCGCGTACGGATACGAGCTGCGTCTGTTCGACGTCATCCCGATCGAAGGCGAGCCGACGGCCGTCACCGCGGATCTGGCCGACAGGGAAGCGCTGCGGGAGGCTGTGCGGGGCGTCGATGCGATCATCCACCTGGCCGGCATCTCCCTGGAATCAACCTTCGACAAAATCCTCCGGGCCAATATCGAAGGCACGTACAACCTCTACGAGGCGGCGCGCGAGGAGGGTGTCCAGCGGATCGTCTTCGCCTCCTCCAACCACGCGGTGGGCTACACCCCGAGCCCGGAGGGCGATGTCCCGCTGGATTCCAACGCGCTGATCCCGATCGACACCCCGCGCCGTCCCGACACCTACTACGGCCTCTCGAAGTGCTTCGGCGAGGACCTGGCCCAGCTCTACTGGGACAAGTTCGGCCAGGAGACGGTGTCCGTCAGGATCGGCTCCTGCTTCATGGAACCGGCCTCGGTACGGATGCTCTCGGTCTGGATGAGCCCCGGCGACGGCGCGCGTCTCTTCCACGCGGCGCTCACCGCCGATGATGTCGGGCACTCGGTGGTCTACGGCTCGTCCGCCAACACCAGGCTCTGGTGGGACCTCTCATCGGCGCGGGCACTTGGTTACGAGCCGCAGGACGACTCGGAGCAGTACGCCGAGAAGCTCATCGCCGAGCACGGTGAACTCGACCCGGACGACCCCGCCCAGTCGCACGTCGGCGGCCCCTTCCTCACCGACCCGCCCATCTGGCCCTACTGACAGACACCCCGGCGCGCGGCACCGCGCGCCGCCCCAGCACCTCACGAGCAGGGATACGGGCACCGAACGGGCCCGTCCGGTACGCCGGACGGGCCTTCGTCATGCCCGGACGGGCAGGGGCGCCCAGGTCGTACCCGCATGACGCCCTGCGGAAGCGGGCACAAACGGGCAGGACCGAGCCCGTTCCTGCCCTGTTCACGCCAGGCAGCCGACGGTAGACATCTCCCCACAGCACGTGGGAACGGTGAGGAGGACGCGTGGCAGTGAGCGCGGAGCAACGACAGCGGGAGATCGTCCTGGCCGCCAGACGGTCGGGTTCGGTCGATGTCGCGGAGCTGTCCGCGCAGCTCGGCGTCGCCAAGGAGACCGTACGCCGAGACCTGCGGGCGCTGGAGGACCACGGTCTGGTCCGGCGTACGCACGGCGGGGCCTACCCGGTCGAGAGCGCCGGTTTCGAGACGACGCTCGACTTCCGCACCACCATGCACGTCCCCGAGAAACGCCGGATCGCCGCGGCCGCTGCCCAGCTGGTCGGTGACGCGGAAACGGTCTTCGTCGACGAGGGGTTCACCCCTCAGCTGATCGCCGAGGCGCTGCCGCACGACCGTCCGCTCACGGTGGTCACCGCATCGCTGCAGACGGCGAGTGCACTGGCCGCCGCCGAGAAGACATCGGTCTTGCTCCTCGGCGGCCGGCTGCGGTCCGGCACCATGGCCACCGTCGATCACTGGGCGACCCGGATGCTGTCCGGCTTCGTCATCGATCTGGCGTTCATCGGTGCCAACGGCATCTCCCGCGAACACGGACTCACCACCCCCGACCCGGCGGTCGGCGAGGTCAAGGCACAGGCCGTCAGAGCCGCCAGGCGCCGGGTGTTCGTGGGCAATCACACCAAGTTCGGCGCCGCCAGCTTCTGCCGGTTCGCCGAGGTCACCGACTTCGAGTCGATCGTCACCAGCACGCTGCTTCCCTCGTCGGAGGCACACCGCTACTCCCTGCTGGGCCCGCAGGTCATCCGCGTCTGAGCCCGACCACCCGAGGAGCATTCCATGCCACGTCAGAGCCGACGGAGGCCACGCACCGTGCTCGTGCAGGCCGCCGCGGGGGTCCTGCTCACCAGTCTGCTCTCCGGTTGCTGGACCGGTGCCGGAGGAAACGGATCGGGCGGGAACTCGATCAACGTCCTGATGGTCAACAACCCGCAGATGACGGAGTTGCAGAAGCTCACCGCCGCCCACTTCACCCGGGAGACCGGCATCAAGGTGAACTTCACCGTGCTGCCCGAGAACGATGTGCGCGACAAGATCAGCCAGGACTTCGCCAACCAGGCCGGGCAGTACGACGTCGCGACCCTGAGCAACTACGAGATACCCATCTACGCCAGGAACGGCTGGCTGCACGAGATCGGCGGTTACGCGGCAGGCGACAAGGCGTTCGACCAGCAGGACATCCTTCCCGCGCTGCGCCAGTCCCTCACAGGCGACGACAAGAAGCTCTACGGCGAGCCCTTCTACGGCGAGTCCTCCTTCCTGATGTACCGCAAGGACGTCTTCGCGAAGAAGCATCTGAAGATGCCGGCCCGCCCCACCTGGCAGCAGATCGCCGACCTCGCCGCCAGGGCGGACGGCGCGAAGCCGGGAATGAAGGGCATCTG
Source organism: Streptomyces sp. NBC_00344 (assembly GCF_036088315.1). Lineage (NCBI taxonomy): Bacteria > Bacillati > Actinomycetota > Actinomycetes > Kitasatosporales > Streptomycetaceae > Streptomyces > Streptomyces sp. NBC_00344. Next base: position 5,476,378 of record NZ_CP107996.1, on the reverse strand, counting down.
TCTGCGCGGTCTGCCCGGCTGGGGCGAACTGGCCGCCCCGTTGACCACGGTCGTCAACACCTTTGGCGGCACCTGGTTCGACAAGAACTGGAAGGCACGTGTGGACTCCCCCGCCTTCAAGCAGGCCGTCGACTTCTATGTGCAACTGGTACGCAATCACGGTGAGTCGGGGGCCGCGCAGTCCGGATTCGCCGAGTGCCTCAATGACCTCACCCAGTCCAAGACCGCGATGTGGTACGACGCGACATCCGCCGCCGGATCGCTGGAATCGGCTTCGTCCCCGGTCAAGGGCAAGATCGGCTACGTACCCGCGCCGGTGGAGAAGACCAGGAGCTCCGGCTGGCTCTACACCTGGGCCTGGGGCATCCAGAAGACGTCCCACAACCCGGACAAGGCGTGGAAGTTCATCTCCTGGGCGTCGAGCAAGAAGTACGAGGAACTCGTCGGCAGGAAGTCCGGCTGGTCCGACGCCCCGGCAGGCAAGCGCGCCTCCACCTACGCCAACCCCTCGTACCGCAAGGTGTCCGCGGCCTTCGCGGACACCACGCTCAATGCCATCAAGAGCGCCAGGCCGAGCGATCCCGGGGTGCAGGCGAGGCCGGCGCCCGGTATTCAGTTCGTCGGTATTCCCGAGTTCACCGATCTCGGGACCAAGGTCTCCCAGGAGATCAGCGCGGCCATCGCCGGACGCCAGTCGGTGGATTCCGCCATCAAGGCATCCCAGCGGCTCGCCTCGAAGATCGCGAAGGAGTACGAGGGACGATGACTGCAACCGCCGCTCCGACCCTGCCCGCCCTCGCACCCCCGCCAGGCGGCCGGCTGCGCGCCTGGGCCACCCGGGCCCCGCTGCTCCCCGCTCTGCTCTTCATGATCGTGGTCACCCAGCTGCCCTTCGTGGCAACGGTGGTGATCTCCTTCTTCGACTGGAACGCGCTCTATCCCAAGGCGCGGCACTTCACCGGTTTCGCCAACTACTCCGACGTCCTCACCGATCCGGCCCTTCGCAAGTCGGTCTTCACCACCGTGCTGCTGACCGTGACGGTGGTACTCGTCAGCCTGGTCATCGGGCTGATCCTGGCCCTGCTCCTGGACCGCAGGTTCAAGGGGCGCGGATTCGTCCGCACGCTCCTGATCGCACCGTTCCTGGTGGTCCCGGTCGCGGCGGCGCTGCTCTGGAAGCATGTGCTGTACAACCCGGAGTACGGGCTCTTCAACGGACTGCTGCACTGGGTGGGTGGCAACGGCGCGCCGCAGCCCGACTGGGTCTCCAACACGCCGCTGCTCGCGGTGGAGGCATCGCTCGTCTGGCAGTGGACACCGTTCATGATGCTCATCCTGCTCGCCGGTCTGCAGAGCCGCTCGCCCGAGCTGATCGAGGCGGCCAGGATCGACGGGGCCGGCGGCTGGCAGGTCTTCCGCTACCTGACGCTTCCTCATCTGCGGCGCTATCTCGAGCTCGGTGCACTGCTCGGCTCCATCTACATCGTGCAGAACTTCGACGCGGTCTTCACCATCACATCGGGCGGCCTGGGCACCGCGAACCTCCCGTACACCGTCTATCAGGCCTTCTACCAGGCACATGAGAACGGACTCGCCTCCGCCGCGGGTGTGCTGGTGGTCATCGGCACGATCATCATCGCGACCTTCGCGCTCCGCGTGGTCTCGTCCCTCTTCAACGAGGAGGCATCCCGGGCATGACGTCCCTCGACACACCTGCCGCGACATCCACCGGTTCTTCCGCCGGCGCACCTCCCGACACCGGGCGCACCGCGCGCAGAAAGGGCGCTGCGCTCGGACTCGCCGCCTGGCTCGCGGGGATCCTCTTCTTTCTGCCCATCGCCTGGATGGCGCTGACCTCCTTCCACGCGGAGACGGACGCCGCCACCAACCCGCCGTCGCTGCTCGCCTCCCTCACCCTCGACGGCTACCGCGACTTCTTCGGCGCGGGCGGAGGCGCCGGCCCCTGGCCGGCGCTGATCAACTCGGCCGTGGCGTCGGTGGTGTCCACCCTGTGCGTCCTGATGCTGGCGATGCCCGCCGCGTACGCACTCTCCATCCGGCCGGTGAAGAAGTGGACCGACGTCCTGTTCTTCTTCCTCTCCACGAAGATGCTGCCGGTGGTCGCCGGGCTGCTGCCGGTCTATCTGTTCGCGAAGAACACCGGGATGCTCGACAACATCTGGATGCTGGTCATCCTCTACACCTCGATGAACCTTCCGATCGCGGTGTGGATGATGCAGTCCTTCCTGGCGGAGGTGCCGGTGGCCATCATCGAGGCCGCCCGGGTCGACGGAGCCCGGCTGCCGGTGATCCTGACCCGGATCGTCGCCCCGATCTCCGCGCCCGGTATCGCCGCCACCGCACTGATCTGCTTCATCTTCAGCTGGAACGAGCTGCTCTTCGCACGGGTACTGACCGGTGTGGTCGCCCAGACAGCGCCCGTCTTCCTGACCGGCTTCATCACCAGCCAGGGCCTGTTCCTGGCCAAGGTGTGCGCCGCGTCGCTCGTCATCTCCCTGCCGGTGCTCGCCGCGGGGTTCGCCGCCCAGGACAAACTGGTCCAGGGCCTTTCGCTGGGAGCCGTGAAATGAAGGCCGCCATCATCGAATCCGTCGGCAAGGTCGGATACGGGGAGGTGCCCGACCCCACTCCAGGGCCGCGGGACGTGATCGTCGAAGTGGCCGCCTGCGGACTGTGCGGTACCGACCTGCACATCCTGCAGGGCGAGTTCGCTCCCACCCTGCCGGTGGTACCCGGCCATGAGTTCGCCGGCACCGTCGTGGCGCTCGGCAGCGACGTGACATCGCTGGCGGCCGGGGACCGGGTGGCCGTCGACCCCTCCTTGTACTGCTTCGAGTGCCGCTACTGCCGCCTCGGTCACAACAACATGTGCGAGAGGTGGGCGGCGATCGGGGTGACCACAGCGGGCGGCGCCGCCGAGTACGCGGTGGCGCCTGCCGCCAACTGCGTCAGGCTGCCCGACCACGTGCGGACCGAGGACGCGGCGCTGATCGAACCGCTCTCCTGCGCGGTACGCGGCTATGACGTCCTGAACAGCAGGCTCGGCTCGCATGTGCTGATCTACGGCTCCGGGACGATGGGCCTGATGATGCTGGAGCTGGCGAAGCGGACCGGGGCGGCGAGCGTCGATGTCGTCGACATCAACGAGGAGCGGCTGGCCACCGCCCGCGGGCTCGGCTGCTCGTCGGCGGCCCGAGCCGCCGACGAGCTGGGCCGTGCACCGCGGGGCTGGGACGTCGTCATCGACGCCACCGGAAACGCGGCGGCCATCCAGGACGGGCTGGGGCGGGTGGCCAAGGCCGGGACGTATCTGCAGTTCGGCGTCGCGGACTATGCGACCCGGGCGACCATCGACCCGTACCGGATCTACAACCAGGAGATCACCATCACCGGCTCCATGGCGGTGCTGCACAGTTACGAGAGGGCTGCCGAGTTGTTCGCCGCGGGGGTCCTCGATCCGGAGATCTTCATCAGCGACCGGCTGTCCCTGGAGAGCTACCCGGATGCGCTGGAACGCTTCGCGTCCGGTCTCGGACGGAAAATCGTGGTGCTGCCCGGGCGCTGAGCCGTTACTGTCCGGCCATGCCCCGACCTCATGGATTCAGCTTCACCCGGCGTGCCGACGGCAGCGTGGTCATCGTCCACCAGGGCCGCGCTGCGGGCAGGCTGCGCGGAGCGCGGGCCGTTGAGTTCCTGGCCGAAGCGGAGTCGGGAGATGCTCAGCTGGTGATGGCGCGCTGGACGGGCGCGTACAAGCACGGCAATGAGCGTACCGCGCGCGACCACCCCCGTAACCGCCGCTGACGCCCTCCGACGCCGACGAACGGGCGCCGTCCGGCGGGCCGCCGGGAAAGTCCGGAAAAGATTCAAGGAACCGTAAAGGGCCTCCGCTCGTTCCTCCGGACATGACCGCAATGACCCCTGGCTCGAACATCCCGCTCCCGACCGCCCATGTCGTGGTGGACGTCGCCGCTCCGGTGCGGCTCGACGTGTCGGGCCTGCTGCTCACCGCCGACGGCAAGGTGCGCTCCGACGACGACTTCATCTTCTACAACCAGCCGTCGGGCCCGGGTGTCAGTCACCGGTCCGGCGGGGGCTCAGCGCCGGACGCGATCGTGGTGGACACCGCGGCCCTGCCGCCCGGCATCGAGAAGATCGTCGTCACCGCGAGCCCCGACGCGGCCGGCCAGACCTTCGAGGGCATCGAACCCACGGCCACCGTCCGCAACGCACAGGACGGCAGCGAACTCGCCACCTTCACCCCACCACGGCTGGGCACGGAGACGGCGCTGGTCATCGTGGAGATCTACCTGCGCAACGGCGCCTGGAAGGTCCGGGCGGTGGGTCAGGGATATGCGAACGGGCTCGCCGGTATCGCGACCGACTTCGGCGTCTCGGTGGAGGAGCCCGCCGCCCCGGCGCCGGTCCCCGCCTCCGCCCCGCCCATGCCGCAGGCACCCCCGGCGCCCGCCGCGGACCCGAGGGTCGCGGCGCCCGCCGCTGCCGCTCCCCCGGCTGCGCCCGCGCCGGCCGCCGCGGGCCGCATCAACCTCGACAAGGGCCGGGTCAGCCTGCGGAAGAACGAGACGGTCTCGCTGGTCAAGGCCGGCAAGCCGCTCCTCTCCCAGGTGAAGATGGGCCTCGGCTGGGAGCCGGCATTCCGCGGCAAGGACATCGATCTCGACGCGTCGGTCATCGCCTACGGCCCGCAGCGCAACCACATCGACAGCTGCTACTTCGGCAAGCTCTCGATTCTCGGCGGTGCGGTCAAGCACTCCGGCGACAACCTCACGGGCGAGGGTGCGGGCGACGACGAGGTGATCGTCGTCGATCTCGGCCGGATCCCCGCCGAGACGACGGCTCTGGTCTTCACGGTCAACTCCTTCACCGGCCAGAAGTTCACCGAGGTGGCGAAGGCCTACTGCCGGCTGATCGACGCTGCGAGCGGCGAGGAGCTGGTCCGCTTCGACCTGACCGACGCGGAGCCCCAGACGGGGGTACTGATGGCCAAGCTGATCAGGCAGTTCTCCGGCGAATGGGAGATGACGGCGGTGGGTGACTTCGTGAAGTCCCGTACGGTCCGCGGCATGGTGAAGCCCGGGGCTCAGGCGCTCTAGGTCATGGGCCAGGGCTTGTCGGGGAAGTGAACGGGCGCTCCCCGGGGCCGGGTCCGCTGAGAGGGCGCCGTTCCCCGCGGGAGCCCGATCAGCCCGTCGGGAGCACCACGATCTTCTCCAGGGCCGCGTTGCGCTCCATCATGCGACGGGCCTGGACGATGTCCTTCAGCCCGAAAAAAGAGGCAGCGGCCGGCCGAGCGCCGATGTGACGCCCCGTACGCCGAGCCGCTGCCCGGGGCGCAGACCGAGCGCCGGAGCGAGCCGGTGTGCGAAGTCACTGGCGATAGCCGTTCAGGAAGCGGCCGATACGGCTGATCGCGGCATCGAGGTCGTCGGCGTGCGGAAGGGTCAGGATCCGGAAGTGGTCGGGGCGCGGCCAGTTGAAGCCGGTGCCCTGGACGACCTGGATCTTCTCGCGCAGCAGCAGATCGAGGACGAACTTCTCGTCGTCGTGGATCCTGTGAATCTTGGGGTCCAGCCGCGGGAAGGCGTACAGCGCCCCCTTGGGCTTCACGCAGGAGACACCCGGGATCTCGTTGAGCTTCTCCCATGCCCTGTCACGCTGTTCGTGCAGACGGCCGCCCGGCGCGGTCAGCTCCCTGATGGACTGGCGTCCGCCCAGCGCGGCCTGGATGGCGTACTGCGCCGGCGCATTGGCGCACAGCCGCATGGAGGCCAGCATGGTGAGGCCTTCGAGGTAGTTCCTCGCGTGCTGTTTCGGGCCCGTGACGACCAGCCAGCCGGAGCGGAAGCCGGCCACCCGGTAGGTCTTCGAGAGACCGCAGAAGGTCAGTACCAACAGGTCAGGGGCGAGGGCCGCCGCGCTGTGATGGACCGCGTCGTCATACAGGATCTGGTCATAGATCTCGTCGGCGAGGACCATCAGGCCGTGCCGTCGGGCGAGGCCGAGCATGCCCTCGACGACCTCGCGCGGATAGACGGCGCCGGTGGGGTTGTTGGGATTGATGATCACCAGGGCCTTGGTGCGATCGGTGATCCTCGACGCCATGTCGTCGAGGTCGGGGTTCCAGTCGGCGGATTCATCACAGATGTAGTGCACGGCCTTGCCGCCCGCCAGCGTGGTCACCGCAGTCCACAGCGGGAAGTCCGGTGCGGGAATGAGGACTTCGTCGCCGTCCTCGATCAGTGCCTGCATCGCCATGGAGATCAGCTCGGACACACCGTTCCCGAGAAAGACGTCGTCGACGGTGACATCGGCGAGACCCAGGTCCTGGTAGCGCTGCACGACGGCGCGGCGGGCCGAGAGGACACCTCTGGAATCGGTGTAGCCATGCGCCCGGGGCAGCATCCGGATCATGTCCTGGACGATCTCCTCCGGAGCCTCGAAGCCGAAGAGGGCAGGGTTTCCGGTGTTGAGACGGAGCACGCTGTGGCCCGCTTCCTCCAGCGCGTCGGCGTGTTCGATCACCGGGCCCCGGATCTCGTAACAGACCTCGCTCAACTTGTTGGACTGGCGGAACTCCATGCCGTGGCCCTCCCAGGTCTCACTTGCTTCACTTGGTTTTACCAAGTAGCAGCTTGGAAAGTCCAACTTCTTGTCTAGACTGCGTCGCATGCCACGCCGACGTTACGACCAGTACTGCGCCGCAGCCCGTGCCCTCGACACCGTCGGGGACCGGTGGACCCTGCTGATCGTCCGGGAGCTGCTGGCCGGCCCCCGCCGCTACACGGACCTGCACGCGGACCTGCCCGGTGTGAGCACCGATGTCCTCGCCTCCCGGCTGAAGGACATGGAACGCGACGGACTGACGACCCGGCGTAAACTGCCGCCGCCCGGTGCGGTGTCCGTGTACGAACTGACCCCGCGCGGACTGGAGCTGCTGCCGGTCCTCACCGCGCTGGCCGACTGGGGCGCCCCGGCACTGGCCGATCGCCGTCCCACCGACGCGCTCCGGGCGCACTGGTTCGCCATCCCCCTCGCGCGCCGCCTGGAGGATCTCGGCGCGAACGTGGTCGAGGTGCGTCTGGACGAGGGCGTCTTCCATGTGCGCACCGACAACGGCCGGCCGCTCTACGGCGACGGCCCCGCGGACCGGCCCGATGCCACCCTCACGCTGGACACCGGCACCTGTATCGCGATCAGCGAGGGCAGGATCTCGGTCAAGGACGGCGTGCGTGAAGGTCTGGTGGTGCTGGAGATCCCGCCCGTGTGAGCAGGGTCGCACGGCCGAAAAGAGTCCGCCTGCGGACGAACTCGATGCCACCGTCGCCGCGTTACTCCCCTGACCTGCACCAATACCCTATTCGGGTGACCGGTGCCACGGTTGCCTCCAGAACACGTGACCGATACCACGCGCAGATGAGGGTTAACTGTCAGTGGCAGGCCGTAGCCTTGTTCACATGTCCACCACACCTGCCGCCTCCGAGGCCAACGACGCCATCCGCCGGCTCGTCGATGCCCAGACGACAGATGCCGAGTGGCCGTCGGAGGACTACGAAGTGCTGCTGGTGGAGTGGGCCGCGGCGATACAGGGCGGGATCGAGCCGGCCGCTTAGGAACACCCCTCGGCCGCCATCCGGCCGACTGTGCGCGCGACCGGCCGGCAAGGACACCTGCCGGTCTGTTCGGGTTCGCAGCTGCGCCGGGTCCGCCCTTCCCGAGAACACCAGGACGACAATCGGCGCCGCCCGTCCGCGCTCACTCGATCCCTGGAAGCGTCTCCTGGTCCACCTCATGGCGGCGGGCCCTGATGTCCGGGCCCGCGGGATGCAGCTTCGCGTCGCAGGCAGGCCCCAGCCCCGTTCGCCGTGACGCCCGTCCCTTCAGCGGCCTGCCGCACATCTGGCAGAGCACCGGCCTGCGCCCGTTCTCCGGCCCGGTTTCGGGCAGCATCGCCGGTTCCTCCGGTCGCCCGCTCCCGGAATCCTGTCCTGTTTCCCGCCCCCCGGAACCCGTTCCAGGTGCGCCCGCGCCCCTCACGCCGCGCCCGCTGCCCGGTCGCCCGCCCCGCCGCGACCGGCACCGGCCCGACCGGGCCCGGCGCAGCCGATCCCGTCGAGCATCAGCGAGAGGTAGCGGGCGATCCCGCACCTGTCGCCCGAGCCCGGCTCTGCTGCCGTCGTGACGGCGTGGGTCAGCCGCAGCAGCTCCGTGACCTGCAGATCGGCGCGCACCTCGCCGGCCTGTTGTGCCGCCGCGAGCAGGTCACCCGCCGCACCCCTGAGCCGGCCGCTGCAGGTGGTGATCACCGGCGGGCCGCCATCGGCCATCGCGGCCCCGAGCAGCGTCTTCAGGCCGCGGAGATGGATCACCTGCTCGGCGAGTTTCTGCAGCCAGTCGCTCAGCGCCTCGCCCGGCGGCCGCGCCGAGGCGCTGAACTCGGCAGCCTGGCAGACGAGTTCCCCGATGGAGTCGGCATAGACCGCTTCGAGGAGATCCTGACGGGTCGGGAAGTGCCGGTAGAGCGTGCCCGAGCCGACCCCGGCGCGCCTGGCGATGTCGTCGAGCGACGCGTCGGCGCCCCGCGCGGCGAAGGCCGGCGCCGCCTCGCGAACGAGGCGTTCGTAGTTGCGGCGCGCGTCGGCCCGCATCGGCTTCGGCATCAGTGCTCCTCGCGAACCGGGTTCTCGCCGTCATCGTCACGGCCTGCTTCATGGTCGCCATCGACTCCACGGTCGTCAATGCAGGCCTCCCGGACAGCCGCCAGGGGCAGGGCTTCGGCCTCGCGGGGCGCCGGCTCCGCGCTCACCGCACCGAGCACACTCGCCCTGATCACCGCCCATGTTCTTGAGACCGCCGCCGCGACGACGCACTCCGCGTCCATGCCTCGATGACGCGCGGCGGCGCGCCGGTCGGAGAGTTCGCGGGCGCGATGCCCGCCGCCCGGACTTCTGGCGCTCGGTCCTCCTGATCAATGCGGTGTACCGGCGCCGCCCTGTCGCACCCGTGCTGCCCGGTTACCCACAGGCACCGCCACGGCACGCCGGGCACGTCGATGTGGCCGGAGTTCTCACCGGCACCGCGCCGCTGATCTCATCGGCCGCGGGCCCACTGACCGGTGACCCCACCGGTACCCGCGCGGGCTGATAGCCCCTCTGGTGGACCTCTGGTGGTGCTGGGCCTCGGGGCCTGCCTGGGTCTCGTGCCGCTGAAACGCGACGGCCCTCGCCGGCGTCGGGCACGGAGGCGGGGCCGCATCCGGGCCGCTCCGGACCCGTCAGTCGCTGGGCGGCGCGCCGGGTCGTCCGGTCCTGCTCATGGTCTGCGGAACGGTGACCCGGCATTGCACCGGGTCACCTCACGCCGTACTGAAGGAAGGCGAGACCAGCGCCTTCCTCGCGGGCGCACTGATCACGCTGTGTGCGGTCCCGGTCGCCGCCCTCATGGTCAAGGGCGGGCGCCCGGCCCGTAGCCGACCGGTCCTGGCGGGACTCAGAGCTTGGTCAGCTTGGCGTATGGGCTGAGGATCCTCCCCTGACGCCCGGAGAAGTCGATGAGCACGGCGTCATTGTCGCCCTCGATTCCGATGACTCTTCCGAGCCCGAACTGATCATGCGAAACCCGGTCTCCCACATCGAAAATCTCGATCGGTGCGGCAGCTTGGGCCGGGCGGTTGAAGGGACTGGAGGGCAGGTGGCGCCGGGATCCGGCTGACTTAGTCATTGCTGTCAGTATGCGCCCGCGAGCCCCCCTCACGCCATGTCTGTCCCTCGGCCCGGCATCCGGTGACCGGATTCCGGGCCGTGGGACCGCACGCTTCTAGCGGTTCTGGCGCTTCCAGGGTCCCGTGATGGCCAGCATGATGCCCGGTGTCTGGATATTCGCGAAGAGCGTCCGTCCGTCGGGCGAGAACGTCACGCCGGTGAACTCGCTGTACTCGGGTTCCTCCGCCGTCCCGATGTTGAGTTCGTTCCTGGCGATCGGATATGTACGGCCGCCGTCGGTGGCGCCGAAGAGGTGCTGCACCCCCTCGCCGTCCTCAGCGATGACCAGACCGCCGTAGGGGGACACGGTGATGTTGTCGGGGCCGTCGAAGGCGCCGTCCGACGCGGGGTCGCGGTTCACCCCGAGAAGGACCTTCAGCGTCAGTGTGCGCCGCTTGGCGTCGTAGAACCACACCTGTCCGTCGTGCTGGACAGGGCTCTCGTCGCGGGCGAACGAGGACACGATGTAGGTGCCGCCGTCGGCCCACCACATGCCCTCCAGCTTCCTGGCGCGGGTCACCGCTCCGTCGGCGAACTGCTTGCGCACCGAGACCGACTTCGCGTCACGGTCCGGCACATCCGCCCAGTCGACGCCGTAGACCGTGCCGGTACGCGTGGCGCGGGACAGGTCGTCGACGAATCTTCCGTGCCGGTCGTAGCACTTCGCGGCCTGCAGCACACCGGCCGTGTCCGTAAGGCTCCCCAGCTGTCCGCGGCCGTGCCGGAACCCCTGCTCCGGGGGTGTCCAGCGGTAGAGCAGCCCGTTGGGGCCTGCCGCGTCCTCGGTCAGATAGAGATGACCGCTCCCCGGGTCGACCACGACGGCCTCGTGCGCATAGCGGCCGAGTGCCTTGATCGGCCGGGGTGCCTGGTTGGCTCTGCTGTCCCGCGGATCGACCTCGAACACATAGCCGTGATCCTTGGTCATACCGTTGGCGCCGGCCTTGTCCTCGGTCTCCTCGCAGGTCAGCCAGGTGCCCCACGGAGTGCTGCCGCCCGCGCAGTTGGTGGCCGTACCCGCGATGCCGACCCATTCGGCGACCTCGCCACTGCGGTGCACCTCGACGACCGTGCAGCCACCGCCCGCCGCGGGGTCGTAGACCAGCCCCTCGATGTGCGGCACCGGATGGGGGATCCTGGAGCGTGGTCCGCCCAGTTCATGGTTGTTGACCAGCAGTGTGGTGCCGCGCGGGCCCGCGAAGGCCGCGGTTCCGTCGTGGTTGGAGGGAGTGGTCTCGCCGGACTCGAGCATGGTCACCCCCGTGCGGGTGATGACGCGATAGGAGAACCCCTCTGGCAGCGCGAGCAGACCGGCGGGATCGGCCACCAGGGCGCCGTAGCCGGGCTCCCGGTGGCCGTGACCGTGGGCGTCGTCGTGACCGGCGCCGTGACCGTCGGCGGACGGCTCGGTCGCGGCGAGGGCCCCGGGGGCGGTGGCAAGCGCTCCGACGGCCCCCGTCAGGGCCACGCCCGCACCGGTGAGCGCGGACTGTCTGCTGAATTCCCTGCGGCTGAGCGGCATCGCGAGTCTCCTGAGGTACACGGACGGCTGAGTCGTTTGCGGGCTCACCGTCCCGCCCGCGTATAAACGGCGGTTGAACGTCGCACGTCTTCGAGAGGCATTTCCCCATGGAATTCCCAACAACCGGCCGGCGTGTCCTCATCAGCGGCGCCTCGCGCGGCCTGGGACGCGCCGTCGCCCGCGTCTTCGCGGCCAACGGCGACCGGGTCGCGGTGCACTACGCATCCCGGGAGGCCCAGGCACTGCGGACGCTGGAATCGCTCAGCGGCAGCGGCCATGTGCTGGTGGGCGGCGACCTGTCGGACCCCGCCGGTGCGGCCGACGTCGCCGGACGCACCGCCGCGGAACTGGGCGGGATCGACGTACTCGTGAACAACGCCGCGGTGAATGTGCGCCACCCGCTTCCCGAGACGCCGTACGAGGAGTGGGTGGCCGCCTGGCAGCAGCATGTGGCCGTCAATCTGCTGGCCACGGCACATCTCAGCCACCTCGCCGGGCGCCGCATGATCGACGGAGGGACGGGCGGCCGGATCGTCAACATCGGTTCACGCGGCGCATTCCGCGGTGAGCCCGATCACCCGGCGTACGGCGCGACCAAGGCGGCGGTGCACGCACTCGGCCAGTCGCTGGCGGTCTCGCTCGCGCCGTACGGGATCGGCGTCGCTTCGGTCGCCCCCGGATTCTTCGAGACCGAACGGGTGGCACACCGGCTGAGCGGGGCCGAGGGCGAGGCGATCCGGGCTCAGTCGCCCTTCGGGCGGGTGGCATCGGCGGACGAGATCGCGGCAGCCGTGCTCTGGCTCGCCTCACCGGCCGCGGAGTGGTCGTCGGGCACCGTGCTCGATCTCAACGGCGCCTCGCACCTGCGGACCTGACCGGCCGGGGCGCCGCGCCGGGCCCGGTCTCCGGCGCCCGAGCCTGGCGGGCGGCGAGGCGCCGCCGTGAGCGGCCTCAGGAGCTTTACGCCGGCGCCGGTCCGTCCCCCGACGGGCTCCCGCCGGCCCGTCGTCCCGGACCTCAGGCCCGCGACCGCGCCTTGAAGGCCGCCTTGCGTGCGTCCTTCGCGGCCTTCTTGTCCGGGTGCAGACGCCCCATGGCCTCGAGCACATCGGCTGTCGCAGGGTGGTCGACCCGCCACGCCGCGTCGAAGAAACCACTGTGCTGTCCGGTCAGCCCTTCGACCAGCCCCTGGAGCTCCTCCACCTCACCGTCCGCCTCCAGCTGCGCGGCCAGTGTGTCGATCGCCAGCCAGAAGATCATGGTCTCCGGGGGCGGCGGCACATCGGCGGAGCCGCGCTCCGCGAGCCAGACCCGGGCGAGACCGCCCAGCTCTTTGTCGTCGAGCACCGCGCGTACCTCGTCCTCAGCGGCCTCGTCGGCGACGAGCGCGAGCGCCTGCTGACAGTGCAGCCGCCGCAACGGCGCACCCCGGTCCGCACCTCGCGCGGCCGACAGCAACTCCTTCGCGGCGGACGCGGGTTCCCGGCCGGTCAGCCAGAGCACGGTCTCCGCCCGGGCCGCCGTCAGGGGAAAGTGTCCGAGGGCGTCGAGGAGGGCGCCCGCGTCCTTGTCGGCGAGGTCCCCGACGGCCGGTGCGTCGACGCCCGCCTCCAGCATCCGGGCCCGCACACCGTAGAGTCCGAGCGGGGTGAGACGGACCATTCCGTACCGCGCGACGTCTTCTTCGTCGACCGGTGCCACCGGCTCCGATGCGGCGTCGGGCTCCTCCGCCATCAGCGCCTCGTCCACCGGCCGGTACTCCACAAGGCCGATCGGTTCGAGGAGACGGAACTGGTCGTCCAGGCGCATCATCGCATCGGACACCTGCTCGAGTACGTCGTCGGTGGGCTCTCCCATGTCGTCGGGGACGATCATCGACGCGGCGAGTGCGGGCAGCGGTACGGGCGCGTCGGTGGGGCCGGTCTCCGCGACTGTCAGCAGATAGAGATTGCCCAGCACGCCGTCGAGGAATTCCGCCTCCGTCTCCGGGTCCCACTCCAGCTTCGCGAAGTCGATCTCGCCGTCCTCACCGACCAGGTCCGCGAAGTCGTCGAACTGCGGCGCGATGGCATCGGCATGCACCGTTTCCAGCCCGTCCAGCCAGAGGGCGAGGATCTCCTGCGGACTGCCCGACGTGACCAGCTCCAGATTGCCGCCCGGCGCCGCCGTGCCCTCCCCGTCCTCCTCCTCGGCCTCGTCGACCTCGACCAGACCGGTGTCGACGGCGAGACGCCAGGCCTCGCTCGCACCGGCCGCACCGTCCTCGTCCGCCGTCAGTCCGAGCTCTGCGGCAGCAGCAGGCAGCTGGTCCTCGGCCAGTTCCCCGCCCGCACCGACCCGGGTGCCCGGCCCCGCCCAGCGCGCCAGCCGCACCGCACGGGCGAAGAGCGGGGAGACCAGCGCGTCACGAGCCAGCTCCGCTTCGGAGTTCAGCCGCACCGGCGGCAGGGTGGGGTGGTCACCGGACATCGGTGGTTCTCCTCGGGACTTACGGGCTTTCGCTTCGGGCGCGGCCCAGCGTAGACGCATTTCGCCCCATGCGGCCTGGTTCATGTACCCGTCAGGTTCCGTCCACCGGCGAACCCTTGACAACTCCCCTGCTCACACAAGAGATTGACGCGCGTAGAACGTAGACCACCGCTCCGCTCCACCCTCACCTTCCGGAGTTCCGTGATGCCTGCCGTACCTTCCCTCGTCCTCACCAGACCGACCGCGGTCGCCGCCGTCGTCGCCGCCGCGCTGGCCGCCGGTCTGCTCGTCGGCACGTCTTCCGCGAGCGCTGCCGAGGTCCGCATCCACGACATCCAGGGCTCCACCCGGACGTCTCCGCTCGCCGGTCAGCAGGTGGCAGGTGTTACCGGCGTCGTGACCGGGGTCCGGACGTACGGATCCAAGGGTTTCTGGTTCCAGGACACCCACCCCGACGCCGACCCCGCGACCAGCGAGGGCGTCTTCGTCTTCACCAGCTCCACGCCGGCCGTCGCGGTGGGTGACGCTGTCACGGTCTCCGGCACGGTCAGCGAGTACGTCCCGGGCGGCGCCGCATCCGGCAACCAGTCGATCACCGAGATAGGCAAGCCGACGGTGACGGTCGACTCGACGGGCAACGCCGTGCCCGCCGCGACGGTCATCGACTCCCGCTCCGTCCCCGGCACCTTCGCACCGGAGGGCGACCCGGCCGCGGGCGGCTCCATCAACGGCCTGACCCTGCGGCCGCGGACGTACGCCCTCGACCACTACGAATCCCTCGAGGGCATGAACGTCCGGATCGGCACCTCGCGCGTCACCGGCGCCACCGACCCGTACAGCGAGCTCTGGGTCACCGTGAAGCCGGGAGAGCGGCCGACCCCGCGCGGCGGCACCCTGTACAACTCGTACACCTCGCAGAACACCGGCCGTCTGATGATCCAGTCGCTGGTCCCGACGGCCGATCAGCCCTTCCCGGCGGCCAACGTCGGCGACTCGCTGACCGGCACGACCGAGGGTCCGCTGGACTACAACCAGTACGCCGGGACCTACACCGTGGCCGCACGGCAGCTCGGCACCGTCACGGCGGGCAGCACCACGCCCGAGGTCACTCGCCCGCAGCGGAAGAACGAGCTGGCGGTCGCCACGTACAACGTGGAGAACCTTGACCCGACGGACCCGCAGAGCAAGTTCGACAAGCTCGCGGCAGGCATCGTGGACCATCTGGCATCGCCCGACATCGTCGCGATCGAGGAGGTCCAGGACAACGACGGCGCCAAGAAGGACGGCGTGGTCGCCGCCGATGTGACGGTCGGCAAGTTCATCGACGCGATCGTCGCGGCCGGCGGTCCCCGTTACGAATGGCGCTCCATCGATCCGGTCGACCTCGCGGACGGCGGCGAGCCCGGCGGCAATATCCGCCAGGGCTTCCTCTACAACCCGGACCGGGCCGACTTCATCGACCGCTCGGGCGGCAACGCCACCACCGCCACCGATGTGGTGTCGAAGAACGGCAAGGCGGCCCTCACCTACTCCCCCGGCCGTATCGACCCGGCCGACACGGCCTGGACCAACAGCCGCAAGCCCCTCGCCGGGGAGTTCACCTTCCGCGGCAAGAAGGTCTTCGTGGTCGCCAACCACTTCTCGTCCAAGGGCGGGGACCAGGCGCTGGACTCTCAGTACCAGCCGCCGACCCGCAGCTCCGAGACGGCCCGCCACCTGCAGGCCACGGTCGTGAACACCTTTGTGAAGAAGATCCACGCGGCGCAGAAGAGCGCCGAGGTGGTCGTACTCGGGGACCTGAACGACTTCGAGTTCTCCGGCACCGCGAAGCTGCTCACCGACGGCCGCGCACTGGAGGCGACGGCCTACTCGCTGCCGAAGAACGAGCGGTACTCGTACGTGTATCAGGGCAACTCGCAGATTCTGGACCAGATTCTGGTGAGCCCGACGATCAAGAACTACGACCTGGACATCGTCCACATCAACGCGGAGTTCGCCGACCAGAACAGCGATCACGACCCGAGCGTGCTGCGTTTCCGCCCGTAACCCGCTCCGCGCGGAACCCGGGGGCGGGGTGCGCCACTGCCCCCGGGTGGCTCGGGATCCGCACCCGCCGGGGCGCGACCGGCCCGATGCCACCCGCCCGACGCCGGGCCATGGGCCGTGCGGGCCCGATGGCGTGGGAAGATCTGGAGAAATGATCCAGCTCCCGGACGAAGTAAGGGTGGGGATGTGACGGTCGGCACAGAACCGGACCAGGGAAGCGATGCCGCGGACACCAGGGCCCCAGGGGGACGGAACGGGGGACAGAACAGGCAGCGCTCCTTCTGGAAGGAGCTGCCCCTGCTGATCATCATCGCGCTGGTGCTGGCGCTGCTGATCAAGACATTTCTGCTGCAGGCGTTCTCGATCCCGTCGGGCTCCATGGAGAACACCCTGAAGGTGGGCGACCGGGTCCTGGTCGACAAGCTGACCCCCTGGTTCGGCTCGAAGCCTCAGCGCGGCGAGGTCGTGGTCTTCCACGATCCGGACGGCTGGCTGGCCGACGAGCCGACGAGCAGGCCCAGCTCCGTGCAGAAGGCGCTCGGCTCTGTCGGACTGATGCCGTCCGCAGACGAGAAGGACCTGATCAAGCGGGTCATCGGCGTGGCAGGCGACACCGTGGAATGCAAGGGCAGCGGCCCTCTCAAGGTCAACGGCAAGGCACTCGACGAGCCGTATGTCTTCCCCGGGAACACCGCCTGCAGCACGGACGCCGGGGGCCAATTCAAGATCACGGTGCCCAGCGACCGCATCTGGGTGATGGGTGATCACCGGCAGTACTCGGCCGACTCGCGCTACCACCAGGACAAGCCGGGCGGCGGAGCCGTACCGGTGAAGGACGTGGTGGGCCGGGCCGTCGTGGTCGCCTGGCCGCTGAACCGGGCGGACGACCTGCCGGTTCCTTCCACCTTCGGCCAGTCCGGCATCAGCACGGCCGCGGCAGCGGCACCCGGAGCACTCGGTCTGATGGGCGCGGTACCGCTGGTGCTGTGGCGCAGGCGGAAGCGTTGGGACTGACACCGGACATCGCCCGCCGGCGCGGGACCCCGCCGGAGAACGGGCGGACCCCGGCCGCCGCGGTGTGCACCGCGCCGGCCGGGGTCCGTCCGCGAACCGCGTCGGGCGGCGGCACCGTTCAGCGTTTCTGGTGGTTCACCCGAAGAAGAACTAAGTAGACCTTTATCTTTTCCGGGGCCCACACTTCCCTCATGACCGGGTCACGCCCCTTCGGGCGCTCTCTCTGCGCAATGATCACGCCGTTCACCACGACCGGTGACCTCGACCTGGCGGGCGCGCAGCAGCTCGCGGCCCGGCTGGTCGGGTCGGGTTGCGACGGGCTCGTCCTCAGTGGCACCACCGGGGAGTCCCCGACCACCACGGACGCCGAGAAGACGGCACTGGTGCGGGCTGTGGCAGAGGCCGTCGGTGACCGCGCACACATCGTGGCGGGGGTCGGGAGCGCGTGGACCCGGCACACATGCGAACTCGCCGGTGCGGCGGAACGGGCGGGGGCCGACGGCCTTCTGGTGGTGACGCCCTACTACAGCCGGCCGCCGCAGGAGGCGGTGGAGACGCACCTGCGCGCGGTCGCGGACGCCACAGGGCTGCCGGTCATGCTGTACAACATTCCCGGCCGCACCGGGACCCGTATCGAGACCGACACCCTGCTGCGGCTCGCGGAGCATCCGCGCATCGCGGCGGTCAAGGACTGCGCCTACGACCTGCTGGGCTCCACCAAGGTCATCTCACGCACCGGCCTCGCGTACTACTCGGGCTGCGAGGAGCTGAATCTGCCGCTGTACGCGGTGGGCGGCGCGGGCTATGTGAGCACGGTCGCGAATGTGGCGCCGCGCCCGCTCCGGGCGGTACTGGACACCTACGACGCCGCGGACCCGGCGCGGGCCGCTGAGCTCAACCGGCTCGTCCTTCCGCTGGTGGAGTCGATGATGGCGTCGGGCTTGCCGGGCACCGTGACCGCGAAGGCTCTGCTCGGCCTCGCCGGACTGCCTGCCGGTCCGGTCCGGGAACCGCTGCAGCCCGCCGGCCGCGAAGCGGTCGACGGGCTGCGCACGGCGTACGAAGGGCTGCTCGGCGCCCTGTGACGCACTCAGTTGTGGCTGTGCAGAACCTCGTTGAGCCCGTCCCACACCGCGTTGTTCGGCCGGGCCTCCACCTTGCCGGTCACCGAGTTGCGGCGGTAAAGGATGTTCGAAGCGCCGGAGAGTTCACGGGCCTTGATGATCTGCCCGTCGGGCATGGTCACCCGGGTGCCCGCGGTGACGTAGAGCCCGGCCTCGACGACACACTCGTCGCCCAGCGCGATCCCGACCCCTGCCTCGGCGCCGATCAGGCAGCGCTCGCCGATGCTGATCCGGACGTTGCCACCGCCGGAGAGCGTACCCATGGTGGAGGCGCCGCCGCCGATGTCGGAGCCGTTGCCGACCACGACCCCGGCGGAGACCCGGCCCTCGACCATGGAGGTGCCGAGGGTGCCCGCGTTGAAGTTGACGAAGCCCTCATGCATGACGGTGGTGCCGTCGGCGAGATGCGCGCCGAGCCGCACCCGGTCGGCGTCCGCGATCCGTACGCCCCTGGGCGCGACGTAGTCCGTCATCCGCGGGAACTTGTCGATCGAGGTGACCTGCAGATGCAGGCCCTCGGCACGGGCGTTGAGCCGCACCTTCTCGACGTCGTCCACCGCGACCGGGCCGAGGGAGGTCCAGGCGACGTTGGCGAGCAGGCCGAACATGCCGTCGAGGTTCTGGCCGTGCGGCTGCACCAGCCGGTGCGAGAGCAGATGCAGGCGGAGATAGACGTCATGAGCGTCCAGCGGCTTGTCGTCGAGTGAGGCGATGACCGTACGGACGGCGATGACCTCCACCGCGCGGCGGCGGTCGGCGCCGAGCGCCCTGGGCGCCGCCTGCCCCAGCAGCTCCTCGGCGCGTTCGGCGGAGAGCCGCTCGGTGCCCGAGGGGCCGGGCTCGGCGGTGAGCTCGGGAGCGGGGAACCAGGTGTCGAGGACGGTTCCGTCGGCGGTGACGGTGGCGAGTCCGGCGGCCACGGCGCCGGTGGAACGGGAACCCTGCGAAAGCGTGTCGGTCATGACCAAAACCTAACCGGCCGGGCCCCGCACCCGCGAACCGGTCTCAGCGACCGGCCGTATCGAGTGAGTTCCTTTTGGGAACTAGCCATGGCAGCATGGTGTTCGCGGAGCAGAGCTGCTCCGCGAACACCTACGGAAATCGGAAGGGGCGCGCCGTGCCTCTGCGCACCCGGCTGGACGACGCCAACTGCTCCATCGCGCAGGCCCTGGACGTGGTGGGCGACTGGTGGACCCTGCTGATCGTGCGGGACACCGCTCGCGGTGTCCACCGCTTCGAAGCACTCCAGCGGGAACTCGGAATGTCCCGCAAGGTGCTCACCGAGCGGCTCCGGCTGCTCGTCGAAGCAGGGGTGCTGTCGAGGGAGCCCTACCAGGACCGGCCGGTCCGCCACGAGTACCGGCTCACCCCGCGCGGCCGCGCCCTTCTTCCGGTTCTGGTCGCACTCCAGGACTGGGGCGACTCCTGGGTGCTCGGAGAAGGAGAGACGATGGCGACGACGGCCGAGGCCTCGCAAGAGGCCGAGCGGGTGCACCGACTGGTCGGGACACGCGTGCCCGAGCTACGGCTCATGGGCCATGACGGCGCTCCGTGCGATCCGGTCGCGGCGGGTACCGCGCATACCGTCCTCTACTGCTTTCCGAGCGCCTACGCGCAGCGTGACTCCTACCCGCCCGGCTGGGCGGAGATCCCGGGGGCGTCCGGCTGCACCCTGGAGTCCTGCACCTACCGCGACCAGCTGGCCGAGTTCACCGCGGCGGACGCGACGGTGCACGGTGTGTCGACCCAGCGCCCCGACGAACAGCGGGCGTTCGCCGAGAAGGAGGGGCTGCGCTTTCCGCTGCTCTCGGACGCCGACCTGGCCCTGACGGCGGCGCTCCGGCTGCCGACGTTCCGCACGGCCGGCGTCAGCAGGCTGAAGCGGCTGACTCTGGTGATCGACCGGGACCGCACGATCCGGGCCGCGTTCTATCCGATCACCGACATCGAGGCGAGTGTGCGGGCCGCGCTCGCCGCGGTGAGCCGATGACCCGGGCCGGTGCTCTCCGCACGCGGTCTCGACCGGACTCGCGCCTCGCGGCGCCGTGCGGCGAGACGGAGCCCGGGCCCCGGCGGCGTGCCGTCAATGGGACCCGCCGAGATTGAGCAGCACGACGCCGATGATGACCAGGGCGATCCCGGAGATCCGGGCCACGCCTGCCGCCTCGCCCATGAAGAGCATCCCGATGACCGCGATCGACGCGGTGCCCACCCCCGCCCAGATCGCATAGGCCGTGCCCACCGACATCGACTTCAGCACCTGCGCCAGCAGGGCGAAGGCGAGCACATAGCCGATGACCGTCGCGATCGAGGGCCACAGTCTGCTGAAACCCTCGCTGTATTTCATGGCGGTGGTCCCGCCGACCTCCGCCGCGATGGCTGCAGCAAGCAGTACGTAGGGCATGCGTAGGACCGTACACATCGTGCACCGGTTACGGTGTGCCGTCCGGTGCGGAGACTGACGCACCACCAAAGCGACGGAGTGAGCGGTGGCACAGGATTCGGGGTGGGGTGGGGCGTACGGAGGTGCGCCGCACGGAGGGGCTCCTGGATGGGGCGCGGGCTGGGGCGGCTGGATACCTCCACAAGCGCCCAAGCCGGGGGTGATACCGCTGCAGCCCCTGCGGCTCAGCGACATACTCGGCGGGGCGGCGGCCACGGTGAGCCGCTACTGGAAACAGCTGCTGGGCATCGCGGCGACCGTCTACGGAGGTGCGGCGGTGCTCGTGGGGGCAGCGCTGGCCATTCTCTACGCGGTGCTCTCGGACCGGATCCACACGGTCTTCGACACATCCGACGAGCGTCCCCGCATCGGCTGGCACGAGGCCGGGCCGCTCGTCATCTCGTTCCTCGGTGTGATCATTGGCGCCGCACTGCTGCTGACGGTGTGCACGGCCGTGGTCTACGCGACCTGCGCCGTGGTGCTCCAGGAGGCGGTGCTCGGCAGGCCGACCACCTACGGTGCGGTCTGGCGGCGGGCATGGTCCAGAATGCCCTCGGTCATCGGCACGCTGTTCCTGAGCGGTCTGATCGTCATGCTCCCGCTGCTGCTGATCGCCGGGGTGGCCGGTGGTCTGATCGCCGTGGCGGTCAGCCACGACAGCACGGGCCTGGCGATCGTGACCGGGGTCGTCGGGGCCCTGGCTCTCGCGCCGCCCGCCGCCTGGCTCTGGGTGCTGTTCACCGTGGCCCCGGCGGCAGTGGTGTTCGAGCGGCAGGGGCCGATCGGCGCACTGCGCCGATCGGCCCGGCTGGTGCGGGGCTCCTGGTGGCGGACCTGCGGTATATCGCTGCTGGGCCTGGCGATCGGTGCGGGAGCGGGCTACTTCATCCAGCTCCCGTTCAGCATCGTGGGCATGTTCAGCAGCGTGAACCTGAACGCGCCGGTCCAGAACGACCCGACCCCGGCTCAGGTCTTCGCCACCATGTCGGGTTATCTGGTTCTCTCGCTGCTGGGCCAGACGCTCAGTCAGATCATCTCCGCCACCTTCCCCCAGCTGGTGAACGGACTGCTCTACGTCGACCTGCGGATACGCAGGGAGGATCTGGCCCCGGCGCTGGTCGACGCGGCGTCCCACGATGCGGCAGCGTGACCGTCTCCGCGTGAAGGCCGGCGGGTGACCTCACGGCCTGCCGTCACGGCGTCACGGTGAACCAGGTGGCGCGGGACTTCTTCCACTCGTCGTGGGGGAGGTCCTTCGCCTCCGTGCCGTCTCCGTAGAGATCTGCCGAGCCGTCATCGGTGATCACCTGGGCACGCGCCCCGGGCACGGTCAGGTCGGGTACATCCACCACGGCCTCCCACCCGCCCGGGTCGCTGGTGGGCAGATCGGCCCGCTTCACCGGGGCGTGGCCGGCCACCCCGTCCCATGAGTAGAGGGCGTAGGGATCCGAGTTGTCGTCCGCGGCCCAGGAACCGGCCACGATCAGATACTGGTTCGCCGCGTTCTTGCGGATGTCACGGATGGCGAGGCCGCCGAGATCCAGCTGGATCGGCGTACCGAACACCGCCTTGCTGCCGGTCACCACCTTGTCGATGTTGGTGACCGGCACGATCAGCGCCTTGCCGCCGTCCACCGGGGGTACCAGCGGCGCACGGAAGCCTAGATAGGCCGTCGTGGCCGAACCCGGTGCGAACTCCAGCCCCTCGACATTGAATCCGTCGATCTGCTTGGGGACCTGGCCGTCCTGCGTACCTGCGTCGAACCCGAACCGGTCGCCGTTGGCCTTGTCCCATGCGACGAGGTCGTCCCGCAGCTTCCGGTACGAACCGCCCGGCGTCAGAGCGGTGTCCGCCCCGGACCCGTTCACCACCGTGGTGAAGATCCGGTTGCGGTCGGACTTGTACTCGCCGTCCTTGTTGTTGCCCAGCGAACCGGCCCAGTAGATCGTGTTGCCGACCCTCGCGGCGCTCTCGATGTCGATCTCTTTGTCGACCCCGAGATCATCGCTGAAATCCCAGGTCCTGACGGGCGCGCCCGACAGTGAACCGTTGTAGAGGCGCAGCGTGTTGGACTCGTCGTCGGCCACCACCAGATAGCCGCCGCCGACCGGAACCGCGGCGGACGCGTCGGACGAACCGGTGAGGTACCGGGTGTCCGTGCTGTGCTGGACGGCTGCCGACGCGGCATAGTGCAGTGTCTTGGTGGCGGTCTTGCCGCCGAGACCGGTGACCTTGACGGTGAGGTCGGTGTAGCCGCGCGCACGGGCGGACACCGTCAGCCGGCGGGCGGTGCCCGTGCCGGTCACGGAGACATCGCCGGCAGCGGCGACCGACGACGTGGAGCTGGCCGATACGGCGACGGTCAGCGCCGACGCGTCCGCACCGCTCTGTCCCACGGTCACGGTGACGTCGGGATCGCCGGTCGCACCAACGGCGCCGGAGAGGTAGCCCGCAGACAGGGAGATCGTCGGAGTTCCGTAACCCGCCGCGTGCGCGGGAGCGTTCAGGCCGGTGAAGGCCAGTGAGAGAAGACCGCTCGCGGATGCGACAGCGGCAACGGACCTGCGGCGGGACGGGGAAGCGGAGGACGGCACGGGGTCCCTCTCGTCGTGGGGTGTCGAGGAGAAGGCTCTGGTTTCCGCCCCAACTGCGGGTGCCCGCCGGGCGTACGGCAGTGGAACAACGCGGAACGGCCCCGGTGCGCGAGGCACCGGGGCCGTTCCCGGGACGGACGGATCAGCTGGGACCCGAGAAGATCAGACGTTGAAGCCGAGGGCGCGCAGCTGCTCGCGGCCGTCGTCCGTGATCTTGTCCGGGCCCCACGGCGGCATCCAGACCCAGTTGATCTTCAGCTCGCTGACCAGACCGTCGGTCGCCGACTTCGCCTGGTCCTCGATGACGTCGGTCAGCGGGCAGGCCGCGGACGTCAGCGTCATGTCGAGGGTGGCGATGTTGGCATCGTCGATGTGGATGCCGTAGATCAGCCCGAGGTTCACCACGTCGATGCCCAGCTCGGGGTCGACGACGTCGTAGAGGGCTTCCCGGACCTCCTCCTCGGAGGCCGGCTTCATCGTGGCAGTCTCGTTGTCGCTCATGCGGTATTCCCTTCGGACAGCGCCTTCGCCGTCGCGTCCTTCCACGCCATCCAGCTCAGCAGCGCGCACTTCACGCGCGCCGGGTACTTCGAGACACCGGCGAACGCCACCGCGTCCTCCAGCACCTCCTCCATCGCGTCGTCCGGTTCGATCTGGCCTCTGGACTGCATCAGTTCCAGGAAGGTGGCCTGGATCTTCTGCGCGTCGGCCAGGTCCTTGCCGACCAGGAGTTCGTTCAGCACGGATGCGCTGGCCTGGCTGATGGAGCAGCCCTGGCCCTCGTACGACACATCCGCGATGCGGTCACCCTCGTATTTCACACGCAGCGTGATCTCGTCGCCGCACGTGGGGTTGACGTGGTGCACCTCGGCGTCGCCCTCACGGAGGCCGCGCCCGTGCGGGTGCTTGTAGTGGTCCAGGATCACTTCCTGGTACATCGAATCCAGCTTCACGATCCAGTCCCTGCCCGGTGTGTTCGGTTAACCGAAGAAGTTCCGTACATGCTCGAGGCCGTCCACCAGCGCGTCGACCTCGGCAGGCGTGGAGTACAGATAGAACGACGCTCGCGTGGTCGCAGGAATTCCGTACCGCAGGCAGACCGGGCGCGCGCAGTGGTGTCCGACCCGGACGGCGATGCCTTCCTCGTCGAGCACCTGGCCCACATCGTGCGGGTGGATGTCGCCAAGGGTGAAGGAGATCGCCGCACCCCGGTCCACGGCCGTGGAGGGCCCGATGAACCGCAGGTCGGGCACCTCACCGAGACGCTTCATCGCGTACTCGGTGATCGCGTGCTCATGAGCGGCGATCTTGTCCATGCCGATCGCGGAGAGGTAGTCCACGGCTGCGCCGAGGCCGACGGCCTGGGCGATCGGGGGCGTACCCGCCTCGAACTTGTGCGGCGCGGGGGCGTAGGTCGAGGAGTGCATCGAAACGGTCTCGATCATCTCTCCGCCACCGAGGAACGGCGGCAGGTCCTCGAGGAGCTCCTGGCGGCCCCAGAGCACGCCGATACCCGTCGGGCCGACCATCTTGTGCCCGGTGAAGGCAACGAAGTCGGCCTGCAGCGCCTGGACGTCCAGCACCATGTGCGGGGCGGCCTGCGAGGCGTCGATGCAGACCAGCGCGCCGACCTCCTGGGCGCGGCGGATGATCGCCTCGACCGGGTTGACGGTGCCCAGCAGGTTGGAGACCAGCGTGAAGGAGACGATCTTCGTCTTCTCGTTGATGATCTCTTCTATGTTGGACAGGTCGAGACGGCCGTCGTCGGTGAGGCCGAACCACTTCAGCTTCGCGCCGGTGCGCTGCGAGAGCAGCTGCCAGGGCACGATGTTGGAGTGGTGCTCCATCTCGGTGATGGCGATCTCGGTCTCGTGGTCCACCCGGTAGGGCTCATCGGCCCAGCCCAGCATGTTGGCCACCAGGTTGAGCGACTCGGAGGCGTTCTTGGTGAAGATCACCTCGTCGCGGCTCGGCGCGTTGATGAAGGCGGCGACCTTGTCGCGGGCGCCCTCGTACAGCGCCGTGGCCTCCTCGGCGAGCACATGTACGCCACGGTGGACGTTGGAGTTGTGCCGCTCGTAGTACTCGTTCAGTGCGTCGAGGACCTGGCGCGGTTTCTGTGATGTCGCCGCATTGTCCAGGTAAACGATCTTCTTCCCGTCGTGGACCACGCGATCCAGCAGGGGGAAGTCCTTGCGGATCGCTTCTGTGTCGAGAAGGCCCGGCAGCTGTGTCACGCGGTTGCGCCACCCTTCGTGTATGCCTCGTAGCCCTCGTTCTCCAGCTTGTCCGCGAGCTCGGGGCCGCCGGACTCGGCGATCCGGCCGTTCGCGAAGACATGCACGAAGTCGGGCTTGATGTAGCGCAGAATGCGCGTGTAGTGAGTGATCAGCAGAGTGCCGACGTCGCCGGACTCACGGACCCGGTTGACGCCGTCGGAGACCTGACGCAGCGCGTCGACGTCCAGACCCGAGTCGGTCTCGTCGAGGATCGCGATCTTCGGCTTGAGCAGCTCGAGCTGAAGGATCTCGTGGCGCTTCTTCTCGCCGCCGGAGAAGCCCTCGTTCACGTTGCGCTCGGCGAAGGCCGGGTCCATCTGGAGGGTCTCCATGGCGGTCTTGACCTCCTTCACCCAGGTACGCAGCTTCGGCGCCTCGCCACGGATGGCGGTGGCCGACGTACGCAGGAAGTTGGAGACCGAGACACCGGGGACCTCGACCGGGTACTGCATGGCGAGGAAGAGCCCCGCACGGGCGCGCTCGTCGACGGTCATCTCCAGCACGTTCTCACCGTCGAGGGTGACGGTGCCACTGGTGATCGTGTACTTGGGGTGCCCGGCGAGGGAGTACGCCAGCGTCGACTTGCCCGAGCCGTTGGGGCCCATGATGGCGTGGGTCTCGCCCTGCTTCACGGTCAGGTCGACGCCCTTGAGGATCTCCTTCGTACCGTTCTCGGTTTCGACGGAGACGTGCAGGTCGCGGATTTCAAGCGTTGCCATGGGTGACTCAGGACTCCTGGGTGACGGAGACGAGCACATCGTCCCCTTCGATCTTGACGGGGTAAACGGGGACGGGGCGCGTCGCGGGGAGAGCGGACGGCTTGCCGGTACGGAGGTCGAAGCTGGAACCGTGCAACCAGCACTCGATGGCACAGTCCTCGACCTCCCCCTCCGAGAGGGAGACGTTCGCGTGCGAGCAGATGTCGTTGATCGCGAACACCTCGCCCTCGGTGCGGACGAGCGAGACTGGCGTGGAGTCGATTTCCACCCGCTTCGGGGTGTCGTCCTCCAGCTCGCTCAGCGCACAGGCTTTGACGAAGGCCATCAGACGGAGGCCTCCAGCTCGGCGTCGATCTTGGCGAGCAGGCGCTCCTCGACGTCCGGGAGACCGATCTGCTGGACGAGTTCCGCGAAGAAGCCACGGACCACCAGACGGCGGGCCTCCGACTCAGGGATACCCCGGGACTGCAGGTAGAAGAGCTGCGCGTCGTCGAAGCGGCCCGTCGCCGATGCGTGGCCCGCTCCCGCGATCTCGCCGGTCTCGATCTCCAGGTTGGGGACAGAGTCGACCCGCGCGCCGTCCGTGAGGACGAGGTTGCGGTTGAGCTCGTAGGAATCGGTGCCCTCCGCCGCGGCCCGGATCAGCACGTCGCCGATCCACACCGCGTGCGCGTCCTGGCCCTGCAGCGCACCCTTGTAGGCCACGTTCGACCTGCAGTTGGCGGCATTGTGGTCGACGAAGAGGCGGTGCTCCTGGTGCTGGCCGCGGTCGGTGAAGTACAGACCGAAGAGCTCGGCCTCGCCACCGGGGCCGGCGTACTCCACTCGCGGGTGAAGACGTACGACATCGCCGCCGAAGGTGACGACGACCGACTTGAACGAGGCGTCCCGGCCCACCAGCGCATTGTGCTGAGCGACATGGACGGCCTTGTCGTCCCAGTCCTGGACCGAGATGACGGTCAGCTTGGCACCGTCGCCGAGGATGTAGTCCACATTGGCCGCGAGCACCGCGTCACCGGTGTGGTCGATCACCACGACAGCTTCGGCGAAGGCACCGAGCTCGATGATCTGGTGTCCGTAGGCGACGCCGCCCGCACCGCGCACCGCGATCCGGATCGGCTCGCTGAGCACAGCCTCCTTGGGCACCGAGACGACCGAGGCCTTCTCGAAGGAGGAGAACGCCTGCGCCGTGACCCGGTCCACGGGCTTGCCGGCCCGGCCGACGCGGGCGTCGTCCCGGCCAACGGTCTCGACGGTCACGCCGTCGGGGGCGGAGACCTCGATCCCGAAGCCGCTGCCGGTCGCGACGGCGGTGCCGTCGTGCAGGCCCCTGAGGCGCTCCAGCGGGGTGAACCGCCACTCCTCCTCGCGGCCGTGCGGAACGGGGAAGTCCGCCACGTCGTAGGAGGGCGGGGCGCTCATACGAGTGGCGACGGTGGACTCGGCAGCCACCGCGATGGACCCGGCAGTGGTGGAACCCGCCGGAATGTTCTGAGCCTCAGCCATGGCTGTCGTCGTGCTCGCTTTCTGATGAAGACGTCGGGTTCGGGCGATGGTGCGGGCGGTCGGCCGTCAGCCGACCGATCCCTCCATCTGCAGCTCGATCAGCCGGTTGAGCTCCAGGGCGTACTCCATCGGGAGCTCCTTGGCAATCGGCTCGACAAAGCCACGAACGATCATCGCCATCGCCTCGAACTCCGTCATACCGCGGCTCATCAGATAGAAGAGCTGGTCGTCGGAGACCTTGGAGACGGTCGCCTCATGGCCCATGGACACGTCGTCCTCACGGACGTCCACGTAGGGGTAGGTGTCCGAGCGGGAGATGGTGTCGACGAGCAGCGCGTCGCACAGCACGTTGGACTTGGAGCCCTCCGCGCCCTCGCCGATCTCGATCAGACCGCGGTAGGAGGTGCGGCCACCGCCTCGCGCCACCGACTTGGAGACGATGTTGGAGGAGGTGTTGGGGGCCATGTGGACCATCTTGGCACCGGCGTCCTGGTGCTGGCCCTCGCCCGCGAAGGCGATCGACAGGGTCTCGCCCTTGGCGTGCTCGCCCATCAGGTAGACGGCCGGGTACTTCATGGTGACCTTGGAGCCGATGTTGCCGTCGACCCACTCCATGGTCGCGCCCTCGTAGGCCACCGCGCGCTTGGTGACCAGGTTGTAGACGTTGTTGGACCAGTTCTGGATCGTCGTGTAGCGGCAGCGGCCGCCCTTCTTCACGATGATCTCGACTACCGCGCTGTGCAGCGAGTCGGAGGAGTAGATCGGGGCGGTACAGCCCTCGACGTAATGGACGTAGGCGTCCTCGTCGACGATGATCAGCGTCCGCTCGAACTGGCCCATGTTCTCCGTGTTGATACGGAAGTAGGCCTGGAGCGGGATGTCGACGTGCACACCCTTCGGCACGTAGATGAACGAACCGCCCGACCACACGGCCGAGTTCAGCGACGCGAACTTGTTGTCGCCGACCGGGATGACCGTGCCGAAGTACTCCTGGAAGAGCTCCGGGTGCTCCTTCAGCGCGGTGTCCGTGTCGAGGAAGAGGACGCCCTGCTCCTCCAGGTCCTCGCGGATCTGGTGGTATACGACCTCGGACTCGTACTGGGCGGCCACGCCGGCGACCAGGCGCTGCTTCTCCGCCTCCGGGATACCGAGCTTGTCGTACGTGTTCTTGATGTCCTCCGGCAGGTCCTCCCAGGACTCCGCCTGCTTCTCGGTCGACCGCACGAAGTACTTGATGTTGTCGAAGTGAATGCCCGACAGATCGGAGCCCCAGCTCGGCATGGGCTTCTTGCCGAACAGACGCAGGCCCTTCAGCCGCATCTTCAGCATCCACTCCGGCTCGTTCTTCTTCGCCGAGATGTCGCGGACGACAGCTTCGGACAGGCCGCGCTTGGCCGCGGCACCTGCCGCGTCGGAGTCGGCCCAGCCGAATTCGTACGTACCCAGTCCCTCGAGTTCGGGGTGGGCAGTCTCCGTGGGGAGAGTCATGCGGGGTTCCTCCCGGCCTTGCTTGCGGATGCTGATTCGGTGGTCTGATGTGCGGTCTTCGGGATGAACGTGGTGCACACCCCGTCGCCGTGGGCGATGGTGGCCAGACGCTGTACATGGGTTCCCAGCAGGCGGGAGAAGACCTCGGTCTCCGCCTCGCACAGCTGCGGGAACTGCTCGGCCACATGTGCCACAGGGCAGTGGTGCTGGCACAGCTGCTCGCCCACCGGCGCCGTACGCGCCGTGGCAGCGTACCCGTCGGAGGTCAACGCCTTGGCCAGGGCCTCGGTCCGGCTCTCGGGGGCGGCGGCCTCGACGGCCACCCGGTAGGTCTCGGCCTGAGCGGCCAGCCGGTCCCGGGCGAATTCCATGACGGCCTCGTCGCCGGAACGCTCGGCGATCCAGCGCAGGGCGTCGGCGGCGAGTTTGTCGTACGACTGGTCGAAGGCATCGCGGCCGCAGTCGGTGAGGACGAAGACCCTGGCCGGGCGGCCACGGGTCCGTGCGCCGTACACCCGCTGCTCGCGGGCGGCGATCACGTCATCGGCCACCAGGGCGTCGAGATGGCGGCGGACAGCCGCCTGCGTCAGCCCGAGGCGCCCCGCCAGCTCGGCCACAGTGGACGGGCCGTTGTCCAGAATGGAGCGCGCGACACGGTTGCGGGTCGACCGCTCACCGGTCGCGAGTTCCTCCTGCGGAGCCTCGCCGACCTTTTTCACAACGCCATTGTTGCGTAATTCCCCGTCCCGCGACAAGCGAAGATCCGCATCGCCGTCGGTGGGCTCCGTCACTTAGGGTCACCTAATTACCCCACCGGGCCCCGGGGCCCCCGGGGCAGGCGGGCCCCGCACGGTTCGTAGACTCGCCGGTATGAGCACAGATCCCGCCGTTGAGGTGAGCGGCCTCGTCAAGCGGTACGGCAGCAAGACCGCGGTGGACGGCCTGGACCTGAGAGTCGGGGCCGGCACCGTCACTGCGGTCCTCGGTCCGAACGGCGCGGGGAAGACCACCACCGTCGAGACCTGCGAGGGCTACCGCAGGGGCGACGCGGGGACGGTCCGGGTGCTCGGCCTCGACCCGGTGGCCGACGCGGCGGCCCTGCGACCGCGGATCGGTGTGATGCTCCAGTCGGGTGGCGTCTACTCGGGTGCGCGGGCCGAGGAGATGCTGCGCCACACAGCCGGACTGCATGCGCACCCGCTCGACGTGAAGGCGCTGTCGGAGCGCCTGGGCCTGGGCAGCTGTGGCCGTACGCCGTACCGCAGGCTGTCCGGCGGCCAGCAGCAGCGGCTGGCTCTGGCGCTGGCCGTGGTCGGGCGGCCCGAACTGGTCTTCCTGGACGAACCGACCGCCGGTCTCGATCCGCAGGCCCGCCGGTCCACCTGGGATCTCGTACGGGAGCTGCGCGCCGACGGGGTGACAACCGTGCTCACCACCCACTTCATGGACGAGGCCGAGCAACTGGCCGACGATGTCGCGATCATCGACGCCGGCCGGGTCATCGCCCACGGCAGCCCCGACGCGCTGTGCCGCGGCGGCGCCGAGAACACCCTGCGCTTCATGGGCAGGCCCGGGCTCGATCTCGGCTCCCTGCTGAAGGCGCTGCCGGACGGCAGCGAGGCCGCCGAGCTGATCACCGGCTCCTACCGGATCACCGGAACCGTCGATCCCCAGCTGCTCGCCACCGTGACCTCCTGGTGCGCCCAGCACGGCGTCCTGCCGGACCGGATCTCGGTCGAACGCCACACCCTCGAAGACGTCTTCCTGGAACTGACCGGCAAGGAGCTGCGCGCATGAGCGCCGGTACGTACACCCCGCAGCCGGGGGCGGCCCCGCTCCCCCGCATGATCGCGGCGCAGACCGTCTTCGAGACGAAGATGATGCTGCGCAACGGCGAACAGCTGCTCCTGACAGTGATCATCCCCTCGCTGCTTCTGGTCCTCTTCTCCGCCGTCGACATCGTCGACACCGGTGCGGCCAGTGCGGTCGACTTCCTGGCCCCGGGCATCCTGGCGCTCGCCGTGATGTCCACCGCCTTCACCGGCCAGGCCATCGCCACCGGCTTCGAGCGCCGCTACGGCGTGCTCAAGCGGCTCGGCGCATCACCCCTGCCGCGCTGGGCGCTGATGACCTCCAAGACGTTCTCGGTGCTGGTCACCGAGATCCTGCAGATCGTGCTGCTCACCGTGATCGCCTTCGCACTGGGCTGGTCCCCGCACGGCAGTCCGCTCGCCGTCCTGCTGCTGCTCGTCCTCGGCACGGCCGCCTTCTCCGGCCTCGGCCTGCTGATGGCGGGGACACTCAGGGCTGAGGCCACCCTCGCCGCCGCGAACCTGGTCTTCCTGCTGCTGCTCGTCGGCGGCGGCGTGATCGTCCCGATGGACAGGTTCCCCGCCGGGATCCGTTCCGTGCTCGAACTGCTGCCCATCTCCGCGCTCTCCGGCGGACTGCGCGACGTCCTCCAGCACGGCGCCGCCATGCCGTGGGGTGATCTGGGCATCCTGGCGGTCTGGGCGGTGGCGGGCCTGGGCGCGGCTGCCCGCTTCTTCCGCTGGGAGTGACGCCGTCGAGCGCTGGGATCGGCGCCGCGGAGGGCATGAGCGGAGCGGAGCGGTCCGGGGACGCCCCCCTCGTGAAAGCACGCACAAGCGGCCCGCCTACGATGTCCTCGTGCCGAAGATGACCCCCGCCGACGCCGTTCGAGCCGCGCGCAACCCGCTCGCCTTCATCGCCGATCGCTGGACTCCGGATCCCCGGACCGTCCAGCGGGCGGCTCTCGCCGCCGTCGTGATGGCTGTGATCATCGTCGTCACCGGCGGCGCCGTCCGGCTGACCGGGTCCGGACTGGGCTGCCCGACCTGGCCCAAGTGCACCGACCGGAGCCTCACCGCGACCAGCGAGATGGGCGTCCACGGCGCCATCGAGTTCTCCAACCGGATGCTGACGTACGTCCTGTGCGCGGCGGTCGGCTGGGCCATCATCGCGGCCCGCTCGGCGAAGCCCTGGCGGCGTCCGCTGACCCGGCTCGGCTGGGCCCAGTTCTGGGTGGTCATGGGTAACGCGGTACTGGGCGGGATCGTGGTGCTGGTCGGCCTCAACCCGTACACCGTGGCCGCGCACTTCCTGCTGACCACCGCGCTGATCACGGTCGCCGTGCTGACCTGGCAGCGCACCCGCGAGGGCGACGGAGCGCCGCGCCCCCTGGTGGGCAAGGCGGTCACGCAGCTGGCCTGGCTGCTGGTGGTCGCATCAGGCGCGCTGATCGCTGTCGGCACTGTGGTCTCGGGGGCCGGCCGGCACGCCGGGGACTCCAGCGAGGTGTCCCGCATCCCGCTCGACTGGGAGATGATCGCCCAGCTGCACGCCGACCTGGCCTGGGTGGTGGTGGCCCTCACCGTCGCGCTCTGGTTCGTGCTGAAGGCGGTGGACGCGCCCGTGGGGCCGCTCCACCGGGCCCGTGATCTCTTCCTGGTGCTGATGGCACAGGGCGTGATCGGCTACGTGCAGTACTTCACCCACACACCGGAGGTCCTCGTCGGCATTCACATGCTCGGCGCGACCCTGGTGTGGATCGGCGTCCTGCGCGTCCTTCTGTCGCTCCGTGAGCGCCCGGGGACCGGCGGCGCGGAGACCGTGCCCGCCGCGGACGCGGACGCCGCGCTCACGGCCGTTTAGGAAGGACCCGCAGGGGCCCGTCCGCGGCCATGAACGCGGCGGTGGCGCATGCCCGCCGCAGCGACGGGACTCAGCCGTTGTCCGGGCCGCCCAGCTGAAGGCCGGCCATCCGCTTCCATTCGTAGGGTCCTGTGCGGACCTTGGCCGCGAAGTCTCCGTCGAAGGCCTCGTGCACAGTGACTCCGGCCTGCTCGGCCGCGCTCTGCGCGATGGCGAACGACGGAGCCACCAGGTCGCCCCAGCCGCCGTCCTCGCCCACCAGCACGATGCGGGCACCGCGCCGGCCGATGTACGCGAGCTGCGCCTCGGCGCCACCGTGCGCCTGGCCGAATGCCCGGATCTGCTTGGCCAGCCTGGCCGCCTTGCGGTCGGCCCTGGCCTGCTGCTTCTCGTCAACCTGGGTGTCTGCCATGGGCGAATGCTACTAGCGGGTATCCCGCTGCGCGACGGGCGGGTGGGGTGGTGTGGGCCACGCGAAGAGGGCCGGGCACGAGCCCGGCCCTCTTTCGTCGGCCGCTGGAACCGCGGTCCCGTCCCCCGCGGCCGACCGGCGCGGGTCCTGGCTGTCCTAGCGCAGGAACGGGTCCACGGCCACCGCCACGAAGAGCAGCGACACATACGTGATCGACCAGTGGAACAGCCGCATTTCCTTCAGCTTCGCACCGGTCGCCCCGTCCTTGGCGCGCGACTGCAGACCGTGCGCCTCCCAGAGCCACCACCCGCCGGACACCAGTGCGACGGAGGTGTAGAACCACCCCGTGTACCCGAGCGGCGTCAGCAGCAGCGAGACGGCGACCATCACCCAGCTGTAGAGCACGATCTGCCGGGCCACGACCTGGTTGGTGGCGATGACGGGGAGCATCGGGACGCCGACCCGGGCGTAGTCGTCCTTCACCTTCATCGACAGCGGCCAGTAGTGCGGCGGCGTCCAGAAGAACATCACGAGAAAGAGGATGACCGGTGCCCACGACAGGGAGTCCGTGACGGCGCTCCAGCCGATGAGGACGGGCATGCAGCCGGCGATACCGCCCCAGACGATGTTCTGCGAGGTCCGGCGCTTGAGGATCATCGTGTAGACGACCACGTAGAAGAGCAGTGCGCCCAGCGCGAGCCCCGCGGACAGCCAGTTGACGAGGAATCCGAACCACAGGGTGGAGATCGTGGCGAGCGCGGAGGCGAAGACCAGGCATTCCCGCGGCGAGACCATCCCGGTCACCAGCGGGCGCAGCGACGTGCGGTCCATCAGCGCGTCGATGTCACGGTCGATGTACATGTTGAACGCGTTGGCACCGCCGGCCGAGAGATAGCCGCCGACCGTTGTCACCAGGACCAGCCACAGGTCGGGTACCCCCTGCTGCGCCAGGAACATCACCGGCACTGTGGTGATCAGCAGCAGTTCGATGATCCGCGGTTTGGTGAGCGCCACAAACGCCTTGACGCGGGCCCCGAACGGCCGATGGCCCCCCGGGCTGGGAGTCAGGACGACCCCTGCGGGTCGGGACTCGACGGCCGTCACGTACACCCCTGACAGAGAATTTCCCAGCAAGTTCCGGCGGCGAAAGCCCGGTAAACACTTGCGCGTACCACGCCACTCTAGACGTAGCCCTTGCGTCGTTTTCCGCGGGGGTGCGGTCGTGTTGAGGCCTGCGTCAAGGGGGAAGCGGGTCCTTCCGACGGGCGGACCGGCGCGGCCACCGGCACCCTGGCAGGTGACCCGCTTTCATCGACACGAACTCGAAAAAGATGAGCGTTGCCACAGGGGTAGGCTCGACAACGCCCGGTGCATCGACCGTTACCGGGATTACATATGTGGAGAGGAGCCCTGACCCAGGGTGAGTACCAAGCCGACCACCACAGACCTCGAGTGGACCGAATTGGACCAGCGGGCCGTCGACACCGCCCGCGTGCTGGCCGCGGACGCCGTACAGAAGGTCGGCAACGGCCATCCCGGTACGGCCATGAGCCTGGCCCCCGCCGCGTACACCCTCTTCCAGAAGGTGATGCGGCACGACCCGGCCGACCCCGAGTGGACCGGCCGCGACCGGTTCGTCCTCTCTGCTGGCCACTCATCGCTGACCCTCTACACCCAGCTCTACCTGGCCGGCTTCGGTCTGGAGCTGGATGATCTGAAGGCATTCCGCACCTGGGGCTCCAAGACTCCGGGCCACCCGGAGTACGGCCACACCGCCGGCGTCGAGACCACCACGGGTCCGCTGGGCCAGGGGGTCGCCAACGCTGTGGGTATGGCCATGGCCGCCCGCTACGAGCGCGGTCTCTTCGACCCCGAAGCTGCCCCCGGCACCTCGCCGTTCGATCACTTCATCTTCGCGATCGCGGGCGACGGCTGCCTCCAGGAAGGCATCTCGTCCGAGGCGTCCTCGCTGGCCGGGCACCAGAAGCTCGGCAATCTCGTGCTGCTGTGGGACGACAACCACATCTCCATCGAGGGCGACACGGAGACCGCGGTCTCCGAGGACACCATCGCGCGGTACGAGGCATACGGCTGGCACGTCCAGCGGGTGGCCCCCAAGGAGAACGGCGACCTCGACCCGGCCGCTCTCCACACGGCGATCCAGGCCGCCAAGGCCGAGACCGGGCGCCCCTCCTTCATCGCGATGCGCTCGATCATCGCCTGGCCCGCCCCGAACGCCCAGAACACCGAGGCCGCTCACGGCTCGGCGCTCGGCGACGACGAAGTCGCCGCGATCAAGAACGTTCTCGGCTTCGACCCCACGAAGTCCTTCGAGGTTTCCGACGAGGTTCTGACCCACACCCGGGCAGCCCTCGACCGCGGCCGGGAGGCCAAGGGCGAGTGGGAGAAGGGCCTGGCCGCCTGGCGCACCGCCAACCCGGAGCGCGCCGCCGAGTTCGACCGGATCAGCGCGGGCGAACTGCCCGATGGCTGGCAGGACAGGCTCCCCCGGTTCGAGGCCGGCAAGGCGGTCGCCACGCGTGCCGCCTCCGGCAAGGTGCTCCAGGCTCTGGGCGATGTCGTTCCCGAGCTGTGGGGCGGCTCCGCCGACCTCGCGGGCTCGAACAACACCACCATCGACAAGAACTCCTCGTTCCTGCCGGTGGGCAACCCGCTGCCCGGTGCGGACCCGTACGGCCGGACGATTCACTTCGGTATCCGCGAGCACGCCATGGCCGCGGCCATGAACGGCATCGCGCTGCACGGCCACACCCGGATCTACGGCGGCACCTTCCTGGTGTTCTCCGACTACATGCGTAACGCGGTCCGGCTCTCCGCACTGATGCACGCGCCGGTCACCTACGTGTGGACGCACGACTCGGTCGGCCTCGGCGAGGACGGCCCGACGCACCAGCCTGTGGAGCACCTCGCCTCGCTGCGTGCCATTCCGGGCCTCAACGTCGTCCGTCCCGCGGACGCGAACGAGACGGCGATCGCCTGGCGCGAGATCCTCAAGCGCTACACCAAGGAGTTCGGCAAGGGCGCCCCGCACGGCCTCGCGCTGACCCGCCAGGGTGTGCCCACCTACGAGGCGAACGAGGACGCCGCCAAGGGCGGCTACGTGCTCTTCGACGCCGAGGGCGGCGAAGCCCAGGTCGTGCTCATCGGCACCGGCTCCGAGGTCCAGCTGGCTGTGGAGGCGCGCGAGCAGCTCCAGGCCGCCGGAGTCCCGACCCGGGTTGTCTCGATGCCGTCGGTCGAATGGTTCGAGGAGCAGGACCAGGGGTACCGGGACTCGGTACTGCCGCCGTCCGTGAAGGCGCGGGTGGCTGTCGAGGCCGGTATCGCCCTGACCTGGCACCGCTTCACGGGTGACGCGGGACGCATCGTGTCGCTGGAGCACTTCGGCGCGTCCGCCGACGCCAAGGTCCTCTTCCGCGAGTTCGGTTTCACGGCCGAAGCGGTCGTGGCGGCGGCCCGGGAATCTCTCGAAGCCGCAGCACGCTGACGCCTGTATACGACAAGTAGGAGATGCAATTCCCATGACAGACGCACTCAAGCGCCTCTCCGACGAAGGCGTCGCGATCTGGCTCGACGACCTTTCGCGCAAGCGCATCACATCCGGCAACCTGGCCGAGCTGATCGACCAGCAGCACGTGGTCGGTGTCACCACCAACCCGTCGATCTTCCAGAAGGCGATCTCGCAGGGCGATGGTTACGACCAGCAGCTCTCCGACCTCGCGGCCCGCAGCGTCACCGTCGAGGAAGCCATCCGGATGATCACGACGGCGGATGTTCGCGACGCCGCCGACATCCTCCGGCCGGTCTTCGACTCGACGGACGGTCAGGACGGCCGGGTCTCCATCGAGGTCGACCCCCGCCTCGCCCACAACACCAAGGCCACGGTCGCCGAGGCCAAGCAGCTGGCCTGGCTGGTCGACCGCCCGAACACGCTCATCAAGATCCCGGCGACCGAGGCCGGTCTGCCGGCCATCACCGAGACCATCGGCCGGGGCATCAGCGTCAATATCACGCTGATCTTCTCGCTGGAGCGCTACCGCTTGGTCATGGACGCCTACCTGGCAGGACTCGAGAAGGCCAAGGCCGCGGGCCTGGACCTCTCCAAGATCCACTCGGTTGCCTCCTTCTTCGTGTCCCGGGTGGACACCGAGATCGACAAGCGTCTGGACGCGCTGGGCACCGACGAGGCCAAGGCCGCCAAGGGCAAGGCCGCGGTCGCCAACGCCCGGCTGGCCTACGAGGCGTACGAGGAGGTCTTCTCCTCCAGCCGCTGGGCAGCACTCGACAAGGCGCGCGCCAACAAGCAGCGCCCCCTGTGGGCGTCGACCGGCGTCAAGGACCCGGCGTACCGGGACACCATGTACGTGGCCGACCTGGTCGCGCCCAACACGGTGAACACCATGCCGGAGGCGACGCTCGACGCCACCGCCGACCATGGTGAGATCACCGGCAACGCGGTTTCCGGCAGCTACGAGCAGGCACGCGCCGACCTCGCTGCCATCGAGAAGCTCGGGATCTCGTACGACGACGTCGTACAGGTCCTCGAGGACGAGGGCGTCGAGAAGTTCGAGGCGGCCTGGACCGACCTGCTCAAGTCGACCGAGGCGGAACTCAAGCGCCTCGCCCCTTCGGAGGGCTAAAAAATTGTCCAGCAGCAACCCGCTGCGTGACCCCCAGGACCGACGGCTCCCGCGCATCGCGGGACCGTCGGGTCTGGTCATCTTCGGCGTCACAGGCGATTTGTCCCGTAAAAAACTGATGCCTGCCGTCTACGACCTGGCCAACCGCGGCCTCCTGCCGCCAGGCTTCTCGCTCATCGGCTTCGCCCGCCGCGACTGGGAGGACGAGGACTTCGCCCAGGTGGTGCACGATGCCGTCAAGGAGCATGCGCGCACACCCTTCCGCGAAGAGGTCTGGCAGCAGCTGATCCAGGGCATGCGCTTCGTCCAGGGCACCTTCGACGACGACACGGCGTTCGAGACGCTCAAGTCGACGATCGAGGAGCTCGACAAGGCACAGGGCACCGGAGGCAACTTCGCCTTCTATCTGTCCGTGCCGCCGAAGTTCTTCCCCAAGGTCGTCCAGCAGCTCAAGAAGCACGGGCTCGCCGACCAGAAGGAAGGCTCCTGGCGACGCGCCGTCATCGAGAAGCCGTTCGGTCACGACCTGAAGAG
Organism: Streptomyces sp. NBC_00344; assembly: GCF_036088315.1. NCBI lineage: Bacteria > Bacillati > Actinomycetota > Actinomycetes > Kitasatosporales > Streptomycetaceae > Streptomyces > Streptomyces sp. NBC_00344. The sequence goes on along the minus strand of NZ_CP107996.1, from coordinate 5,438,089 downwards.
CGCCCAGGAGCTCAACAAGGTCGTCCACGAGGTCTTCCCGCCGCACGAGGTCTTCCGGATCGACCACTACCTCGGCAAGGAGACCGTCCAGAACATCCTGGCGCTCCGCTTCGCCAACACCCTCTTCGAGCCCATCTGGAACCGGTCGTACGTCGACCACATCCAGATCACCATGGCCGAGGACATCGGAATCGGCGGCCGGGCCGGCTACTACGACGGCATCGGCGCCGCCCGTGACGTCATCCAGAACCACCTGCTGCAGCTGCTCGCGCTGACCGCGATGGAGGAGCCCGCCTCCTTCGACGCCGATGCTCTGGTGGCCGAGAAGACCAAGGTGCTCGGCGCGGTCAAGCCGCCCAGGGACCTCGGCAAGGAGACGGTGCGCGGCCAGTACGCCGCGGGCTGGCAGGGCGGCGAACAGGCCGTCGGCTATCTCCAGGAGGACGGCATCGACCCCAAGTCGACGACCGACACCTACGCCGCGGTGCGGCTGGAGATCGACAACCGCCGCTGGGCGGGCGTCCCCTTCTACCTGCGTACCGGCAAGCGGCTGGGCCGCAGGGTCACCGAGATCGCCGTCGTCTTCCAGCGCGCTCCGCACTCCCCCTTCGACCACACGGCGACGGAGGAGCTGGGGCACAACGCGATCGTCATCCGGGTGCAGCCCGACGAGGGCATCACCATGCGGTTCGGCTCCAAGGTGCCCGGCACCTCGATGGAGATCCGGGACGTCTCGATGGACTTCGCCTACGGCGAGTCCTTCACCGAGTCCAGCCCCGAGGCCTACGAGCGGCTCATCCTCGATGTTCTGCTCGGCGACTCGAACCTCTTCCCGCGGCTGGAGGAGGTCGAGCAGTCCTGGCGGATCCTCGACCCGATCGAGCGGTACTGGGAGACCCACGGCAAGCCCGCCCAGTACGAGGCGGGCACCTGGGGGCCGGTCGAGGCGGACGAAATGCTCGCACGAGAAGGACGGAGCTGGCGCCGGCCATGAAAATCGATCTGACGGAAACCACGGCCAGCAAGGTCAACAAGGCCCTTGTGCAAGGCCGGCGTGCCATCGGCACACCCGCCGTCGGCATGGTGCTGACCCTCGTCATCGTCACCGACGAGGAGAACGCCTACGACGCGCTCAAGGCGGCCAACGAAGCGTCGCGCGAGCACCCCTCGCGCACGCTGGTGGTCATCAAGCGGGTCTCCCGCTCCCCGCGCGACCGGGCCGCGGCGCGGCTCGACGCCGAGGTGCGGGTCGGCACGGAGGCGGGCACCGGCGAGACGGTGATCCTGCGCATGTACGGCGAGGTGCTGCACCACGCCCAGTCGGTGGTGCTCCCCCTGCTGCTGCCCGACGCCCCCGTGGTGGTCTGGTGGCCGGTGAACGCGCCGCTCGACCCGGCGAAGGACCCGCTCGGGGCACTGGCCCAGCGCCGGGTCACCGACTCGTACGCCGCCGAACAGCCGATACACGAGCTGACGGCGCGTTCTGCGGCCTACGCGCCGGGCGACACCGATCTGTCGTGGTCCCGCATCACCCCCTGGCGCTCCATGCTCGCGGCAGCGCTCGACCAGGTACCTGGCAAGGTGAGCGCGGCCGACGTGGAGGGCGAGGAGTTCAACCCGAGCTGCGAGCTGCTCGCCATGTGGCTCGCGGACCGCCTGGACGTGCCGGTGACCCGCTCGTTCTCGTCCGGCCCCGGCCTCACCGCCGTACGGATGGAGACCGACCACGGCGAGATCGTGCTCGACCGTGCGGACGGCTCGCTGGCCACGCTCTCCATGCAGGGCCAGCCGGACCGTGCGGTGGCCCTGAAGCGGCGCGAGACCTCCGAGCTGCTCGCGGAGGAGCTGCGCAGGCTGGACCCGGACGACACCTACGCGGCGGCGCTGAAGTTCGGCGTGGACCGCCTCGGGGCGCCGTCCGACAAGCCCGGCCGGCCGACGCCCGATCAGGCCCCTGAGGAGCCGAAGAAGGCTGCTCCCGCGGCGAAGAAGACGGCGCCGGCCAAGAAGGCGGCATCGAAGTGAGCTCTCCGCAGCTCGTCGTCCACCGCGACAAGGATCTGATGGCGCAGGCCGCGGCGGCCCGGCTGATCACCAAGGTCGTGGACGCCCAGGCCGCCAGGGGGTCCGCTTCGGTGGTACTCACCGGCGGGCGCAACGGCAACGGGCTGCTCGCGGCCCTGGCCGACGCGCCCGCCCGGGACGCCGTCGACTGGTCGAGGATCGACCTGTGGTGGGGTGACGAGCGGTTCCTGCCGGAAGGCGATCCGGAGCGCAACATCACGCAGGCCCGTGCGGCACTGCTGGACACGGTGGGGGTGGACCCCACGCGAGTGCACGCCATGGCCGCTTCGGACGGCCCGTACGGCAGTGATGTGGAGGCTGCGGCCGCGGCCTACGCGGCAGATCTGGCCGCCGCTTCGGAGCCGGAGGACCACGGTGACGTGCCCGCGTTCGACGTACTGATGCTCGGGGTGGGCCCGGACGCCCATGTGGCCTCGCTCTTCCCCGAGCTTCCGGCCGTACGGGAGACTGTGCGCACCGTCGTCGGGGTGCACGGTGCGCCCAAACCGCCGCCGACCCGCATCTCGCTGACGCTGCCCGCGATCCGGGCGGCCCGTGAGGTGTGGCTGCTGGCGGCCGGCGAGGACAAGGCAGGGGCTGCCGCTCTCGCGCTGACCGGGACCGGGGAGGTCCAGGCCCCGGCCGCAGGGGCATACGGCCGCAGCCGCACCCTGTGGCTGCTGGACTCGGCCGCGGCTTCGCAGCTGCCCCCTCAGCTCTACGGGCCGGCCACCGCATAGCGGCCGCCGGTACAGGTACGGCCCGCGCCCCTCGCCCGAGGGGTGCGGGCCGTTTCCCGTTCCGGTGTCAACGGCCCCGCAGGGTGCGGTACTTGTCCACCAGCGCGGAAGTGGAACTGTCCAGCTGTCCGGCGTCCCGGCCCGGGGCCGCCCCGGTGAGGACCGGCTCGATCTTCTTGGCGAGGACCTTGCCGAGCTCGACACCCCACTGGTCGAAGGAGTCGATGTTCCAGATGGCGCCCTGCACGAACACCTTGTGCTCGTAGAGCGCGATCAGCTGACCGAGAACCGACGGAGTGAGGGTGTCCGCGAGGATCGTCGTCGTCGGGTGGTTGCCGCGGAACGTCTTGTGCGGCACCAGCTCATCGGCGACGCCCTCCGCGCGTACCTCGTCGGGTGTCTTGCCGAAGGCGAGAGCCTGCGTCTGTGCGAAGAAGTTGGCCATCAGGAGGTCGTGCTGGGCCTCAAGACCCGGCGTCAGATCGTCGACCGGCCGGGCGAAGCCGATGAAGTCGGCAGGGATGACCTTGGTGCCCTGGTGCAGCAACTGGTAGTAGGCGTGCTGGCCGTTGGTACCCGGCGTGCCCCAGACCACCGGGCCGGTCTGCCAGTCGACCGGGTTTCCCTCACGGTCCACGGACTTGCCGTTGGACTCCATGTCCAGCTGCTGGAGATACGCGGTGAACTTCGAGAGGTAGTGCGAGTAGGGCAGCACGGCGTGCGACTGCGCGCCGAAGAACTCGCCGTACCAGACACCGAGCAGGCCGAGCAGCAGGGGGACGTTCTGCTCGGCGGGGGCGGTGCGGAAGTGCTCGTCGACCAGGTGGAAGCCGTCGAGCATCTCCCGGAAGCGGTCCGGCCCGATCGCGATCATCAGGGAGAGGCCGATGGCCGAGTCGAAGGAGTAACGGCCGCCGACCCAGTCCCAGAACTCGAACATGTTGGCCGTGTCGATGCCGAAGTCCGCGACCTTCTCGGCGTTCGTCGACAGAGCCACGAAGTGCTTGGCCACCGCCTCGTCGCCGGCCCGCAGGCCGGTCAGCAGCCAGTTGCGCGCGGACGTGGCATTGGTGATGGTCTCGATGGTGGTGAAAGTCTTCGACGCGATGATGAACAGCGTCTCGGCGGGGTCCAGGTCCCTGACGGCCTCGTGCAGATCGGCCCCGTCGACATTCGAGACGAAACGAACCTGCAGATCGCGCGCGGTGAACGACCGCAGGGCTTCGTAGGCCATCGCGGGGCCCAGGTCGGAGCCGCCGATGCCGATGTTGACGACCGCCCTGATCCGCTTGCCGGTGTGGCCGGTCCACTCCCCCGACCTGACCTTGTCGGCGAACGCCGCCATCGTGTCGAGCACCGTGTGCACCGCCGGCACGACGTTCTTCCCGTCCACCTCGATCACCGCGTCGCGCGGGGCACGCAGGGCGGTGTGCAGCACCGCGCGGTCCTCGGTGGTGTTGATCTTCTCGCCGCGGAACATCGCGTCACGCAGCTCGGCGACCCCGGCGGCAGCGGCCAGCTCCCGGAGCAGGCCCAGCGTCTCGTCGGTCACCAAGTGCTTGGAGTAGTCGAGATACAGATCGCCCGCCCGGAGGGTGTATGCGGTCCCTCGCTGTGGATCCCTGTCGAACAGCTCCCGCAGACGCGTGTTGCCCAGCTGCTCACGGTGCTTGCCCAGAGCGGTCCACTCGGGCATCTGGTTGAGCCTGGTACGGCCTTCTGCGTTCATCTCGGACATCGGTCCATTCTTCTCGTACCTGCCTGCATACCCCGCTGCGTATCCAACCTAATTGATCTGGCGTACGAGTGACGCTACGGCAGCCAGGAAGAGACAGGCTGTCAGAAGTACGGGCGTGTCGAGCCCCCGGCCGGCGGCCACCGGGCCGCCCATCAGTGCGCCCAGCGGGACTTTGCCGGTGGAGTGCCTACGGAAGGCGGCGCTGGTTCTGCCCACCATCGCCTGCGGGTTGCGCCGCTGCATCGGCGTGACCTGGTTGACCGTTCCGGAGCATCCCGCAGGCCCCGAACGCCGCCAGTGCGGTCACCGTCACCCGCGACTGGCGCACCGCGCCCATGCGACCAGGCAGCCGGTCCGACACATGCGGCGACGAACACGCTGCGCATCGTGCCGATGTACACACCGTCGCGTCGGCCGTCACGGCTTCGCCGTCCGGTCCCCTGGCTGAAGACGGTGGACGGCGGCACCGGCAACGCGGCCCGGCCGGACTCCCGAGGGGATCCGGCCGGATGTCAGGTATCTAGATCTCGCCCCGCAGTTTGGCCAGAGCCTCGGCGAGGATCGCCTCACCGTCCGCGTCGCTGCGCCGCTCCCGTACGTACGCGAGATGCGTCTTGTAGGGCTCGGTGCGTGGCGGGTCCGGCGGGCTGTCCCGGTCCTGACCGGCCGGGAACCCACAGCGCGGGCAGTCCCAAGTCTCCGGAACCTGTGCGTCGCTGGCGAAGCTCGGCTGCGTCTCGTGCCCGTTCGAGCACCAGAAGGAGATGCGGAGGCGCGGCGCGGACTCGCCCCGCTCGGCCTCCCCCATCGGCCCCGCTCCGACCCGGCTTCCCCGGATCGCGTTGCCACTTGCCACGGTCGTAACTCCCTGCGTGATGGTGCTCGAAGATGCCCCAGTCTACGTAAGGCCCAACGCGCGTCCAGTGATTGGAGTTACACCCCCGCACCGAATCGCGCACCGAAACGCGGAGAACGCGGATGCCGGAAGGTCAGCGGTTCAGCTTCATCAGCAGACCCAGTACGACAATGCACGCGAACCAGCAGATGCCGAGCACCACGGTGATGCGGTCCAGGTTGCGCTCGGCGACCGAGGAGCCGCCGACGGACGACTGCATGCCGCCACCGAACATGTCGGAGAGGCCGCCGCCCTTTCCCTTGTGCATCAGCACCAGCAGCATCAGCAGCAGGCTGAAGACGATCAGGGCGATCGAGAACCCCAGAATCACGGCTGGACCAACTTCCTCGGAACTCAAAACGGACGAAGGGGCCGGACGACTGCTGCCAGCCGTCTCGGCCCCGCAAGGGTACGACGGATCCGCGCTACCGCATACTCACTGGTCGCGGAACCGGACGATCTTGACGAACTCGTCGGCATCCAGGGCGGCGCCACCGACCAGCGCACCGTCCACATCGGGCTGCGCCATGATCGCGGCGACGTTGCCCGACTTCACCGAGCCGCCGTACTGGATGCGGACCTTCCCGGCCAGCTCGGGCGAGTACAGCTCGCCCAGCCGGGCACGGATCGCGCCGCAGACCTCCTGCGCGTCCTCCGGGGTGGCCACCTCACCGGTACCGATCGCCCATACCGGCTCATAGGCGATCACGATCGACTCGGCCTGCTCCGCCGGGACGTCCTTGAGCGCACCGTCGAGCTGGTTCAGCGTGTACGGCACCTGCTGGCCGGCCTTGCGGATGTCCAGGCCCTCACCGACGCACAGAATCGGGGTGAGTCCGTGCCGGTAGGCGGCCTTGACCTTGGCGTTGCAGATCTCGTCGCTCTCGGCGTGGTACTGGCGGCGCTCACTGTGCCCCACGGTCACGTAGGTGCACTTCAGCTTGGCCAGCATGGGACCCGAGATCTCACCGGTGAACGCACCGGAGTCGTGCGCCGAGAGGTCCTGGGCGCCGTACTTGATCTTCAGCTTGTCGCCGTCGACGAGGGTCTGGACGGAACGCAGATCGACGAAGGGCGGCAGGACCGCCACCTCGACCGCGTCGTAGTCCTTGTCGGCGAGCCCGAAGGAGAGCTTCTGGACGTGTGCGATGGCCTCGAGGTGGTTGAGGTTCATCTTCCAGTTGCCCGCCATCAGCGGGGTCCGGCCTTGGGGGTTGGTCATTGAGGTTCAGTCCTCCAGTGCGGCGAGGCCGGGAAGCGTCTTGCCCTCGAGGTACTCGAGGCTGGCGCCGCCACCGGTCGAAATATGTCCGAATTCGTTTTCGTCAAAGCCCAGGATGCGGACAGCGGCGGCGGAGTCCCCACCGCCGACGACCGTGAAGGCGTCGCTGTCGAGAAGCGCCTGCGCGACGGCCCTGGTGCCGTCCGCGTAGTCGGGGTGCTCGAAGACGCCCATCGGGCCGTTCCAGAAAACGGTGGCCGCGTCGGCAAGCTTCGAGGCGTAGAGCTTGTTGGTCTCGGGGCCGTTGTCGAGGCCCATTTTCCCGGCCGGCATGGCGTCAGCCGCTACGGTGGCGGGGTGGGTCGGCGCCTTGGCCTTGAGGTCCGGGAACTGCTCCGACACCACGACGTCGACGGGGAGCACGAACTCCACGCCCTTGTCCTTGGCGCGCTGCAGGTATTCCAGCACCACCGGGATCTGGTCCTCCTGGAGGAGGGAGCTGCCGACCTCGTGCCCCTGGGCCTTGAGGAAGGTGTACGCCATGCCACCGCCGATGAGGATGCGGTCGGCCCGCTCCAGGAGGTGGTCGATGACGCCGAGCTTGTCGGAGACCTTGGCCCCGCCGAGCACCACCGCGTACGGACGACGGACGTCCGTCGTCAGCTTCTTGAGAACGCCCACCTCGGTGGCGATCAGATACCCCGCGGCGTGCGGCAGGCGCGCCGGCAGGTCGAAGACCGAGGCGTGCTTGCGGTGCACGGCGCCGAAGCCGTCACCGACGTACAGATCGGCCAGCTCGGCCAGCTGGTCGGCGAAGGCACCGCGCTCGGCGTCGTCCTTCGACGTCTCACCGGCGTTGAAGCGGAGGTTCTCGATGACGGCGACCCGGCCGTCGGTGAGAGCGGCGACCGTGGCGCGGGCGGATTCACCGACCGTGTCCTTCGCGAAGGCGACGTCGGCACCGAGGAGCTCCCCGAGGCGCGCGGCGGCAGGGGCCAGCGAGAACGCCGGGTCCGGGGCGCCCTTGGGGCGGCCCAGGTGGGAGGCGACGACGACCCGCGCGCCGGCCTCGGCGAGCTTGGCCACCGTCGGCTGTACGGCCCTGATCCGGCCGTCGTCGGTGATGGTGGTGCCGGAGAGCGGCACATTGAGGTCGGCACGGACGAAAACCCGCTTGCCCGCGACCCCTTCGGCGAGAAGTTCGTCGATGGTCTTCATGCGTTCCTGGACTCCTTGGACGAGCTGGACAGGCGACGGGGCCCGGACCGCGCTTCCTTGCGCGGTCCGAGCCCCGTGCTCACATCGAGGTGTCTACCTGCTGATCAGAGCTGGCCGCCGACGAAGACGGTGAGGTCGACCAGACGGTTGGAGTAGCCCCACTCGTTGTCGTACCAGCCGATGACCTTCACGTTCTTGCCCTGGACCATGGTCAGGGAGGAGTCGAAGGTGCAGGAGGCCGGCCAGTTGACGATGTCCGAGGAGACGATCGGGTCCTCGGTGTAGTCGAGGAGGCCCTTGAGCTGGCCCTCGGACGCCTTCTGGAACGCGGCGTTGACCTCGTCCTTGGTGACCTCGCGCTCGAGCTCGATGACGAGGTCGGTGACGGAGCCGGTCGGAACCGGGACACGCATCGCGATGCCGTCGAGCTTGCCCTCGAGCTCCGGGATGACCAGTGCGGTCGCCTTGGCGGCGCCCGTGGTGGTCGGGATGATGTTCTCGGCCGCGGCGCGGGCGCGACGCAGGTCCGAGTGCGGGTAGTCAAGGATGCGCTGGTCGTTGGTGTACGCGTGGACCGTCGTCATCATGCCCTTGACGATGCCGAAGTTCTCCAGGAGAACCTTGGCCATCGGCGCCACACAGTTGGTGGTGCAGGAGGCGTTGGAGATGACGTGGTGGTTGGCCGCGTCGTACTTGTCCTGGTTCACGCCCATCACGATGGTGATGTCCTCGCCCTTGGCCGGAGCCGAGATGAGGACCTTCTTGGCGCCGCCCGCAATGTGCTTCTCGGCGTCGGCCTTCTTCGTGAAGAAGCCGGTCGACTCGATGACGATGTCGACTCCCAGCTGACCCCAGGGGATGTCGGCCGGGTTGCGCTCGGACAGCACCTTGATGGTGTGTCCGTCGACGGTGATGGTGTCTGCGGTGTGCGACACCTCGGCCTTGAGGCGGCCCAGGATGGTGTCGTACTTCAGCAGGTGGGCGGTGGTCGCAGTGTCACCCAGGTCGTTGACAGCCACGATCTCGATGTCCGCACCCTGCTCCAGCAGAGCGCGGAAGTAGTTGCGCCCAATGCGGCCAAAGCCGTTGATGCCTACGCGGATCGTCACGAACCGATCTCCTCGTTGGTACGCCGGGTTTCGACGCCACGGCGAGTTGTATGGGATGTCCCCGACCGCCTCCGACCCTACCTCCCCGGAGCCCTCAGGGTCATATCGAACATGGACGCCCGGAAGTCCGCACAAGGGGGCGGCTACCCGTACCCACCAGTAGGAATACGAGCAGCCGCCCCCTTGTGCCGAGATGCCGAGGTCAGCCGACCAGGGTGTCGTCCATCTCCTCGGAAAGCGTCGACTCGGTACCGGGGATGCCGAGGTCCTGGGCCCTCTTGTCCGCCATCGCCAGCAGCCTGCGGATACGGCCGGCGACGGCGTCCTTGGTCAGCGGCGGGTCGGCCAGCGCGCCCAGCTCCTCGAGGGAGGCCTGCTTGTGTTCCATCCGCAGCCGGCCGGCTGCGGCGAGATGCTCGGGTACCTCGTCGGCGAGGATCTCCAGTGCGCGCTGCACCCTGGCCCCGGCAGCGACAGCGGCTCGCGCCGAGCGGCGCAGGTTCGCGTCGTCGAAATTGGCGAGACGGTTGGCGGTGGCACGGACCTCGCGGCGCATCCGCCGCTCCTCCCAGGCCAGCACGGACTCGTGCGCGCCGAGCCTGGTCAGCAGGGCGCCGATCGCGTCCCCGTCCCGGACGACAACCCGGTCCACACCGCGCACCTCACGGGCCTTGGAGGCGATCTGCAGCCGGCGGGCGGCGCCGACCAGGGCCAGGGCCGCCTCAGGACCCGGACAGGTCACCTCGAGCGAGGAGGAGCGGCCCGGCTCGGTGAGCGAGCCGTGCGCCAGGAAGGCGCCGCGCCACGCCGCCTCCGCGTCACAGGTGGCCCCCGAGACCACCTGCGGCGGCAGACCTCGGATGGGGCGGCCGCGGCCGTCCACCAGACCGGTCTGGCGGGCCAGCTGGTCGCCGCCCGCCACCACCCGCACGACGTAGCGGCTGCCCCGGCGCAGCCCGCCGGGCGCCATCACGATCAGTTCGGAGTTGTGCCCGAAGATCTCCAGGATGTCCCGCTTGAGCCGGCGCGCCGCCATGGCGGTGTCCAGCTCGGCCTCGATCACAATCCGTCCGCTCACCAGGTGCAGACCGCCTGCGAACCGGAGAATCGCCGAGACCTCTGCCTTTCTGCAGCAGGTCCGGGTGACGGGAAGCCGGGAAATCTCGTCCTTCACCGCTGCCGTCATCGCCATGGGCCGATCCTTCCATGCATCCGAAAAATACGGTCGTACGCGGCGGCCAGCAGCTCCCGGTCGTGCGTCGGGGAGCCATCGGGCGAGGCCACGGGCGCCAGCTCGACCGTCGCACCGAGCCGTTTGGCGGCTTCGGCGAGCGACTCGCGGTCGGGCACGGCGGCCTCGTCGGCGAGCACCACGTCCAGGGCGAGTTTAGGGGCGTGTCGGGCCAAAACCTCCAAATGACGCTGCGGTGAGAAGCCATCGGTTTCACCGGGCTGCGGCGCGAGGTTCAGCGAGAGGACCTTGCGGGCCTTCGTCTCGATCAGTGCGTCCAGGAGTTCGGGCACCAGCAGATGCGGGATGACCGAGGAGAACCAGGAGCCCGGGCCCAGCACCACCCAGTCGGCGTCGAGGACCGCGGCGAGTGCCTCGGGGACGGCCGGCGGGTCGTTCGGCACGAGGTGGACCGACTGCACCTCCCCGGGGGTGAGGGCGACCGTCGCCTGCCCGCGGACGGTGCCGACCTCGTCGGGGTGGTCCGGGTCGTGGCCGCGTACCAGGGCCTGCAGCTCCAGCGGCACCGCGGACATCGGCAGCACCCTGCCGTGCGCTCCGAGCAGTCTGCCGACCAGGTCCAGAGCCTGGACATGGTCGCCGAGCTGCTCCCACAAGGCCACGATCAGCAGATTGCCGACCGCGTGCTCGTGCAGGTCTCCCTGGGACTGGAAGCGGTGCTGGATGACCCTGGCCCAGGTCTGACCCCAGTCGTCGTCACCGCACAGCGCGGCGAGTGCCTTGCGCAGATCGCCCGGCGGCAGCACGCCCAGCTCCTCACGGAGCCGGCCGCTGGAGCCGCCGTCGTCGGCGACGGTCACCACCGCGGTGAGGTCACCGGTGATCCGGCGCAGGGCGGCAAGCGAAGCGGACAGGCCCATGCCGCCGCCGAGGGCGACCACCTTGGGCTGAGCGCCGCTCCGCGTACGCCCCGGAATCAGCCGTACCCGCCGCAGTCTCGGCGCCGTACGGCCTGTCACTCGCGCCCCATGTCGCGATGGACGAGCACCGTCTCGATCCCTTCCGATGCCAGCCGGGCGGCGAGCTTCTCGGACATCGCGACCGAGCGGTGCTTGCCGCCGGTGCAGCCGACCGCGATGGTCACATAGCGCTTGCCCTCACGGCGGTAGCCGGTGGCGATGATCTGCAGCAGCTCGCTGTACTGGTTGAGGAACTCCTTGGCCCCCGGCTGGTTGAAGACATAGGCGGAGACCTCCTCGTTGAGCCCGGTGAAGGGGCGCAGCTCGGGCACCCAGTGCGGGTTGGGCAGGAAGCGGCAGTCGACGACCAGATCGGCATCGACGGGGAGGCCGTACTTGTAGCCGAACGACATCACCGTGGCGCGCAGCTCCGGCTCCTCGTCACCGGCGAACTGGGCGTCCATCTTGGCGCGCAGCTCATGGACGTTCAGGCTGGAGGTGTCGATCACCAGGTCGGCGTCACCACGCAGCTCGCGCAGCAGATCACGCTCGGCGGCGATGCCGTCGGTGATCCGCCCGTCGCCCTGCAGCGGGTGCGGCCTGCGGACCGACTCGAACCTGCGCACCAGGGCGTCGTCCGACGACTCCAGGAACACGATCCGCCGGGTGACCTGCTTGGCTTCGAGATCGGACAGTGACTGCCTGAGGTTGTCGAAGAAGCGGCGGCCGCGGACATCGACGACCACGGCGATACGGGCCACGTTGCCCTGCGAGCGGGCGCCCAGCTCCACCATGGTGGGGATCAGCGCGGGCGGCAGGTTGTCGACGACGAACCAGCCGAGGTCCTCCAGGCATTTGGCGGCGGTCGAGCGGCCCGCGCCGGACATCCCGGAGATGATCACGAGTTCCGGGATGGCCGCTTCGGTGGCCTCGGCCGGTGTGCCCGTACTGCCCGTACTCACGTGTGCTCCGTTCCGTTCCTGCTCATCACTCATCGGTGCTGCCCCCGTCGTCTTCCATGATCTCTCCAGTGGCCGTGTTCACTGCGGGTACGGCCGGGGCCGCCTGTGCGAGAGCGGCGGCCACGGTCTCGGCCGTCTTGCGGCCTATCCCGGGAACTTCACAGATCTGTTCAATTGTCGCTTGCTTCAACTTCTTCACGGAACCGAAGTGCTTGATCAGAGCCTGTTTCCTGGTCTCGCCGAGACCGGCGACCGAGTCCAGCGGACCGGCCTTGAACCGCTTGGCCCGCTTGGCCCGCTGATACGTGATGGCGAAGCGGTGGGCCTCGTCACGCACCCGCTGGAGAAGGTAGAGCCCTTCGCTCGAACGGGGCAGGACCACCGGATCCTCGTCGTCGGGGAGCCAGACCTCCTCGAGGCGCTTGGCGAGACCGCAGACGGCGACATCATCGATGCCGAGCTCGGCGAGAGCGCGGCCGGCCGCAGCCACCTGGGGCCGGCCACCGTCGACCACGACCAGCTGCGGCGGGTAGGCGAACCGCTTGGGGCGGCCGTCGTCCTCCGGGGACTCGGCCGTGGACTCCTCGGTCCACTCCCCCGTCTTCTCCTTGTCCTGCAGATAGCGCCTGAAGCGGCGGGTGATCACCTCGTGCATGGAGCGGACGTCGTCCTGCCCTTCGAAGGTCTTGATCTGGAAGCGGCGGTATTCGCTCTTGCGGGCCAGGCCGTCCTCGAAGACCACCATGGAAGCCACCACGTCATCACCCTGCAGATGGGAGATGTCGTAGCACTCGATACGCAGCGGGGCACTGTCGAGGCCGAGTGCCTCCGCGATCTCCTCGAGGGCCCGCGACCGGGTGGTGAGGTCGGAGGCGCGCTTGGTCTTGTGCAGTACCAGGGCCTGCTGGGCGTTGCGCTGGACCGTGGTCATCAGGTCCTTCTTGTCACCACGCTGCGGGATGCGCAGCGAGACCTGTGAACCGCGCCGGCCTGCCAGCCACTGGCCGACGGCTTCCGCCTCGTCGGGCAGCGCAGGGACGAGCACCTCCTTGGGCACCGCGTCGCCCTTCTCCTCGCCGTACAACTGCTGGAGGGCGTGCTCCACCAGACCGGCGGTGTCGACCGCCTCGACCTTGTCGGTCACCCAGCCGCGCTGGCCCCGCACCCGGCCGCCGCGGACATGGAAGATCTGGACGGCGGCTTCGAGCTCGTCCTCGGCCACGGCGATGAGATCCGCGTCGGTGGCGTCGGTGAAGACGATGGCGTTCTTCTCCAGCGCGCGCTTCAGCGCCTCTATGTCGTCGCGCAGCCGCGCCGCCCTTTCGTACTCCATCTCCTCGGCGGCCTCGTGCATGTCCCGCTCGATCCGGCGGATGTACGCGCCGGTGCGCCCGGCCATGAAGTCGCAGAACTCCTCGGCCAGTTCACGGTGTTCCTCGGGTGTCACCCGGCCGACACACGGCGCCGAGCACTTGCCGATGTACCCCAGCAGGCAGGGCCGCCCGATCTGCGCGGAGCGCTTGAACACACCGGCCGAGCAGGTGCGCACCGGGAAGACCCGGAGCATCAGGTCAACGGTCTCGCGGATGGCCCAGGCGTGGCCGTAGGGCCCGAAATACCGCACGCCCTTCTTCTTGGGTCCGCGCATCACCTGGACACGGGGGTATTCCTCGTTGAGGGTCACCGCGAGGGACGGATAACTCTTGTCGTCCCGGTACTTGACGTTGAACCGCGGGTCGAACTCCTTGATCCAGGAGTATTCGAGCTGCAGCGCCTCCACCTCGGTGGCGACGACCGTCCACTCCACTGAGGCGGCAGTGGTGACCATCGTGCGGGTGCGCGGGTGCAGATTGGCCAGGTCCTGGAAGTACGAGGACAGGCGCGGGCGCAGGCTTTTCGCCTTCCCGACGTAGATCACCCGGCGGTGTTCGTCGCGGAATTTGTAGACCCCCGGCGAGTCGGGGATCTGTCCCGGCTTGGGGCGGTAGCTGGAGGGGTCTGCCATGTCTCCCACCCTACTGGCGGCGACTGACAGCATGAGGTCACCGCGGGGTCACGGAGCGCGGGGTCACGCCTTCTCGTCGCGGCCCGCGATCAGCTTGCCTCCCACGACCTTCACCGGGACGTCGGACAACGGCCTGCTGGCCGGGCCGTGCAGCACCTTGCCGTTGGTGACGTCGAACCGGCTGCCGTGGCAGGGGCAGATGCCCACTGTGCCCTCGATCTTGTCCAGCGGGCAGTTCTGATGGGTGCAGCGCGACCAGAGCGCCTTGTACTCGTCGGCGCTCGGCCGGCTCACGATCAGGAATTCGTCGCGGTAGTACGTGACGCCACCGACCGGGACCGCGTCCGCCGAGCCGAGGTCGACGGGCTTGTCCGGTCCCGCCGATGAGCCGCCGCCACCGCCCGAGCAGGCGGTGAGTCCGAGCCCGGCGGCGCCCGCGAGGGCTGCTCCCATGAGGACGGTACGGCGGGTGGGAGGCAGGTCGGACATGCGGGCTCCACTGTTCACAGGCATGGATCGTTCACCGGCACAGGTGACGGACGCGACGATACCGGTGGGGAGCCCCGGCGATCTCCGTGGCCACCGCAGCACGCGGAGCGGCCGCAGCGACCACGGGCATCCGCAGCGTGCGTGATATCCGCTGCGTGTGTGACATCCGCTGCGTGTGTGACATCCGCTGCGTCCGTGACATCCGCTGCGATCGATGCGTTTACGGCTGCGACGGGTTCGGCTACGTTCGGACCCTGTGATCACCGTCGCCGGAGAGTCCCTGATCGACCTGGTGCCGCAGCACGCCCTGGTGCCCGGCGAGCCACTGCCCGCCCTGCTGCCACGGCTGGGCGGTGGTCCTTACAACACCGCCATAGCGCTGGGACGGATGGGCTCCCCGGTGAACTTCTGTTCCAGGGTGTCCACGGACCACTTCGGCGATGCGCTGCTCGACGCGCTCCGGTCCGCAGGGGTCGGTCTCTCCCTGGTGCAGCGTGGCGATGAGCCGACGACGCTCGCGGTGGCGGCGCTCGACGCCGCCGGCTCCGCCGGGTACGGGTTCTACGCCGAGGGCAGTGCCGACCGCCTCTTCGAGCTGCCGGACCGGCTACCGCCTGGTGCGAGGGCGTTGTCTGTCGGCACCTGTTCGCTGGTGCTCGAACCGGGCGCGAGTGCGTATGAAGCGCTGCTGCGGAGAGAATCCGCCCGCGGTGTGTTCACGCTGCTGGACCCGAACATCCGCGCAGGGCTGATCCCCGACCCGGACGGCTACCGCAAGCGGTTCCGGGGCTGGCTGCCGGACGTGACACTGCTGAAGCTGTCCGACGATGATGCGAGATGGCTCGGCGGCACCCCGCAGGAATGGCTGGCCGCCGGTCCGGAGGCCGTGGTGATCACGCACGGCGGGGACGGGCTGACCGTGCGGACCAGGTCAGGCGGTGAGTACACCGTCCCCGGGGCACCCGTCGACGTGGTGGACACGATCGGCGCGGGCGACACGGTCAACGCGGGACTGCTGCACAGCCTCGCTGCGCGGGACGCGCTGTCGGCCCGTGCGACCTCGGCGCTCTCCGGCGGCGACTGGGCCGAGGTGCTGGGCTTCGCGGCGCGGGCAGCGGCCGTGACCTGTTCACGGGCCGGGGCCCAGCCGCCGTACGCACACGAGCTGAGGGGCTGAGGCGCGCCGGGGCGGCCGTGTCGCGAGGTACGCCGGGCGGCGTCCTCGGGCCGCGCCGGGCCGCCGTGTGCTGAGTGCGCCGCGCTACGTGTGCCTGGGAGGCCCGGGCCGCATGTCCTGAGGTGCGCCCAGCGATCGTGTCGCGGCCCGGTCAGAGAAACGCGGCGACGGCCGCCCGGAACGCTTCCGGGTCCTCCGCCCAGGGCAGGTGCCCGGCGCCTCGGATGGTGACCCGCCGGACGCGGGGCAGCGCCCGCTCGAGCGAGTCCACTGCCGAGCGTGGACGGAGGTCGCGGTCCCCGTCCACGATCAGCACCGGGACGTCCAGCGCGGCGCATCTCGCGTGCAGTTCCGGGGTGCCCCAGCTCTGCTGGTTCTCCGCGTTGATGGTGTCGTTGGCGGTGTGGTTGATGCCGAACCAGGGGGTGGCCATGCGCTCGGCCAACTCTCGTGCACGGCCCGGGTCCTGGAACTCGACGGCCCACTGGAGCACGGCACGCTCCCGGCCGCTGAGAGTCCGCCAGCGTCCCAGATGCTCCCCCAGGCCCGCATGGAGGTGGCGTACGAACTGCGGATGCCAGGTGGCGTCGGGGTCGATGCCGGTGCCGGAAAGATAGATGAGGCTGCTGACCCGTGCGGGATGCTCCAGTGCATAGCTCAGGGCCAGTTGAGCGCCCCATGAGTGGCCGAGCAGCGCCATGCGCTCCAGCCCGGAGCTGTGGCGCACCGCATCGAGGTCCGCGACCGAGCCGGCGAGAGTGTACGGGCCGTCGGACGGTGCGGAGCGACCGCATCCCCGCTGGTCCCAGCGGTACACGGTATGGCCGGGTACCAACTCGGCCACGTCCTCCAGGGTGTCCCACAGACCGGGGCCGCCGTGGCAGAACACCACGGGCGGCCCTTCACCACGACGCTCGGCCCAGAGCCGCGCACCGTCGTCGGTCCTTGCCTCCACCGGCGTGGTCACGAAGCGCGGCGTGGGCGGGTCACCTTCTTCGCGGTGGTGGCCTTCTTGGCGGTGGCTGTGTTCTTGGCGGTGACAGCCTTCTTGGCCGTGGCCGTGCTCGCGGCGGCGACAGCCCTCTTGGCCGTGGCTGCCTTCTTCGCGGTGGCTGTCTTCTTCGCCGTGGCTGGGGTCTTCCTTCTCACCGGTGTCGCGTCGCTGATCCGCTCGGCGTCAAGGATGTCGCGGAGGAACTTGCCGGTATGGCTGGCCGGGATCCCGGCTACCTGCTCCGGTGTGCCCTCGGCGATGACCAGGCCGCCGCCGCTGCCGCCTTCGGGGCCCATGTCGATGACCCAGTCGGCGGTCTTGACGACATCCAGGTTGTGCTCGATGACGATCACCGAATTGCCCTTGTCCACCAGGCCGGACAGCACATTGATCAGCTTGCTGATGTCCTCGAAATGAAGTCCGGTGGTGGGCTCGTCGAGCACGTACACGGTGCGCCCCGTCGAGCGCTTCTGAAGCTCGCTCGCCAGCTTCACACGCTGGGCCTCACCGCCCGAGAGTGTGGGCGCGGACTGGCCGAGACGGACATATCCGAGACCGACTTCGTGGAGCGTGCGCAGATGACGTGCGATGGTCGGCACGGCCTCGAAGAAGTCCAGGCCCTCCTCGATCGGCATGTCGAGAACCTCGGCGATGGACTTGCCCTTGTAGTGGACCTCCAGCGTCTCCCGGTTGTAGCGCGCCCCGTGACAGACCTCGCAGGGGACGTACACGTCCGGCAGGAAGTTCATCTCGATCTTGATCGTGCCGTCGCCCGAGCAGTTCTCGCAGCGGCCGCCCTTGACGTTGAAGGAGAACCGGCCCGGCAGATAGCCGCGGACCTTGGCCTCCATCGTCTCGGCGAAGAGCCGGCGGACGTGGTCGAAGACACCCGTGTACGTAGCCGGGTTGGACCGGGGGGTGCGGCCGATGGGCGACTGGTCGACATGCACGACCTTGTCGACCAGGTCGTCGCCGTCCACCCGGGTGTGCCGGCCCGGCACCGTGCGCGCACCGTTGAGCTCGCGTGCCAGATGGGTGTAGAGGATGTCATTGACCAGCGTGGACTTGCCGGAACCCGAGACACCGGTGACCGCGGTCAGCACGCCGAGCGGGAAGGACACGTCGATGTCCTGCAGGTTGTTCTCCCGGGCACCGTGCACCGTCAGCTGCCGCCCCGGGTCCGCCGGCCTGCGCAGGTCCGGAATCGGGATGGCCCGCTTGCCCGCCAGATACTGGCCGGTCAGCGACTCATCGTTGGTGAGCAGCTCCTTCAGCGATCCCGAGTGGACGACCTTGCCCCCGTGCTCACCCGCGCCGGGGCCGATGTCGACGACCCAGTCGGCGACCTTGATGGTGTCCTCGTCGTGCTCGACGACGATGAGCGTGTTCCCCATGTCGCGGAGCCGCACCAGTGTCTCGATGAGCCGGTGGTTGTCGCGCTGGTGCAGTCCGATGGACGGCTCGTCCAGCACATAGAGCACGCCGACCAGGCCCGAGCCGATCTGGGTGGCCAGGCGGATGCGCTGCGCCTCGCCTCCCGAAAGGGTGCCGGCCGCGCGGTTCAGAGAGAGGTAGTCGAGACCGACGTCGACCAGGAACTTCAGCCGTTCGTTGACCTCCTTCAGCACTCGCTCGGCGATCTTCTTGTCCCGGGCGTTGAGCTTCAGCCGGCCCAGGAATTCCGCGCATTCGCTGATGGACATAGCGGCGACGTCGGCGATGGACTTCTCCATCACCGTGACCGCCAGGACGATCGGCTTGAGCCGGGTGCCCTCGCAGGTGGGGCAGGGCACTTCGCGCATATAGCCCTCGAAGCGCTCACGGCTGGAGTCGCTCTCGGCTTCCGAGTGACGCCGTTTGACGAAGGGCAGGACTCCCTCGAAGGAGGTCGTGTAAGCGCGCTCACGCCCGTAGCGGTTGCGGTAGCGGACCTCGATCTGGGTCCTGTGGCCGTGCAGCAGGGCCTTCCTGGCACGCTGCGGCAGCCCGGCCCAGGGGATGTCCGTGCGGAAGCCGAGTTCTTCGGCGAGCGCGTTGACCAGCCGCGCGAAGTATTCCTTGGTGTGGCCCTGGGACCACGGCGAGATCGCGCCCTCGTCGAGAGACTTGTCCTCGTCGGGGACGATCAGCTCGGGATCCACCTCCATGCGCGTACCGATGCCGGTGCAGTCGGGGCAGGCGCCGAAGGGCGAGTTGAAGGAGAAGGAACGTGGCTCCAGCTCCTCGAAGGACAGGTCGTCGTAGGCGCAGTAGAGGTGTTCGGAGTACATCCGCTCACGCTCGGGGTCGTCAGCCGGCAGATCGACGAAGTCGAGAATGACCATGCCGCCGGCCAGCCCGAGGGCAGTCTCCACCGAGTCGGTGAGACGGCGCTTGGCGGTGTCCTTCACCGTGAGGCGGTCGATGACCACCTCGATGGTGTGCTTCTCCTGCTTCTTCAGCTTGGGAGGCTCGGCGAGCTGGATCGTCTCGCCGTCGACCCGGGCGCGGCTGTAGCCCTTGGTCTGGAGGTCGGAGAAGAGGTCCACGAACTCGCCCTTGCGCTCCCGCACGAGCGGCGAGAGCACCTGGAAGCGGCTGCCCTCGGGCAGCTCGAGAACCTTGTCGACGATGGCCTGCGGCGACTGGCGAGAGATGGGCCGGCCGCACTGCGGGCAGTGCGGCTTTCCGATGCGCGCGAAGAGCAGACGCAGGTAGTCGTAGACCTCGGTGATGGTGCCGACCGTCGAGCGCGGGTTGCGCGAGGTCGACTTCTGGTCGATGGAAACCGCCGGCGAGAGGCCTTCGATGAAGTCCACATCGGGCTTGTCCATCTGGCCGAGGAACTGCCGGGCGTACGAGGACAGCGATTCGACATAGCGCCGCTGCCCCTCGGCGAAGATCGTGTCGAACGCGAGGGAGGACTTGCCCGAACCGGAGAGCCCGGTGAAGACGATCAGGGAGTCACGCGGGAGGTCGATCGAGACGTTCTTGAGGTTGTGCTCACGAGCGCCACGAACGATGAGACGGTCGGCCACGCCGGTCCGCACCTTTCTGAGAGAAGAAGCAGGGGCGGAGCCCCCTCCCCAGGGTATGGGGGGCGCCTCAGCGATGTCTTGGGATGGCTTGTTGGATGCCTCTCACGAGCTTATAGCACGTGCATTCGATTTACGGTCTCGGGCAAACACCTTCACCCGAAGGAGTGGCGGGGCCTATCGTCAGCCGCATGATCGATCACGAGCGCGACCTGGCTTCCCTGGACGAAGCGACCGAGCGGCTCCTCGCCGCCGTGGCCGGACTGGACAACGTTACGCTCGCCGGCCCTTCACGGCTCCCCGGCTGGTCGCGCGGCCACGTACTGGCTCATATCGCCCGCAATGCGGATGCCCTGGGCAACGTACTCGCCGGCCTGCCGATGTACGAAACCTCCGAGGCCCGCGACGCGGACATCGAGCGCGATGCCCCGCGCCCGCACGCCGTGCAGCTGGAGGACGTGCGCGGGAGTGCTGCCCGTTTCCGCGAGCGGACGGGACTTCCGGCCGACTGGTCACGCACCGTCACGCTGCGCAACGGCGTCACCGACTCCGCCGCCCGGGTGCCCTTCCGGCGCTGGGTCGAGGTCGCGCTGCATCACGTCGATCTGAACATCGGTTACGAACTGGAGGACCTGCCGGAGGAGTTCATCGAGCGGGAGATCGATTTCCTGCGCCGGCGTTTCTCCGGCGACCCCGCGGTGGCCGGGGTCACCGGGCCTCCCCAGGCACTGGTGGGATGGCTTTCGGGCCGCAGGGACGGCGCAGGCCTCAAAGCCCCCGCAGGCGCCCTGCCGGTGCTCCCCCCGCTCTAGAATCAGAGGCATGACGTACAGCGGAATGGTGAAGGTCGGCGGCGGGGCGGACGTACACGAGCTGACAGCTCTGATGATCTCCAAGGTCGCCGTGGGCCCGATGAACAACAACGCGTATCTGCTGCGCTGCCGGGCGACCGGTGAGCAATTGCTCATCGACGCGGCCAACGACACCACGACACTGCTTCAGCTGATCGGCGACGACTCGATCACCTCCGTCGTCACGACCCACCGGCACGGTGACCACTGGCAGTCCCTGGAGGCGGTCGTCGCCGCGACCGGCGCCCGCACCTACGCGGGCCGCTACGACACTGACGGCATTCCCGTGTCCACGGACGTGCCGGTCGAGGACGGCGACACGATCCAGGTCGGCGAGGCCTCGCTGACCGCCCGCCGGCTGATCGGCCACACCCCCGGGTCCATCGTGCTCGTGTACGACGACCCGCACGGCCACCCCCATGTCTTCACCGGGGACTGCCTCTTTCCCGGGGGCGTCGGGAAGACCGACAAAAATCCCGAGTCCTTCACGAGCCTTCTCGACGGCGTCGAGGCGAAGCTCTTCGACCGACTCGCCGACGAGAGCTGGATCTATCCCGGGCACGGGCACGACACCACACTGGGCGACGAGCGTCCGCACCTCGGCGAGTGGCGTGCACGAGGCTGGTGACCGCCCCGCTCCGCCCCGGGGGGATGCACCCCGGGGCCCCCGTCCGCCCCGGCGCCCGCGCGCCGGCCGCGGGTGTTGATCACCGTCGTCAGGCGTCGATGCGGTCCTTGCCTGACTCCTCGGCTGCCGCTGCCTTCCCGTTGGCTATCAGACTGGTGACGGTGGTGACGATCAGCACCCCGCAGATCACCGCCAACGAGACCGGTATGGAGATCTCGGGCACATGCACCCCGGACTCGTGCAGTGCGTGCAACAACAGCTTGACACCGATGAAGCCCAGGATGACCGACAGCCCGTAGCTGAGGTGCACGAGCTTGGTGAGCAGGCCGCCGATGAGGAAGTACAGCTGCCGCAGGCCCATCAGCGCGAAGGCATTGGCCGTGAAGACGATGTAGGGGTCCTGGGTGAGACCGAAGATCGCGGGAATCGAGTCCATCGCGAACAGCACGTCGGTGGTACCGATGGCGAGCATGACGACCATCAGCGGGGTCAGGACGCGCTTGCCGTTCCTCCTGATGAAGAGCTTGGTGCCGTGATATCCGTCCGCGACTCCGAAACGCCGCTCAATGGACTTGAGCAGCCGGTTCTCCTCGAACTCCGCTTCGTCCTCATCGGAGCGCGCCTCCTTGATGAGCTTCCAGGCGGTGTAGATCAGGAAGGCACCGAACAAAAAGAACACCCATGAGAAACCGGCGATGATCGCGGCCCCCGCGGCGATGAACACCGCACGAAGGACGAGCGCGATCAGCACGCCGAAGAGCAGCACACGCTGCTGAAGATGAGAAGGCACCGAGAACTTCGCCATGATCAGGATGAAGACGAAGAGATTGTCGACGCTGAGCGACTTCTCGGTGATGAAGCCGGCGAAGAACTCACCCGACGCCTGACTGCTTCCGAAGAACAGCAGGCCCAGCCCGAAGAGTGCGGCCAGGGCTATCCAGGCCACTGTCCAGATTCCGGCTTCCTTGATCGATACGTCGTGAGGCTTGCGCCCGATGACGAAGTCGACGGCGATCAGGGCGATCAGACCGGCAATGGTCAGCGCCCACAGGGTCAGGGAAACATTCATCACGCCTCCGGCGATTGCTACGGCTACTTGGTCAGCGTCGTGGCTACCGGAGGTCTCTTCCACCCGCGCCGTTCATCGGCGCAATGGGCCGACGCCCCGGGACCGGGTGGTCCGTACTGACGGAACGTCGCACTTGGGGAGTACTCCCCTCCGCACAAAAGAAGAGTACAGGAAGCACCAAGGACAGGTAAAGAGAAAGGTAAGGAAGAGCCAAGTCGCCGACAGTGGGTCGTGATCCTTGCCATGCGCACAACGACAGCCGCAGCACCTCGCCGCATTGACGAGCACCCGGATGTCCGGCGTATGGACGTCCCCCGCCTCGAGATGCACCGCAGCCGAAGCCGAAGCCGTGCGCCGGCTCCGCCGGGGATGCGGACGGTCCTCGGGCCGGCGAAGTGGTCCGGAACCTCGGGCTGAGTCAGCGGGTGACGAGATCAGCGGGGCCAGGCACGACGCGCCTCCACGACATGGCCGAGCACCTGCTGAAGCACATCACTGCCGCCCGGCACCAGCAATGGCTCAAACGTCCAGGCGTGGCCGACCCAGGGGTCGGCGAGGTGATCGTCAGCCACCGGAGTGACGCGCAGCAGGGAGCGCCAGAGGGGATCGAGCAGCGGGCCGTACGTACTGGCGTCCTCCCGGTCGGCTACCAGCAGCAGGTGGACGCCGACGGCCGGCCCCTCGTCGGCGAGATAGCGCAGCTGGGTGAGCGCCCGGTCGTCGAAGCCGTGCGGAAAGTCGTTGATGATCAACAGCTGCTCCGCGCTGTCCACGTCGAGTGGAAGGGAGTCCGCCGCGCCTCCGCGAACCGCCATCTGCACGAGGTCCACGCGCCTGGTGAGCCGGGCAAGCACCGAGGCCACCTCCCGCGCCCCGCTCGCCGGTGGCTCATCGAGCGCCCCGGACCTGACAAGTGGGGCGAGTGGCCCGGCGGCGGAACCGGCCGGATCGATGACATGCACCGCGAACTCGCCTGCCGGATGCACGGCCAGAAACCGGGCGGCAAGAGCCACAGCCGTGTCCATGGCAAGAGTGCGCAGCCGGGCCGGGCCGGACAGCCCCGAGGACTCCGGGGCGGTACGGCCGCTGTCGACCCACAGGCCCCGCTCCAGCGGAAGCCGGACCAGCATCGGGATGCGCAGTTCCGGACATTCCGGAAGATGCAGATCGCCGACGCGCAGTGCCATCGGTATCTCCATCGGGACCCGGTATCCGTGCCAGACGGGATTGTCCCAGCGGGCGAAAGCGGGTGCCAGGGCCGGTTCGACCACCTGGGATTCAGCGATGAGCTGGGCCAGGTCGCGGTCGAGTGCCGCACGGGCCTGCGCCGCCAGCTGGTCACGCTTGGCCTGAGCCTGTTCGCGGGCCAGGGTTCCTGCGGAGCCGATCCGGCTGCGCGGATCGGAAAGAGCCCGGTCGAGCTCCCGTTCCATGCGCGACTCGGCGAAGCCGATGGCACTTCGACAGGCGGCCACGGCCCGGGCCAGGTCTTCGAACATGCCCCACACCTGGTTGTAGAGGCGCTCCTCCATGGACCAGCCGGTGGCGTCACCGGCGACCGGCCGTGCGAGCTGTCCGGGCGAGGCGGGCACGGCGGTGGGAGGAGACGGCGGAGCGGCCGCCTGTCTGCGCGGGTGCGCGTAGTCGACCGGGCCGGCACCCGATGCGGCAGGTGCCACCGAGCCGCTGCCCGTCACGGGCTGCTGGTCGTTCTCGGGACCCGCGCCGACCGCGCTCGTTCGCACTGCCCGCTCGCCCTCGGCCATACGCGGCGGGGGTGCCGCCACCGAGCGGGCCATGCCACCCGACACCGCGTCCTCGACGATCCGTGCGAGCTCGCCGGCCCCCGGCAGCCCCTGGTCCCGGAACAGCTCTGCGAGACCGCCCGCGTACCCCTGGCCGACCGCACGGACCTTCCAGGCGCTCTGCCGCCGGTAGAGCTCGAGGGCGACCAACGCCGACTCCTCGCCGAGACCGGTGATCGTGTAGCTGGCGACTTCCGGACCGTCCAGTCCGGTCACGGAGGCGAAGGGGGCCGCGATGGCTCCGAAGGAGGCGGCGCCACCGGTACGGGCGGGCAGGGCGAGCAGCACACTGACCCGGTGCACCGCGTCCGGCAGCGCCCCCAGGTCCACGGCGAGCCGGTGGTCGGCGGCTGCCTGCCGGGACACCTCCAGACCGGGGAGCAGCGGCGTCCCCGGGTGGGCGACCCATTCCGTGGAGCGGACGCGCCCGTGTTCGTCGCCGAGCGTGGCCCCGGCCATGACCGGCTTCCCGGCCGATATGCGGATTTCCAGTCGGGTCCCGGGCAGGGGGTGGTTCTGCCCCCGGACCAGCTCGGCCGTCATCGCCCGTCCCCCTCGTCGCGTCGCAGTGCCCGGTGCGCGCTGCTGATCTGCTGTTGCCGGTCTGCTGTCCGCCGGTGATGCGATGCAGCTCCCGGAGGCGCGATGCCTCCGGGAGCTGCGTGTCGTCCTGTCCGCCTCGTGCGTACGAAAGAGGCGCGCTCCGCTCTACAGGTGCGGCAGGATCGCCGGCATCAGGTCCTGGAACGTGCGGCCGTTGGCCGGGCTGCCGATGGCCGTCATCTGCCAGCCGGCTCCCGCACGGTGCACCTTCGCCATGATCTGGGCGGTGAACTGACCGCCGCCGTCGAGCGTGTAGCGGGCGAGCTCGTCACCGTTGGTCTCGTCGACGATGCGGCAGAAGGCGTTCTGCACTTCCTGGAACGTCTGGCCGGTGAAGGAGTTCACCGTGAAGACGATCTGGTCGATATGCACCGGAACGCGCTGCAGGTCGACCAGGATCGCCTCGTCGTCGCCGCCCTGGCCCGCGCCGCCGACCAGGTTGTCACCGGTGTGCTTGACCGAACCGTCGTCGCTGATGAGATGACGGAAGAACACCACGTCGACCGGCTGCTTGTCGGCGAAGAGCACGGCCGACGCGTCGAGGTCGATCTCACGGGTACGCGAACCGAACAGCCCACGGCGCGGAGCCGCCTGCCATCCGAGTCCCATGCGCACCGCGGTCAGGGTGCCCCCGTCGTTCTTCTGCAGGCTGATGGCCTGCCCCTTGGTCAGGTTGACGCCAGGGCCCTTGGCAAAATTGGCCGTCACGCGCTGTCCCTTCTCCTGTTTCCCCACGTTTTACCCGCACCCTACGCAGTCGGGCTGACGACGCAGGAGGCCCGGGCCGTTTTTGTGTCGTTGTTGCAACAACGTCTCAGGCCTGCCCGGCCTCCTTCATCTGGCGCAGCTCCTTCTTGAGTTCACCGACTTCATCCCGCAGCCGGGCAGCAACCTCGAACTGCAGATCCGCGGCCGCTGCCCGCATCCGCTCGGTCATCTCCTCGATGATCCCGGCGAGTTCTGCGGCAGGGCGATCGGTGAGGACCGTCTTCGATGTCTTCGACCGCTTCGCCGCGGCGCCCAGCGAGGGCACCGGAGCCTTTGCCTGCTTCCCTTCCTTCGCCTGGCGGTAGCCGGTGCCGAGCAGTTCCTCGGTGTCGACCTCCTCGCGTGCGATGGTCGCGACAATGTCGTTGATCTTCTTGCGCAGCGGCTGCGGGTCGAGACCGCGCTCCTTGTTGTACGCGACCTGCTTCTCCCGGCGGCGGTTGGTCTCGTCGATGGCCTTCTCCATGGCCGGGGTGATCCGGTCGGCATACATGTGGACCTGCCCCGAGACGTTGCGCGCCGCCCGCCCGATCGTCTGGATCAGCGAGGTCCCCGAGCGCAGGAATCCCTCCTTGTCCGCGTCGAGGATCGCGACGAGCGACACCTCGGGAAGGTCGAGCCCCTCACGCAGCAGGTTGATGCCGACCAGTACGTCGTACTCACCGGCCCGCAGCTCGCGCAGCAGCTCGATGCGGCGCAGGGTGTCGACGTCGCTGTGCAGATAGCGCACCTGGATACCCAGGTTGAGGAAGTAGTCCGTGAGGTCCTCGGCCATCTTCTTGGTGAGCGTGGTGACCAGAACCCGCTCGTCCTTCTCCGTGCGCGTGCGGATCTCGTGCACCAGGTCGTCGATCTGCCCCTCGGTGGGCTTGACGACGACTTCGGGGTCGACAAGGCCGGTGGGCCTGATGATCTGCTCCACGAAGCCGTCACCGCGGGAGAGCTCGTAGGTGCCGGGGGTGGCGGAGAGATAGACCGTCTGACCGATCCGCTTCTGGAACTCCTCCCACTTCAACGGCCTGTTGTCCAGGGCGGACGGCAGACGGAAGCCGTGATCGACCAGGGTGCGCTTGCGGGAGGCGTCGCCCTCGTACATCGCGCCGATCTGCGGCACGGTGACATGCGACTCGTCGAGAACGAGCAGGAAATCCTCTGGGAAGTAGTCGAGGAGGGTGTTGGGCGCCGTGCCGGGGTCGCGCCCGTCGAAGTGCATCGAGTAGTTCTCGACGCCGGAGCAGCTGCCGATCTGGCGCAGCATCTCCAGGTCATAGGTGGTGCGCATGCGCAGCCGCTGGGACTCCAGCATCTTTCCCTGCTTGTCCAGCTCGGCGAGCCTGCCCTCCAGCTCCTTCTCGATGCCGTTGACCGCCTTCTCCATACGCTCGGGGCCCGCGACGTAGTGGGTGGCCGGGAAGACGTAGAGGGATGTGTCCTCGCTGATGATCTCGCCGGTGAGCGGGTGCAGCGTGGAGAGCGCTTCGATCTCGTCGCCGAACATCTCGATCCGGACAGCCAGCTCCTCGTACACCGGGAAGATCTCGATGGTGTCGCCCCGCACCCGGAAGGTGCCGCGGGTGAACGCAGTGTCATTGCGGGTGTACTGGATGTCGACGAACCTGCGGAGCAACTGGTCGCGGTCGATCTCCTCGCCGACCTTGAGCGAGACCATCCGGTCGACGTACTCCTGCGGTGTGCCGAGGCCGTAGATGCAGGAGACCGATGCGACCACGATGACGTCGCGGCGGGTCAGCAGTGAGTTCGTGGCGGAGTGCCGCAGCCGTTCGACCTCCTCGTTGATCGAGGAGTCCTTCTCGATGTACGTATCGGACTGCGGGACGTATGCCTCGGGCTGGTAGTAGTCGTAGTACGAGACGAAGTACTCGACGGCGTTATGGGGAAGCAGCTCGCGGAATTCGTTCGCCAGCTGGGCGGCGAGCGTCTTGTTCGGAGCCATCACCAGGGTGGGGCGCTGAAGCTTTTCGATCATCCAGGCGGTCGTCGCCGACTTTCCGGTGCCGGTTGCGCCGAGCAGGACGACATCCTTCTCACCTGCACGAATGCGCTTCTCCAGCTCGGCGATGGCCGTCGGCTGGTCACCGCTGGGCTGGTAGGGACTGACGACCTCGAAAGGCGCCACCGTGCGTTCGATCTTGGAAACGGGCCGCATGGAACCACCGTACGACCCGCCACCGACAACGGGGCTGAATCGCCGTCCCGCAAGGGCTGTCGGTGGACCGTCGTACGGTGGTCCGTGTGGACGGAGACAGTCGAACCATCGAGTGGACCTGGATCGGGACCGGCATCGGGCCTCTGCTGCTCGCCGTGACCGGAAAGGGGCTGGCGAACGTCGTGTTCCATGCGGATCCGGCGGCGCGGGAGAAGGCTCTGCAGCGGCTCACCTCACGGTTCGGCGCGCCGCCGGTGGAATCGCCGCAATCCTCCCGGCTGGCCGAGCCCATACGTCAGCTGACCGCATACTTCGCTGGAGAACTGCGCGAATTCACGCTGCCGCTCGACTGGGCACTCTCGTCCGGATTCAACCGCGAGGTGCTGCGTGAGCTGGCCGCAGGTGTCCCCTACGGCACGGTCGTGGGGTACGGCGATCTGGCCCGCAGAGTGGGCCGGCCCGCGGCGGCCCAGGCAGTCGGCGCCGCGATGGGGTCGAATCCGCTGCCTGTCGTTGTGCCGTGCCACCGGGTGGTGGAGAGCGGCGGCGGGCTCGGCGGCTTCGGCGGCGGCCTCGAGACGAAACGGCAGCTGCTGGCGTTGGAGTGCGTGCTGCCGGAGCCGCTCTTCTGATCCCCGGCGCCCGGTACCGGCGCCCGCAGGCGTTCGGCACCGCCCTTCCGCAGCCTGCGGCAGGTGAGCGGGGGCCGCTCGCGATGGAATCCGTCGTGTCACACCACTGCGCAGCGGAGCCCCTCGGCCGCGGCGCTCTGCGCATTACCTCCCGGCACGGTGGCCCACCCTGCGGGGACACGCCCTGCGGTAGCAACGGGGTGCGGCCGAGGCCGTCCACGACGCACCGTCCGGGACAGGTGCTGGATACGATACGAACTCTCCGACCTGCATTTATGACGCCGTCTGACCGATTGTCAGTGGCTCGGTCTAGCGTGAGATCACTGAAGATCGGCCGCACGGGCCGGTCCGTGGGGAGGGGTGTGTCATGGCGGCCGGGCAGGCGGGAAGGACCACGTATCTGGAGCTGTCCCAGGAGGACGGCGGGGCACACAAGTTCTACGAAGTGACGGTCGACGGGACGGCGGTGACGGTCCGGTACGGGCGGATCGGCGCCGAGGGACAGCGGCAGGTCTCGGCCTTCCCGACTGCCGAGAAGGCGAAGGCCGTTGCCGCGAAGAAGGTGGGCGAGAAGGTCCGCAAAGGCTATGCGCCCGCGGTGCAGGGGCAGCGCACGGCACGCGCGGTGACACGACGTCAGGTGACAGCGGCGCCATCGACGGCGAGGGCGACCGCACCGGTGATCTGGCGGTTCCGTACCGGCGCTTCGGCGTTCGGCATCCATATCGACGAGGACCACTGCTGGGTGGGCAATCAGCGGGGTGACGTCTACACGCTGGGTCACGACGGCGAGGTGCTGGCAAGGTTCTCGCTGCCCGACGGAGTGAAGTGCCTGGTCGCGGACGACTTCTGGATCTACGCCGGGTGCGACGACGGCAAGGTGTACGACCTGTCGTCGAAGATGCCGTTCGCCGCGTACGAGATCGCGGACGACGTGGACATTTTCTGGCTGGACATCCACGAGGGCGTGCTGAACGTATCCGACCGGAGCGGCGGTCTCACCGTCATCGACCACGAGGACGAATTCCAGTGGTCGCGCAGGTCCACCGGAAACAACGCCTGGATGGTGCGCGCGGACGACCGCGCGGTGTACCACGGGCACACCGACGGCGTGACGGCCTACGCCGCGGACGGCAGCGGCGAGTTGTGGCACACCAGGACCTTCGGCAATGTGCTCTTCGGCTGGCAGGAGGACACCGCGGTGTACGCAGGCACCGGCCGCCAGATCGTCGAGCGGCTGTCCAAGGCGACCGGGCGGAGCGAGGCGAGTTTCCACTGCGATGCGGCGGTCTACTCGTGTGCGACCTCGGCCGACGGGGAGTATGTGTTCGCCGGCGACCTGGCCTCATCCGTCTACTGCTTCACGGCGGACGGCACCCGGTTGTGGAAGCTCGGCACTGGCGGTGGCGCGGCCCTGTCGATGCAATACCACGACGAGAAGCTCTACGTCGTCACCACCGATGGCACGCTGGCCTGTATCGACGCGAGTGAGGCAGCGATTACGGCGGCGCAGGGCGGCAGTCTGCCGGTCGCCGTCGACGTGAAGCAGGCGGCAGCGCTCCCCACCTACACTCCGGCCGCGACCGTGGCCACCGTGAGTTCTGTTCCGGCGCCCGGTGCCGGGATCGTGGTCGAGTGCGTCCAGGCCGGCGGACGGCTCAGGGTCCAGGTCGTCTCGGACGGCTACGACCCGTCCTGGCACGTCCAGTTCCCCCGGGCGATACGACAGCCCGGCGCCCGTTACGTCGTGGAGGGTCTGCACTCCTCAGCGGGAGGTTTCTACCGGGTGCGCGGGGAGATAAAGCGCCTGGTGTAGCCCCCGGCACCGGCTGGAGTCGGTGCGAGAGGCGGAGCCCCGACGTTTGGCGCGGGGTCCGGCGCGCCAGGGATGGGGACATGTCCGATACCACTCTGCTGCTGTCCGAAGAGGTAAGGGAAGCGCTGGCCCGGCGACGCCCCGTGGTCGCCCTTGAGTCCACCATCATCGCGCACGGGCTGCCGCGCCCGCGCAACCTGCGCGTCGCCGGGGAACTGGAGGCGCTGGTACGCGATTCGGGTGCCGTCCCGGCAACCATCGCGGTTCTCGGCGGAAGCGCGCGCATCGGTCTGGACAAGGCCGAGTTGGAGCGCGTCGCGAACGACGACTCGATCCGCAAGCTGGGACATCGCGATCTCGCTCCGGCATTCGCCGCCGGGGCGAGCGGCGCGACGACCGTGTCCGCGACAGCGCTGCTGGCCGCCAGGGCCGGCATCAGGATCTTCGCCACAGGCGGCCTCGGCGGCGTACACCGTGGCTGGACCGAGACACAGGACGAATCGGCGGATCTGCGGCTGCTGGCCCGGACTCGGATCGCAGTGGTGTGCGCGGGGGTCAAGTCGATCCTGGACGTTCCCGCGACACTTCAGCGTCTGGAGACACTGGGCGTCGGCGTCGTGGGGTACGGCACGGAGACCTTCCCCGGTTTCTATCTCAGCAGTTCGGGCGAGCCGGTCGACTGGACGGTGCACACGCCGGACGAGGTCGTGTCGGTGATCCGCGCGCAGGACGCGCTCGGCGGTCCGGAGGCCGCACTGATCGTGGCGAACCCGGTTCCGGAAGCGGAGCAGCTGGACCCGGACCTGCACGACCGGGTGCTGACGGAGGCACTGGACGAGAGCCGGGCGCGCGGGATCACGGGGCAGGCTGTCACGCCGTTCCTTCTCGAATATCTGATGCGGCGGACGGAAGGAGCGTCCCTGGAGGCAAACCTGGCGGCGGTGCGCGGAAATGTACAGCTGGCGGCCCGGATCGCGGCGGCCATGTGACCGGGGGCAAGGCGCTGCTGGTCGTGGGTGATGTGGTCACCGACATCGTGGCCCGTCATCGCGCTCCGCTCGCTCCCTCGACGGACACGGACGCGGAGATCCGTAGGCTGCCGGGCGGAGCGGGAGCCAATGTCGCCTGCTGGGCGGCGTATGCGGGGCTTCCGGACGTACGGCTCCTCGCCCGGGTAGGTGCGGAGTCGGCGGCCTGGCACGGCGAGAGTCTGCGGAGCGCGGGAGTGCACGCCCGGCTGGTGGTCGATGACCGGACTCCGACAGCCACGGTGATCGCCCTGGTGGACGCCGCAGCCGAACGTACCTTCCTCACCGACAGCGGTGCGGCTCTGCGGCTGTCGGCTGACGACTGGTCGAACGACCTGCTCGACGGTGTCGGGCACCTTCATGTCTCCGGCTATCTGTTCTTCGCCGAAGTGAGCCGCGGGGCCGCCCTCACCGCTGTCGCCGAGGCCCGCGCACGGGGCATCCCGGTGAGCGTCGACCCCGCTTCGGCCGGATTCCTCACCGACCTGGGGGTGCACCGTTTTCTCGCGATGACGGACGGTGTGGATGTGCTGCTGCCCAATGCCGACGAGGCCCGCCTCCTTACCGGGCTCCACGAGCCTGCGGATGCGGCGGCGAAGCTGAGCCTCCACACACCCCTGGCCGCGGTGACGCTGGGCGGACGTGGGGCCCTGCTCGCCGAGTCGGGGGCGGTGACCGCCCGGATCCCGCCCGTCGAGGCACCGGCGGTGGACTCGACGGGCGCTGGGGACGCGTTCACCGGGGGCTTTCTCGCGGCGCGGCTGGCGGGATGCGATGCCGCGGCCGCTGCGGAGGCGGGTTGCCGTGCGGGGGCTCAGGCGGTCGGGGCTCCGGGCGGGCGTCCGCCGACGGCCGGGACCCAGGCGGCCGCCGGGAGGTCGCTCTGACTGTCCTCCGCTGATGCTGCCGCAGTGGGGCCGCTCCCCGGACTACCGGCCGAGTCCGCTCCAGGCAAGGTGGTCCGGGTGGTCCGCCCGTACGACGACGTCCGCGCTCGCTGCGGGGTCCACCTCGTCCTCGTACCGTCGGAAGGCCGGCAGCATCCAGTGCTCGTCGTCATCGGTGCGGCGCTGCAGGGCGCCCGGAGACAGTCGGATGTGCGCGCTCAGATCGAAGGGAAACCAGTGGCCGAGCAGCAGCGGTCCGTGCACGATCAGCACAGCGCCCTCCGCCAGCCGGTGGTACGGACTGCGGGTGGCCCGGTCGGTGGCCGGATCCCAGAGGTCGGACAGCACCCGCCCACTGCCGCCCGCCTCCAGTGGCCCGAAGACCTCGCGCCACAGCGCACCGGTGTCGAACCAGCTGTCGTAGTAGGAGTCCGGATCCTTTTTCCCGTACTCGTACCGCAGCGAGGCGGGCCGCAGAAACCCCTGTGTACTGACGACATGAACGGACCTCCCACCGGTCCGGAGGATGTCCGCGACCGACCGGGCCAGCTCCCCGGCGGGCGTGGCGGGGGCGCCGTCGATCGCCACCTTCGGCCAGGGGCCACCGTCCGCCGCCTTGATCGCGTCGGCCTGCCGGGCGAGGGCACCGGCCAGCCGCTCCCAGGAGATCGGTTCGAGTCGCACCCCTCCATCATCACCCGGCCCGGCGGTTACGATCCGCCGCATGGATCTGGAATTCGCGCGGAAGTTCGCCGGGGAATGGCAAGAGGACTGGAACTCGCACGACATGGACCGCATCCTCGGCCACTACCACGAGGACGTGATCTTCAGCTCGCCGATGGTCGAACGCTTCAGTGGTGATCCTTCGGGGACGGTCCACGGCAAGGACGAACTGCGGACGTACTGGAGCGCAGGGCTCAGCCGCATCCCCGATCTGCACTTCGAGGTGATGGATGTGCGCGCGGGCGTCGACTCTCTGGTGATCGACTACCGCAACCAGATCGGCGGGCGGGTCTACGAGGTGCTGACCTTCCGGGACGGCCTGGTGATCGCCGGATTCGGGGCTTACGGCACCGTACTCGCCGGCTGAGAGCGTGCCACGGCGCGAACCGGCGCATACCAGGCCAGGAGAGACGTGGAGCGGGCCCGGAGGTATGTCCAACCCCCGGGCCCTGTTGATGCCGCCCCACTGCACACGCCGGCTCAGTTGAGGGCACAGGTCAGTCGTTACGTCGTCGCGCTCTGCCATTGAGCTACCGCCCCGCGGAGAGGGGCGGGCCGGGGTCGAACCGGCAACCGACGACCAGGCCTGTGCCCGGTCGAGCCGACGATGAGCGGCGAATGCTGAGTCTGGAGCGAGAGTCTGAGATGGAACGCGGCTGATGCCGCTTCATCACGACGAACTTCAGTTTCAGCTTGCGCTCCTCGCGCACCCCGGGTCCGCACTCGGGCGGCCGGGGAGTCTGTGAGACTACCGTTGCCTCAGGCCTGACCAGTCCCGAACAGGTAGCCGAACACCGCATCCCCGACGCGCTCATCGGTGACGTCTGCGCCGTTCGCCTCCTCCCGCGCGAACTTCACCGCCTGCTGGAGCTTCTCCACCCGGCCGAGCAGCTCGTTGACGCGACGGGCGGGCAGCGCTCCGGAGAACTTCACGGTGGTCCAGTAACCGACCGGCACGTCCTCGTAGTACACCTCGACCTGCGCCGGATGCTTCTCGGTCGCCTCCGCCTTGACGTGGTTGCGGGGCACCTTCTTCGTACGGACCGTGCGGACCGGCTCGGTCTTCCAGGCATCGGTGGACGGATCCTGAACCCAGGCTTCGGAGGCGTCGAGCACCGGCAGCTTCCGTACAAAGGTGTTGAGGTCGGTGAGCTGCTTCTCCAGGAAGAGCAGATACGAAACGGGCACGGCAGCAAGCAGCGTGCGTCCGTCGACCCGCACATCGGCGCGTGCCGAGCAGTTCGCCCAGTCCTTGGTGGCGGTGACGTCGAAGAGGCGGGTCAGGGTGCCCGCGGTGTCCCGCAGCACGTCCTCGGCCTGCACCTGCACCCGGGTCGACTCGGGCGGCAACTGCTCGCCCTCTTCGTCCTTCGGCTGGTAGGTCCGGGAGATACCCGACAGCAGAACCGGCTTCTGCAGGCCCTGCTGGGCCGCGGTGAGGTCCTGGTGGGACTTGGACTTGATTCCCTTTTCGACTGCGATGATCTGATTGAGTTTCGCCACGGATGGAACGTATCAGCG
Organism: Streptomyces sp. NBC_00344; assembly: GCF_036088315.1. Classification (NCBI taxonomy): domain Bacteria; kingdom Bacillati; phylum Actinomycetota; class Actinomycetes; order Kitasatosporales; family Streptomycetaceae; genus Streptomyces; species Streptomyces sp. NBC_00344. The sequence goes on along the minus strand of NZ_CP107996.1, from coordinate 5,403,813 downwards.
ACAACTCCGCCGGATCGAACAGTTATTGGGCGGGTCGGGGTCGCCTCCGATGCCGGAGCGGACAGGGCTTCCTCGCAAGCACCCCTCCTTCATGACGGATCGCACTCTGCTTCTCCTCGATGCCGACGGCCCGCACCATCCGTACGCCGCCCGCCTGCCCCGCATGCGCGGCTGGACCACGCATCGTCTCCATCCGGCCAACTGGCAGACCCACGACTCCCGCGCCCACACGGTCTGCGGGAGGCTGACGTCGAATACGCCGGCCGCCTGGGCGACGTCCCTCTGATATCGGCACGTCCGAGCATTCGGATCCAGCCGGAGCACGGGGGAAGATTTTTCTCAACTGCGGCAGAATCCGACCTTGTCAGGCCGTAACATCCCCTCAAGATCTTCATCGGAGTCACATCTCATCTTCACGGGACGGCAGTTCGGCGCACCGTCGAGTGCGGTCCCACGAGCCCGGGGGGGCGTGCACCATGCATGAATTGATCAAGGGTGCGAACGTAGGCCTGCCTCAGCTCAGCGACCATGCGGATTCGGTTGTCATCAGCTTGAGCTGGAGCAGTCCGAGCGGTGAAGGCGAGGCCGATGTATCCGTCCTGATGCTCGACGAGAACCGCAAGGTACGCAGCAACGCCGATTTCTACTTCTACAACAACCCGGTCGCATCGGACGGAAGTGTCCAGCTGCTCGGGGCAACTCCGACCGACAGTGGTAGCGAGGACCGGATCCGACTGGACCTGACGGCGATCCCCTCCGATGTCCAGCGGGTCATCATCGCTGCCAGCCGCTACCGGCGCGCCAGGTTCGGCGAGTTGGAGAATCTGCGACTCACACTCAGCGACCGGGTCGGTGAATGTGTACTCGGATTCTCCATCAGCGGAGCGGGCGCCGAGAGCGCATTCGTTTTCGGTGAGATCTACCGGCGGGAAGACGTCTGGAAGTTCCGGGCAGTGGGCCAGGGCTACGACACGGGGCTGGCCGGTCTGGCCACCGACTACGGAATCGAAATCGACGAGGACGACGCCCAGGACGACGACGCCCAAACCGAGTTGGCTCCTACGGTCACCACAGCCGGCCAGGTGCCCACGCCGAGGACACCGGAAGCCGTCAAACTGCTCTCGGCCGCGAATCCGGCGGCGGGTTCGGCGGCGCCTCCGGACGTCTCCGTCGTGCCGCACGATCAGCCGGCGCCGGTGAGCCGGCTCCGGACGGCGAAGAAGAAGATCACCCTGCCCAGGGCGCCCCGGCCCACGCTTGCCGAGAACGAGTCCTGGCGTTTGGCGCGCCTGTTCCCCGCTTCGTCCCTGAAGAACGACAGGGAGCGCGAGACGCGCGCGACCTCCGTCCTGCTGTCGGTGATGGCTCAGGTCCCTGAGTTCGGACGCAGGCTGACGGCCGCTTTCGGTACTCCGGCCGGCCGCATGGAAACGTTCACCGAAGTCTCCCTCCCTCACGGCGAGACGCCGAAGCGGCCCGACGGCATCGTTCGCGTCGAACGGGCGGGAAAGTTGTGGACTGCGCTGGTCGAGACCAAGACCAACGGGAATCCGCTGAAGTCGGAGCAGATCCAGGACTACATGAACATCGCGGCCCGACGCGGATACGAGGCTGTGGTGACGATCTCCAACGACGTTGCACTCGAGGGGACTCCGCTCGTCGACGTGAAGCTGGACGGCCGGCGCAAGCACAAGGTCGGGCTCTGGCATCTCTCCTGGGCCGAAGTCGCGCATCAGGCCCAGCGGCTGATCCTGCACGAAGGCGTACGTCTCGAACCGCACGCCTGGCTGCTGCAGGAACTCCTCCACTATCTCCAGCACGAGAATTCCGGCTGCCATGGCTTCCTGAACATGGGGCCCGCCTGGGTACCCGTGCGCAGAGCCATCGACGACGACACGCTGTGTCCCGGCGATCTCCGCGCCGTGCGGGTGGTCGAGAGCTGGGAACGGCTGGTCCAGCAGGTCTGCCTGCGGCTCGGCGGCGAACTGGGCCGTAAGGTGGCGGCGGTCCGGCGCAGCAAGCGCGGGGTCGATCCGCAGACTCGCCGCACCGAACTCGCCGACAGCCTCTGCGAGGACGGCCTCCTCAAGGCAGAGATCCGGATCGACGGAGCGCCCGGCAACCTGACGGTCGTCGCCGACCTGAGAATGGGACGTCTGCGGACCTCCATCCTGGTCCCGGCCTCGGATCAGACCTATCCCCTCGCCCGGGTGAAACGCCTGATGAAGCTGCTCAGCGACGCACCGGCGGACCTGCACGTCCAAGCCGTCCTCGAGGGGGATACGGCCGGTCCGCGCGGCACATTGGAGAAGCTGCGTCCGGAGCCCGGTGATCTCGTACCGAAGGGCGGCGGTCAGATCAGCGGATTCCGGCTGACTCTCTCCAAGAGTGTGGGGATCACCCGCGGCAACGCCGAGTCCGGCTTCATCCGGAGCGTGGACGCCGCGGTGGACGCCTTCTGCACGAGCGTCATCACGCGGCTGGAACAGCGCGTGCAATGACATCTCCGTGGCGCCCGGAAGCATCAACGCACCGGGCGTCACGGTGTCATAAGATGCCGGGCCGGGCGGGGCGCTCAGCAGACCCCCGGGAATGTGTGCCATGGGCAGTGCCCCGGCAATCCCGACCGGGGGAATACGGTCAGGGGCGGGGCTGTACGGCCGGTACGTGCGTAGCCGCACGGCCGGGCCCCTGCGCTGCTGCGGGCGGAGACCCCGATGCGCGCTTCCGCGCCGAAACCGGCCGCCGCATCCCCCTTCTCGGCGTCATGCCGTGCCTGTGACCTCGCGCGGTTCCCCCTGCCTTACCGTCGGACCGCCGGCGTACACACACGCCCCGCGGAACGTGAGTGCAGAGAGAAACGAAGGTTTCCCGCCTCCTGCGGGGGTACGCCCGATGCGCTCGGCGCCTGCCCGGATCCGTCGTGTGGCGAGGGCCTTTTCACCATGTGCAACGGGGGGTTGACCGCTCAACGATCGCCTCGTACGGTGCTCGCACCTCGCAGGTGTATCGATTAACCACCCCCGCCCGCACTCCCCCGTAGGAGGCCGTACGCCGTGCGTTCCATGCTGAATCGCCGCGGGTTCATATCCGCAGGCGCGGCCGTTGCCGCCGGTGTCGCCGTGCCGGGACTGTCCGGGTGCGGGGTGCTCGGTGGGGACGAATCGGACCCCGACACCCTGGTGCTGCACAGCCAGCTCGGCGGCACCGCGCCCGGCTCCGCCACCTTCCGGGCCGTTCTCGACACCTTCCGCAAGGAGAATCCGGGACTGAGGGTCAAGAGCCTGGTCAACGGGGACGAGCTGGGACAGGTCTACGAGACGTCCCGGCTGGCTCACAAAGAAGCCGATGTCGTGATGGTCAACCTCTACGACAAGACCGTCTCCTGGACCGGGCTCGGTGCCACGGTCGCCATGAACGGCTACCTCGACGACTGGGGCCTGCGGAAGCGCATCCTGCCCGCGGCGCTCACCGAGTGGACCGATGAGAAGGGGCGGCTCCGGGCTCTGCCCTACATCGCCAGTAACTGGCCGGTCGCCTTCAACCGCGCGGCGATGCACCAGGCGGGGGTCGAGGAGATACCACTCACCGGAGACGCGCTGATAGCGGCCGCCAGGAAGCTGCGGGCCAAGGGCACCGCGCCCGTCACCATAGGCGGTAACGACTGGACCGGTCAGAAGCTGCTCGCTCAGATCATCCAGTCGTTCCTCGCCGCTCCGCAGGCCAAGAAGCTCTATTCCACCGGCGACTTCAGCGGGATCAAGGGCGCGCGTGAGGGCATCGAGTACTTCGTCGAACTGCGCGACGCCGGGGTCTTCACCGACAAGGCCCAGGGGCTCACCACCGATTCGATGACCACCCAGTTCAACACCGGGGCCGCGGCGATGGAGTCCGCGATGTCCTCCGCGCTCGCGAGGGTGCCCGATCAGGTGGCCGCGCATACGGAGGTGGGCGGCTGGCCGCTGCCGTCCGGCGCCGTCCACCCGAAGCCGACCATTCTGCGGACCTTCACGGTCTCGGGGTTCTGGGTGAGCCCGAACGGCACCAAGAAGATCGAAACCGTGGAGAAGTTCGTCAGGTTCATGTACCGGCCCGATGTGATCGCCCGCTTCGTGTCCGAGGGCGGCCGGGACATGGCCGTGCGGACCGACACCCTGAGCGACGGCTTCCCGCTCGTCGCCAAGGCCCAGAAGCTCGGCGACAGCGTCAGCCAGGTCGTGCTGCCCGACCTGTACGTACCGCCTTCGGCCGTCCAGCCGATGATCCAGGCCACCAGCACCGCCTTCACCCCTGGCACCAGCGCCCGCCGCATCATCTCCGCGCTCGAGGGCGCGTACCGCAACGCCTGAGGAGGCAACCCCATGACGATGGCGTCATCCGTCAGGCCCGCCTCCCGGCAGGCCGTACCACCCGCCCCGGCCGGGCCGAAGCAGCGGCGCGGAACGCGGACCACCGTTCTCGCGGTTCCGGCCCTGGCCTGGTATCTGATCTTCATGGTCGGGCCGATGGCGGCGATCTTCGTGATCGCCGCGCTGCACTGGCCGGGCATGCTCCAGCCCACCTCGTTCGCCGGGCTCGACAACTTCCGTGTGCTGTCGGACGATCCGGTCTTCTGGCAGGCCGTGCGCAACACCGGTGTCCAGCTGATCATCGCGCTGCCGGTGATGATCGTGTGCGCCTACATGGTCGGCTACTACGTGGCGCAGAAGCCGCCCGGGCACCGGGTGATCCGGTATCTGCTCTTCGTTCCCGGGCTGATCTCCACACCGGCCAAGGCCATGGTCTTCTATGCCGCGCTCTCCCCCGACGGGCTGCTCAACGGGGCACTGAAGTCGGCCGGGCTCGGTTCGCTGAGCGATGCCTGGCTGGCCAATCCCGACACCGCTCTCTACTGTCTGATCGCTCTGGACATCTGGGCCGGTATCGGCTTCACAGCGGTTCTGTTCGCGGCCCGTCTCGACAGCGTTCCCGAGGAGATCGGCGAGGCCGCACAACTGGACGGGGCGGGACACTGGCGGGCCATGTGGCGGATCCAGTTCCCGGTCATCAAGGAGTACGTCGGTGTGGTGGCGATGCTCCAGTTCCTCTGGACGCTCTTCGGCTCCGCGCAGCAGGTGCTGCTGCTGACGCAGGGCGGCCCCGCCAACTCGTCGACCACGCTGTCCTTCCTGGTCTACGAGAAGGCATTCATGGAGTCGGACCTCGGTTACAGCCAGGCCGTCGGCGTGGTCCTCTTCCTCGCGGGGCTGGCCGGGCTGCTTGCCATCCGCCGCGCTTTCCGCCAGAGCTACTGATCGGAGCCCGACCCGCCATGGCCACCACGCAGTTGAGGAAATCCGCGCCCGGAAAGCCCCGGTTCAGGAAGTCCTGGCTTCCCGCGCACATGCTGGTCTGGGCGTACGCCGTACTGCTCGCGATTCCGCTCTACTACTTCCTCGCCTCCGCCTTCAAGTCCAACGAGGCCATCTTCTCCAGCCCGCTCTCCCCTCCGACGTCCTTCGGGTTCGGCAATTTCCGTACCGCGTTCGAAAGCGCCGGACTCGGATCGGCGATCGTCAACTCGGGTCTTGTCACGGTGTTCTCACTCGCACTGACCCTGGGTCTCGCGATACCCGCCGCTTTCGGTCTTGCCCGGTCCCGGGGCCGGGTCGCCTCGCTCGTGGAGAAGGTCTTCTCGCTCGGTTTCCTCATCCCCACCTTCGCCGCGCTGTTCCCCACCTTCCTGCTCTCGGCGGTCACCGGGCTCTTCCACACCCGGCTGTTCATGGTGCTGTTCCTGCCGGCCACCGCCATGCCGCTGTCGGTGGTGATCCTCATCCAGTTCATGCGCACCATCCCGCAGGAGATGGAGGAGGCCGCCCGGATCGACGGCGCTTCGACATTCGGCGTCCTGCGGCACATCTACACCCCGATGTGCATGCCGGGCATCGCCACCGTGCTGCTGCTGAACTTCCTCACCTTCTGGAACGAGTACCTGTACTCACTGATCATCATCGGTCCCGACCCCGACCTGCGGACCGTGCAGGTGGCCCTGCCCACCCTCAAGTCCCAGATCGGTACGGACTACGGGGTCCTGACGGCGGGGACAATTCTCACTCTGGTCCCTGTGTGGATCATGTACACCCTGCTGCAGAGGCGTATGCAGCAGGCGCTGGTCAGCGGCGCGGTGAAGATGTGAACAACCGTCCGACGATCAAGGACGTGGCAGCGCAGGCCGGGGTCTCCACCGCTGCCGTCTCCAAGGTCTTCAACAACACGGGGCGGATCTCCGAGCCCACCCGCCTCCGTGTTCTCGATGCCGCGGACCGACTGGGCTGGTCACCGAGCGCCTCGGCGAGCGCGCTGCGACGGGCCCGCACCCATACGGTCGCCATGGTGGTCCGCCGCCCCACCGACGTACTCGGCACCGACCCGCACTTCTCGGAGCTCATCACCGGTCTGGAGAGTGAGCTCTCACCGCGCGGCTACGGTCTGCTGCTGCATCTCGCCGGAGACGTACGGGAGGAGACGGCGCTCTACGAACGCCTGGCCGCGGAGAACCGCGTGGACGCGGCCGTGCTGACCGAGCACCGCGCCGACGACCCGCGTCCGCCTCTGCTCGAGCGGCTCGGACTGCCCGCTGTCCTGCTCGGTACCGCGCACCGGGAGGGAGTCGTCGAAGCCGTACGGCATCTGCTGGATCTGGGCCACCGGCGCATCGGCTACGTCTCGGGGCCGACGGAGCTGGTGCACACCCGCTTCCGGCAGCAGGTCTTCGAGGATGCCCTCGCCGGTGCGGGGCTCACTCCGGCCGCGGTGGTCCACACCGACTTCACGGAAGCGGCGGCCACCGCCGCCACCGGGCAGTTGCTGGCACGGGAGCCCCGGCCCACCGCCATCGTGTACGCCAATGACTCGATGGCGGTGTGCGGCATCGGCGCCGCCCAGCGGGCCGGCCTGTCCGTGCCCGGCGAACTGTCCGTCGTCGGTTACGACAACCTGCCGCTCGGCCGCTGGATCCACCCCCGGCTGACCACCGTCGACCAGCACGTCCGGCAGGCCGGCGCCGCCGCGGCCCGCACCCTGCTCACACAGTGCGGCGAAGTCGTACCCACCGGACCTCCCGCCGAACACCCCCGGCTCGTCGTACGCGAGTCGACCGGTTCCGCCTGACCCACCCGACCGTCCCGACCCGGATTTCTGGAGCACCACACTCATGCGACGCCACAGCGCCCAGCTCACCCACGACCCGGCCGTACTGCCCTGGCTGGGCGCCAATTTCTGGTCACGCACCGGCGGGCCCCTGATGTGGCGGAACTACGACTCCGCGGTCGTACGCGAGGAGCTCGCGGTACTGCGCGAGCACGGACTCACCATGACCCGCTCGTTCTTCTACTGGCCGGACTTCCACCCCGAGCCGCACCGGATCGACGAGGAACTGTGCGACCGGTTCCGGGACTTCCTGGACGCGCACATCGAGTACGGCATGGGCACCGTTCCCACGTTCATCGTCGGGCACATGTCAGGAGAGAACTGGGATCCGGTCTGGCGGGCCGGGCGGGATCTGTACGAGGACGTCTGGATGGTCGGCCGCCAGGCCTGGTTCGCGAGCGAGATGACCCGCCGGTTCAAGGACCACGCGGCCGTCACCGGATGGCTGATCACCAACGAGATGCCCGGGTACGGAAGGATCTACCAGGTGGACCCGCCGTCGGTGGCTGTGGTCACGGCGTGGGCGCAGTCGATGTGCAATGCGGTGCGGGCGGCCGGCGGCACCCAGCCGGTCTCGCTCGGCGACGGCGCCTGGGGTCAGGAGGTGACCGGGCGGGACAACGGGTTCTCGCTGCGCGAGACCGCCGAGTACGTCGACTTCGTCGGACCTCATGTCTACCGCTCGGACACCGACAGGGTCCGTCAGCACTACCGGGCCGCATTCGAGTGCGAACTGGCCGCAGTGACCGGACAGCCCGTGATCCTGGAGGAGTTCGGGCTCTCCACCGACACCGTGTCGGCCCGCAACGCGGGCATCCACTACCGGCAGACGCTGCACAACTCACTGCTGGGGGGCGCGGCCGGCTGGATCGCCTGGAACAACACCGACTACAGCAACCTGTGGGAACAGTCCCCCTACGACCACCACCCCTTCGAGATGCACTTCGGCATCACCGACAGCGAGGGACACGCCAAGGAGCCGCTGCGCGAACTCGCGGCTTTCGCCAGACTGCTCGAACAGGTGGATTTCGCCCGGTGCAGGCGTGCCGACACCGGCGCCGCTCTTGTCGTGCCGGCCTTCCTGGAGCGCGGCTACCCCTACAGCAGGCCGGCCGACCGTCCCTTGATCTTCTCCTCCCTCCATCAGGGGTATGTGGCGGCGCGCGGTGCGGACCTGCCCGTCGGCTTCGTCCGGGAGGCGGACGGGATCGACGAGGACGTACAGCTGTATCTGCTGCCGTCCACCAGGCAGTTGACGACGCGCACGCGACGGGATCTGGAGCGGCGGGCGCGTGCGGGCGCGACGGTGTATCTGTCGTTCTGCTCGGGCGAGCACCCGGCCACCCGCGGGCCGTGGTTCCACGACCTCGACGGTCTGTTCGGGGTCGAGCACCAGCTCTCGTACGGAGTCGCCGAACCGATCGAGGACGAGGTGCTCGAGATGACGTTCACCGAGGACTTCGGATCGCTGAAGAGCGGTGAGACGCTGCGTTTCAGTGTCGCGGGGAATGAGGACAGCCGCGCCTACCTGCCGGTGGTGGCGCAGGGCGCACGGGTGGTGGCAACCGACGGGCACGGTCGCCCGGCCCTGCTGGTACACGACATCGGGGCCGGCCGGACCGTGCTCGCCACCTATCCACTGGAGCAGATGGCCGCCCGCACCGCACGCGTCAATCCGGAGCAGACACACCGGCTGTACGAGTCGCTGGCGCATGTTGCGGGCGTGGCGCGGCCGGTCACCGTGGACACCCCCTGGGTCAGCGCCGATGTGCTGGTCCACGAGGACGGGAGGCGCTTCGTGTGGCTGGTCAGCCAGTCCGACGAGACACGGACGGTACGGCCGGGCGGCGGCGGTCTCTTCGATCTCACCACGGGTGAGCGCTCGACGGATGTCACCCTGGAGCCGTACGGGGTGCGGGTGCTGGAGCTGCGGTAGCCGCGCCGGGCGCCGACGTGCCGGCCGGAAGCGGGGCGTCCGGTCACCGCGGGTGCGCGCCGTCCCCTGAACTGTGGCCACGCAGCGCCTCCACCGGGTCGGTGTGCGGGGTGCCCCTGGGCCACCAGTCGTCCCTGCCCGGGTCGGATTCATAGGCGTACCACTGGTGGTCCTTGCCGAAGCGGAGCTGGTGGGCGCCGCCGGGCACGGTCAGCTGGTTGCGCCAGGGCTGGAAGCGTGGCAGCCCCGCGGCGGCGAGCGCCGGGCGGGCGCGGTCGAAGGGACCGGCCGGTGGATCCCACGGGCTCTCGAGGACGGCGAGCCCCTCCTTCCCGCCCTGCCGCCAGGCGGCGACCGCCCTGGCCAGCTCGGTGGGGTTGCGCCCGGTGGCTGCGGCGAGGTCGCGGTAGAGCGTGCGGGTGGTGGCGGTGAGTCCGGCGGTGGGACCGGACGCGGCCAGCCGGACCGCGTCCTGCCAGGCTGTGAGATCGCCGACCGGGTCCGAGCCGGTGGTGAGCAGGGTGTGGGCGCGGACGGCTGCATCGGTGGCGAGCTGGTCCAGGGCGACCGGATCCGGGGCTCCGGGTGCGCTGGGATAAGCGGGCGGCTGCCCGGGGTGCGGGCCGACGGCCAGCGGTGCGGGAAGCGGTGGCAGGAAACGCTGGGCGAGTGCTTGGCGGGCGGGCACACCCGGGGTGCGCGTCGCAGCAGGCTGCTCACGGGCCGACAGTGCCGCATTGCGCCTGGCCAGTTCGTCGAGGAGTTCCCGCTCACTTCTGCCGCGCATCAGCAGCAGCACGAAGGGATCGGAGTCGAGCAGCGCGGCCGTTTCGTAGCAGAGCGCGGCGGCGTGCTTGCAGGGGCGACCGCTGTCGGGGCAGGAACAGGACGGGACGAGATCGCCGGGGGCAGGCAGGAGTGCCACGCCCGCGTCGGCCGCTGCCTCGACGAGTGAATGCGGCATGTCCTTGTCCAGCAGGGCCGCGATATGACCGGGCTTGGCGGCGGCCGCGTCGAGGAAACGGTCCCAGTCGCTGTCGGAGAGCGTCCGCAGCCGCAGCTCCGCCCGGTAGGGCCGCGGCCGGCTGCCCTGCACATACGACAGGATCCGGCCGGGGGCGACGTTCACCGCGGCGACGCGTCCGCCGTCCGCGTATCTCCGGCCCCGCTCGAGCCGGCCCGTGTCCAGCGAGAGTGCTTCCAGCGAGGCCACCCAGGCGTTCCCCCACCAACTGCTCATGAGGGCCTCCGCAGCGACACCAGATCCGCGAGCTCCGTGTCACCCAGTTCGGTCAGTGCGCTCTCTCCGCTGCCGAGCACCGCGTCGGCCAACGCCCGCTTGGCGGTGAGCATGTCGGCAATCCGGTCCTCGACAGTGCCTTCCGCGATCAGCCGGTGCACCTGAACGGGCTGGGTCTGCCCGATGCGGTACGCGCGGTCGGTCGCCTGCTCCTCGACCGCAGGATTCCACCATCGGTCGTAGTGGATGACATGACCGGCCCTGGTGAGGTTCAGACCGGTACCAGCCGCCTTGAGGGAGAGCAGAAAAACCGGGGAGGCGCCGGACTGGAAGCGGTCCACCATCTCCTCCCGCCGGGCCACCGGGGTGCCGCCGTGCAGCAACTGGGAAGGGATACCGCGCGCGGTGAGGTGCTCCGACAGCAGACGGGCCATCGCCACGTACTGGGTGAAGACCAGCACGGAGCCGCCCTCCGAGAGGATCGTGTCGAGGAGTTCGTCGAGCAGCGCAAGCTTCCCCGAGCGCCCCGCGAGCCGGCTGGGGCCCTCCTTCAGATACTGCGCCGGGTGATTGCAGATCTGCTTGAGTGCCGTGAGCAGCTTCATGATCTGGGCGCGCCGGCCGATGCCCTCGTCGGCCTCGATGACGGCCATGCATTCACGGACGACCGCCTGGTAGAGAGAGGCCTGTTCGCGGGTGAGCGGGACGGGGTGGTCGGTCTCCGTCTTCGGCGGCAGCTCGGGTGCGATACCGGGGTCGGACTTCTTTCTGCGCAGCAGGAACGGGCGGACCAGACGGGCGAGTCGTTCCACCGCGCCGTCCTCCTCGCCGTTCTCGACGATCCTGGCATGACGGGAGCGGAACGTCTTCAGCGGCCCGAGCAGCCCCGGGGTCGTCCAGTCGAGCAGCGCCCACAGCTCCGAGAGGTTGTTCTCCACGGGGGTGCCGGTCAGGGCGACTCGGGCCGGTGCGGGGATGGTGCGCAGCGCCTTGGCCGTGGCGGCGTTCGGGTTCTTGATGTGCTGGGCCTCGTCCGCGACGACCATGCCCCAGGAGTGCGCGGCGAGCTCGGCGGCGCTGGTGCGCATCGTCCCGTAGGTGGTGAGGACGAAACCGCCGTCCGCACCGGGGAGCGAGCGGTCCGTGCCGTGGAAACGGCGGACCGGCACACCCGGTGCGAAGCGGGTGATCTCGCGCTGCCAGTTGCCGAGGAGCGAGGCGGGGCAGACCACCAGGGTCGGTTCACTGCGGGAGCGGTGCAGATGGAGGGCGATGAGCGTGATGGTCTTACCCAGCCCCATGTCGTCGGCGAGACAGCCGCCGAGACCCAGCGAGGTCATCAGATCGAGCCAGCCCAGCCCGCGCAGCTGGTAGTCGCGCAGGGTGGCATCCAGGCCCGGTGGTTGAGCGGGGATCGCGGCATCGCCGGTCAGCCGGGCGTGCAGCGCCGCGAGCGCGCCGACCGGTACCGCTTCGACCGTCTCGCCGTCCACGTCGGCGCTGCCCGTCAGCGCGACGGACAGCGCGTCGACCGGCGCGAGGAGTCCCAGCTCGCGTTTGCGCGCCTTCCGTACCAGGGCGGGATCGACCACCACCCATTGACCGCGCAGCCGCACGACCGGGCGGTGCGCCTCGGCCAGCATGTCCATCTCGGCGTCGGTCAGCCGGTCGTCGCCGAGAGCGAGCTGCCAGCTGAAGGAGAAGAGTTCGTCCGCGTCGAAGAAGGCGGTGCCGTCGGTGGCCGAACCCGGAGCCGGCCGCACCACAGCGGTGGCCGTCAGCGAACGGACCATGTCCCGGGGCCAGTGCACGGCGACTCCGGCCGCGGCGAGCCGCGGGGCGGCAGGACCCAGCAGCTCGTACAGGCTGTCCTCCGAGAGGGGCAGCACATCGGGCTCCGGGCGCTCCATGAGTTCAGCCAGCGGCGGCCAGATCCGCGCGGCGCGGCGCAGCGCAAGTACGGCGTCGATCCGTGCCCGGGGGCCGAAGTGCTCGTCGCCTTCTCCGGCCCAGAGCCGCCCCGCGTCGATGACGAGCGTGGGGTCGGCCAGGCTGTGCACCTGGACGACGGCCGCCCCGGCTCGCCGTTCCGGCGCCGCCGGGTCGTCGGAACGGTCGAAGAGTTCGTATCCGGAGAGGTCGAGGCGCAGGGAGACCTGCACCCCGGCGTCCGAGCCGGCAGCCACCTCCATCGCCCATTCCCGCAGGCCCGGCAGATGCTGCGCCTGCGCGGCGGCATAAGGGGCGCCCACCGCATGTGCCGCGGCGGGAGTGCGCGGCAGCGTGTCGGCGACCGCGTCGAGGAAGGCGCGCAGCAGCGCATCGGGCCTGGGCAGCTCGAGCGGGGTGCGGCCCGGCAGCGGAGTGGCGTACGCCTCGGGCGGCATGGCGGCGGCCACCGCCCGCAGATGCGCGATGTCCTCGGCGTCGAGCGGCCCGGCCCGCCAGACATCGTGGTCGTCACAAGACAGGCCGGGGATGAGCCTGCCTCGCGCCGCCATTTGCAGCGCGTGCAGCGCGGCCGCTCCCCAGGCCCGGGCGGCGGGGTGCGCCGCCGGGGCCCGCCGGGCCGCGACCAGCAGCGGCAGTGCCTGGGCGACGGGAATCAGGGCCGCGGGGACAGTGCGGCGACGGACAGCCGCGCCCTGCTGCCGCACCACGACGAGCTCATCGGGGCCGGCCGCTTCGCCCTCGGGATCCCAGAGGGCGAAGCGGCCCTCGCGCGGCAGCGCGGCGGGCAGAAACACAGCGGCCCGACGGCCGAGCGCCGCAGGCAGCGGACGTTCCACACCCGCACCCTCCACTGCCGCCCGCATCCCGCTCACCTGCCTTCCGCGCCCCTGCCCAGCCCCTGGATCCCACGTCTCTGCGAGTCTAGGCGCGGGGTGTGACAACGGGCATCGGCGCAGCCTTCCGGCAGGTCAGAGCCACCATGGGCCGACAGGTCAGCGGGTCGGAGCACCGGCGGATCAGCGCACCGCACTCCACAGAGCCCGCTCCTGTGCGCGCGGGTCGGACTCGGGGCCCGGCTCATCGCCGAAGACCATGGTCATCCGGCCGGCGGCCGCGCCGCTGTGCGCGTCGTACGCCGCCCAGCCGGGGTCCCCGGTCGTCGCGAAAGCCACCCAGGCGCCGTGGATCGCGTCCGCGAGGTGCTGGGGCGGGTGGTCCCCGAGCATCGGGACGAACGAAGGGTCGTGCAGGTTGTCGAAGACGAAGCCCAGCTCGGACGCGTGGCAGGCACCGAGCATGCCGCCGAACTGCGGCGAGCGCCAGGCGAATTCGTACACATGGGATCCGGGGACCGCTTCGGCGAGACGGAGGGCCGGAATCCGGTAGAACCAGTCGGTCACCACCGCGTCGAACAGTTCGCCCGGAGTCGCTCCCGGCCGGCCGGCCCGGTAGACCGCGAGCGCGGTCTCCGCGTCGAGACCGTATCCGGCGACGACCAGCCGCAGCCGCTCATCGGTGATCGTGTCCATTCGCTCGGTGGGAACCATGAAGAGGCGGTTCTCCTCACGGTTGCTGCCGACCAGCAACTCGACACCGCAGTCCGGGGCCGGCGGCGCGAGTTCGGGGAACACCGGCTCGAAAGGCATCATGTTGAGGGCCGCCTCCCCCCACAGGGCAGGGTCGGGACGGCCGCCGAGTTCGGCGCGCAGCTTTCCCTGCGCGGGGAGCAGGGAAGCCAGCGGAACGGCTGCGAAGGCTTCCGCGGTCGGCGCGATACCGAGATTCCCGGCGAGCCGCGCGGTGATCAGACCGGCCGTTCCGGGCCGCAGGAAGTGGTGCGCGGCTCCGCTCTGCAGAACGGCCCGGCGGAACAGACCCCGCGCCTGTTCCATCGCCAGCAGCGCGCCGATGCTCATCGCTCCCGCGGACTCACCGAAGACGGTGACCCGGTCGGGGTCACCGCCGAAGGAGGTGATGTTGTCACGCACCCACTCCAGCGCCGCGATCTGGTCGAGCAGCCCGCGGTTGTCCGGCACACCGTCCAGATGCAGGAAACCGTCCACTCCCAGGCGGTAGTTGACCGTCACACAGACCACGCCGTCCCGCGCGAAGGCACTGCCGTTGTACGAGGACGCCGAGCCCGAACCGTTCGAGAAGGCCCCGCCGTGCAGCCACACCATCACCGGCAGGCCGCCGTTCGGCCCGGGCTGGGGTGTCCAGACATTGAGGTTCAGGCAGTTCTCGCCGCCACTGCCCAGATCCTCGGGGATCAGGGCGTCGAACGGGGGCGCGTAAGGAGCTTTCGGCGCGGTTTCACCGTAGGCATGCGCCTGCCGTACGCCGTCCCACGACTCGGGCGGCGCCGGCGCGCGGAACCTGCGCGGCCCGAACGGCGCTGCGGCATAAGGGATACCGAGAAAGGACGCCACCCCGTCGCCGCGCATCTGCCCACGGACCGCGCCCTGCCGGGTCATGCACACCGGTTCCATCTGGTTCAGACTCCCTCTGTTCAATTCGGGCCCCATCACGTCGTTCGCGCGCACCGCATCGGTCACACCCCCTGGTACCTTGCCGGGCACCTCCCCGTAAACAGCCCGGCCGCATGGATCCGCGGTGAGGCCCTGCCCCGGAGTCCGGCGGGCGTCCGCCCGTCGCTTCCCGGCTCCGGCCACCGCCAGGCCCTCGCCGGGAACCGTCGGACGAAACGGGCCCTGGGCGCCGCCGTCCCCCGGGCGGCGGCCCCCCGGATGCCGTGCGGTCCGGCACCCGGCAGGGTTGCTCCCACCAGTGACTCTCCGCAGAGACGGGACCGCCCATGTCCGATCACCGGCGTCTCGGCGTCATCGCCGGGGCTCTGATCCTGCCCTTCGCCGTCGCCGGATGTTCCGGCCTCGGCCGCAGCGCCGTCGGCACCATCTCGTACGTCACCCCCACCGACAGGGTCGTCACCGTCTCCAACCCGGGGGTCACCCGCTGCCACCCGCTGTTGCGCGGCGGTGCCAAGGCCGTCGCCAACCACACCATGATCGACATGGTGCTGTACCCGGGCCGCGGCTGCACGGGCACTCCGTCGTCGTACAACGCCACCACCCTGAACGCCAGGGTGACGCCACCGTTGCGGACCTGGCGGAGCTACTCCCTGGTGCACTGAACACCGGGCGGCGGCCCGCAGCCTCCGGGGCAGTGGGCAGGCCGCCGGCGCGGGCCGCTCACAGGCCTGGCGGGGCGGGCAGCGCCCGCACCCAGGTTCCGTCCTCGGTCAGATACGTGTCCACGGCGAGCCCCGCCCGGTGCAGATGCCCCTCGAACTCCTGGCGGGTCAGCGGACGCGACAGGAAGGTCTGCGACCACCTCGCATCGGGATAGACGTACTCGCAGAGCATCGAGTCGACCCCGTCGCCGACGGGCGTCGCGGACACGATCCGTACGGTCCCGGCGCCGTTGTCCCGCTCCCTCGGCACGTCGGTGTGCCAGTCCTGGCCCTCACGCTGGATCAGCACGCAGCCGCCGTCCCGTACGTGCCGCCGACAGGTGCGAAGCAGGCCCTGGCGCACCTGCGGGTCGCCCGCGTGCACCAGGAACGAGGCGAGCATGACCACGTCGAAGGTCTCGCCCAGGTCGAGCCGCTCGATCGGGCTGCAGACCGTGCGGGCGCCCTCGATCTGCGCCAGCATCTCCGGCGACTCGTCGACAGCGGTCACCGCGAACCC
The DNA here is from genome assembly GCF_036088315.1 of Streptomyces sp. NBC_00344. NCBI lineage: Bacteria > Bacillati > Actinomycetota > Actinomycetes > Kitasatosporales > Streptomycetaceae > Streptomyces > Streptomyces sp. NBC_00344. The sequence goes on along the minus strand of NZ_CP107996.1, from coordinate 5,387,783 downwards.
GCGCGCGAGCAGCGGCCGGGTGACCCGGCCCGCACCGCTGCCCAGTTCGAGTACGGTCGCCCCGGCCGGAACTGCCGCGGCGATGACATCCGGCTCTTTGCCGACAGGCAGCCGCTTGTAGAGCTCGACCGAACAGCCGTCAGGCGTCCTCTCTCCAGGACCCGTCCCCTTGTATCCCTCACGCATCCGAACGCTCATGTACGGCAGAACGAACGTGTCCGGGCGGCCGTTCCCGTCAGCCCCCCGGCTCGAAGCGGGCCGCCTGAAGATACTCGGGCTTCGGATCGAGCGCGGCGGCGAGCCGGAAGTGACGCCTGGCCTGCTCCGGACGGCCGGCCCGCTGGAAGGTGCGGGCGAGCGCGAAGTGAGCGAAGGCATTGTCCGGTTCACGCTCCAGTACGAGCTGGAACTCCAGCTCGGCCGGACGCAGTTGAGCTGCCAGGAAGAACGCACGGGCACGCAGCAGGCGGGCCGCGGTGTTCTCCGGGTGGGCTGCGACGACCTCGTCGAGAAGCTTCACCGCACCACGCGGATCACGCGCTGCCAGCAGCTGCTCCGCCGCGCGGTAGTCGATGACGTGGGTCTCGGGGGTGCTGTGCGACATCCGTCCTGTCCCTTCTTTCACGATGCTCGCGCCGAGCCGTCCCGCCCGGTCGCTACTCTTCGGTGAGCCCCGCTCGATCAGCCGGGGTGCCGGCCGCCCGCCGTGACAGATGCGACCAGAGCCTGCTCACCTGCGGCTCCAGCGCTTCCAGCGAACCGTCGTTGTCGATCAGCACATCGGCGATCGATCGGCGCTGCTCCCGGGTGGCCTGGGCGGCCATCCGCGAGCGCGCCTCGGATTCCTGCATCCCGCGGAGCCGCACCAGCCGGTCCAGCCGGGTCTCCGGCGACGCGTCCACCACGACGACCAGGTCGTAGAGCGGGGCGAGACCGTTCTCGGTCAGCAGCGGTACGTCGTGCACGACGACCGCGTCCGCTCCCGCCCGGCTCTCCAGCTCTGCCGAGCGGGCGCCGACCAGCGGGTGCACGATCGCGTTCAGCGTCGCGAGACGGGCCGCGTCGGAGAACACGATCGAGCCGAGTTTCGGCCGGTCCAGAGTTCCCCGCGCGGTGAGCACGGACTCGCCGAACGCCTTGACCACGGCGGCGAGCCCGGGGGTTCCGGGCTCCACCACCTCCCGGGCGATTGCGTCGGCGTCGACAAGGACCGCGCCGTGACGGACGAGCAGCCGGGACACTTCGCTCTTGCCGGCACCGATTCCGCCGGTCAACCCCACTTTCAGCATGCACAGAGCCTAAGGGCTGTCCCGTGGTCCCCGGCAGGTGTCCGGCAGGTCCCCGCCGGGTGCCCTGCCCTCCCCCGGGCCATGTCCGGGAAGCCGCGCCTGCCCGGCGCTCCGGGCGGACGGCACGAATTCCCGAGCATGGCCTAGAGCTCGCCCTCCCGCTCGGCGAGGAAGCGTTCGAATTCGCGGCCGATCTCGTCGGCCGACGGCAGTTCGACCGCTTCGGCGACCAGGTTGCCGCGCGTCTGGGACCCGGCCAGCGCGTCGTACTGGTGCTCAAGTCCCTGTACGAGCGAGACGAGTTCCTCGTCGCCCTCGCCGATCTGCCGTTCGATCTCGTCCTGGGTGCGCTGGGCTTCCGTACGCAGGGAGTGCGCGACCCCCGGCAGCACCAGGCCGGTCGCCGCCGTCACCGCTTCGAGCGCGGTCAGCGCGGCATCCGGGTACGAGGAGCGGGCGACGTAGTGCGGCACATGCGCGGCCACGCCGAGGACATCGTGCCCCTTCTGCGCCAGCCGGTACTCGATCAGCGACTCCGCGCTCCCGGGCACCTGCGCCTCGTCGAAGGGCGAGCGGTGTCCCGGCATCAGGTCCGTGCGGTTGCCGTGCGGGGTGATGCCGACCGGCCGGGTGTGCGGGACGCCCATCGGGATCCCGTGGAAGTTCACCGAGAGGCGCACCCCCAGCCTTTCGACGATCTGCTCCACCGCCGAGGAGAACCGCTCCCATTCCACATCCGGCTCGGGTCCCGACAGCAGCAGGAAAGGCGCTCCCGTGGCGTCCTGCACCAACCTGACGTCGAGCGTGGGCGTCTTGTAGTCCGCCCACTGGTCGCGCTTGAAGGTCAGCAGGGGCCGGCGCGCCCGGTAGTCGACGAGCCGGTCGTGGTCGAAACGGGCCACCACCTGATGGGGGAGGGTCTCCAGCAGACCCTCGACGATCTGGTCACCGGTCTCGCCCGCGTCGATGTACCCGTCGAAGTGGTAGAGCATGACAAGTCCCGCCGACTCCTGGGCCAGCGCCACATCGACGACGGCCAGGCCTTTCGGCTCCCATGCGTACAAGTCCTGCGGATCAAGCACGATTACCGCTCCTCCTCGTGTTCAAGGGGAAGAACGCACCGCGGGGCACGGGCATTCCCGCCCACGCCCCTCCCGGTCAACTCGTACGCGCGGCCGGACGGGCAGGGGGCGTGAAGCAGCGCGGTGTGCCGGGAAGACGCAGATCCGCGACACCGGCCAGGACGGCCACGGGCCGGGGCGCCGGCACCGCGGGACGGGCACGGAACGAGGACGTCCGCGCCGGGCAACGGAAACGGACGTCCACGCCGGCGCCCGGGGGACGGACAAAGGGCGTCCGCGTATCGGCACCACATCCTGAGGCGGCACCCGGGCATGAGTGAGGCCCGCCCCCCGTAGGGGACGGGCCTCACTTCTTCAGCTATTCACCAGCTGGGACCCGAGCGTCAGCTCTGGCCACCGGCCAGCTTCTCGCGCAGCGCGGCCAGGGCCTCGTCCGACGCCAGGGCGCCGGAGTTGTCGTCCGACTCCGAGGAGTAGGAACCGCCACTGGAGGCACCCGCACCCGCACCGGGACCGGCGGCCGGGGCGGCAGCACCCTCGGCAGCGGCGGCCTCGTCGGCCTCGCGGGACTTGATGACCTGGGCCTGGTGCTGCTCGAAGCGCGTCTGCGCCTCGGCGTACTGACCTTCCCAGGCCTCGCGCTGAGTCTCGAAGCCCTCGAGCCAGTCGTTGGTCTCGGGGTCGAAGCCCTCGGGGTAGATGTAGTTGCCCTGGTCGTCGTACGACGCGGCCATGCCGTACAGCGTCGGGTCGAACTCGACCGAGGCCGGGTCGGCACCGAAGGACTCGTTGGCCTGCTTCAGCGAGAGGCTGATGCGGCGGCGCTCGAGGTCGATGTCGATGACCTTGACGAAGATCTCGTCGTTGACCTGGACGACCTGCTCCGGGATCTCCACGTGGCGCTCGGCCAGCTCGGAGATGTGGACCAGGCCCTCGATGCCCTCGTCGACGCGCACGAACGCACCGAACGGAACAAGCTTGGTGACCTTACCGGGAACGACCTGCCCGATCTGGTGCGTACGGGCGAACTGCTGCCACGGGTCTTCCTGCGTCGCCTTGAGCGACAGCGAGACGCGCTCGCGGTCCATGTCGACGTCGAGAACCTCGACGGTGACTTCCTGGCCGACCTCGACAACCTCGGAGGGGTGGTCGATGTGCTTCCAGGAGAGCTCGGAGACGTGCACGAGACCGTCGACGCCACCCAGGTCCACGAACGCACCGAAGTTGACGATCGAGGAGACGACGCCGGAGCGGACCTGACCCTTCTGCAGGGTCGTGAGGAACGTCTGGCGCACCTCGGACTGGGTCTGCTCGAGCCAGGCGCGGCGGGACAGGACCACGTTGTTGCGGTTCTTGTCCAGCTCGATGATCTTCGCCTCGAGCTCCTTGCCCACGTAGGGCTGGAGGTCGCGGACACGACGCATCTCGACAAGGGACGCCGGCAGGAAGCCACGGAGGCCGATGTCGAGGATGAGACCACCCTTGACGACCTCGATGACGGTACCGGTGACGATTCCGTCTTCTTCCTTGATCTTCTCGATGGTGCCCCAGGCACGCTCGTACTGAGCGCGCTTCTTCGAGAGGATCAGGCGGCCTTCCTTGTCCTCCTTCTGGAGAACCAGGGCCTCGATCTCGTCGCCGACCTTGACGACCTCGTTCGGGTCGACGTCGTGCTTGATCGAGAGCTCGCGGCTCGGAATGACGCCTTCGGTCTTGTAACCGATGTCGAGGAGGACCTCGTCCCGGTCAACCTTGACGATGACGCCGTCAACGATGTCGCCATCGTTGAAGTACTTGATCGTCTCGTCGATCGCCGCGAGGAACGCGTCCGCGTCGCCGATGTCGTTGACCGCAACCTGCGGCGTGGTGGCGGTGGTCTCGGTGCTGCTCGTCATGTGGGAAAGGGCTCCGGTACGGACATTGAAGTCGTAGGTACTGCTACGCCGGGAGCCCGTATCGCCTCTGCAGACGCCGGACAGCATAGAAAGCGCCGATCCGGTCGATGTTCGTTGCCGAACACGTCGGTGGCGCCTCGATAACCGAGGGGACATACAACAGATGCAAGCGCAGCCTGCTAGGTCTGAGGAGCGCAGGCTCGCAGCGCAACTTGTAGCATACGGGGACGGCCGGACACGGTCAATGCGCGAAGGCGCACACCCGGGGCGGATCGCCGCAATCCCGGCACAACTTCGGTTTGACGAGGCCAGATCGGCCCCGTCGGCCCCGGTCGACGGACGGCCGCTGTGGAATCCCGACGATACAGACAGGCACGATGAGCGAAGAGTACGAGCCCGAAGCGACCCGGCGTGCCGCCGGGGACACCGAGAGCAGCCGGGCCAACCGGGGCTGGTGGGACAGAAACGCCGACGAGTACCAGAACGAGCACGGCTCCTTCCTGGGCGACGACCGCTTCGTCTGGGGCCCCGAGGGCCTCGACGAGGTGGAGGCCGAGCTTCTGGGCCCCGCCGATGAGCTCAAGGGGCTCGATGTCCTGGAGATCGGTGCCGGTGCTGCCCAGTGTTCGCGCTGGCTGGCCGCCCAGGGCGCGCGCCCGGTGGCCCTCGACGTCTCGCACCGTCAGCTCCAGCACGCGCTGCGTATCGGGGAGAACGGCGGCGCCGGCGTCCCACTGGTGACGGCCGACGCGTCAGTCCTGCCGTTCCGTGACGGTTCCTTCGACCTGGCCTGCTCCGCCTATGGCGCGGTCCCCTTCGTCGCCGACCCGGTGACGGTCTTCCGCGAGGTCAGGCGGGTTCTGCGGCCCGGCGGGCGCTGGATCTTCTCGGTCACGCACCCGATCCGCTGGGCCTTCCCCGACGAGCCGGGGCCCGAGGGCCTGACGGTCTCCTCGTCGTATTTCGACCGGACGCCCTACGTGGAGCAGGACGAACAGGGGAACGCCGTCTATGTCGAGCACCACCGCACCCTGGGCGACCGGGTGCGGGACGTGGTGGCCGGCGGCTTCCGGCTGGTGGACCTGGTCGAGCCGCAGTGGCCCGGCTGGAACACCTCGGAATGGGGCGGCTGGTCCCCGCTGCGCGGCAAGCTGATCCCCGGCTCGGCGATCTTCGTCTGTGTGCGCGACGAAGGACCGGATGACGCGCGGGACGGCGCGCGCGGCTGACGTACGACACTGGGCGGATGATCCGTACCGGCGCGCTCGACGCGCTTCCCGTCCGCACCGCGGTGCCCGCGCTGGAGCGAGCGCTCGACGAGCACGGGACCGCGGTGCTCTGCGCCCCTCCGGGCACCGGCAAGACGACGCTCGTGCCGCTGGTGCTGGCCGGCCTTGCCGCAGACGGCGCCGGGCGCGCTCCGGCGCGCCGAGTGATCGTCGCCGAGCCGCGCAGGATCGCGGCCAGGGCCGCGGCCAGGCGAATGGCGTGGCTGCTCGGTGAGCAGACAGGCGGACGAGTCGGTTTCACGGTGCGCGGCGAGCGGGTGGTGGGGCCCGGGACCGTGGTGGAGGTCGTCACCACCGGGGTCCTGCTGCAGCGCCTGCAGCGCGACCAGGAGCTGGCCGGCGTCGATGTGGTCGTCATCGACGAATGCCACGAACGGCATCTGGACGCGGACACCGTCACGGCGTTCCTGCTGGATGTACGTGCGGCGCTGCGACCGGAGCTGCGGCTGGTGGCGGCGTCGGCGACGACCGACGCCCAGGGATGGTCGCGGCTGCTCGGGGATGCCCCGGTGGTCGAGGCGCAGGGGACCGCGCATCCGGTGGAGACGGTGTGGGCGCCGCCCGCCGGGCCGGTACGCCCACCGCACGGGATGCGGGTCGATCCCGCCCTGCTGACCCATGTGGCATCGGTGGTCCGGCGGGCGCTGGCGGAGCGGACCGGGGACGTGCTGTGTTTTCTGCCCGGGGTCGGCGAGATCAGCAGGGTCGCCGGTCAGCTGAGCGCTCTGGACGCGGAGGTGCTCCAGGTGCACGGCAGGGCGCCGGCCGCTGTGCAGGACGCGGTCCTGGCCGGGGCCGGGGGCAGACGGCGGGTGGTGCTGGCCACCTCGGTCGCCGAGTCCTCGCTCACCGTCCCCGGCGTGCGGGTCGTCGTCGACGCCGGTCTGGCCCGGGAGCCCCGCACCGACCACGCGCGCGGACTGAGCGCGCTCACCACCGTACGGGTCTCGCAGGCGGCGTCCCGTCAGCGCGCGGGCCGGGCGGGCCGGGAGGCTCCCGGCACCGTCTACCGGTGCTGGACGGAGGCCGAGGACACCCGGCTCGCCCGCTTCCCCTCCCCCGAGATCAAGGTCGCCGACCTGGCGGCCTTCGCTCTGCAGGCAGCCTGCTGGGGCGACCCTTCGGCCGCCGGGCTCGCCCTGCTCGATCCGCCGCCGGCCGGAGCGATGGCCGCGGCCCGTGAGGTGCTGGCCGCGATCGGCGCGGTGGACACGGCAGGCCGGGCCACCCGCCGTGGTGGACGGATGGCGGGGCTCGGACTGCACCCGCGTCTCGCGCGGGCACTGATCGACGGCGCGGATGAGCTGGGTACCCGGCGCGCAGCGGAAGTGGTCGCGCTGCTGAGCGAGGAGCCGCCCCGCGACTACGGGGACGATCTGACGGCGGCCTGGCGTGCGGCGCGAGCCGGCGGTGACGCCTACGCGGCGCGCTGGCGCCAGGAGACCCGCCGGCTCTCTTCGGGCCCGGCCGGCGCCGGTGCGGGACGCGGGGCTGCGGGACGCGGGGCTGTGCAGGGTGACGACGCGGCTGCCGGGCTGATCGCCGCTCTGGCGTTCCCCGAGCGGGTCGCGCGGAGCCGGGGCGGAGGAAGCTTTCTGATGGCGTCGGGGACCGGGGCGGATTCGGCCGCGGGCTCCCGGTTGCGCAGCGCGGACTGGCTCGCGGTGGCGGTCGCCGACCGGCCCGCCATCGCACCCTCGGCCCGGATCCGTCTGGCGGCCGTCATCGACGAGGAGACCGCGCGGCTCGCCGCGGGCCATCTGCTGACCGCCGGCGAGGAGGTCCGCTGGGAGAACGGCGATGTCATCGCACGGCGGGTGGAACGTCTGGGAGCCGTCGAACTCACGGTTCGGCCGCTGAAGAATCCGGATCCCGCTCTCGTGCGCGCAGCGCTCGCCGAAGGGCTGCGCCGCGAAGGGCTGGGGCTGCTGCGCTGGTCACCGCATGCCCGTGAGCTGCGGCAGCGGCTGGGCTTTCTGCACAGAGAGGTGGGTGGCGGCTGGCCGGACGTCTCGGACGAAGCGCTGCTCGCCCGCACCGGCGAGTGGCTGGAACCGGAGCTGTCCCGGGCGCGCAGGAAGGCGGACCTGGGCAGGATCGAGGCGGGTCAGGCGCTGAACCGGCTGCTGCCGTGGGCGACCGGCGAGGCCGCGCGGCTGGACGAGCTGGCGCCCGAACGGTTCGAGGTACCGAGCGGGTCAAAGGTGCGTCTGACCTACGACGGCCCCCAGCCGGTGCTCGCGGTGAAGCTGCAGGAGGTGTTCGGGCTTGCCGAGACCCCGGCCGTGGCGGGCGTGCCGGTGCTGGTGCATCTGCTGTCCCCGGCCGGCCGGCCGGCCGCTGTCACAGCCGACCTGGCGTCCTTCTGGCGGGAGGGCTACCGGTCGGTGCGAGCGGAACTGCGCGGCCGTTATCCACGGCACCCCTGGCCCGAGGATCCCTCGGTGGCGGAGCCGACGCGGCATACCAAGGCCCGCCAGCAGCGCGAGCAGGGCAGGAGTTAGGGGGCACGGACTCGGCTGCGGGAATCCCCGTGCCCGGCCTGGGGGCCCGGCCGGAAGCCGTTCGGGCTGTGGAGCCCGGACCGGTCCCGGCCCGACACCGCGTCAGGTGTGAGGCCGGGCCGGCCGGACACCGCCGGCCGGCGGCTATCGCGTCGAGCAGGGCTTCGGGACGCTGCCGCTCGGCGACGGAGTGGGAGACCCGGAGGGTGAGGGCGACGCACTCGCACTGCCCGAAGGGGTGGGTGACGGGCTCGCCGATCCCGAGGGCGAAGGGCTCGGGCTCGCACTGTCCGAGGGCGAAGGGCTGGGGCTCGCGCTGCCGGAAGGCGACGGCGAAGGACATCCTGAGCCGCTCGGTGACGGAGAAGGAGACCCGGAGGGCGACGCACTCGCACTGCCCGAAGGGGCCGGCGTGCCGCTCTTCGACGGGGCGGGCGTCGAGATCGAACCGGAGCCCGTCTTGGTCGGCCTGGGCTCGGGGGACGCGGTCGGCCGAGGTGTCGCCCCACCCGAACTGCCGCCGGTATCCCTGCCCTTGTCGTGGCTGGTGCCGCCTGAGCCGTACCCTTCGCCGCCGGGGCCGGTGCCGGCGGGAAGCGGACCCGTGCCGTCCGGGACACCGTGGCTGCCCTTCCGGTAGAACTCGAACCAGGACAGCACCGTGCTCAGATACGCCTGAGAGTGGTTGTAGCCCAGGATCGACTGATCGAGGTCGTGCTTGCCCGCGAGGTCCCGCCCGTCGGCGCAGAGATAGCGGCCCGTGGCAAGTGCCGCGTCGTAGACGTTGTTGGGGTCCTTGCGCCCGTCGCCGTTCCCGTCCTGTCCCCAGGTGGCCCAGGTCGCGGGGATGAACTGCATCGGGCCGACCGCACGGTCGTGGGTCGAGTCGCCGTCGTACTGGCCGTGGTCGGTGTCGGAGATATTGGCGAAGCCGACGCCGTCGAGCACCGGTCCGAGAATCGGCGAGAGGGTGGTACCCGCGGAGTCCACCCGGCCGCCGCGCGCCTGGCCGGACTCGACCTTGCCGATCGCGGCGAGGAGTTGCCAGGGAAGGTGACAGCTCGCGTCGGTGCCCGCGACCGTCTGCTGCGCGCGCTTGTAGGCGGCGAGCACCGAGGCGGGGATCCCCGCCTCGGCCTCACCCGCGGGGGTGCCGGCCGTGGCCGGCTGCTGGTCCGGTGTGGTCAGCGGCGGAAGGTCCGTGAAATACGGCGAACCGCCGGTGACGGGAGTGCCCGGCGGTGGCGCGGCATCCGCTGCCGGCCGGCCTGTGGGGGACTCACTGCCCACGGCCCCCGGCGCCTGTGAGGCGGTCATCGCCGCCACCGCCAGCGCGGCAACCGTCGTCGCTGTCGCCCCCTTGCGCAGCCGACTCCCGAAATGCGGTGCCATACGTGTGGTCCCTCCCCGTCGACTGCCGATCGCGCTCCCCAGCGCGGGACTCCGGTGACACTACGACAACTCCCGGCACCACAACACCGGCAAGTGACCGCTTTTAACCGATTCTTCAGCTCCGATCCGCGCAGAACCCGGAGACCTCAGTGCGCGGCGGACTCCCAGTCCGTGCCCACACCCACCGACACATCGAGCGGGGCGCGCAGTTGGGCCGCGGCGGCCATCTCCCTGCGCAGGATCTCCTCGACCCTGCCGCCCTCACCGGGAGCGATCTCCAGCACGATTTCGTCGTGAACCTGGAGCAGCATCCGGGAGGTCAGGCCGGCCTCCGAGAGCGCCCGGTCGACCTTCAGCATGGCCACCTTCACGATGTCCGCCGCGGTGCCCTGGATGGGGGCGTTGAGAGCCATCCGCTCGGCCATCTCGCGGCGCTGGCGATTGTCGCTGTTGAGGTCCGGCAGATAACGGCGCCGGCCGAGCATGGTCTCGGTGTAGCCGGTGACCCTGGCCTCCTGGACGGCCCGCTGCAGATAGTCCCGCACCCCGCCGAACCGCTCGAAGAAGGTGTCCATCAGCCCGCGGGCCTCACCGGCCTCGATGTTCAGCTGCTGGGAGAGCCCGAACGCCGAGAGCCCGTAGGCCAGTCCGTACGACATCGCCTTGATCTTGCGGCGCATCTCCGGGTCGACCGCGGACTTCTCCACACCGAACACCTGGGAGGCGACCGTGGTGTGCAGGTCCTCCCCCGACGCGAACGCCTCGATGAGCCCCTCGTCCTCCGACAGGTGGGCCATCACCCGCAGCTCGATCTGGCTGTAGTCGGCGGTCATCAGCGATTCGTACCCCTCGCCGACGACGAACCCCCGGCGGATGGCACGGCCCTCGTCCGTGCGCACCGGGATGTTCTGCAGATTGGGGTCGGTGGACGACAGCCGGCCTGTGGCGGCCACCGTCTGGTTGTACGTGGTGTGAATACGTCCGTCCCCGGCCACCATCTTGACCAGGCCCTCGACCGTCACCCGCAGCTTGGCCTGCTCACGGTGGCGCAGCATGATCACCGGCAGATCGTGGTCGGTCTGGGCGGCGAGCCAGGCCAGCGCGTCCGCGTCCGTGGTGTACCCGGTCTTGGTCTTCTTGGTCTTGGGCAGACCCAGCTCGCCGAAGAAGACCTCCTGCAGCTGCTTGGGCGAACCAAGGTTGAACTCGTGCCCGACCGCGGCGTGCGCCTCCTTCACCGCCTGCTGCACCGCACCCGCGAACTGCTGCTCCATCGCCTCCAGATGGGCACGGTCGGCGGCGATGCCATGGCGTTCCAGACGAGCCAGCAGGATCGAGGTGGGCAGCTCGACGTCGTGCAGCAGACCAGCCGCGCCGACCTCCTTCAGCCGCTCACCGAACGCCTCGCCCAGGTCGAGGACCGCACGGGCCTGTGCCATCAGGGATTCGGCCTCGGCCTGCTCGTCCGTACCGAAAGCGAGCTGCCCGTCGCCGGACGCGGCGGGCGCCAGCTCGCGTCCCAGGTACTCGACGGCGAGGGCGTCCAGCGCGAAGGAGCGCCGGCCGGGCTTCACCAGATACGCGGCGAGCGCGGTGTCCATGGCGACACCCTCGACGCTCCAGCCGTGCTCGGGAAAGACCCGCATGGCGTTCTTGGCATTGTGCATCGTCTTGGGGCTCGCGGCATCCGCGATCCATCCGGCGAAGGCCCGCTCGTCCGCCTCGTCGAGCTGGGTGGTGTCGAACCAGGCGGCCGCTCCGCCGGCGGCCGCCAGCGCGATCTCGCTGACGCTGCCCGAGCCGAGCGCCCACGTCTCCACCGTGGCCACACCCAGCGGCTGCCCGCCGTGCTCAGCCAGCCAGGGCGCCAGCTCGCCGGACGCCAGCACCGAACCGTCCAGCTCCACCCCGGCCGCCGGGGCGGGCGGCTGCGCCTCGCCCGCACCCGGATCGACGGCCAGCAGCCGCTCACGCAGACTCGGATTGCGGATCTCCAGCACGTCCAGAACCCCGGCCAGCGCCTCACGGTCGTACGCCGCGCGCTCCAGGTCCGCAGGCCCCTTCGGCAGCTCGACGTCACGCACCATCTCGGTGAGCAGGCGGTTGAGCTTCACCGATTCCAGATGATCCCGGAAATTCTGCCCTGCCTTGCCCTTGACCTCGGCCGCCCGCTCCACCAGCTCGGCGAACGAACCGAACTGATTGATCCACTTCGCTGCCGTCTTCTCCCCCACCCCCGGAATACCCGGAAGGTTGTCGGAGGGATCGCCGCGCAGCGCGGCGAAGTCCGGATACTGCTGCGGGGTCAGCCCGTACTTCTCCTCGACCTTCTCCGGCGTGAAACGCGTCAGCTCGGAGACGCCCTTGGTCGGATAGAGCACGGTGACCCGGTCGGTGATCAGCTGGAACGAATCCCGGTCACCGGTGACGATCAGCACATCGAAACCGGCCGCCTCCGCCTGGGTGGCGAGCGTGGCGATCACATCGTCGGCCTCGAACCCGTCGATCGCGAAGCGGTCGACATGCATGGCGTCGAGAACCTCGCCGATCAGCTCGACCTGCCCCCTGAACTCGTCAGGAGTCTTGGAGCGGTTCGCCTTGTACTCGGGGAACTCCTGCGAACGCCAGGTCTTGCGGGACACGTCGAAGGCCACCGCGAAATGGGTGGGCGCCTCGTCGCGCAGCGTGTTCGCCAGCATCGACGCGAAGCCGTAGATGGCGTTCGTCGGCTGACCGCTCGCGGTCGTGAAATTCTCCGCGGGCAGCGCGAAGAACGCCCGGTACGCCAGAGAGTGCCCGTCCATGAGGAGCAGGCGGGGGCGGGTGTCTTCGGTCTGCTTCGATGCTGTCTTTGCCACGGGACCGATCCTGCCACGGAGCACTGACAACGCGGACCTCCGCACACCTGCCCGCAAAGCCTCCGGGCAGTGCGTGACAGGATCGGGGAGACACGCGAGATCCGTCCGCCCGAAGGGGAGCGTCATGGCTGCCAAGCCGCCCGCAGGTGACCCGGTTCAGGACGCGCCGCAGGTCGCGGCCCCCCAGCACGCCGCCGCAGGCCTCCCCGCCATCCGCCACACCCTGCGGATCGCCCAGCAGCAGATGGGCGTGGCACGCACCGCCCGCACCCTGCTCAAGGTCAACCAGAAGGACGGCTTCGACTGCCCGGGCTGTGCCTGGCCGGAGGGCGACAAACGGCACACGGCGGAATTCTGCGAGAACGGCGCGAAGGCCGTCGCCGAGGAGGCGACACTGCGCCGTGTCACCCCCGGCTTCTTCGCGGCGCACTCCGTCACCGACCTGGCTTCTCGCAGCGGCTACTGGCTCGGACAGCAGGGCCGCATCACCCAGCCGATGCTGCTGCCCGCGGGCGGCGACCACTACGAACCCGTCACCTGGGAACACGCCTTCGAGGTGATCGCCGAGGAGCTCCGTGCTCTCGGGTCCCCCGACGAAGCGCTCTTCTACACCTCGGGCCGTACCAGCAACGAAGCAGCCTTCCTGCTGCAGCTCCTCGCCCGCACCTTCGGCACGAACAACCTGCCCGACTGCTCCAACATGTGCCACGAATCGTCCGGCTCCGCCCTGGCCGAGACGATCGGCGTCGGCAAGGGCAGTGTGTCCCTCGACGACGTGCACCAGGCCGATCTGATCATCGTCGCAGGACAGAATCCGGGCACCAACCACCCCCGGATGCTCTCCGCACTGGAGAAGGCGAAAGCGGCAGGCGCGAAGATCATCGCGATCAACCCGCTGCCCGAAGCCGGCCTGGAGCGCTTCAAGAACCCCCAGACCCCCCAGGGCATGGTCAGGGGCGCCGCACTGACCGACCTCTTCCTGCAGATCCGCATCGGCGGTGACCAGGCCCTCTTCAGGTTGCTGAACAAACTGATCATCGAGACCGACGGCGCGACCGACGAGCTCTTCGTACGCGAGCACACCCACGGCTACGAGGAGTTCGCCGCCACCGCGCGCGAAGCCGACTGGGCGGGCACACTCACCGCGACCGGCCTCAGCCGCGAGGACATCGAGCAGGCCCTCACGATGATCCTCGCCTCCAGGCGCACCATCGTCTGCTGGGCCATGGGCCTGACCCAGCACAAGCACGCCGTACCGACGATCCGCGAGGTCGTCAACTTCCTGCTGCTGCGCGGCAACATCGGCCGCCCCGGCGCCGGCGTCTGCCCGGTCCGCGGGCACTCCAACGTCCAGGGCGACCGCACCATGGGCATCTTCGAGCGTCCCGCCGCCGCCTTCCTCGACGCCCTGGACAAGGAATTCGGGATCACCTCGCCCCGCCACCACGGCTTCGACGTCGTACGGGCCATAGAGGCACTGCGCGACGGCAGGGCCAAGGTCTTCTTCGCGATGGGCGGCAACTTCGTCGGCGCGAGCCCCGACACCGACGTCACCGAGGCCGCGATGCGCCGGGCCTCCCTCACCGTGCACGTCTCGACCAAACTCAACCGCTCGCACGCCGTCACCGGCCGCCGCGCGCTGATCCTGCCCACCCTGGGACGCACCGACAAGGACATCCAGGCGAGCGGCAAGCAGTTCGTGACCGTCGAGGACTCCATGGGGCTCGTCCACGCGTCCCGGGGCAACCTCGCCCCCGCAAGCCCCCACCTGCTCTCCGAACCGGCGATCGTCGCCCGGCTGGCCCGCGCCCTGTTCGGCGGACAGTCCCCGGTCGACTGGGAGGAGTTCGAGAACGACTACGCCGCCATCCGCGACCGGATCTCCCGCGTCGTCCCCGGCTTCGAGGACTTCAACACCCGCGTCGCCGCCCCCGGCGGATTCTCCCTGCCGCACGCCCCGCGCGACGAGCGCCGGTTCCCCACCGCCACCGGCAAGGCCAACTTCACCGCCGCGCCCGTCGAATACCCGAAACTCCCCGACGGCAGGCTACTGCTCCAGACCATGCGCTCCCACGACCAGTACAACACCACGATCTACGGCCTCGACGACCGCTACCGCGGCATCAGGGGCGGCCGCCGTGTGGTGCTGGTCAACCCCGACGACGCCCGCGAGCTCGGCCTCGCCGACGGCTCGTACACCGACCTCGTCAGCGAGTGGAAGGACGGCGTGGAACGACGCGCCCCCGGCTTCCGGGTGGTGCACTATCCCACCGCCCGCGGCTGCGCCGCCGCGTACTACCCGGAAACGAACGTCCTGGTCCCGCTGGATGCGACAGCCGACGTCAGCAACACCCCCGTGAGCAAGTCCGTGGTCGTCCGTCTGGAACAATCTCCCACCGCCTAAGCGTTTGCTTAAGTCACACGCCTGAGGCACCATCCACGACGCCACGACGATCGGAGCCGGCCCCATGGGCGAGCAGACCACCGTGAAGTTCCCGCAAGAGGTCATCGACGAATACGCCGCACTCGGCGTGGACCTGCCGGGGCTGTTCTCCGCCGGCCACCTCGGCGAGCGCATGGACGTACGGATCACCGAAGCGGCCGCCGACCGCGTCGTCGGCACCATGCCGGTCGAAGGAAACACCCAGCCCTACGGTCTGCTGCACGGCGGTGCATCCGCCGTACTCGCCGAGACCCTCGGCTCCATCGGCTCGATGCTGCACGGCGGCCCCTCAAAGGTCGCCGTCGGCGTGGACCTCAACTGCACCCATCACCGCGGCGCCCGCAAGGGCCTGGTCACCGGGGTGGCGACCCCCGTCCACCGGGGCCGCTCCACCGCCACCTACGAGATCGTCATCACCGACGAACAGGACAAGCGCGTCTGCACGGCCCGGCTGACCTGCCTGCTGCGGGACGTCACTCCCGAGGCCCCCACCGGCTGACCCGGCAACCCCCCTCCCGACACACACACCACACAGTTCCCACACGGCCCGTCCCCTTGCGCCACAAGCTCCGGGACAGCCGGACGCCGTCACTCCGGAAGCCCCCGGACCACTCAGCCGTTACGCTGGGTAACAAAACCGCAATGCGGGTACGAGTCCGCGACGCCCCCCGTGTCCACACCGGTGGCGGCGTCGCGGCTCCACCGGGCCGTCGCACACCGACAGGACCAAGATCGCCTGTAGCCCCTTAGCGGAACTGCGCGTTCTCACCATGTGGGCAAATAGATGGTGACTGCTTATCTCCCAACTGTCCGCACTGCGCCCGTACTCCCTCCCTCCGGGCATAACAAGACAGTCACATCCTGACCTTCACCGGTCCACACCTCCACCACCTGCGCTTAGAGTCACGGCCAGTCACCGCGCCGCCGGGCGCGTCTGCAGCACGGCTCTGAATCACCCCAGTACGGCCCGGCGAGACCTTCGGCGCCTCAGCAGAGGCGTCGGCGCCAGGGAGAGGACTTATCGTGCGACAGCGTTCCTTGCTCATTCTCACCACCGTGCTGACCACCGGGGCACTCACACTCACCGCCTGCGGTTCGCGCGACAACAACGACAAGAAGAACAGTGGTGACCAGAAGACCGAGGTCGTCATCGGTGTGGACGCGCCCCTGACCGGGGCCAACTCCGCAACCGGCCTCGGAATTCAGGGCGGCGTCAAGGTCGCCGTCGACGACGCCAACAAGAACAACACCGTCCCCGGCGTGCACTTCTCCGTCAAGGCGCTCGACGACAAGGCGCTGCCGCCGACCGGCCAGCAGAACGCCTCCGCGCTCGTCGCCAACAAGGACGTCCTCGGCGTCGTCGGCCCGCTGAACTCGGGCGTCGCACAGACCATGCAGCAGGTCTTCGCCACCGCCAAGCTGGTCCAGATCTCGCCGTCCAACACCGCCCCCGAGCTCACCCAGGGCAAGAACTGGCAGACCGCGAAGAAGCGCCAGTACGACACGTACTTCCGCACCGCGACCACCGACGCCCTCCAGGGCGGCTTCGCAGCCCAGTACGCCGCGGAGACCCTCAAGAAGAAGAAGGTCTTCGTCGTCGACGACAAGCAGACCTACGGCGCGGGCCTGGCCGGTCTCTTCAAGTCGAACTTCCTCAAGGCCGGCGGCAAGCTCGCGGGCCAGGACCACGTCAACACCGGCGACAAGGACTTCTCCACCCTCGTCACCAAGATCAAGAACTCCGGCGCCGACATCCTGTACTACGGCGGCCAGTACGACGAGTCGCAGATCATCACCAAGCAGCTCAAGTCCGCGGGCGCCAACATCCCCCTCATGGGCGGTGACGGCATGTTCACCCCGACCTACATCAAGACCGCGGGCAAGGCAGCCGAGGGCGACCTCGCCACCTCGGTCGGCGTCCCGGTCGACACCCTGCCCGCCGCCAAGGACTTCATCACCAAGTACAAGGCCGCCAAGTACACCGGCGACTACGGCACCTACGGCGGCTACTCCTACGACGCCGCCACCGCGATCATCAAGGCCGTCGGCGCCGTCGTGAAGGACGGCAAGATTCCCACCGACGCCCGCCAGCAGATCGTCGCCGCCGTCCAGAAGACCGACTTCGACGGCATCGCCGGCCACGTCTCCTTCGACCAGTACGGCGACACCACCAACAAGCAGCTCACCGTCTACCAGGTCAAGAACGGCGCCTGGAAGGCCGTCAAGAGCGGCACCTACAACGCCGGCTGACCGGTAACACACCGCAGTACACAGGGCCGCGCGGCCACGACCACCAGTCCCCGCGCGGCCCGCCGTCTCCCCTCGCTCACATCCCACCCACATGGAGGCCATGCGGTGAACTCCCTGCCGCAACAGCTGGCCAACGGGCTGTTCCTCGGCTCGATGTACGGGCTGATCGCCATCGGCTACACGATGGTGTACGGCATCGTCCAGCTCATCAACTTCGCCCACGGCGAGATCTTCATGACCGGCGGCTTCGGCGCCCTGACCGTCTACTTCTACGTGCTGCCCGACGGCACCTCGATGTGGATAGCCCTCCCGGCCATGCTCATAGGCGGCGGCATCGTCGCCGTCCTCGTCGCCGTAGGAGCCGAACGCTTCGCCTACCGGCCCCTACGAGGCGCACCGCGCCTCGCGCCACTGATCACCGCCATCGGCCTCTCCCTCGCCCTCCAGCAAGCCGTCTTCAACTGGTACCCCGACGCCGAGAACGCCCGGCCCTTCCCCGAGCTTCCGGGCGGGCCCTACCACCTCGGCTCGATCGACATCCAGAGCGCCGACCTCTTCCTCATCATCGCGGCCCCTCTCTGCATGGCCGCCCTCGCCTTCTTCGTCCGCACCTCCCGCACCGGCCGCGCCATGCAGGCCACCGCGCAGGACCCGGACACCGCACAGCTCATGGGCATCGACACCAACCGCATCATCGTGATCGCCTTCGCGATCGGCGGCCTCTTCGCAGCAGTGGCCGGTGTCGCCTACGGGTTCAAGGTGCACAACGTCGACTACAGCATGGGCTTCCAGGCGGGCCTCAAGGCCTTCACCGCAGCCGTGCTCGGCGGCATCGGCAACATCTACGGCGCCATGCTCGGCGGCCTCGTCCTCGGCGTCGCCGAAGTCATGGCGACCGCCTACATCGACCAGGTCCCCGGCATGCAGCAGCTCGGCGGCCAGGCATGGTCCGCAGTCTGGGCATTCGTCCTGCTGATCCTCGTACTGCTGCTACGACCACAAGGCCTCCTGGGCGAACGCGTCGCGGACAGGGCGTGACCGGCATGATCACCAAAGACACCACAGAGACCCCCGGGAACAGCCCGCTGATCCCGCTCCCCCTCACCGCGGCCCGCGCCCTCACCGCAGCCGGCGCCGTCATCACCATCGTCAGCGCCTTCCTCTCCTGGACCTGGGACAGCGACTTCGCCGACGACCTCACCTACTCCGGCGACCCCTCGGGCCTCCAGTTCCTCGCGGTCATCGCAGCGGTCGTCACCCTGCTCTTCGCCCTCAGCCACCTCCAGATCCGCGGACTGCGCTGGCTCAACCCCAGCGTCGCCACCACCCCGGTGTTCCTCTCCGCCCTCGCCACCTTCGCGGTCGTCTGGTACGTCGTACTCGCCATCGCCTTCGAACTCGGCGGACTCGTCAACCTTGACCCGGGTGGCTGGATCGCCGCCGTCGGCTCCGCAATCTCGGTTGCCGGCGCCCTCGCACTCCCCCGGCCCGGCCCGGCCATGAAGGACTACTTCACCAAGGCCGACCACATCCCCGCCGCCCGCCGGCTCCCCGCCTGGGCCCAGCGCATCGTGGTCACCGCCTGCACCGCACTCGCCCTGCTCGTCTTCACCTACGGCATCGGCGTCCCCGACGAACAGCCCGAAGTCTTCATCGCCTTCGTCCTGCTCGTCATCTTCATCGCCTGGGCGCTCGTCGGCGCGGGACTCGCCGACCGCTTCTCCGAACTCAACGCACGGCACAAGGGATTCGCCACCTCCATGGCCTTCCTCGCCGCAGCGATCTTCCCGTTCACCCAGAGCGAGGACCACAACGCCAACCTCGGCGTCAACATCCTCATCTTCGCCACCGTCGCCCTCGGCCTCAACATCGTCGTCGGCCTCACCGGACTCCTCGACCTCGGATACGTCGCCTTCCTCGGCGTCGGCGCCTACGCCGCCGCCCTCGTGTCCGGCTCCGAGTTCTCCACCTTCTCCGGCGTCCAGTTCCCCTTCTGGGCCGCCGCCCTCACCGGAATGTGCGCCTCACTGGTCTTCGGCGTCCTCATCGGCGCACCGACCCTGCGACTGCGCGGCGACTACCTCGCCATCGTCACCCTGGGCTTCGGAGAGATCTTCCGCATCGCCGTCAACAGCATGGACGGCTCATCGGGACCCGACATCACCAACGGCCCCAACGGCATCCCCTCCATCCCCGACCTCGAACTCTTCGGGTTCAACCTCGGGGCGTCCCACGACGTAGCAGGCTTCACGCTCGGCCGCTTCGCCAACTACTTCCTGCTGATGCTCGTCATCACCGGACTCGTCGTCCTGGTCTTCAACCGCGCCGCGGACTCCCGCATCGGCCGTTCCTGGATCGCCATCCGCGAGGACGAGACCGCAGCCACGGCCATGGGCATCAACGGCTTCCGGGTCAAGCTCATCGCCTTCGCCCTCGGCGCCACCCTCGCCGGCCTCGCGGGCACGGTCAGCGCCCACGTGACCTACAGCGTCACACCCGCCCCGTACCAGTTCGCCGGAGCGGCCCCGCCCAACTCCGCCTTCCTGCTCGCCGCCGTGGTACTCGGCGGCATGGGCACCGTCGGCGGCCCGCTCCTCGGCGCGACCTTCCTCTACCTCATCCCCGAGAAGCTCGGCTTCCTCAAGCAGTACGAGCTCCTCGCCTTCGGTATCGCGCTCGTCCTGCTGATGCGCTTCCGCCCGGAAGGCGTCATCGCCAACCGCCGGCGCCAGCTGGAATTCCACGAGGACGACGACAACGCCGCCCTCCCGGAACAGCGCGTACTCGGCGACGACACCGTCCCGGTCAGCAAGGCAGGGGCGTGAGGAACGACATGACCACCGAAACCATCGCACAGGCCCCGGAAGCCACCGGCACCCCCGTGCTCCAGGCCGAAGGCGTCATCATGCGCTTCGGCGGCCTCACGGCCGTACGCGACGTCGACCTCACCGTCAACGCGGGAGAAATCGTCGGTCTCATCGGCCCCAACGGCGCCGGCAAGACCACCTTCTTCAACTGCCTCACCGGTCTCTACGTCCCCACCGAGGGCAAGGTCAGCTACAAGGGCACCGTCCTGCCGCCGAAACCGCACCTGGTCACCAAGGCAGGCATCGCCCGCACCTTCCAGAACATCCGGCTCTTCGCCAACATGACCGTCCTGGAAAACGTCCTCGTCGGACGCCACACCAGGACCAAGGAAGGCCTCTGGTCCGCCATCCTGCGCGGCCCCGGCTTCCACAAGGCAGAAGCCAGGTCACGCGAACGCGCCACCGAACTCCTGGAGTTCATCGGCCTCGCCCACAAGGCCGACCACCTCGCGCGCAACCTCCCCTACGGCGAGCAGCGCAAGCTCGAGATCGCCCGCGCCCTCGCCAGCGAACCCGGCCTGCTCCTCCTGGACGAGCCCACCGCCGGCATGAACCCGCAGGAGACCCGCGCCACCGAGGAACTCGTCTTCGCCATCCGCGATCAGGGCATCGCCGTCCTCGTCATCGAGCACGACATGCGCTTCATCTTCAACCTGTGCGACCGGGTCGCCGTCCTCGTCCAGGGCGAAAAGCTCGTCGAGGGCACGTCCGAGGTCGTCCAGGGCGACGAACGTGTCATCGCCGCCTATCTCGGTACGCCTTTCGAAGGCGCCCCCGGCGACGAAGAGGTCGCGGAGGTCGAGGCAGCGGAAGCGGTCGCCGCGGCCGACAGCACCACCAGCACCACCAGCACCACCAGCTCCACCAGCACCGAAGGAGACAGCAAGTGACCGCTCTCCTCGAGGTCGAGGACCTCAGGGTCGCCTACGGCAAGATCGAAGCCGTCAAGGGCATCTCCTTCAGCGTCGAGGCCGGTCAGGTCGTCACCCTGATCGGCACCAACGGCGCCGGCAAGACCACCACCCTGCGCACCCTCTCAGGGCTGATCAAACCCGCCGGCGGCACCATCACCTTCGACGGAAAACCGCTGAGCGGCATCCCCGCTCACAAGATCGTCGCGCTGGGGATGGCCCACTCCCCCGAGGGCCGGCACATCTTCCCGCGCCTCTCGATCTTCGAGAATCTCCAGCTCGGAGCGTTCCTCAGGGACGACAAGGAGGGCATCGAGAAGGACATCCAACGCGCCTACGACCTCTTCCCCATCCTGGGAGAACGAAGGAAGCAGGCGGCGGGCACCCTCTCCGGCGGCGAACAGCAGATGCTCGCCATGGGGCGCGCGCTGATGTCCCAGCCCAAGCTGCTGATGCTCGACGAGCCGTCGATGGGGCTCTCCCCGATCATGATGCAGAAGATCATGGAGACGATCGTCGAGCTCAAGTCCCAGGGCATGACGATCCTGCTCGTCGAACAGAACGCACAGGCGGCGCTGTCCCTGGCCGACCACGGCTACGTCATGGAGATCGGCAAGATCTCTCTCTCCGGCAACGGCCAGGACCTGCTGCACGACGAGTCGGTCCGCAAGGCGTACCTCGGCGAGGACTGACGCGGTACGTACACGCGAAGGGCCCGCACCGTGCGACGACGGTGCGGGCCCTTCGCGTTGCCCTAACCGTCCTGCTGGCTCTTCGCGGCCTTCTTCTCCTCGCCGTCCTCGATGACCGCCTCGGCGACCTGCTGCATCGACATCCGCCGGTCCATCGACGTCTTCTGGATCCACCGGAACGCGGCCGGCTCGCTCAGCCCGTACTGCGTCTGCAGCACCGACTTCGCCCGGTCCACCAGCTTCCGGGTCTCCAGCCGCAGCGAGAGGTCCGCGACCTCCTGCTCCAGGGCCTTCAGCTCGGTGAACCGCGACACGGCCATCTCGATGGCCGGCACCACATCGCTCTTGGAGAACGGCTTCACCAGATACGCCATCGCGCCGGCGTCCCTGGCCCGCTCCACGAGGTCACGCTGCGAGAACGCGGTGAGCATCAGGACGGGCGCGATGGACTCCTCGGTGATCTTCTCCGCGGCCGAGATCCCGTCGAGGACCGGCATCTTCACGTCGAGGATCACCAGGTCCGGCTTGTGCTCGCGGGCCAGCTCGACGGCCCGCTGACCGTCACCGGCTTCGCCGACGACCGCGTAGCCCTCTTCTTCGAGCATCTCCTTGAGGTCGAGGCGGATCAGCGCCTCGTCCTCGGCGATGACGACACGGGTCGTCAGCGGCGGGACGTGCGACTTGTCGTCGTCGGCGACGGGCTGGGGCGACTCGGGGGCGGTCACGGGACTCCTCGTGGCGGGGCAGATGCAGCTCCCAAGAGCCTACCCAGCTACGGTATGGTGAGTGCGCAGCGGGTCGAAGGAAACCTTCGATTCAGTGGGCCCCGGTAGTCCAATGGCTAGAGACAATGGATTCAAAACCCATCCAGTGTCGGTTCGAATCCGACTCGGGGCACTTTTCCTTAGATTGCAAGGTCACTGGGGAATCGCAGAAATTCACGAAACCGAGTGACCACACCGCCGTCTCCCACTCATGCCGCCCACGTCTCGTCAAGATCAGGCACATGTACGACGTGGAGACACGCAAACGGGCGCTCGCACTCATCGCGCAAGGCTGCAGCCTCAACTCCGCCAGTCAGCGAACCGGCATATCCCGGGCCGCGATCCGCGAGTGGCGGAGCCGAATAGAGCCACTGCGCCTGCTCCCCGGCGAAGCGTCACCGTGCCCGAGGTGCCTGCCTTCACCACGCCTCCCCGACGACGCAGCCGCATACGCCTATCTACTCGGCCTCTACTTGGGTGACGGCTGCGTCAGCCCGCATCCAAGGGGCGGCTTCTACCTGCGCATCGTGTGCGACGACAACTGGCCAGGCCTTATCGACAAGTGCCGCGAGGCCGTCATGGCCGTTTGCCCGGGGGACTCCATCTCCGTGCTTCAACGGCAGGGCTGCGTATCGGTCAACAGTTACAGCCGCCACTGGCCATGCCTCTTCCCGCAGCACGGCCCGGGGAAGAAGCATGAGCGACCGATCACGCTTGAGTCCTGGCAGCAAACCGTGATTGATACCCATCCGTGGGAGTTCGTGCGCGGGCTCATCCACAGCGATGGATGCCGGATCACCAATTGGACCACTCGCATCAGTGGTGGCGAATCCAAGCGCTACGAGTACCCGCGCTACTTCTTCACCAACTCGTCCGTGGACATTCTGCGGCTCTTCACCGACACGCTCGACAGACTGGGAGTCGAGTGGAGGGCCGCCCGGAACACCCGCACGGCACGAAACGTCTCCGTCGCCAGACGCGCATCCGTCGCGCTCATGGACGCACACGTGGGCCCCAAGTTCTGAGCCGCGAAGCTTCGTGAGCCGCGAAAAGGGCCCCTCGCCGGAGGGGCCCACTGCGTTCCGTGCCACCTACTTCGGCGAGTCGTCCTCGCCCACGTGGTGCACCCGGACCAGGTTCGTCGAGCCCGCGACGCCGGGCGGGGAGCCGGCGGTGATGACCACGATGTCGCCCTGTTTGCAGCGCCCGGCCTTCAGGAGCTGCTCGTCGACCTGCGCCACCATCTCGTCGGTGGACTCGACGTGCGGGCCCAGATAGGTCTCGACGCCCCAGCTGAGGTTGAGCTGGGCGCGGGTACCCGGGTCCGGGGTGAAGGCCAGCAGCGGGATCGGTGAGCGGTAGCGGGAGAGGCGCTTGGCGGTGTCGCCGGACTGGGTGAAGGCGACCAGCAGTTTGGCCCCCAGGAAGTCGCCCATCTCGGCGGCGGCGCGGGCGACCGCACCGCCCTGGGTGCGCGGCTTGTTACGTTCGGTGAGTGGGGGCAGGCCCTTGGCGAGGATGTCCTCCTCGGCCGCTTCGACGATGCGGCTCATGGTCCTGACGGTCTCGACGGGGTACTTGCCGACGCTGGTCTCGCCGGAGAGCATCACGGCGTCGGTGCCGTCGATGACCGCGTTGGCCACGTCGGATGCCTCGGCGCGGGTGGGCCGGGAGTTGTCGATCATCGAGTCGAGCATCTGGGTGGCGACGATGACCGGCTTGGCGTTGCGCTTGGCGAGTTTGATGGCGCGCTTCTGGACGATCGGTACCTGCTCGAGGGGCATTTCGACGCCGAGGTCGCCGCGGGCGACCATGATGCCGTCGAAGGCGGCAACGATGTCGTCGATGTTCTCGACGGCCTGGGGCTTCTCCACCTTGGCGATGACGGGGAGTGTGCGCCCCTCCTCCCGCATGATGCGGTGGACCTCCTCGATGTCGCGTCCGCTGCGCACGAAGGAGAGGGCGATGATGTCGGCGCCGGTCCGTAGTGCCCAGCGCAGGTCCTCGGCGTCCTTGTCGGACATGGCGGGGACGGATACGGCGACACCGGGGAGGTTCAGTCCCTTGTGGTCGGAGATCATGCCGCCTTCGACGACGACCGTGCGGACCTGGGGGCCCACGACGCCGGTGACTTCCAGGGCGACCCTGCCGTCGTCGACCAGGATGCGCTCGCCGGTGGTGACGTCGGCGGCGAGGCCGCTGTAGGTGGTGCCGCAGGTGGTGCGGTCGCCCTGGACGTCGCGTTCGACGGTGATGGTGAATTCGTCGCCGCGTTCAAGGAGTACCGGACCTTCGGCGAAGCGGCCGAGGCGGATCTTCGGACCTTGAAGGTCGGCGAGGATGCCGACGCTGCGGCCGCTGTCCTCTGATGCCTGGCGTACACGCTGGAAGCGGGCCTCGTGCTCGGCGTAGCTGCCGTGGCTGAGGTTGAAGCGGGCGATGTCCATTCCGGCGTCGACCAGTGCTCTGATCTGGTCGTACGAGTCGGTGGCGGGCCCCAGGGTGCAGACGATCTTCGCTCGGCGCATGATTCGAGCCTAAACCTTACCGACGGGTAGATAATTGGTTGCACATGACTGCTCAACATCCTTTGAGTGAAAGGTTATTGACAAGTGTTGAATTGTGCATGAGGGCGCTCTGATGAGCGGAAGTAATTGTCTAGAGTTCCGGCGGTGTCATGGTGAAGCGGGCATTTACCTGCGCGTAAACGGTCTGCAGCTGGGGTTCGAGGTCGAGTGCGGCGGGGGCTTCGGATTCGGCCCCGCCGTAGGCCGCCCGCGACCGCAAACCGCCGGGTGCGGCCGGCATGGGCGCCGATGCGGCGGCGTTCTCCGCGCCGAGGTCGGCGAGTTCCACGAGCGCGGCGAGCCGGGCGTCGAGTGCGCCCGCGTATTCGCGGGCTCGTTTGACGGCCTCCCGGACCGCTTGGCGGCGGGCTTCCGCGTGGGCGGGTGAGTCACTGCGCAGCGACCACCAGGGCCCCGAGACACGAGTCATGTCCAGGTCCGCGATGCGGGTGGCCAGTTCACCGAGTGCGGTGAAGTCGTTGAGTACGACGGTGACGTGGACACGGCCGTGGTAAGCGCGGATACGTTCGCTTCTGCCGTGCTGGGCGGGTTCGGGGGTGACGGAGAAGGAGCCGGTTTCGAGCTTTTCGACGGCGGCGCCGTAGGTCTTGGTGAGCTCGATGAGTTGGGCGTTGCGGCGGGTGAGGTCGTCGAGTGCGGCGCGGCGGTCCTTGCCGCGGGCGCTGACGGTGATGCTGATACGGGCGATCTCGGGGTCGACTTCGAGGCGTGCTTCGCCGCGGACGGCCACGCGGGGGACGTCGGGGGTGCCGTAGGGCGCCGCTGGGGTGTGCTGGGGTGTGGACGCTTCATCGGTCATGGGTTCCACTCTGGCACTTCGGTACGACAGCGGCCGGTCATCAGATCGAAATGCGCAGGGGGTGTTGCGTGGTGTGGCTCCTGGGTCAGAATCTACGCGCGTTGTGCATCGTGACGAGGGAGACGAAATGCCGCTCAACCGAAGGACGTTCCTGGGTACGTCGGCCGCCGCTGGCGCCGGTGTGGCGATCGCGGGGGGTGCTGCTGTGCCCGCGGAGGCGCATGACCGCGGGACGGGTCACGGGCGTCCGCCGAAGCGGTACTCGTTCACGGTGATGGGCACCACCGATCTGCATGGTCATGTCTTCAACTGGGACTACTTCACGGACAAGGAGTACGACGACGCCGCGCACAACGACGTCGGTCTGGCGAAGATCTCCACGTTGGTGGAGGAGATCCGTGCCGAGAAGGGCCGCCACAACACGCTGATGATCGATGCGGGTGACACGATCCAGGGCACCCAGCTGGCGTACTACTACGCGAAGATCGACCCCATCACGGCGAAGCACGGTCCTGTGCACCCCATGGCGCAGGCGATGAACGTGATCGGCTATGACGCGGCCGCGCTGGGCAACCACGAGTTCAACTACGGCATTCCAGTGCTGCGTAAATTCGAGGAGCAGTGCGATTTTCCGCTGCTCGGTGCGAATGCGCTGGATGCGAAGACGCTGCGGCCGGCGTTCGCTCCGTATGTCATCAAGAAGTTGCGCACACCGAACGGCCGCGATGTGAAGGTGGCGATTCTGGGTCTGACGAATCCGGGTATTGCCATCTGGGACAAGGCGAATGTGCAGGGGAAGATGACGTTCCCTGGTCTGGAGGAGCAGGCGGCGAAGTACGTGCCGCGGCTGCGTTCGATGGGCGCGGATGTGGTGATCGTGTCCGCGCACTCGGGTGCGAGCGGCACGTCGTCGTACGGGGACCAGATCCCGTATGTGGAGAACGCGGCGGGTCTGGTGGCGGAGCAGGTGCCGGGGATCGACGCGATTCTGGTGGGTCATGCTCATGTGGAGATCCCTGAGCGCCTGGTGACGAACAAGGAGACCGGCCGGCAGGTGGTGCTTTCGGAGCCGCTGCTGTGGGGTGAGCGGCTGACGGTCTTCGATTTCGATCTGGTGTGGGAGAAGGGCCGCTGGACGGTCGAGAACGCCGGTTCGCGAGTGCTCAACTCCAATACGGCGGTGGAGGATCCGAGGATCACCGGGCTGCTGACGGATGAGCACAAGAAGGTTGTGGCGTATGTCAATCAGGTGATCGGGACGTCGAAGGCCGCGATGACCACGGCGGATGCGCCGTGGAAGGACGAGCCGATCATCGACCTGATCAATACGGTGCAGACGGACACGGTGCGGGCGGCGCTGGCGGGTGGCGCGTACGCGGCGCTGCCGGTGCTGTCGCAGGCGTCGTGTTTCTCGCGTACGGCGCAGATTCCTGCGGGGAATGTGACGATCAAGGATGCGGCGGGGCTGTATCCGTTCGAGAACACCCTCGAGGCGCGGCTGCTGACCGGGGCTCAGATCAGGGAGTATCTGGAGTTCTCGGCCCGGTATTACGTGCAGACGGCGGCTGGTGGTCCGGTGGACACGTCGAAGCTGACGAACGCCGACGGTACGCCCGACTACAACTACGACGCGGTTTCGGGTCTGACGTATGAGATCGACATCGCGGCTGCTCCGGGTTCGCGGATCGTGAATCTGTTCTTCGCGGGCAAGGCGATCGATCCGGCGGCGCAGTTCGTGCTGGCGGTGAACAACTACCGGGCGAGCGGGGGCGGCAACTTCCCGCATGTGGCGGCGGCGAAGCAGCTGTGGGCGAATTCGGACGAGATCCGGAACACGATCATCGCCTGGCTTCAGGCGAAGGGTGAGGTGGATCCGGCGGAGTTCGCCTCGGTGGACTGGAAGCTGACGCGTGGTGGTACGCCGGTCTTCTAGGCGGTTGTGGTGGCGGGGGTCCGGTTCGGGGTGTGCTGCTGAGCCGGACCCCTGTGCGTTCAGGTGTGCTCGGCCAGGGGGACCATGTCGTGGTGGTTCTGTGGCGGCAGGGCTCGTTCGCGGTCGAGGCCGAAGCTGGTGAAGGCGGTTCGGCGGGGCAGTGGGTAGGGGTTGGTCCCCGTGATCGAGTTCAGGATGGTGGCGCTGCGCCAGGCGGCGAGTCCGAGGTCGGGGGCGCCGACACCGTGGGTGTGGCGTTCGGCGTTCTGTACGTGGACTGATCCGGTGACGGAGGGGTCGAGGACGAGCCGGTACCGGTCGTCGATGCGCGGGCGTTCGGATGCGTCGCGTCGCATGTACGGGTCGAGGCCGGCGAGCAGGGCGTCGATGGGGCGTTCCCGGTAGCCGGTGGCGAGGACGACGGCGTCTGTGGTGAGGCGGGTGCGGGTGCCTTGCCGGACGTGTTCCAGGTGGAGTTCGACCCGGGTGGTGGCGACGCGGCCGGCGGTGCGGACGGTCACTCCGGGGGTGAGGACGGCGTCGGGCCAGCCGCCGTGCTGGGTGCGTCGGTAGAGCTCCTCGTGGATGGCGGCGATGGTCTCCGTGTCGATGCCTTTGTGGAGTTGCCACTGCTGGGGTCCGAGGGCGTCGCGTGCTGTTTCGGGCAGTTGGTGGAAGTAGCGGGTGTAGTCCGGGGTGAAGTGCTCCAGACCGAGTTTGGAGTACTCCATGGGGGCGAAGGCCTCGGTGCGGGCGAGCCAGCTGATTTTTTCGCGGCCCGGGGGGCGGGCGCGCAGCAGGTCGAGGAAGATCTCGGCGCCGGACTGTCCTGAGCCGATGACGGTGATGTGTTCGGCGGCGATGAGCCGTTCCCGGTTCTCTAGGTAGTGGGCGGAGTGGACGACGGGGACGGAGTGGGCTTCGGCGAGGGGTTTGAGTGCTTCGGGGATGTGGGGCTCGGTGCCGATGCCGAGGGCCACGTTGCGGCTGTAGGTGCGGCCCAGGGCTTCTGCTGTGCCTGCGGCGTCGAGTTGGGTGAAGTCGATTTCGAACAGTGCGCGTTCGGGGTTCCAGCGGATGGCGTCGATCTGGTGGCCGAAGTGGAGTCCTGGCAGGTTCTCGCTGACCCAGCGGCAGTAGGCGTCGTATTCGGTGCGCCGGATGTGGAAGCGCTCGGCGAAGTAGAAGGGGAAGAGCCGTTCGCGTTCTTTGAGGTAGCTGAGGAACGACCAGGGGCTGGCCGGCGCGGCGAGTGTGACCAGGTCGGCCAGGAAGGGGACTTGGAGCGTTGCGTCTTCGATGAGCAGGCCGGGGTGCCAGCGGAAGGCCGTGCCTTGGTCGTAGAAGGCGGTGGAGAGTGCGGTGAGGGGGTGGGCAAGGGCGGCGAGGGAGAGGTTGAACGGCCCGATGCCGACCCCCACCAGGTCGTGCGGTGGGTGTTCGGGGGGCTGCTGGTCGGTCATCGGGGCGTACTGCCTTCCAGGAGTTTGAGGATGGCCTCGAGGTCACCGGTGGTGGCATGGGGGTTGAGGAGGGTGGCTTTGAGCCAGAGGCGGCCGTCGGCGCGGGCCCGGCCCAGTACGGCGTGGCCTTCGGTGAGCAGAGTGCGGCGGATGGCAGCGACGGTTTCGTCGTCGGCTCCGATGGGGCGCAGCAGCACGGTGGAGATGGTGGGGTGCTGGTGGAGTTCGAGGCCGGGGTGTGTTTCGACGAGGTCGGCGAATTCCTGTGCGATGGCGCAGGTGCGGTCGATGAGGCCGGCGAGGCCGGTGCGTCCGAGGGCGCGGAGGGTGACGGCGATCTTGAGTACGTCGGGGCGCCGGGTGGTGCGCAGGGAGCGTCCGAGGAGGTCGGGGAGGCCGGCTTCGGTGTCGTCGTCGGCGTTGAGGTAGTCGGCCCGGTGGGTGAGGGTGTCGAGCACCGCGGGTGAGGGGACGGCGAGGAGGCCGGCGGCGACGGGTTGCCAGCCGAGTTTGTGCAGGTCGAGGGTTACGGAGTGGGCGCGGGCGAGGCCGGTGAGTTTGCTGCGGTGGGTGTTGCTGAAGAGGAGCGGTCCGCCGTAGGAGGCGTCGATGTGGAGTTCGGCGTGGTGGTGTGCGCAGAGGTCGGCGACCTCGGGGAGCGGGTCGATGAGTCCGGTGTCCGTGGTGCCGGCGGTGGCTGCGACGAGGACAGGACCGTGCAGTCCGGTGAGTGTCTCGTCGAGTGCGGCGGTGTCGATGGTCCCGGTGGGGGCGGGGACGGTGACCGGTGCGGGGAGGCCGAGCAGCCAGGCGGCGCGGTGCAGCGAGTGGTGGGCGTTGGCGCCGCAGACGAGCTGGAGGTTGCCGTGGCGTTCCCGGGCGAGCAGTACGGCGAGCTGGTTGGACTCGGTGCCGCCGGTGGTGATGAGTGCGTCGCCAGCGGGGTAGATCTCGGCGGCCAGTGCCCGGGTGACGAGCGTTTCGAGTTCGGAGGCGGCCGGGGCCTGGTCCCAGGAGTCCATGGAAGGGTTCAGCGCCGAAGCGGCGAGGTCGGCCGCGGTGGCGAGGGCGAGCGGCGGGCAGTGCAGGTGGGCGGCGCAGCGGGGGTCGGCTGGGTCCGCGGCGCCTTCGGCGACGATGTGGACGAGGGTGCGGAGTGCTTCGTCGGCGCCGGTGCCGGTGTCGGGGAGTACGGGTTCGGCGGCGGTTCGTACTCTTACCGCGACTGCGTGCGGTCCTCCGGCGGGGAGGGGGCCGCCCCGTTCGGCGGCTCCGTCCCGCAGGGCGTCGAGAACCGTACCGATGAGGGGCCGCAGGGTGGTGGGGCCTGCGACCCCTCCGGCGAGGGGTGGCGGCGTACTCATGCAGGTGTCCTTCGGTGCGCGTTGGGCTGTGACGCCAGCCTGTACGCGGAACAGGCGGCGCGCCCGGGGAGCACATCGATGTCAACCCGAAAGTGGTACTGACTTCTGCATGGGGATGGTTGGTGCGGGGTGCGGTGCTATGGAGGTCAGCCGGTGCGGACTTCCAGGGCGCGTCGCAGGTCGTCGAGCTGGTCGGCGAGTTTGCGGCGCAGGGCGGGGAGCAGTTCTGCCTGCCGCAGGCAGCGTTCGCCGCGCTCGAGTGCGTCGGCTGTGATGTCGTGGGCCGGGAATGCGTAGCGTCCGGCGGCTTCGGCGATGGCCGGTCCGCGTCGGTCGGCGAGGGCGGCCGCGTCGTCGTAGTACCGCTTGGTGTACTGCTCGACGAGGTCGGTCTGTTCCGGCTGCCAGAAGCCTTGCGCGGTGGCGCTGAAGAGGTAGTTGGAGAGGTCGTCGGAGGCGAAGAGCTGGTGCCAGGCCGCCGCTTTGGCTTCCGGGTTCGGCAGTGCGGCCCGGCAGCGGGCGGCGCCTTCCTGGCCGGAGGCGCTGAGGTCGCGGTCCAGTTCGGCGGCGATCGTCTTCTCGTCGGTGGCGCCGAGGACGGCCAGGCGCTGGAGGATGCGCCAGCGCAGTTCGGGGTCGAGTTCGGGGCCGCCGGGGACGCTGTCGTCGGCGAGCCACGCCTGGATGGCGTCGGGTTGGGTGGCTGCGTCGATGAAGTGGCGTACGGCGATGAGCCGGAGTCCTGGGTTGTGGCCGTCCTCGGTGCGGCGGATGAGTGCGCGGCAGATCGTGCCGATGGTGGCGAGTGCGGCGGGGCGTTCGCCGGCGGGGAGGTAGCGGTCGGCGATGTGGGTGGAGGCGAAGGCCAGTACGCCCTGGACGATGGCCAGGTCGGATTCGTGCGGGAGGTGGGCGGCCGCGGTTTCCAGGTAGGTGATGGGCGGCAGTTCACCGTCGCGGACCATGTCGCGGGCCGCGTTCCAGATGACGGAGCGGGTCAGTGGGTCGGGGATGCCGGAGAGCGCGCGTTCCGTGGTGTCCCGGGACACGCTGTCCAGGCGGACCTTGGCGTAGGTCAGGTCGCCGTCGTTGAGGAGGAGCAGGTCGGGGCGGCGGCCGGGGCGGGTGGTGGCGGTTTCACCGGCGGGGACGTCCACTTCGAAGCGGTCGCGGCGTACGAGGAGGGCCGGGTCGACGGGGTCGAGGTCGTAGGCACCGACAGTGATGCGGTGGGGGCGGCTGCCTTCGCGGTCGACGGTGAGCGACCAGGAGCCGGCGGTCTGGGTGATCCTGGGGGTGAGGGTGTCGACGCCCGTGGTGGCCAGCCACTGTTCCGCCCAGCCGTGGACGTCCCGGTCGGTTGCGGATGCGAGGTTGTTGATGAAGTCGGCGAGGGTGGCGTTGCCGAAGCGGTGGCGTGCGAAGTGGATGTTGATGCCGGCCAGGAAGTCCTTCTCGCCGAGCCAGGCGACGAGCTGGCGGAGTGCGGATGCGCCCTTGGCGTAGGAGATGCCGTCGAAGTTGAGCATCGCGGACGCGGTGTCGGGGACGGCGGCGGGATCGGGGGCGACGGGGTGGGTGGAGGGGCGCTGGTCGGCGTCGTATCCCCAGGCTTTGCGGGCGATGGCGAAGTCGACCCAGGTGTCGGTGAAGCGGGTGGCTTCGGCGAGGGTCTGGTAGCCCATGTATTCGGCGAAGGACTCGTTGAGCCAGATGTCGTCCCACCACTGGAGGGTGACGAGGTCGCCGAACCACATGTGGGCCATCTCGTGGGCGATGACCATGCCGCGGGTCTGCCGTTCGGTGTCGGTGACGGCCGAGCGGAAGATGAACTCGTCGCGGAAGGTGACCAGGCCCGGGTTCTCCATGGCGCCGGCGTTGAATTCGGGGACGAAGGCCTGGTCGTAGGAGTCGAAGGGGTAGGGCTCGTCGAACTTCTGGTGGTAGCGGTCGTAGCAGGCGCGGGTGATCTCGAGGATCTCCTCGGCGTCGGCTTCCAGGTAGGGCGCCAGGGAGCGGCGGCAGTGGATACCGAAGGGCAGCCCGGCGTGTTCGGTGGTCACGGAGTGCCAGGGGCCTGCGGCGACGGCGACGAGGTAGGTGGAGATGAGGGGGGTGGGCGCGGCGTGCCAGTGGCCGTCCCCGGTGTGTTCGGTGATGCCGTTGGCGAGGACCCTCCAGCCCTCGGGGGCGGTGACGCCGAGTTCGAAGACGGCTTTGAGGTCGGGCTGGTCGAATGCGGCGAAGACCCGCTGGACGTCTTCCATGAACAGCTGGGTGTAGAGGTAGGTTTCGCCGTCCGTGGGGTCGGTGAAACGGTGCATTCCTTCGCCGGTGCGGGAGTAGCGCATGGCGGTGTCGACCTGGAGTTCGTGGGCGCCCTCGGTGAGCCCGGTGAGGGGGAACCGGTTGCCGGTCAGCGCTTCGGGGTCGAGGGGCTGTCCGTCGAGCGTGATGGAACGCAGTTCAGCGGGCTTGAGCTCGACGAAGGTGTCCCCGGCCGCGTGCGCGGTGAAGTGAATGGCGGTGCGGGAGTCGAAGAGTTCATCCCCCCGGGTCAGATCGAGGTCGATCGTGTACCGCTGGACATCGAGGAACTGGGCTCGGTTCTGCGCTTCGTCGCGCGTCAGTACGGACATGAACCCATCGTGCCGTACACCGGTGACACCGCGCACGGGGTCCCGGGTTCCGGTGTACGCGCTGTTCATCCGAGCAGGTCCAGCAACCGCCGCGCCTGTCGTCCGGTTGTTCCCGGGGGGTTGCGCGGGTGGGGGGTTCGGCTGTCGTGGGTGAGCATGCAGAGCCACATGAGGGCGGTCAGTCTGCGGAGGTCGCGCAGCCGTGAGGTGTCGGTTCGGGTGAGGGTGAAACACCCGATGAGCGCGTCGGTGTCGAGGTCGCTGTCGGACCAGGCCGAAACGTGTTCGGTGATCTCGGCGAGTTCCTGGATCCGGTCGCCCCTGCCCGAGCTCTCGAAGTCGACGAGGCGGATGCGGGTGCCGTCCCACAGGCAGTTGGCGAGGTTGCCGTCGGCGGAGCCGAGGACGGGGGCCGTGGGCGGGGCGGCAGCCAGGGTGTCCAGCCGGGGTGCGGAGATCCAGGCGGTGCCGGCGGTGAGTGCCGCGGCGTACGGCTCGGGGTCGGTGGGCGGTCCGGGGGTGGCGGCCAGTGCGGCGCACTGGCCGCGTACTGCCGCGAGGATGTCGGCCGGGCTCCAGAGGCGTGGTGGCAGGGCGTCGATCTCGGTGCGCGGGACAGCTTCGTGGAGGCGGTGGAGGGCCGCGGCGAGGGCGGTGGCCGGGGCCGGGCCGACGGTGCTGCCGCGCAGTGGGGCGCCGGGGATGCGTTCCATGGTGAGGGAGGGGGGCACCGCGGTCCGGGCCAGTGGCCGGGGTGCCAGGCCGGGTGCGTACCGCGCGAGCAGGCCGAGCGCCCGCCATTCGCGCTCGGGCTCGCCCCGGTCCCAGGAGCGGAATCGCTTGACGACGGTGGCGTCGCCGATGGCCAGGGTGTGGGTGGTCGTGTGGTCGGTCATCGGCCCGGCGGGCGGGGGCTCAGTGCGCCTCGGCGATGCGCTCGTGGTGCCTGATGACTTCCGCGACGATGAAGTTGAGCAGTTTCTCGGCGAACGCCGGGTCCAGTCTGGCGCTCTCGGCGAGGCTGCGCAGCCGGGCGATCTGGCGGGCTTCGCGGGCCGGGTCGGCGGGGGGCAGCTGGTGCTGGGCCTTGAGGTGGCCGACCTGCTGGGTGCATTTGAAGCGCTCGGCGAGCATATGGACGACGGCGGCGTCGATGTTGTCGATGGACTCCCGGAGGCGGTCCAGTTCGGCCTGTACGGACGGGGCTGTCTCGGTCATGGTTGTCGAGCTTACGTCGTGATCGTCGGAGGGTCGTCGGGGTCCGGTATCTGGTCACTCCAGCCGCCGGGGACGGTGTGGCCCTGCAGACGGCGGAAGACGACGGGCGGGTTGCCGACGCGGCGGGTGAACAGCCGGGAGAAGTACGCGGGGTCGTCGTATCCGACGCGCCGGGCGACGGCGGCCACCGGCAGGTCGGTGCCGGCGAGGAGTTCCTTGGCGTGGCCGAGGCGGATGCCGAGCAGATAGTCCTTGGGGCTGCAGCCCGCTCCTCGCCGCACCGCGTTGCGCAGCTCGGTGGGTGTCATTCCGTGACGGGCCGCGTGTTCCGCGACGGTGAGCGGCTGGAAGGCGTCGCGGGTGAGTGCCTTGAGGACGGGGTCGCCGTCGGCGTCGGCGCGGGCGCGGCGCAGCGCGACGAGGAGTTCGTGGACGGCGGCCCCGGTCTCCACTTCGAGCAGTGGGTTGCCGCGGCGGGCTGCACGGGCGATGCGTCCAACGGCGGAGCGGGCGGCGGTGACGTCGGAGAGCGGGACGACCGGCCTGTCGGGTTCGATGTAGCCGAGTTCGGTGTAGGTGGCGGTGGCGGGTCCGCCGAAGTCGACGAACGATTCGTCCCAG
Organism: Streptomyces sp. NBC_00344; assembly: GCF_036088315.1. Classification (NCBI taxonomy): domain Bacteria; kingdom Bacillati; phylum Actinomycetota; class Actinomycetes; order Kitasatosporales; family Streptomycetaceae; genus Streptomyces; species Streptomyces sp. NBC_00344. The sequence goes on along the minus strand of NZ_CP107996.1, from coordinate 5,352,922 downwards.
CCGGCTGCCGGGTCCGCACCGTAGTGGTGGGTGACGCCGGGGGTGATCCAGATCAGGGCGGGCGCGGTGACGGTCCGGCGTTGTCCGTCGGCGCCCGTGTACCAGCCGCTGCCCGCGCCGACGACGACGGCGACGTGGTGGTCGAGGGTGCGGGGGCCGACGGGGGGCAGTGTCCCGTGCTGGAGTCCGACGCCCAGGCAGACGAGGCCGAGTCCGTGGTGCACGGGGCTCGGCGTGAAGTAGCGCATCCAGGTGTGGTACACCGGCTCTCCGCCCTCCCCGCCTCGTCGTTCTTCGTCCAATGGGCGTCGATCTTTGTCCATGGACCGGGCCACCGCCAGGCTTCAGGGTGGCAGCGTGGCTGATTTCACTGTGGATGACGAGGACTTCCGGATGGACGGCCGGCCGGTCCGGCTGCTGTCGGGGGCGCTGCACTATTTCCGGGTGCACGAGGGGCAGTGGGGGCACCGTCTGTCGATGCTGCGGGCCATGGGGCTCAACACGGTGGAGACCTATGTGCCGTGGAATCTGCATGAGCCGCAGCAGGGCCGGTTCCATGATGTGCAGGCGCTCGGCCGTTTCCTGGACGCCGCGCAGCGGGCCGGGCTGTGGGCGGTGGTGCGCCCGGGCCCCTACATCTGCGCCGAGTGGGAGAACGGCGGGCTGCCGCACTGGCTCACCGGAGCGCTGGGGAACCGGGTGCGGACCCGTGACGCGGAGTATCTGCGCGCGGTCGGCGGCTGGTTCCATCATCTGCTGCACGAGGTGGTGCCCCGGCAGATCGACCGGGGCGGCCCGGTGATCATGGTGCAGGTGGAGAACGAGTACGGCAGCTACGGCTCGGACCAGGTGTATCTGCGTCATCTGGCCGGCCTGCTCCGTGACCGCGGGGTGAGCGTGCCGCTGTTCACGTCGGACGGCCCCGAGGACCACATGCTGACGGGCGGTTCGGTGCCCGGCGTGCCGGCCACGGCGAACTTCGGCGCGGGCGCGCGCGAGGGTTTCGCCGTGCTGCGCCGCCATCGTCCGAAGGGCCCGCTGATGTGCATGGAGTTCTGGTGCGGCTGGTTCGACCACTGGGGCTCGGAGCCCGTGGTGCGGGATGCCGCCGAGGCGTCGGGAGCGCTGCGGGAGATCCTGGAGTGCGGTGCGTCGGTCAATCTGTACATGGCGCACGGCGGGACGAACTTCGCCGGCTGGGCGGGCGCCAACCGGTCCGGTGACCTGCATGACGGTGAGCTCGAGCCGACGGTGACGTCGTACGACTACGGGGCGCCCGTCGACGAGTACGGGCGGCCGACGGAGAAGTTCTGGCTGTTCCGTGAGGTCCTGGCGGAGTATCTGGACGCTCCGCCGCCTGCTCTGCCGCCGGCCCCAGCCGTGCTGGGCGTCCGGGTGGAGGCCTGGCTGTCCGACTGGGTGCCGCTGGACGCGGTGATGGACGCGCTCGGCGGGCCGGAGCACGAGGCGGGGCGTCCGCCGACGTTCGAGGACCTGGATGTGGATCGCGGGGTGGTCCGCTACCGGGTCGCAGTGCCGGGACCGCGGCAGCCGTATCCGCTGACGGTCCGCGGTCTGCGTGATGTGGCGGTGCTGTACGTGGACGGGGTGCGTACCGGGCTGGGCGCACCGGTGGCGGGGCCGGCGTCGGTGGAGTTGTGGGTGGAGTCGCTGGGCCGGGTCAACTACGGGCCGCGGCTGGGTGAGTCCAAGGGGATCACCGGAGGGGTGCTGCACGAGCGTCAGTATCTGCACGGGGTACGGGCCCGCGGGTTGCGACTGGATGCCCTCGACGATGCGGTGGCGGTCGCGGCGCTGCCCTTCCGTCCCGCGGAGAGCGGGGCGAGGGGCCTGTACCGGGGGGTGTTCGAGGTGCGGGGCGCCGGGGACGCCACCCTGGAACTGCCGGGCTGGGTACGGGGGTTCGTCTGGGTGAACGGCTTCGGGCTGGGCCGCTACTGGTCGGCGGGGCCGCAGGATTCGCTGTACGTGCCGGGCCCGGTGCTGCGGGAGGGTGAGAACGAGGTGTGGGTGCTGGAGCTGGCGGGCGCGGGTGAGCCGCGGTTGCTTCTCGGCCCACCCCGCCCGCCGGTGTGATGCGGTGACTCTGCTCGGACACGCCCCCGATCGGCGTCAGCTGCGCTTGACTGGAGGGGGCGCGCCGCCCGGCTTCCTCTCCTCGGCCGGCGCCGTTTGGGACGGGAGCCCTCTCCTTCGGCCGGCCCCGCTCACCGCACCTCGCGTACCTCGAAGGCGTCCAGGGCGAACTCGGCGACACCGTCGTCGCCCGTCTTGCGCAGCCCGACCCAGCTGTCCCCGGTGTCCGGCGCGGTGAACTCGTAGCTCAGCAGAGTCGGTTCGGTGGCCACCGGCAACGGGGTGCGTTCGAGTTCGTGCGCCGTGGGCCCGTCGGCGCCGGTGATCCAGGCGTACTGGTCTGCGGTGTCGTTCTCGTACCGGAAGGAGACCCGGTAGCGCCTGCCCGGCTCGAAGCGGACGGTGTGCTGCACGGTCCGGTACACCAGTCCGGTGTTCTCCCCGCGGGACTTGAGCGACTGGCCGGCGTCGATGACGTCGTCGATGGCCTTGCCGTTCCAGCCGCGCTGGGTGAACCGGGCGTGCCGTTGGGCGATGTGGGTCCGCGGGTCGGTCGAGCCACCGGCGTCGCCCTTGACGAAGACTCCCCAGCCCTGCGGGACGTTCTCGAAGTCCTCGAAGGCCAGTGCGCCGGGCCGGCCGGTGGGTGCGGTCGGGGTGATGCGGAGGTTGTCGAAGCGCACCTGCGCGTCGCCGGCCGCGGCCCTCAGCACGAGGTCGGCCCGGCCGCCGCCTCCGGGCACGGTGAAGACGGTGGACATCCGCTGGAAGCGGGAGTCGTGCTTGCGGTCGGCGGCGACGTAGTTGCCGGCGCAGGACACGTCGGTCCAGTTGGCGGCGGTGATTCCGTCCGCGGTGCGGATCTCCAGGGCCGCTCGGCGCCGCTCTCCCGCCTTCTTTCCGATGTCGACCTGTACGGAGGCGGTGTATGTCCCCGCGGGGAGCCGGCCGAGCCGCTGACCGACGGTGGCGGCGGCACCTGCCGCGACGACCAGTTCGTAGTCGCCGAGTTCGTTGCGCACCACCGATGCCGGGCCCTCGGTCCGCCATCCGTGGAGGGAGCCGGAGTTGAACCCGGGGTCGTACACCGGTGTGCCCTGCCCCCATCGCGGCGACGCGAGGGCGCCCGCCCGGTGGCGGTACAGCACGTACGGCTGACCGGCGGCCGAGTCCACGGTCACTTTCCCGGAGCGGACCGGCAGATCGCGTTCGTGCACGCGGCCCTGGTCGGTGAGCCGGTAGAGAGCCACGCGGGAGTCCCCGGACCAGCCGCGCGGCAGCTGCCAGGTGGTGGTACCGCCATTCGGGTTGTAGTGGTAGAGCTTTGCCGGGTCGGTCGCCCTGCGCGGCTCCCACGGCAGCAGATAACTGCCGCCTGTGTGGACGACCCGTCCGTCGGTGGTGATGCGCCGTTCGCCGTCCTTGTCGTCGACGACGGTGGCGGTGGGCCCGAAGAAGGTGATCTCGTGGTCGGTCCACCGCTTGACCGGATAGGCCTGGAGGTATTTGGCGGGCAGGGCCTCGGTCCAGACGATGTCGTAGAAGGCGTTCCAGTCGGTCTTGCCGACCCAGCCCTCGAAGTTGCCCATGCGCCCGGCGCCGAGCAGGGTGGGCCATTTGTTGGCGAAGACGTCCTTCTGGTGGTTGCGGATGAAACGGATCAGCTGTGAGTTGATCCCGCGTGAGGTGTCGCCGCCGTAGTCGGTCTCGTTGGCCCAGTGCGACCAGAGCGAGGAGCGTTCCAGGCCGTGCCCCCATTCGGAGGACACCAGCCAGCCCTGGTCTCGCAGGGCCCGCTGGAGGCGGTCGGAATTCCATCCGGACTCGCGGAAGACGTCGAGGTAGACCGTGTTGAGCGCCGGGTCGGTGTCGTCGCGCAGGTCCTGGAACCGCTTGATGATGTCTCCGGAGACCAGGTCGCGCCGTGCGTCGATGCGGTAGGACTGGTCGAGCCAGTCCCACTGTTTGTCGGACGTGTCGACGAGCTCCTCGGAGAAGGCGTGCGCCACCGGGTACGACTCGGTGGCGTTGACGTGTACGCCGAAGTCGCTGTTCCACGCGCGGCCTTCGCGGACCAGTGTGTTCATGTCGTCGAGGCCGCCGGCCCGCTTGTTGTAGTTGCCCGCGTAGTCGGGGTGGGCGGAGTCGTGTCCTTCCGACTGGTAGCCCTTGAGCAGGGTGTACTGCCGCAGCCCGTCCGTGGCGAGCGAGATCCGCTTGACGTGGTCGAGCGTCGCGAGGAAGGGGTTGGTCGCCTGTGAGGCGAAGTTGAAGGGGATGTGCGGGACGACTCGCAGGTGGGTCTCGTCCGCGCCGAGCGGGTTCACCATGATGTCGCGGAAGGCGATGGCGGCGTCCTGCCAGTCGACGACGCCGTCGCCGTTGCGGTCCCCGGTGAGGACGACCGTCGCCCGGGGCAGCGGTTCGGTGGCGTCCACGGGTGCGGTCGCCGCCCGGTGCGTCCACTGGCCGCAGGCGAGACGCGCTTCGGTGTAACCGTCCTTGCGTACGGTCTGCCGCCAGAGCCTGCCGTTCTCCCAGGTGGTACCCGCGGCGCTGTCGGGCTTGTCGTACACGGTGTTGGTCTCGACGGCCCCGCCCAGGCGGTCGTGCGCGACGACGGCGTACGCGCAGCCGAGTGCCGCCGGGTCCGCGGGGCTGTCGGCGGTGACCTTCACCAGGGTGTCGCCGCTCTTCGCCTTGTCGAGGTCGAGTCTCGCGGCGAGCAGCACGGCCCCAGGCTGGTCGCTGCGCACGGAGAGGAAGGCGAGCCCCGGTATCTGCAGCGTCCCGACGCGAAGGGCCGCGGTCTCCGCTATCCGGGTGATCCGCCAGTCCGCCCGCCGGCCTTCGACCCGGATCTCGGCATGGATCTCGGTGCCTCCGTCGAAAGCCAGGATGTAGGCGATCCGGTCCCGTCCCGGATGTGAGGTGACCTCAGGGGTGTGCGCCACCCCGTCGATCAGTACCGATGTGACCGGGTCGGGCTGCCCGTGCAGCAGTGCGCCGGTCTCCCTGTCGGTGTACGAGACGATCCTCGGGAATCCGCTGTCGACGCGGACGTCGAGGGCCGTGGAGCGCAGGACCGGGCCGGCTCCGGCCTCCGCCGCCCGGGCGGACGGGGTGATGAATGCCGCGGCGGCACCGGACACGGCCGTGGCGGCTACAACGGTCCTGCGGCTGGGACCTCGCTCTGCTGGGTACACGCTCGCTCCTCCATCGCGACGATCATCCGTGCACGTCACGATGGAGGAGCCGGGCGTACAGGCCTATGGACAAAGCGGGGACAGCTGTTGGACTAAAGCGCGTCCGGGCAGTTCCGCCGGCTCGTCCGGGCCGGCGCTAGAGCGTTGCCGCTGCCGTCCTGATGTCCTCCGCGAAGGTGGACACCTGGGTGTACACCCCGGGGTAGCCGGGCTCAGCGCAGCCCTGGCCCCAGCTCACGATGCCGACCTGGATCCAGGCCCCTGCGTCGTCCTTGCGGAACATCGGTCCGCCGGAGTCGCCCTGGCAGCTGTCGACTCCCCCCTGGGCAACGTTTCCCGCACAGATCTCGTCACCGGGCGTCAGGTCCGAGCCGTAGGACTCCTCACACTTCGCGTCCGACACGAAGGGGACGGTGGCCTTGCGCAGATAGCGCTGCTGCCCGCCGTTCTCGCTGGTCGCGCCCCAGCCGGCAACGGTGAAGGTTCCGCTGTCGTAGGCAGTCGTGGTGGCGGTCTTCAGCGTCGGAAAGCTCAGCGGCTTGGACAGCTTGATCAGTGCCCAGTCCTTGCCCGTGCCGTCGTAGCCGGGGGCCTGGAGGACCTTGGTCGAGGTGACCTTGACGGCCTTCGGCCCCTGGAGGTCGACGGAGCCCGCGGTGGCCGTGATCGAGGTGTCGTTGCCCGATCCGGAGACGCAGTGAGCGGCGGTCAGGACTATGTCCTCGGCGTAGAGCGACCCCCCGCACCCCATGGAGAGACGCACCATGAAGGGGAACTCACCCTCAGCGGCGCGGGTGCCGCCGACAATGGGTTCCGGTGCGACGGCCGCGGCCGATGCGGGCTGGAGGCTGACGGCGGCAAGGACCACGACGCCGGCAGCAGCGGATCTCTTGAGGGTGCGCAGTGTCTGATTCAACGGGCTTCCTCTCATGGGGGGATTTGATCCGATGATCCGAGGATCATTCCCTTCAGCCTGCTCACTATCCGGCGATTCCGCCCGCCGTAGAGTGGGGTCCGTGACGGACGGCAGCGAGGTCGTGCACGGATTCCCGCATCTGGAGACGGTGCGGACGGCCATCACCGCGCTCCACAAACGCCTCTCGTACGAGGGCATCCGCAGCTACGCCCCCAGCGTCGCACCGGCCGATGTCGCCTTCTCCGACCACGACGACCTCCATCTGGGTGCACAGCGGGTGGCGCACGCGATGGTCCAGCACCTGCATCTGCCCGACGCCCGCATGATCGTGAGCTTCCGCGAGATGCAGCACGCGGCGGGGGTCGAACTGGCCGCGGGCCCTGAGTACTTCATCGATCTCAACGACCGTTTCCGCACCCACCGCAATGACATCGGGGCGGCCCTCGCCCATGAGGTCATGCATGTGCTGCTGCACCGCCTCGATCTGAGCTTCCCCGGCACCCGCGACAACGAGATCCTGACCGACACCGCGACGACCTATCTGGGCGCGGGCTGGCTGCTGCTGGACGCGTACCGCGAGGACGAGGTGTCCAGTCAGAAGCTGGGCTATCTCACCCCCGAGGAGTTCGGGTACGTGCTCGCCAAGCGGGCGCTCGTCTTCGACGAGGACCCGTCGGTCTGGTTCACCAGCCCCCAGGCGTACACGGCCTACACGAAGGGCATGGACCGGGCCCGCCAGGACACCCGCCTGCCCCCGCTGACCGCCGCCGGCTGGGCCGGCCGCCGCGCTTATGCGAAGAACCGCACGTACGCGCTGGAGCACGGCAGTCACCGCCCGGCCGGAACCCCGTACGGCTTCGAGGGCGCGGCCGACGGACTGCGGGTCGAATTCCCCTGCCCCACCTGCCATCAGCGCATCCGGGTTCCGGTCCGGGGGCGGGTGCGGGCGCGGTGCGGGCTGTGCCGCACCGTCATCGACTGCGACACCTGAGCGCCGCGGGGAGCCCGGGAGCCGCGCCCGGGGCACGGTGTCCGGACGCGGGGGTGCGGTCCCGGTCTGCCGGGGCCGTGCGGACCGGGTGTCCGGCGGGCTGTGCGGTGGTGGTGACCGGACCGGGCAGACACCGCCGCGCCCCTGGGGACACGACGCAGGAAGGGGCTGAACCGGGCATCTGCCCGGTTCAGCCCCTTCCGCTGCCCGGAGGTCTCCGGGGGCGGGGCGGAGGCGGGCCCCCGCACCTCACGCGCCCCGGACGACCGCTTCGGATCGCCGTATCTCAGGCAGCGGCCCGTCGGCCGCCCTGCTGTCCACCGCGGCCCTGCACACCTCGACCGGCCGCGCCACGGCTCTGACCGCCCTGCGCGCTGCGGCCCTGACCGCCCTGGCCCTGCCCCTGACCGCCCCTGCGGCCACGGCCACCACGACCGGGCTGGCCGGACCCGGCGGTGGCACCCGCCGCGGGCCTGCTCGGCCGGGAGCGCCGCTGCGGCTGCGCCGCCTGCTGCGGTACGTCGATGACGACGGCCACGCCGGAGGGCTCACGCGCCCCGGTGATCCGGGTGAGCTCCTCGTCACTGGACTTGACCCGGGCGGTGCGCGGAGTGATGCCGGCGTCCGACATCAGCCGGGTCATCTCCCGCTTCTGCTCGGGGAGCACCAGCGTGACGACGCTGCCGGACTCACCGGCGCGGGCGGTGCGCCCACCACGGTGGACGTAGTCCTTGTGATCGGTCGGCGGGTCCACGTTGACGACCAGGTCGAGGTCGTCGATGTGGATGCCTCGTGCGGCGACGTTCGTCGCGACCAGCACGTTGACCAGGCCGTTCTTGAACTGGTCGAGGGTGCGGTTGCGCTGCGGCTGGGAACGGCCGCCGTGCAGTCCGCCCGCCCGCACACCGCTGGCGAGCAGTCGCTTCACCAGCCGGTCCACCGAACGCTTGGTGTCCAGGAAGAGGAGCACCCGGCCGTCGCGGGCCGCGATCCGGGTGGTCACCGCCTTCTTGTCGGTCTCGTCCGCGATGTACAGCACATGGTGGTCCATGGTGGTGACCGCGCCCGCCGACGGGTCGACGGAGTGCACCACCGGGTCGGTCAGGAACATCTTCACCAGGCGGTCGATGTTCTTGTCGAGGGTGGCCGAGAACAGCATCCGCTGCCCGTCGGGCTCGACCTGCTTGAGCAGCGCGGTGACCTGCGGCATGAACCCCATGTCCGCCATCTGGTCCGCCTCGTCGAGCACGGTGATGCCGACCTGGTCGAGGCGGCAGTCGCCGCGTTCGATGAGGTCCTTCAGCCGCCCGGGGGTGGCCACCAGCACCTCGGCACCACGGCGCAGCGCACCGGTCTGCCGGGAGATGGACATACCGCCCACCACGGTGGTCAGCCGCAGATTCACCGAGGTGGCGTACGGCGTCAGCGCGTCGGTGACCTGCTGCGCGAGTTCGCGGGTGGGCACCAGCACCAGGGCTAGGGGGGCGCGCGGTTCGGCACGCCGGCCGGCGGTGCGGGCCAGCAGCGCGAGGCCGAAGGCAAGGGTCTTGCCGGACCCCGTGCGTCCACGGCCGAGGAGATCACGGCCCGCGAGGGAGTTCGGCAGCGTCGCGGCCTGGATCGGGAAGGGGGCGGTGACGCCCTGGGCCCCGAGGGTCTTCAGCAGGGCGGCGGGCATGTCCAGCTCGGCGAAGGCCTCGACGGCGGGCAGCGCGGGGGTAATGGTCTCCGGCAGCGTGAATTCCGCAGGCCTGGGAGCCGCCTTGCGGGCCGGAGACTTTGCGGGAGCCTTGCCTCGGCCCCTCGGCGGGCTGGTGCGTGCGGGGCGTGCCGGGCGTTCAGCGGAGCGGGTCATGCAGTTTTTGCCTTCCTGCCAGATGGGGAACAGCACAAACCGGGACCCGCACCTTTGAGGTGCGGGCCCCGGTCAGCGAGGTACGCGTCCGGCAATTAGGCCGGGACGATGTTCTCCGCCTGCGGGCCCTTCTGGCCCTGCGTGACGTCGAAGGAGACCTTCTGGCCCTCCTGGAGCTCACGGAAGCCCTGGGTGGCAATGTTCGAGTAGTGGGCGAAGACGTCGGCGCCGCCGCCGTCCTGCTCGATGAAGCCGAAGCCCTTTTCCGAGTTGAACCACTTCACGGTACCGGTGGCCATAACATTCTCCTCAACAGGTGCAGTGCCGGAAATTCGCACTTTACGAATTCCGCGTCGCCGCATTGAACCCCATCCGGAGAAAGCCGGAAAACAATAATGCGCCTGTCGGAGCATTCCCGTCAGGCGCACATAAAGTTCATGGGTACCAAAACTGCAACAGCGTCAGCCTAGCACGCCCGACGCCCGCATGCGCGGACCCCTCGGACCGTGGCGGCGGTCACATTCCGCGGAGCCTGCGCCTCCGCTCGGCGATCCCACGTCAACTCGCCCACCAGCAAAGACAGTTGGAATGATCTTGTGGCCCTGGCCTGCGCGGGAGTCGATTCCGGAGCCGTTCGATGATCGCGTGGCCGCCCGGCGCCGCCCTCACCCGCCGTGCGGAAGCCGCGCCATCCGTCCGCGCGCCGCCGGTCGTACGGAAGTGCGGTCGGTCACCGGGCGGATCACCGGTTGCCCCCCGGTGGGCGGCCGAATGCGATCCTCACTCCCCTGACTCGCGTCCGTGCGGGACGCGGCCCGGCCCGTCTGCCCGTACCCGCCCGGCAACGGCCCTCCCGGGTACCGCACTTCCGGACGGGGCGCCCGGGACAGCCCTTAGGATTCCGGACATGATCGCCGCATTGCAGTGCATAGTCCTGGACTGCCCCGACCCCGCCGGACTGGCCTCGTTCTACCAGTCGGTGCTCGGCGGCAGTGTCGACCGGCCGGACCCGCGCTGGTCGACCGGCGACGGCTGGTCCACCCTGCACACCGGTTCAGGGCTTGTACTGGCCTTCCAGCGCGCGGAGAACCACCGTCCGCCCGCCTGGCCCGACCCGACCCGGCCGCAGCAGTTCCATCTGGACTTCGGGGTGCCCGACCTCGACCGTGCGGAGGTGGAGGTGCTCGACGCGGGCGCCCATCTGCTCGACGACAGCGCACAGGGCTGGCGGGTCTACGCGGATCCCGCCGGACACCCCTTCTGCCTGGTCCGTCACTGACCCGGCAGAGCGCTCACGCGGACCGCTCACCCGTGCTGCGTTCCACACAGAACTCATTGCCCTCGATGTCGGCCAGCGTCGCCCACCCGCGGCCGTCCGGCCTGCGGTGGTCCTCCACCAGAGTGGCGCCGAGAGTCAGCAGACGCTCGATCTCCTCCTCCCTGGTGCGGTCCGTCGGCTGCAGATCCATGTGGAGGCGGTTCTTCACCGACTTGGCCTCGGGGACCTGGATGAACAGCAGCCCGAAACCCGGGGCCTGGATGAGCGCCTCGGGGTCTCCGGGCTTGTCCTCCTCCGTCAGCGGGATATCGAGAACCTTGGCCCAGAAACTGCCCAGCCGGTAGGCGTCGGCGCAGTCGACGGTCACATGACGCACAAACGAAGTCATGATCGCCACTATGCCGCAACGCCCCTGCCGGGCACAGGTCCGCGCCGCACTCAGCAGCCGGGGCAGCCGGGCCTGAACACGACGAGCGCGGTGCGCCCGTCGGCCCGCAGCACTCCCGGCTCCGCCTCCGTCACCAACGCCGCGTCGTAGGGCCCGAGCTCCGTACCCGTGCCCTCGAGCGCCGCGGTCCCGTCCAGTGCGACGACCAGCACGGTCGTGCCGGGCGGCGCGCCGAAGGTGAGCCGCCCCCGTACGACCGAGACCAGCGCGTCGACGAGCCCGCGGCGGTACATCACATTGAGGTTGACCACGGGGCCGGCAAGCAGCCACCCATACGTGGTCGCGTCGCCGGCGAAGTCCTGTGGGACGAAGCGTTCGCCCACCGTCCGCCGGGCACCGTCCACGTCAAGATCCATTCCGGCGCCCTCGACCACCGTCAGGGTCCGGGTGACGCCGGGGAACGCGGAGAAGGGGCCGTCGCGTCCGACCTCCGCAAGGCTCACCCGCCAGGCGAAGTCGTCCATCGCGGCGCCTTCGGGACCGGCGGCGACCTCCCGGGTCGTGCCCCCGCCGTTCTTCCACAGGGAGGCCGTCCGTCCCGCGGCGGGCAGGATGCGTACGGTCACCGGCTCACCGTGCCGTTCGCCCGTGCGGCGCTCAGCCAGGCGGGGAACTCCCCGACCAGCCGGTCATAGAGGTCGCCGTCCGAAACCGTCCGCACGTCCTCGCCCGCATGGAAGAAGCCGGTGTTGTCGAGCGTCCTGCGGGCGGGCACCGCGAGTTCGTCGAGCCTGCGCAGGAACTCGAACTGCCTGCTCGCCGGGTCGCCGAAGCCGACGAACTGCCAGAAGAGCGGCAGCCTGGCGGCCTTGCAGACATACCGTTCGGCCGCGAGCCTGTTGACCGGGCCGCCGTCCGTCTGGAACACGACCAGCGCCGGAGCGGTCGAACCGCTGTCGAGGTAGTGGTCGATGACGGCGTCCATCGCCAGGTGGTAGCTGGTCCTGCCCATGTGCCCCAGGCCCGCGGCGATCCGGCCCACGCTGCCCTCGTGGTTGCTGAGCGCGATCTCCTCCACCGCGTCGACATCGGTGGAGAAGAAGACGAGGGGCACGGATCCGTCGTCGTCGAGGTGGGCGGAGAGTCCCAGCACCCGGTCGGCGAGCGCCTGGACGCTGCCGTCGTCGTAGTACGGCCTCATCGAGCCGGAGTAGTCGATGACCAGGTAGACCGCGACGCGCTCACCGTGCAGTCCGTGTTTCCGCAGCGACAGGCCGGCGCTCCTGTAGAGGCTGACGAGCGCGGGCGCCGTCTCCTGCACCTTCTGGAGACTGATGGCCATACGTCGCTCCGCTCGGTCACCGGCCGGCTCGGTGAAGCGGCCGGAGCAGTCGAGCCTACGACACGTCCCCGGACGCGCCACGGCGCCCACCCATTGTCCGGTCGGGGACAGGGCAGGCGCCGTGATCAGTTCCGCACCCCATTGTGCGGGACGTTCTGTGCAGCCGTCAGACCACCAGTGAGCGGTCCGTGGGCTTGATCGGGGCATGCAGCTCGCTTGCGCCGGTCAGGAACCGGTCGACGCCGCGTGCCGCCGAGCGGCCCTCGGCGATCGCCCAGACGATCAGCGACTGGCCGCGGCCCGCGTCACCGGCAACGTACACCCCGGGGACATTCGTCGCGAAGTCGGCGTCACGGGCGATGTTGCCGCGGTCGTCGAGTTCAAGACCGAACTGCTGCACCAGGCCGTTGGCCTGGTCGGTGCCGGTGAAGCCCATCGCCAGGGTGACGAGCTGAGCGGGGATCCTCCGCTCGGTGCCGGCCTTCTGCTCCAGCTTTCCGTCCTTGAACTCCACCTCGGCGAGGTTCAGATACTGGACGTTGCCGTCCTCGTCGCCCTCGAAGTGGGTGGTGGAGACGGCGTAGACACGCTCGCCGCCCTCCTCGTGCGCGGAGGTGACCTTGTAGAGCATCGGGAAGGTCGGCCAGGGCTGGCCCTCGTTCCGCTCGTCGCCGGGCTTGGGCATGATCTCCAGCTGGGTTACCGACGCCGCGCCCTGACGGTGGGCGGTGCCCACGCAGTCGGCGCCGGTGTCGCCACCGCCGATGACCACGACGTGCTTGCCCTCGGCGGTGATGGGAGCCACCGTGAGGTCGCCCTCCTGCACCTTGTTCGCGAGCGGCAGGTACTCCATGGCGAAGTGGATGCCGTTCAGCTCACGTCCGGGCACCGGCAGATCGCGGGAGACCGTGGCGCCGGCCGCGATGACCACCGCGTCGTAGCGGCGGCGCAGCTTCGCGGCGTCCACGTCACGACCGATCTCGGTCTCGGTACGGAACTTGGTGCCCTCCGCGCGCATCTGCTCGATGCGGCGGTTGATGTGCACCTTCTCCATCTTGAACTCGGGGATGCCGTACCTGAGCAGCCCTCCGATGCGGTCCGCGCGCTCGTACACGGCGACCGTGTGGCCCGCCCGGGTCAGCTGCTGGGCGGCGGCGAGGCCGGCCGGGCCGGAGCCGATGACCGCGACGGTCTTGCCCGAGAGCCGCTCGGGTGGCTGCGGGGTGACGTCGCCGCTGTCCCATGCCTTGTCGATGATGGAGACTTCGACGTTCTTGATGGTGACGGCGGGCTGGTTGATGGCGAGCACGCACGCCGACTCGCACGGCGCCGGGCAGAGCCGGCCGGTGAACTCCGGGAAGTTGTTCGTGGCGTGCAGCCGCTCGCTCGCTGCCGACCAGTCCTCGCGGTAGGCGTAGTCGTTCCACTCGGGGATGAGGTTCCCCAGCGGACAGCCGTTGTGGCAGAACGGGATGCCGCAGTCCATGCAGCGGCCGGCCTGCTTGCTGATGATCGGGAGCAGGGAACCGGGAACGTAGACCTCGTTCCAGTCCTTCACCCGCTCCTCGACGGGGCGGGTCTGCGCGACCTCACGGCCCGTGGTCAAAAAGCCCTTGGGGTCAGCCATTGGTCGCCGCCTCCATCATCTTCTCGGTGGTTTCGGTCTCCGAGAGACCTGCGAGCTCAGCGGCGTCCTTGGCGGCGAGCACTGCCTTGTACGTGGTCGGGATGATCTTGCTGAAGCGGTCCACCGCGGTGTCCCACTCTTCGAGCAGCTTCTCGGCCACCGTCGACCCGGTCTCCTCGCCGTGCCGGCGCACGACGTCGTGCAGCCACTGCTTGTCGGCGTCGTCGAGAGCCTCGACCGCACCGGCGTTGCCGGCGTTGACGTTGTCGAGGTCCAGGTCGATGACGTAGGCGACGCCGCCGGACATACCGGCTGCGAAGTTGCGGCCCGTCTCGCCGAGCACCACGGCGTGTCCGCCGGTCATGTACTCGCAGCCGTGGTCGCCCACGCCTTCCGACACCACGGTCGCACCGGAGTTACGGACACAGAACCGCTCGCCGGTACGGCCGCGCAGGAACAGCTCGCCGCCGGTCGCACCGTAGGCGATGGTGTTGCCCGCGATGGTGGAGTACTCGGCGAGGTGGTCGGCGCCGCGGTCCGGGCGGACGATGACCCGGCCGCCGGAGAGTCCCTTGCCGACGTAGTCGTTGGCGTCGCCCTCGAGCCTGAGGGTCACACCGCGCGGGACGAAGGCGCCGAAGGACTGGCCGGCCGAGCCGGTGAAGGTGATGTCGATGGTGTCGTCGGGCAGGCCCGCACCGCCGAACTTCTTGGTCACCTCGTGGCCGAGCATGGTGCCGACGGTCCGGTTGATGTTGCGGATCGCGACCTGAGCGCGGACCGGCTGCGCCGCTTCGGCGGAGTCGGCTTCCAGCGCGTCGGCGGCGAGCTTGACCAGCTCGTTGTCGAGCGCCTTCTCCAGACCGTGGTCCTGCTCGGCGACCTGGTGGCGTACGGCGCCATCGGGCAGCTCGGGAACGTAGAAGAGCGGGTTGAGGTCGAGCCCCTGTGCCTTCCAGTGGTTCACGGCCCGCTCCGTGTCGAGGAGCTCGGCGTGGCCGACGGCCTCCTCGATGGAACGGAAGCCCAGCTCGGCGAGGAGCTCACGGACCTCTTCGGCGATGAAGCGGAAGAAGTTGACGATGTACTCGGCCTTGCCGGAGAAACGTTCGCGCAGCACCGGGTTCTGGGTGGCGATGCCGACCGGGCAGGTGTCGAGGTGACAGACGCGCATCATCACGCAGCCGGACACCACGAGCGGAGCAGTCGCGAAACCGAACTCCTCAGCGCCGAGCAGTGCGGCGATGATGACGTCGCGGCCGGTCTTCAGCTGGCCGTCGGTCTGCACCACGATCCGGTCCCGCAGGCCGTTGAGCAGCAGGGTCTGCTGGGTCTCGGCGAGGCCGAGCTCCCAGGGGCCGCCGGCGTGCTTCAGCGAGGTGAGCGGGGACGCGCCCGTGCCGCCGTCGTGGCCGGAGATCAGGACGACGTCCGCGTGGGCCTTGGAGACGCCCGCGGCGACCGTGCCGACACCGACCTCGGAGACCAGCTTCACGTGAATCCGCGCCTGCGGGTTCGCGTTCTTCAGGTCGTGGATCAGCTGGGCCAGGTCCTCGATGGAGTAGATGTCGTGGTGCGGCGGCGGGGAGATCAGGCCGACACCCGGAGTCGAGTGACGCGTCTTGGCGACCCACGGGTAGACCTTGTGGCCGGGCAGCTGGCCGCCCTCGCCGGGCTTGGCGCCCTGCGCCATCTTGATCTGGATGTCGTCCGCGTTGACCAGGTACTCGCTGGTCACACCGAAGCGGCCGGAGGCGACCTGCTTGATGGACGAGCGGCGTGCCGGGTCGTACAGCCGGTCCGCGTCCTCGCCGCCCTCACCCGTGTTGGACTTGCCGCCCAGCTGGTTCATGGCGATGGCGAGGGTCTCGTGCGCCTCCTTGGAGATGGAGCCGTACGACATGGCGCCGGTGGAGAAGCGCTTGACGATCTCGGAGACCGGCTCGACCTCGTCGATGGAGATCGGCTCACGGCCGGACTTGAAGCCGAAGAGCCCGCGGAGCGTCATCAGCCGCTCGGACTGCTCGTTCACCCGGTCCGTGTACTTCTTGAAGATGTCGTACCGGCGCGAGCGCGCGGCGTGCTGGAGGCGGAAGACCGTCTCCGGGTCGAAGAGGTGCGGCTCGCCCTCGCGGCGCCACTGGTACTCGCCGCCGATCTCCAGCTTGCGGTGCGACGCGGAGATCCCTGATGCGGGGTACGCCTTGGCGTGCCGGGCCGCGACCTCGGTTGCGACGACCTCGAGGCCGGCGCCGCCGATCTTGGTGGCGGTGCCGTTGAAGTAGGTGTCGACGAAGCTCTGGTCCAGGCCGACAGCCTCGAAGACCTGTGCGCCGCGGTAGGAGGCGACGGTGGAGATGCCCATCTTGGACATCACCTTCAGCACGCCCTTGCCGAGTGCGTAGATCAGGTTGCGGATGGCCTGCTCGGGCTCCAGGCCTTCGATGAAGGTGCCCGCGCGGACGAGGTCCTCGACGGACTCCATCGCGAGGTACGGGTTGACCGCGGCCGCGCCGAAGCCGATCAGCAGCGCGACATGGTGCACCTCGCGTACGTCACCGGCCTCGACCAGCAGGCCCACCTGGGTGCGCTGCTTGGTGCGGATCAGGTGATGGTGCACGGCCGATGTGAGCAGCAGCGAGGGGATCGGTGCGTGCTCGGCGTCGGAGTGACGGTCCGAGAGGACGATCAGCCGGGCGCCCGCCTCGATGGCGGCGTCGGTCTCGTCGCAGATGTCCTTCAGCCGGGCGGCGAGGGCGTCGCCACCGCCGCCGACACGGTAGAGACCGGCCAGCGTGGCGGCCTTCATGCCTGGCATGTCGCCGTCGGCGTTGATGTGTATCAGCTTGGCGAGCTCGTCGTTGTCGATCACCGGGAAGGGCAGCGTGACGCTGCGGCAGGCGGCCGCCGTCGGCTCGAGGATGTTGCCTGCCGGGCCCAGCGTGGAGCGCAGCGAGGTGACGAGCTCCTCGCGGATGGCGTCCAGCGGCGGGTTGGTGACCTGCGCGAAGAGCTGGGTGAAGTAGTCGAAGAGCAGCCGGGGGCGTGCGGAGAGCGCGGCGATCGGCGAGTCCGTGCCCATGGAACCGAGCGGCTCGCCCGATGTACGGGCCATCGGCGCGAGGATGACGCGCAGCTCCTCCTCGGTGTAGCCGAAGGTCTGCTGGCGGCGGGTGACCGAGGCGTGGGTGTGCACGATGTGCTCGCGCTCGGGGAGGTCCTCGAGCTCGATCTCGCCGGTCTCCAGCCAGTCCTGGTACGGCTGCTCGGCGGCGAGGGACGCCTTGATCTCGTCGTCCTCGATGATGCGGCGTTCCGCGGTGTCGACGAGGAACATCCGGCCGGGCTGGAGGCGGCCCTTGCGGACGACCTTCGCCGGGTCGATGTCCAGGACGCCGACCTCGGACGAGAGCACGACGAGGCCGTCGTCGGTGACCCAGTAGCGGCCCGGGCGCAGACCGTTGCGGTCGAGGACCGCGCCGACCTGGGTGCCGTCGGTGAAGGTGACGCAGGCCGGGCCGTCCCAGGGCTCCATCATCGTGGAGTGGTACTGGTAGAAGGCGCGGCGGGCCGGGTCCATCGAGTCGTGGTTCTCCCACGCCTCGGGGACCATCATCAGCACCGAGTGCGGGAGCGAGCGGCCACCGAGGTGAAGCAGCTCGAGGACCTCGTCGAAGGAGGCGGAGTCCGAGGCATCCGGAGTGCAGACCGGGAAGATGCGGTCCAGCTTCTCGGAGCCGAAGAGCTCCGATGCGAGCTGCGACTCACGGGCCTTCATCCAGTTGCGGTTGCCCTTGACCGTGTTGATCTCGCCGTTGTGCGCGACGAAGCGGTACGGGTGGGCCAGCGGCCAGCTGGGGAAGGTGTTGGTCGAGAAGCGCGAGTGCACCAGGGCGATGGTGGTCGCGAGGCGGCGGTCGGAGAGGTCCGGGAAGAACGGCTCCAGCTGCCCCGTCGTGAGCATGCCCTTGTAGACGATGGTGCGGGCGGAGAGCGAGGGGAAGTACACCCCGGCCTCACGCTCGGCACGCTTGCGCAGGACGAAGGCCTTGCGGTCGAGCGCGATGCCCGTCACGGGCGCGGCGTCCGGGCCGGCGGCCGCGTCGGCGACGAAGAGCTGACGGAATTCCGGCATGGTGGCGCGGGCGCCGTTGCCGAGCAGATCCGGTGTGACCGGAACCTCGCGCCAGCCGAGAACGGTGAGGCCCTCCTCTGCCGCGATCGTCTCGATCTGCGAGACAGCGGACGAGACCTCGGCGAGCGGGAGGAAGGCGGTGCCGACGGCGTACGCGCCCGCTTCGGGAAGTCCGAAGCCGGCGACCTCGCGCAGGAAGGCATCCGGGACCTGGAGCAGGATTCCCGCACCGTCACCGGAGTCCGGCTCGGAGCCGGTGGCGCCGCGGTGTTCGAGGTTGCGCAGTACGGTCAGCGCCTGTTCGACCAGCTCATGGCTGGCCACACCGGTAAGAGTGGCCACGAACCCGACACCGCAGGCGTCGTGTTCGTTGCGGGGGTCGTACATCCCCTGCTGGGCGGGGCGACCGTCCATGGGCGACCAGGCGTGGATGCGCATCGGCTCTCCCGTCGTCGTCGTGGCATATGCATGTGCGTAGGGACGACGTTGGCCCTCAGCGAAATTTCGAGCAGGTTACATGATGGAGCGATTCTCGAAAAGCGGATGAATCATTCCAACATGCGGACACCGGTCTGCGGTGAAGTGACATCACGAGGGCCGGACCGCTACCCGTCGACCCGAAGCGGAGTGGGCGTCATTGCCTACGGCGCCTCCGCCTTATGCCCGGGGGACACCTGGTCGAAACCGCTGGGTAACCAACGGCTGCCGATGATTGACTATGTCGCACTCTGCATAGTGTCTCACCCCAGGGCGGTGCCGAACAGTGCGCCCAGCGCGTACGTGATTCCGGCGGCCGCTCCTCCCAGTGTCAGCTGCCTGAGCCCGCTGTACCACCAGGAGCGTGCAGTGACCCTCGCCACCACGGCGCCACAGCCGAAGAGCCCGACCAGCGCGAGCAGCAGGGCGGGCCAGAGAGTGCCGGCGCCGAGCAGATAGGGAAGCACGGGCAGCAGGGCGCCCAACGCGAAGGCGCCGAAGGACGACACCGCGGCGACCATTGGCGACGGCAGGTCGTCCGGGTCGATGCCCAGCTCCTCCCTCGCGTGGATCTCCAGGGCCTGCTCCGGGTCCCTGGAGAGCTGCTCGGCCACGGCGGCCGCGAGGTCGGGTTCGACACCCCGGGACACGTAGAGCGCGGCCAGTTCCTGCATCTCGTCCATCGGGTGCTTGCGCAGCTCCCGCCGCTCCACGTCCAGCTCGGCCTCGACCAGCTCGCGCTGTGAGGCCACCGACGTGTACTCCCCCGCGGCCATCGAGAACGCACCGGCCGCCAGTCCCGCGAGTCCGGTGATCACGATGGTGCGGTGGGTGACGTCACCGCCCGCCACCCCGGTCATCAGGGCGAGGTTGGAGACCAGTCCGTCCATCGCCCCGAAGACCGCCGGGCGCAGCCAGCCGCCGTTGACGTCGCGATGCGTGTGGTTGTCGCGATGCGCCTCGTGCAGCGTCGCCTCGTTCTCGATGATGGACATCTGTCCCGCCCCTCTGCCAGCTCACCAACAGCTTCGAAAGTACGCACGAAAAAGGCCTCCCGCCAGCAAGGAAGGCCGTACTTACCAAGGTCGGGACCGGGCCGGACCAGCCTCAATCCGATCCTTCGGAAACTTCTTCGAGAGATGCATCACACGGCGTGCTCATTGACGTCCGAGAAACATGTACGCAACATCTGTAAACGTTTCCAGTTTCTGAAAACCTTTACAGCCGTAGCCGCCTTGCACATCACCGGACGCTCAGGGGCAGTCATGTCGCAGAACGGGCCACCGACCATCGTGTCGATCGCCGAACATGCAGGGGTCTCCATCGCATCCGTCTCCCGGGTGCTCAACGGGATGAGCGCGCGTCCGGCGACCGTGCAGAAGGTCGAACAGGCGGTCGCGGAGCTGGGCTACGTACCCAATGCGGTCGCCCGGTCCCTCAAGGGCGGCAGGACCCGGCAGCTGACCTTCGCGATGGAGGACATCGGCAACCCGGTGTACGTCGCGATGGTCCGCGGGATCCAGGCCGTCACCAGGGCCGCCGGATACCGGCTTCTGCTGCATTCCACCGATGCGGTCGTCGACGACGAGCTCGCCGTGATCCGCAGCCTCAGCGACCGCACGAGCGACGGGCTGATCCTCTGCCCCATCCGCGTCACCGACGCCTATGCCCAGGCGCTGAGCACGGCGGCGGCCCCCGTCGTCATCATCGGTTCGGTACCGGAGTCCGTACCGGTCGACAGCGTCCGCACCGACTCGGTGCGGGGCGTCGCCCTCGCCGTGCGGCACCTGTACGACACCGGAAGGCGCCGGATCGCCTTCGTCAACGGACCGCTCGACACGGTGCCCGGGCGCAACCGCGCGACCGGCTACCGCACGGCACTCGCCGGTCTGGGTCTGCCCTACGACGAGGCGCTCGTGGTGAACACGGAGTTCTCCACCGAGGCCGGTGCCACGGCCGCTGAGCAGTTGCTCGGCGCCGGGCCGGACGCGCTCTTCTGCGCCAACGACGTGCTGGCGGTCGGTGCCGTCAGGACGCTGCACTCCCGGGGTCTGCGGATCCCCGGGGACATCGCCGTCGCGGGGATGGACGACAGCAGCTTCGCCCAGGCCGCCTGGCCGCCGCTCACCAGCGTTGATCTCGGTTCGACCGAGCGCGGCAGAACGGCGGCCGAGATGCTGCTCGCCCGGCTCGGGACGGGGCCCGCACCCCGGGCGCCCCAGCACACCACCGCCATACCCCGCCTCGTCGTACGCGCCTCGACCGCGCCGGCGACCGACCTGGAGAAGCCGAGGTCCGTATGAGTCTCACCGCAACCCGGGGCAATGAGGCCCCGGGCCACCGCGGCACCCCGCCGCCCCGCTCCCCCGAGCAGCGCAAACGCGCCCTGGGCCTGGACCGGGGCGCATGGTTCCTGCTGGCCCCCGCACTGATCCCGGTCCTGGTGCTCAGCGTGGGGCCCCTGCTGTACGGTCTCTCGCTCGCGTTCACCGACTCGCAGGCCGGGCGCACATCACCCACGCAGTTCACCGGTATCGCCAACTTCACCGACATCTGGCACGACTCGCTGTTCTGGGAGTCGTTCAGGATCGGCATCATCTGGGCTGTCTGCGTCACCGGGCTGCAGTTCCTGCTGGCGCTCGGTCTGGCCCTGCTGCTCAACGAGAACCTGCGCTTCCGCTGGCTGGCCCGCACTCTGGCGCTCGTCCCCTGGGCGATGCCCGAGGTCGTGGTCGGCATCATGTGGCGCCTCGTCTACCACCCGGACGCGGGCATCCTCAACAAGACGCTGACGCAGCTGCATCTGATCCACCAGAACATCGACTGGCTCACCAGTCTCTCGGTCGCACTTCCGGCCGTCATCGTGGTCGGCGTGTGGGCGGGCATGCCGCAGACCACCGTGGTACTTCTGGCCGGACTGCAGAACGTTCCGGTCGAGCTGAAGGAGGCCGCGAACCTCGACGGCGCCGGAATGTGGCGCCGCTTCACCACCGTCACCTGGCCGGCGCTCAAGCCGGTGGTGGTCGCCGTGACCGCACTGAACTTCATCTGGAACTTCAACTCGTTCGGCCTGGTCTATGTGCTGACGCAGGGCGGCCCCGGCGGCAGGACCCGGCTCCCGAGCCTCTTCGCCTACGAAGAGGCCTTCAAATACGGCCAGTTCGGCTACGCCGCCGCCATGGGCCTGGTGATGGTCGCCGTCGTCGCCGTCTTCCTCACCCTGTTCCTGCGCAAGAAGCTGAAGGAGGAGACGGCATGAGTGTCCCCACAAGCCTGCGCGCCCGGCGGACGGCCGGCCGCACCGGCCAGTACCTCGCCCTCCTGTGCTACCTGGTCTTCCTGGCCTTCCCGCTGGTGTGGCTGGTCTCCACCGCGTTCAAGTCGCCCAGGGAGCTCGGTTCCATCGATCCGACGTGGCTGCCCCGGCATCCGACGCTGGACAATTTCAGGGCGGCGTTCGACGCCCAGCCGCTGCTGCACTCCGCGCTGAACAGCCTGATCGTGTCGGGCAGCGCCACGGTGATCGCGGTCGCGCTCGCCGTCCCCGCCGCCTACGCCCTGGTGCGCTTCCGCAGCAGGATGTCGCGGGCCGCCAACGGCTGGGTTCTGTTCAGCCAGATGTTCCCGTTCGTGCTGATCATCATCCCGCTGTTCCTGGTGCTGAAGAACCTCCATCTGATCGACTCCCTCGCGGGCCTGGTCGCGGTCTACGTGGTCTGGAACCTGCCGTTCTCGCTCTGGATGCTCCAGGGATACGTCAAGGCCGTGCCGATCACGCTGGAGGAGGCCGCGGCCGTCGACGGCGCCGGGCGGCTGCGGACGCTGGTGAGCGTGGTCCTCCCGCTGCTCACCCCCGGTCTCGTGGCCACGGCGATGTTCACCTTCGTCACCGCGTGGAACGAGTTCTTCTTCGCCCTCGTCCTGCTCAAGTCCCCGGAGAACCAGACGATGTCCGTGATCCTCACCCGATTCACCGGTGCGGAGGGCGCAGCGGATCTCGGTCCGCTCGCGGCGGCCTCCGTCATCGCCACGATTCCCAGCCTGCTGTTCTTCGCGCTGCTGCAGCGCAGGCTCGTCGGCGGCATGCTCGCAGGGGCGGTGAAGGGCTGATGCGCATCCGTACCCGTGTCCGTACCGCTCTGCCCGCGCTGGGCGCGGCCGCCGCACTCACCTTCGTCACCGGTTGCGGCGGCGGAAGTGACGACTCCTCGGGCCATGTCACCCTCGAATTCCTCAGCCTGGCCTGGCAGAAGGACTCCGTCGCCGCCAACAAGGCACTGGTCGCGGAGTGGAACAGGGCCCACCCCGATGTCCGGGTGAAATACGTCCAGGGCAGCTGGGACGGTATTCACGACCAGCTGCTGACGTCGTTCGAGGGCGGCCGGGCGCCGGACATCATCCATGACGACGCCTCCGACCTCACCGACTTCGCGTACGGCGGCTACCTCGCCGATCTGCGGGGCAGGCTGCCCCGGTCGCTGAAGCAGGACATCCCTCGGCAGTCCTGGTCCATGACCACCTTCGGCAAGGGCGTCTACGGCGTGCCGTTCCTCCAGGAGCCGCGGGTGCTGGTCGCCAACACCAAGCTGCTGAAGGCGTCCGGCGTGCGCATCCCGACAGCCGCCCACCCGTGGAGCTGGGCGGAGTTCGAGCAGGCCTCGAAGAAGCTCACCGTGCGGGGCCCGGGCGGAAAGACCGGGCAGTACGGCGTGGCCTGGTCGATGAAGGAGCCGGTGAGCCAGTCGGTCAACAGCGCCGTCTCCACCGGCGGCGCCGTCTTCGCGCGGGTGGACGGCAAGAACAAAGTGAGTTTCGGCGCGGCGGACTCGGCGGTCTCGCGGGTGATCAACCGTCAGATCAATCAGGACCACACCGCGCCGAAGAGCAGCCTGGGCATGGGCGGCGGTGACACCCTGCCCGGCTTCTTCGCCGGCAAGTACGCCATGGTGCCGCTGAACTTCTCCTACCGGCAGCAGGTCCAGCAGCAGGCGCCCAAGGGCTTCGGCTGGACGGTGCTGCCGATGCCGGCGGGCAGCGGCCCAGAGGGACGGCAGCAGGGCGTCGTCCCGCAGACCCTCTCGGTCTCGCAGGACTCGAAGCACAAACAGGCGGCGGCCGACTTCATCTCCTTCCTCACCCAGGGCAGGAACGCGGCGCGCCTCGCCCTCGGCGACTGGCTGCTTCCCAACAGCACTTCGGCACTCAAGGACCCGGCACTCAACACCACCAAAAACGGCTGGCGCACCGGCAACAGGATCTCCGGCGACCTGGTCCCCTCCCCCGTTCTCGGGGTGCGCGGCTACGCCGAGTGGAAGGACAAGATCGCCACCCCGGCCTTCCAGGAGTACTACAACGGCTCGATCGGTCCGGATTCGCTGCGCGGCAAGCTCGCCGGCGACGGTCAGCGCGTCCTCGACCGGTACCAGCGCTGACGCGCCCCGTACGAGCCCCGGCACAACCCCAGAAATGAGCACGATCAGCACCATGAGCGGCAGCCCCGAACCCTCCCCCGAAGCAGACGGACAGCCGGTGACCCGGCTCCGGTCCGAGCGGGCCGACGTCCCGCGTTCGCTGCGGGACCGTGCCCGCGGCGCACTGCTCGGCCTCGCCGTTGGCGATGCGCTGGGCGCCCCCGCGGAGAACATGAAACCGTCTCAGATCCGCGAACGCTGGGGGCGTATCGAGGGGTTCGTCTCGGCCGAGCCGGCCGGGACCGACGACACCGAGTACGCGATCTTCTCGGGGCTGCTGCTGGCCGAGCACGGTTCCGCACTCACCGTCGCGCATGTCGAGGCGGCCTGGCACCTGTGGATCGCGGACCGCGACGAAGGCCCCTTCCGCGGTGCGGGCTTCAGCGAGCGCGGCACCCTGGAGAACCTCAGACGAGGCCTCGCCGCGCCCATCTCCGCCCAGCACCGGCACGCCTGGAGCGACGGTCTCGCCATGCGGGCCGCACCCTTCGGGGTGTACGCCACGGGGCGGCCGGCGGAAGCCGCAAGGCTGGTCGCCGTCGACGGCACGGTCAGTCATGACGGCGAGGGCATCTACGGGGGGCAGGCCGTCGCCGCGGGAGTCGCGGCCGCCATGGTGAGCGACAGTCCCGACGCGGTGGTGCAGGCCGCGCTGTCGGTGGTGCCCGATGACTCCTGGACCGCACGTTCGCTGCACCGCGCGGTGAGCGCGGCCCGGCGTGCGGTGCCGGCGCCCGACGGCTCCCCGCTGCCCGTCGAGCGCGCGGTGCGTTCCGCCGTGGTGATCGGCGGCTACCCGTGGACCGATCTGGCACCGGAGGCCGTCGGTCTGGCATTCGGCGCGTTCATCGCCGCCCGCGGGGACTTCTCGGCGTCCGTGCTGAGCGCCGTCAACATGGGCCGCGACGCCGACACCACGGCTGCCGTCGCGGGCTCGCTCGCCGGGGCGCTGGGCGGTGAGTCGGGCATTCCGGCCCACTGGGCCGACGCCATCGGCCCGGTGCGCGGCAGCTGCCTGCCCGCGATGGCCGGGCTCCACATCCTCGATATCGCCGACCGGCTCATTCCGCGGGACGACAACAGGAAGGCCGCGTCGTGACGACACAACTGACCCATTCCACCACCGGGCGCCCGGAGTCCGACCCCTGCCGCCGCGTCGAGGGGCTGCTGCTGGGAATCGCGGCGGGCGACGCCGCGGGCTGGCCGGCCGGGCGGCACCGCGCCGCCCTGCTGCCCAACTGGACCCGCAGGCTCACCCGTGAGCTGGACACCTTCGCCGAACAGAACGCGACCACCACCCTTCCGGTGCCGATCGCTCTCAACCAGCCTCCCGCACCGCTCCAGCTGGGCCCTTCGGACGACGCCGAGTGGGCGACGTTCACCGCACAGGCGGTGCTTTCCGCCGCCTCGTCGGGTCACAGCGATCTCTCACCGCAGCAGCGGGTGCGCTCGGCGCTGGCGCTGGCCTGGAACGCGCTCGCCGACGAGGTGGCCGCGGCCTCCGCGCAGGTGGACGAGATCGAGTCGGCGCTGATGCCCCTGCGGGCCCGGATCTCGGTGCGCGCCGGTCTGGGCAATCTGGCGGCCGGACTGCGCCCGCCGGCAACCGGTCATGACAATCCGCATCACTTCGACGACGCCGCCTGTGTGCGCGCCACCGTGCTCGCGGTGGTCCACCCCGGGGATCCGGCGGCGGCCGCGGATCTCGCCGAGTTCGACGCCCGGTACACCCAGGACGGCGACGGGGTGCACGGCGCCCGCGCGATGGCGGCGGCGGTCTCCGCGGCTCTCGGCGGCGGGTCAGTGGAGAGCTGTGTGGACGAGGCGCTGGCCCAGCTCCCGGAGGGCAGCGAGATCCGGCGCAACGCCGTGCACGCGGTGGCGCTGGCGCGCACCGCGACGGCTGCCAGACCGGGTCAGCCGGGCAGCGCGTTCGAGCTGGTCCCGGTGCTGGAACACGAGATCGTCGACCATGTCTACAGCTACGGGATCGCCGCGGCCGAGACGGTCCCCGTCGCGCTGGCGATGGCTCTCGCGGCCGGTGGCTCCCTGGCCGAAGCGGTGCCCGCCGCCGCCTGCCTCTCGCGGGTCGCCGACTCCGCGCCTGCCCTGGCGGGCGCCCTCACCGGCGCGGTGTCGGGGGCCGGTGCGCTGCCGGCCACCTGGCGGGACAGCTGCCGCACTCTGGTCGGCTGCGCCCTGCCCCAACTCGCCGGCACCGACCTCGTCGAGGTCGCCGCCGAGCTCTCCTCACATCTCTCCGTTCGTCTGCCAGCTTCGCCGGAAGGAACCCGATCATGACCGTCCCCAACCACTCCCTGGAGGACCGCACCACCGGCGCCCTGATCGGCGCGGCAGTCGGGGACGCCCTGGGCGGCCCGGTGGAGGGCTGGACGCCCGAGGCGATCAGCGAGCGGCACGGTGGCCGGGTCCAGGGCATCGTGGAGCCCTTCTACAAGGACGCGTGGCGGACCGCCCGCCCGATCGCGCCGTACCACAAGGGCGACGGCCATGTCACCGACGACACCTTGATGACGCACGCGCTGATCCGCGTGTACGAAACGGTGCGCGACCACCTGGACGCCTACGCGGTGGCCGATCATCTGGTGCCGGACCTGATGGGAACACCCCGCTGGATTCCCGAACTCGAGGCCGAGGCACTGCCGTTGCAGCGGATTTTCCTGGCCGAGAAATGGATCGTCGCGCGGCTGCACTACGGGCACATCGATCCGCGTGAGGCGGGTGTCGGCAACATCGTGAACTGCGGTGCGGCGATGTACATGGCGCCGGTCGGCCTGGTCAACGCGGGCAGCCCGGCGAACGCCTACGCCGAGGCTCTCGACATCGCCGGTGCCCACCAGTCCAGTTACGGACGGGAGGCGGCGGCGGTCTTCGCCGCGGCGGTCGCCGCGGCCTGCAAGCCGGGTGCGACCCCCGGCTCCGTCGTGGCGGATGCGCTGGCGCTGGCGAAGGACGGCACCCGGGACGCGATAGAGGCGGTCTGCGAAGTCGCCGCGCGGCACGAGGGATTCGAGTCGGCCCTGAAGCCGCTGCGTGAAGCGGTGGCCCCGTTCGACACGGTGGGCCCCGAGTACCGCAAGCCCTCGCTCGGCGCCCGGCGGCCCTCGCGACTGCACTCCATCGAGGAGCTGCCGGTGGCGCTCGGCATGCTGCTGGCGGGCCGCGGCGACTTCCGTGAGAGCGTGCTCGGCTCGGTCAACTACGGCCGCGACTGCGACTCCATCGCGACCATGAGCGGCGCGATCATCGGTGCGCTGCACGGCGAGGACGCGGTACCGACCGAGTGGGCGGCGGACGTGGCCACCGCCAGCCGTCTCGATCTGCACGCGCCGGCCACCGCCCTCGCCACCGTCACCCGCGAGGTGTTCGCACGCGACCTGGAACGCCGCCGCGAGCACGAGGAGTTCTTCGGTGCCATCGCGGGTGCCCGATGACGGCCCCCGGTGCGGGCGGCCCGCTGCGGCTGACCTGGGTGCAGCCCGAGGATCTGGTGGGCCACGAACTGCGCCAGGCCGCGCAGGACGGGCGTGACACGACGGAGGCGGAGCGCCGCTGGACGGCCGCCGGAGGCCATCCGGCCCCCGGGCGGGCCGGTGCGTCGCCCGGGCCCGCCGACCCCGAGCTGCGTCGCATCGCTGGAGAAATCCTGGACGAACTGGCCGCCGTAGCGTCCCCGCTGGCCGCGGACGAGCCCACCGGGCTCGACGACATCCGCTCCCGGTGCGCCGACTGGCCCGCGCCGGTCCACCGGGCCGCCGCCGGCCAGGAGGCGCTGCGCAGCCGTCTGGAGGCGTCCTGGCTGGGCCGCGCAGCCGGCTGCGTGCTCGGCAAGCCGGTCGAGAAGCTCACCCTGAGCGGCATCAGGGCCATCGCCCGCTCCACCGGCAACTGGCCTCTGGACAACTGGTTCACCGCGTCAGGTCTCGATCCGGAGATCGCCGCCGCACATCCGTGGAACCGCCGCTCGCGTCCCACTTCGCTCGCCGAGAACATCGACGGCGCGCCCGAGGACGACGACCTCAACTACCCGCTGCTCGGTCTGTTGCTGCTCGACCGCTACGGCCCCGGCTTCACCACCGCCGATGTGGCGCAGCTCTGGCTGGACGAGCTGCCGGCCGGGCGTACCTTCACGGCCGAGCGGGCCGCGTACCGCAATCTGCTCTGCGGGATCGAGCCACCGGACAGTGCGGTGTACCGCAATCCGTTCCGCGAGTGGATCGGCGCGCAGATCAGGGCGGACATCTTTGGCTGGACCAACCCGGGCGATCCGGCAAGGGCCGCGTCCGCCGCCTGGCGGGACGCGGTCCTCACCCATACGGCGAACGGTGTGTACGGCGAGATGTTCGCCGCTGCGGTGATCGCGGCCGCCGCGGGCGGGCAGTGCGACGTGCACGGCGCGCTGCGGGCCGGTCTGCGCGTCGTACCGCCCCGCTCCCGCTTCGCGGCCGCCGTGCGGTTCGGTATCGAGCGGGCTGTCGCGGAACCGCTGGGCACCGCCGGGGGGTTCGAGTCGGTGGTGGACGAGTTGCACACGGCGTACGGGGACCACCACTGGGTGCATGTGCTGCCGAACGCGGCGCTGCTGGCCGCGGCGCTGACCCATGCGGACGGCGACTTCACCGGGTCCATCTGCCGTGCGGTGTCCGGCGGCTGGGACACCGACTCCAACGGTGCGACGGCAGGCAGCGTGGCGGGTCTCCTCGCGGGCGGCCCGCAGGCCGTACCCGAGCGCTGGACGAAGCCGTTGAGGAATCGGCTGGCCACCACGGTCGGTGGTCTGGACGGTATCGGTTTCGACGAGCTGGCCGAGCGCACCCTGCGCCACGCCGGCGGAGGGGACGCGAGGACATGAGCGGGGAACCATCAGCCGCCACGCTGACCGTGCTGGGCTCCACCAACATGGATCTGGTGGCGTACGTCGCCACGGCGCCCCGGCGCGGGGAGACCGTGACGGGACGGGAGTTCCGTACGGTTCCCGGCGGCAAGGGTGCCAACCAGGCGGTGGCCGCGGCCCGGGCGGGTGGCAGGGTCACCATGATCGGCGCCGTAGGCGACGACGGTTTCGGAGACCGGCTGCGCACCGCGCTGGCCGAATCCGGTGTGGAGATCTCCGGGTTGCGGACCGTGCAGGGCCCGAGCGGCACCGCGCACATCGTGGTCGACGACGAGGGCGGCAACGCGATCGTGGTGGTCCCCGGCGCCAATGGCACGGTCACCGCCCTCGCGGACGGCGACGAGGCCAGGATCGGCGCGTCCGGAGCACTGCTGCTCCAGCTCGAACTGCCCATGTCCGGAGTGCTCGCGGGCGCCCGTTCGGCCCGCGCGAACGGTGTGCGTACCGTCCTGACACCCGCCCCCGCGCAGCAGCTGCCCGATGAACTCCTGTCGCTCACCGACCTGTTGGTGCCCAACGAGCACGAGGCCGCGGCGCTCACCGGCTGCGGGGACCCGCACCGTGCGGCCACCGCGCTGCTCGACCTGGTTCCCGAGGTCGTCGTCACCCTGGGTGCGGCGGGGAGTCTGCACGCGGCCCGTGGCACCGGCCCGGTGACCGTGCCCGCACTGCCGGTGCGGGCGGTGGACACCACCGCGGCGGGGGACACCTTCGTCGGGGCCCTGGCTGTCGCCGTCGGCGAGGGGCGGCCGGTCCTGGAGGCGATGGCCTGGGCGTCGGCCGCCTCCGCGCTGAGTGTGCAGCGTCCCGGAGCCGGTGCCTCCATGCCCCATCGAACCGAGATCGACGCACTGTACGTGAGGAACACCCGATGACTGACGACGAACCGAAGGACATCCCGGCAGGCAGCCGGGCGCCGGCTCCCCTCGAGGGGATGCGGGTGCTCGATCTCGCCACGCTCTTCGCGGGCCCGCTGGCCGCCACCCTGCTCGGCGACTTCGGCGCCGATGTCGTCAAGGTCGAGCACCCGGACCGGCCCGACCCCTCGCGCGGCCACGGCCCGAGCAAGGACGGGATCGGTCTGTGGTGGAAGCTGCTGGGCAGGAACAAGCGCACCATCACGCTCGATCTGTCCACACCCGGTGGCCGTGATGTGCTGCTCCGGCTCGCCGCCGATGCCGATGTGATCATCGAGAACTTCCGTCCCGGCACCCTGGAGAAGTGGGGTCTGGGCTGGGACCGGCTGTCCGAGGCGAACCCGCGACTGGTGCTGGCCAGGGTGACGGGCTTCGGCCAGTTCGGTCCCTATGCGCGACGTCCGGGATTCGGCACCCTCGCCGAGGCCATGAGCGGCTTCGCGGCGATGACCGGCGAGCCCGACGGCCCGCCCACCCTGCCGCCCTTCGGACTGGCCGACTCGGTCGCCGCGCTCGCCACCGCGTACGCCGTGATGGCCGCGCTCACCGGCCGGGACAGGACCGGGCAGGGGCAGATCGTCGACATGGCGATCATCGAGCCGATGCTCGCGGTGCTCGGGCCGCAGGCCATCTGGTACGACCAGCTCGGCTATGTGCAGCCGCGCACCGGCAACCGCTCCAACAACAACGCCCCGCGGAACACCTACCGCACACGCGACGGCAAGTGGGTCGCCGTGTCGACGTCCGCCCAGTCGATCGCGGAGCGGGTGATGCGGCTGGTGGGACGCCCCGACGTCATCGATGAGCCGTGGTTCGCCTCCGGTGCGCAGCGCGCCCGGCACGCCGACGAGCTGGACGAGGCGGTCAGCGGATGGATCGCCCGGCACGACAGGGCGGAGGTGATGGCGGCCTTCGAGGAAGCGCAGGCCGCCATCGCCCCGGTCTACGACATCGCCGACGCGATGGAGGATCCGCAGTACCGCGCGCTGGGCACCTTCGCCGAGGTGCCGGACGAGGAACTGGGCACCGTCCGGATGCAGAACGTGCTGTTCCGGCTCTCCGGGACGCCCGGCGCCATCCGATGGGCGGG
The DNA here is from genome assembly GCF_036088315.1 of Streptomyces sp. NBC_00344. Taxonomy (NCBI): domain Bacteria; kingdom Bacillati; phylum Actinomycetota; class Actinomycetes; order Kitasatosporales; family Streptomycetaceae; genus Streptomyces; species Streptomyces sp. NBC_00344. The sequence goes on along the minus strand of NZ_CP107996.1, from coordinate 5,322,216 downwards.
CCGGCCGCACGGCGCCGACACCGATGAGGTGCTTTCCGGGCTCGGCCTGGACACCTCGGACATCGCCGCTCTCCGTGAGTCCGGGACGGTCCGGTGAACACGGTACTGACCTGGCTGTATGTGCCGGGTGACCGGCCGGAGGTGGTCGCGAAGGCGCTGCACAGCGGCGCCGATGTGGTACTGGTCGACCTGGAGGACGCGGTCGCCCCCGACCGCAAGGCATACGCCCGTGAGGCCACTGCCGAACTCCTCTCCGACCCCGTTCCCGGGCCCTCCCCGGTGCATGTGCGGATCAACGCACTGGACGGGCCCCTCGCCCAGGACGATGTCCGCGCGCTCGCGGCCCTGCCCGGTCTGGCCGGGCTGCGGCTGCCCAAGGCCGGCGGCGCCGCCGAGGTGCGCGGGGTCGCCGGCTGGGCCGCGGCCGGCGGGCGGGCGGATCTGCCGCTCTTCCCGATACTGGAGTCGGCGCTGGGGGTGGAGCGCGCCTACGAGATCGCCACGGCGACCCCGACGGTATGCGGCCTGGCCCTCGGCGAGGCGGACCTCCGCGCCGATCTGGGTGTGCTGGACGAGGCGGGTCTCGCCTGGCCGCGCAGCCGTGCGGTGATCGCCGCGCGGGCGGCGGGTCTGGCCCCGCCCGCGCAGTCGGTCTTCCCCGATGTGCGGGATCTGGACGGCCTTGCCGCGTCCTGCGCCAGGGGCCGGGCACTCGGATTCCTGGGGCGCGCGGCTATTCACCCGGCCCAGCTGCCGGTGATCGAGCAGGCCTATCTGCCGAGCCGGGAGGAGGTCAGCGCGGCGGAGGACATCGTGCTGGCGGCGGCCGGCGACGCGGGTGCGCTGGCGCTCGCGGACGGGCGTTTCGTGGATGCCGCTGTGGTGGCGGGCGCCCGGCGCACGCTGGAGCTGTCCCGGCGGGGCGGCCGCTGACATCAGCCCGCCGCGGGCCGCGGAACCGCTGGGGCCGGACACAGGGCGAGGGCCGCAGGACCGATCACGGTCCTGCGGCCCTCGCCGTCGGGTGCGGTGCGCTCAGCTCTTGTGGGCCCCGGCCTCTTCGGCGTCCTCGGACTTCACCGGACCGGCGCCGTCCGCAGGATCGCCGCTCTTCGCGTCCGTGCCGTCGCTCGCCGCCCCGGCGCCGCTTTCCTTCCCGTCCGCGTCGTCGGCGTCACCGGTGGCGGCCCCAGCGGAACTGCCGGTGTCGTCCCCTGTCGCGTCGGCGTCCTTCTCTCCGGACGTGGTGACAGCGGCGGGTTCCACGATCTCCTCGCGCCCCGGCCGCAGCCTGGCCGATACGACGAAGTACGTCACGGCGAGCAGGAACATGATCAGCGCGGTCCAGTCGTTGAGCCGCAGACCGAGGATGTGATGCGCGTCGTCGACCCGCATGTACTCGATCCAGCCGCGCCCGACGCAGTAGGCGGCGACGTACAGCGCGAAGGCCCGGCCGTGCCCGAGGCGGAAGCGGCGGTCGGCCCAGATCACCAGCAGGCCGACGCCGACGCACCAGAGAGACTCGTACAGGAAGGTCGGGTGGTACGTTCCGGCGACCCGGTCCGTGCCCGCACTGATCTTCAGTGCCCAGGGCACGTCCGTGGGCCTGCCGTACAGCTCCTGGTTGAACCAGTTGCCCCACCGCCCGATGGCCTGGGCGAAGGCGAGACCGGGAGCCAGGGTGTCGGCCCAGGCAGGCAGGGGGATGCCGCGCCGGCGGCAGCCGATCCAGGCGCCGACCGCGCCGAGCGCCACCGCGCCCCAGATCCCCAGGCCGCCCTGCCAGATCTTGAAGGCGTCGACCCAGTCCCGTCCGTCGCTGAAATACAGCTCGTAGTCGGTGATGACGTGGTAGAGCCGCCCGCCGACCAGTCCGAAGGGCACGGCCCATACGGCGATGTCGGCCACGGTACCGGCGTTGCCGCCCCGGGCGACCCAGCGCTTGTTGCCGTACCAGACGGCGACGAAGACACCGATGATGATGCAGAACGCATAGCCGCGCAGCGGAATCGGCCCGAGATGGACCACGCCGGTCGACGGACTGGGGATGTAGGCAAGGTTCATGGCAAGGCCGACGCTACATTGCCGGGCGGGGCGCAGTGCAACCCGCCCGGCAACGTCCTGGTAACGAGAGCAGCTCCGGGGGTGTCAGGCCGTGGGGCTGGGCGGGAGGCTTCCCGCCTTCTTGCCCTTGTTCGCCTCCGCGACCCACTTCTTCAGGTTGTCGGGCGAGATCTGCTCGTTGCCCTTCTTGGGATAGACGGCTTCGCCGTTCAGCTGGACCGTGGGCGTCCCACTGAACTGGCCCTTCTGGAAGGCCTCGTTGGACTTCTTCACCCAGCCGTCGTGCTTCCCGCCGTTCACACAGGATTCGAAGGCTGAGGTCCTCAGCCCGCCGACCCTGCCCGCCAGCTGGAGCAGCCGGCTGTTCTTGGCGAAGCCGTCGTTCGTCTCCTCTGGCTGGTTCTCGTACAGCACGTCGTGGTAGGCGGGGAACTTTCCGGCGGTCTGCGCGCAGGCGGCGGCGTTGGACGCGCGGAGCGAGCCCGATCCGCCCATGTTGCCGTCGATCAGGGTGGCCAGGTGGTATTCGACCTTGATCTGGCCGGTGCTCTCCAGCTCATGGACGGTGCCGCGGAACGCGTTCTCGAACTGATCACAGGCCGGGCACCTGAAGTCCTCCCAGACGGTGAGCGTGGACGGCGCGTCACTCGCGCCCACCGGGATCGTCAGGCTGTCCTTCCCGGTCGCGCCCTGGGGTGCGACGACCGTGCTCGCACTGTTGCTGCTGTCGTCCTTGCCGGAATTCGCCGCGACCACTCCGATCACGGCGGCCAGGGCGAGGACGCCCACCAGGCCCGCGCCGACGATCAGCCCGCGCCTGCGCCGGTCCCGTGCCTTCTGCTTCTCGCGCTCTTCGACGAGCCGCTCTCGGGCGGCCCTCTTCGCGTCTCGGTTCTTCTCGCTCACACCCGCAGCAACGAACCGGGGAGGCACAAGCGCGCCTCCCCGGCCCCGGTTCCACCCGTACGAGCGACGGCGTCAGCTTCGGCGTACGCCCCTGGCCAGCTCGCCCGCCAGGTCACGCACGGCTGCCAGCCCCGCGCTCTCGTCGGCGGCGTCCAGCATCAGCTTGACGAAGGCGGATCCGACAATCACTCCGTCGGCGAACCCCGCGACCTCGGCGGCCTGCGTCGCGTTCGAGACTCCCAGCCCCACGCAGACCGGCAGTGCGGTGGTGGCCCGGGTGCGCGAGACCAGGTCCTGGGCCTGCTCCCCCACGGATGCCCTGGTGCCGGTGACACCCATCAGCGAGGCGGCGTACACGAAGCCCGACCCCGCGGCGGTGATCGTCGCGAGCCGCTCGTTCCTGCTGCTCGGCGCGACCACGAACACGGTGGCCAGACCGTGCTTGTCGGCGTGCTCCCGCCACAGTGCGGACTCCTGGACCGGGAGGTCGGGCAGGATGCACCCGGCGCCGCCCGCCTCTGCCAGCTCGGCGGTGAAGCGCTCCACGCCGTACCGGTCGATGGGGTTCCAGTACGTCATCACAAGGATCGGCGCACCGGTCGCCTCATGGGCCTCACGCACCGTGCGCATCACATCGGCGATCTTCACCCCGCCCTTGAGCGCGATGTCGTCCGCGGTCTGGATGACCGGGCCGTCGAGGACCGGGTCGCTGTGCGGCAGTCCCACTTCCACGATGTCGGCGCCGCCCTCCAGCACCGCCTTGACCGCGGCGATCCCGCCGTCGACGGTGGGGAATCCGGCCGGCAGATAGGCGATGAGCGCCGACCTGTCCTCCCCCTTCGCCCGGCCGAGAACCGAACTCAGCAGCTCGATGTTCCCGCTCACTTGGTGACCTCCGCGTCCGCGCCGTACAGCCCGAAGTAGCGGGCAGCCGTGTCCATGTCCTTGTCACCGCGGCCGGACAGATTGACCACGATCAGACCGTCCTTGCCCAGCTCATTGCCGAGGTCCAGCGCGCCGGCCAGCGCGTGCGCAGACTCGATGGCCGGGATGATGCCCTCGGTGCGGGAGAGCAGCCGCAGCGCCTGCATGGCCTGGTCATCGGTGATCGCGCGGTACTCACCGCGCCCGATGTCCTTCAGATACGCGTGCTCGGGGCCGATGCCCGGGTAGTCCAGTCCCGCGGAGATCGAGTAGGGCTCGGTGATCTGGCCCTCCTCGTCCTGCAGTACGTAGGAACGCGAGCCGTGCAGAATGCCCGGCTCACCGGCGGAGAGAGTGGCCGCGTGTTCGCCGGTCTCGATGCCGTGTCCGGCGGGCTCGAAGCCGAGCAGCCGTACCCCGGTGTCCGGGACGAACGCGTGGAAGAGCCCGATCGCGTTGGAACCGCCGCCGACACAGGCGGCGACGGCGTCGGGCAGCCGGCCTGTCCGCTCCAGGATCTGCCGGCGGGCCTCCACCCCGATCACCCGGTGGAAGTCGCGGACCATGGCGGGGAAGGGGTGCGGGCCGGCGACCGTACCGAAGAGGTAGTGCGTGCGGTCCACGTTCGCGACCCAGTCACGGAACGCCTCGTTGATGGCGTCCTTGAGGGTGCGGCTGCCGGACTTCACGGCGATGACCTCGGCGCCGAGCATCCGCATCCTGGCCACGTTGAGCGCCTGGCGCTCGGTGTCGATCTCGCCCATGTAGATCGTGCACTCGAGGCCGAAGAGGGCGCAGGCCGTCGCCGTGGCGACGCCGTGCTGGCCGGCGCCGGTCTCGGCGATGACCCGGGTCTTGCCCATGCGCTTGGTCAGCAGGGCCTGGCCGAGCACGTTGTTGATCTTGTGCGAGCCGGTGTGGTTGAGATCCTCACGCTTGAGGAACATCCGCACACCGCCGGCGTGCTCGGCGAATCGCGGGACCTCGGTGAGGGCGCTCGGCCGGCCGGTGTAGTCGACCATGAGCGCGTCCAGCTCGGCTGCGAAGGCCGGGTCGGCCTTGGCCTTGTCGTATTCGACGGCGACCTCGTCCACCGCGGCGACCAGCGCCTCGGGGATGAATTTGCCGCCGAACTCACCGAAGTAGCCGTCGGTGCTCGGAATGTTGCCGTCGGGGTCCGGAACGAAGAAATCTGAAGGCATGCGTGATCTCCACGGGTACGTGTACGGGTACGCAGGAAGTCGTACGTGTGGGTGGGGGTGTCGCTGAGCAGCTGCTCAGCGACGCCATCGCATGCCGTTGATCTGGCCGGGCTCGGAGCCGATGTGGTAGCGCACCCGCCGCCCGTGCACCCGCCGGGCGGGCGCACGGCAGCCGCGGGGCTTGCACCCACGCGCGAGCCGGGCATGGGCGCTCCCCTGCCCGGACGATGCCGGGAGCGCGGGGAACATGGACATGGCCGGGTCAGCCCCGTCCGTGGCGCAGCGCCGGGTGGGCACCCGCCGCGACGAGATCGGCAACGGCCGCCTTGGGGTCACGGCCGGTGACCAAGGACTCCCCGACCAGGACCGCGTCCGCGCCGGAGTTGGCGTAGGCGATCAGGTCGTGCGGACCGCGGACGCCGGACTCGGCGACCTTGACCACGTGCGCGGGGATCTCGGGAGCCACTCGCTCGAAGGTGCCGCGGTCGACCTTGAGGTCCTTCAGATTGCGGGCATTGACCCCGATGATCCGGGCGCCGGCCGCCACGGCCCGCTCGGCCTCGTCCTCGTCGTGCGCCTCGACCAGCGGGGTGAGCCCGATCGACTCGGCGCGCTCGATCAGCGAGACCAGGGCCTCCTGCTCCAGGGCCGCGACGATCAGCAGCACCAGGTCGGCGCCGTACGCCCGCGCCTCCCAGAGCTGGTAGGCGGTGACGATGAAGTCCTTGCGCAGCAGGGGGACATCGACCTTGGCCCGGACCGCCTCGAGATCCGCCAGGGATCCGCCGAAGCGGCGCTGCTCGGTGAGCACGGAGATGACCGAGGCTCCGCCGGCCTCGTAGTCGGCGGCGAGAGCGGCGGGGTCGGCGATCGCGGCCAGCGCGCCCTTCGAGGGGCTGGAGCGCTTCACCTCGCAGATGACCTTGACGCTGTCGCCGCGCAGGGCGGCGACACCGTCCTTCGCCCGGGGGGCCTTCGCGGCGCGGTCCTTGAGCTCGTCGAGGCTGACGCTCGCCTGCCGCTCCGCGAGGTCGGCGCGCACGCCTTCGATGATCTCGTCGAGCACACTCACGCGAGCGGCCCCCTTCCGGAACGGTGTGGATGGATCAGGATCAGCCATGGCGATGTTATCCGCATACGGGCCGCGGCCCCGCATCCAGTCGGTGCGAGTCCCACCTGGTGGGCTTTCACGGAGCCAGTGCGGCGCCCATGGGCAGGTTCCGCACGACGGTGAAGACCAGGACCACCGCCCCGATCGTCCACCAGAGGGCGGGCCTGAGCGTCACCTGGGTGGGGCGGCCGCGTACGGCGCGAATCAGCCACACCGCCATCACCAGCGCGAAGACGCCGTATCCGATCACGGCCAGCGCGTTGTCACCGAAAGCGGTGACGATGTCGCCGTGGGCGACGGCGTGGGCGCTGCGCAGACCGCCGCAGCCCGGGCAGTAGATGCCGGTGAGCGCCAACAGCGGGCAGACGGGATAGTGCCCGGGGTGGTTGGGATCGACGGCGCCCACGTAGCCGAATGCGGCACCCACCGCGGCCAGCGTGCCGAGCGGGGTGAGGAGCCGCCGTACGAGGGGTTCGGGGGAGGGGGCCGGTGCGGACGGCCGGAAGGCGGGCGCTGGGTATGGATCCACTCGGTGATTGTCCCCGTTCACGCCGGAAGGCGCAGCCCGGCTGGGGCTGCGCCTCACTTCGGATGTACGGCGCTTCAGTGCGCCTGTGCCTGAGCGGCGTTCGCCCTGGCCTGCACGCTCGCCTCGGACTCCTTGGGCATGCCCATGCCGGCGAGCTTCATGGCGTAACCGACGACGCCGCCGATGGCGACGACGATCAGGCCGGCCCAGAACCCGAGCGGGTTCGCCACCACCATGAAGGCGCCCGAGACGCAGAAGCCGATGAAGGCGATGACGACGCCGGTCCAGGCGGCCGGGGTGTGTCCGTGGCTGGTGCCCGCCATGAGTTGCTCCTCGTTAGCTGTAAGTCAAAAAGCTCACTCACATTGTCGCGCACCCGGGCCCCCCGGCGTGAACCGGGGGGTGAGCTGAGCGTCACGCCTCGCGGGTGGGGTCCTCACCGCGGTCCAGCGCCTTCCAGATCTCCTCGGGCCGCTCCGGGTCCGGCGCCTTGCGGGCGGCCCGCCGCTGGCGGGGGGTGCCGTCGCGTTCGTAACGGCCGGACATGGCCGGCCACTGCCTGCCGTAGCGCAGGGCCAGCAGGCCGGCGAAAAGGATCAGCAGGCTGCCCACGGCGGTCACATAGGGCCACGCCGTGTGGGAGAGCGAGCCGATGGTGGCGGCGGTGTTGCCTGCCGCGCGGGCGGCCTTCTCGTCCAGCGCGCTGCTGTCCTGCGCACCGATGAAGGCGGCCACGGCGGCCCCGGCGCCGCAGAGCGCCAGCAGAGCCGCGACCAGCACCCGGCCCGCGCTGCGTACCGCGAAGATCGCGACGAGTGCGGCAAGGCCCACTATCGCGAGTGCGGTCGGGACACCGGTGACATCCCCGCCGTCGGCGGAGAGCGGCAGGGAGCCGCCACCGCCGATGGCGGCCTTGCCCTCGGCCCATGTCCGGCCTGAGGCGAGGAGGACGACCGCAGCGCCGAGCGCACCGAGCATCAGGGCGGCGGCAAGACTGCGGCGGCCGCCCGAGGAGGCGGCGGCCGGTCCTGTTTCGGATCGGGGTGGGGGTACGGCGCTACTCACGCACTCCACTATCCCCTACCCGGTGACGGCGCTGCGAGGCGGTTCGCCGTACCGACGGCCCGCAGCACCGCGGCGGCCTTGTTGCGGCACTCGTTGTCCTCGGACACCGGATCGGAATCGGCAACAACACCCGCTCCGGCCTGAACATACGCGGTGCCGTCGCGGAGCAGCGCGGTACGGATGGCGATCGCGGTGTCGGAGTCGCCCGCGAAGTCCAGATAGCCGACGCAGCCTCCGTAGAGTCCGCGCCTGGAGGGCTCCACCTCGTCGATGATCTGCATGGCGCGTGGCTTGGGCGCTCCGGAGAGGGTGCCTGCGGGGAAACAGGCGGTGAGTACGTCGAACGCGGTGCGCCCCTCGGCGACCCGGCCGGTCACGGTGGAGACGATGTGCATGACGTGGGAGTACTTCTCGACGGACATGAAGTCCACCACCTCGACGGAACCCGGTTCGCACACCCGGCCCAGGTCGTTGCGGCCGAGGTCCACCAGCATCAGATGCTCGGCGCGCTCCTTGGGGTCGGCGAGCAGTTCGTCGGCGAGTTCCTGGTCCTCGCGCGGGGTGGCCCCCCGGTGCCTGGTCCCCGCGATGGGGTGGACCATCGCCCGCCCGTCCTCGACCTTGACCAGCGCCTCGGGGCTGGAGCCGACGACGTCGAAGCCGTCGAACCGGAACAGGTACATGTACGGCGACGGGTTGGTGGCCCGCAGCACCCGGTAGACGTCCAGTGCGCTCGCCGTGCAGGGGGTCTCGAAGCGCTGCGAGGGCACGACCTGGAAGGCCTCGCCGGCCCTGATCCGCTCCTTGATGTCGTCGACGGTGTCCTGGTAGGCCTTGCCGCCCCACAGCGCGGTGTACTCCGGCAGCTCGGAGGCCGGCAGCGCGACCGGCGCGGTCTCGGTGGCGCGCGCGAGGCCGGCCTCCATGGTGTCGAGCCGGGCCACGGCGTCGGCGTACGCCTCGTCGACCCCGGTCTCGAGGTCGTTGTGGTTGATCGCGTTGGCGATCAGCAGGACCGAACCGTCCCAGTGGTCCAGCACCGCGAGGTCCGATGTGAGCAGCATGGTCAGCTCGGGGAGTTTGAGGTCGTCGCGTTCGCCCGGGCCGATCTTCTCCAGCCGGCGCACGATGTCGTATCCGAGATAGCCGACCATTCCCCCGGTGAAGGGCGGCAGCCCGGCTGACAGGTCGTGCGGGGTGTGCAGCGCCTCGACGGTTGCGCGCAGCGCCTGCAGCGGGTCACCGTCGACGGGGACGCCGACCGGCGGGACGCCGTCCCAGTGGGTCTGCCCTGCCCGCTCGGTGAGGGTGGCGGCGCAGCGCACTCCGATGAAGGAGTAACGGGACCAGGAGCGCCCGTTCTCGGCGGACTCCAGGAGGAAGGTGCCCGTCCGCTCCGCCGCGAGCTTGCGGTAGAGGCCCACCGGGGTGTCGCCGTCGGCGAGCAGTCTGCGGCTGACGGGGATGACACGGCGGTCTGCGGCCAGTTTGCGGAAGGTCTCCAGGTCCATGGCGGAAAGCTTAGGGGGCCGGACAGGTAGTTCCCGCTGCCCGGCCCCGGGGGCCGCCCGGGGCCGGGCCGGGTCCGGGACAGCGGGACCTATCCGAGCAGCACGTCCGCGTCGAAGCAGGTCCGGTCCCCGGTGTGGCATGCCGCACCCACCTGATCCACCTTCACCAGAATCGTGTCGGCGTCACAGTCCAGGGCCACGGACCTGACGTGCTGGACATGGCCGGATGTATCGCCCTTGACCCAGTACTCCTGGCGGCTGCGCGACCAGTAGGTGCAGCGGCCGGTGGTGAGCGTGCGGTGAAGGGCCTCGTCGTCCATCCACCCGAGCATCAGCACTTCACCCGTGTCGAACTGTTGTGCGATGGCCGGAATCAGACCATCCGCGGTGCGCTTGAGGCGGGCGGTGATGTCGGGGGCGAGGCTGCTGGCGCCGGGCGTGCTGCTCATGGGGTCCATTGTGCCGTGGCCACGGGCCGCGGCAGTGCGCCGTCCACTGGGCGGAACACAGGCCGCGGTCGTACGCTGGCGGGCATGTCGACCCATGCCAAGCGCGAACGACTTCTCCTGGCCGATCTGTTGGAAGCGGCGGGGCCCGACGCCCCGACCCTCTGCCACGGCTGGCGGACCCGCGAGCTCGCCGCCCATGTGGTGGTGCGCGAACGCCGTCTCGACGCGGCGGGCGGGATCATGATCGACGCGCTCAGGGGGCGCCTCGACCGGGTCCAGGGCGAATTCGCCGCGAAGCCCTACGAGGAACTGATCCAGCTGATCCGTACCGGGCCGCCGAAGTTCTCGCCCTTCTCGGTCAAGCAGATCGACGAGGGCGCCAACGCGGTCGAGTTCTTCGTGCACGCGGAGGACGTCCGGCGGGCGCAGCCCGACTGGTCGCCGCGCGAGCTGGACCCGGTCTTCTCGGAAGCGCTGTGGAAGCGGCTGGAAAAGGCGGCCAGGCTGATCGGCCGCAAGGCGCCGGTGGGGCTGGTGCTGCGCCGCCCGGACGGCCAGACCGCGGTCGCGCACCGCGGCACCCCGGTGGTGACGGTCACCGGCGAGCCGGGCGAGCTGACCATCTTCGCCTTCGGCCGGCAGGAGGCGGCGAAGGTGGAGCTGGAGGGCGACAAGGACGCGTCGGCAAGGGCGCTCGAGGCCAAGCTCGGGATGTGACGGCGCCGGCCGGTGCGGTCGCACCGTGTGGCCGGCGAGCGCACGGTGCGGTCAGCGGCAGTGCCGTCAGTGCGGGAGTTCGACGCGGCGCAGCACCCGGGAGGCGAGCCCGGTCAGGGCGCCCGTGGCACAGACTGCCGCGCTGGCGACGAAGACCGGGCCGGTGCCCCAGGCGCCGATCGCCGCACCGGTCACCGGGTAACTGAGCGGCGCGATCCCGAGGCTGAAGAGGGTGGCGACCGAGGTGACCCGGCCCAGGTAGGCGGGTGCGGTCACGGTCTGCAGCAAGGCCCCGCAGATCGCTCCGCTCAGCCCTGCCAGGGCCCCGATGAGGGCGCCGGCGGCGGCGGCGAGCACGACCGAAGGGGCGAAGGCGAGACCGACGGCGGAGGCCGCCCCGCCGAGCAGAGCGCACGACTGGACCAGCCCGGCCCGCGGTATCCGTCCCCGTACCGCGAGCAGCAGCGAGGCTGCTCCGGCGCCGGTTCCGAACGCCGCGACGATCCAGCCCATCCCGGCGGCGCCCCAGCCGCGCTGCTGGGCGAGCAGGGTGAGCCCGATGTTCATCGGACCGACGAAACCGAGCTCGCCGACCGCGAGGACAACCATCAGCGGGGCCAGCACCCGGTGGCTCCGGATGTAGCGCAACCCGTCGGCGAGCCGGCGCCATGCGGTGCTCTCGCTCCTCGCCCCGCCGGCCAGGGGCGACATCCGCACCGTGAGCAGCAGCGCCAGCGAGACCGCGAAGAGGGCGCCTGCCGCGGTGAAGGCGGCCACTGATCCGCCGAGCGCGACCGCGAGGCCGCCGATCGGCGCACCGGTGACGTTGGCGATCCGGGCGGCAAGCCCCCGCAGCCCCTGAACCCGGCCGAGCTGCCCCTCCGTGGTAATCCGCGGCGGCAACGCGCCGACGGCCGGCAGAAACAGCGCGTCGACCACGCCGAAGACCAGCGCCGTCGCGATCAGCAGCCCGAGTGCGGGGCCGGTGAACAGCAGACAGGCGGCCATCCCGAGGATGATCACGGACCGGGCGGCATCGCTGCCGATGACGACCCGGCGCGGTCCGAAGCGGTCGGCGAACACTCCCCCGCCCAGCATCAGCAGGGCCCGGGGCACGGAGCCGACAGCGAGCACGAGGCCGGCCTGCGCGGGACTTCCCACGCGGGCCGCCGCCCAGGAGAGCGCCAGATAGTAGACGCTGTCGCCGACCATCGACGCGGTGTAGGCGGCGAGCCAGCGCAGCACGTTGCCGTCGCGGTGGGCGGGGCGTTCCAGCGGAACCGCGGGTATGACAGCGGTCGTGCTCATGCTGGCCGGTCCTCTCGGTCTCGGATACGGATCGGTCTCCGGTGCGGACGGGTTGGTGCGTGCGGACACGTCCTTCCGCGGTCGGGTCGCGGTCGGGTCTGTGGTGCGGATCGGCCTTCGCGCCACGGATCAGGCGCGCGACACCCGGCAGCCGCCCGTTGATCAGACACGGAACGGGAAGCCGTACACATGCAGTGCGACGTTCTCGCGGCCGGCGGTGTCGCCCGCTTCCTCGGCCCGGCGGGCCATCTCGCTGTATCTCCGCATCAGGGCGTCCATCTCCCTGCTGAGCTCCGCGAGCTCGGGCGCGGTGAGCCGTGGCAGATACTCGCTGCCGAAGGACGCGCTGCGCCACTCGGGCGGCCAGGCGGACCGGGAGTCCAGGTGGGCGCGGTACATGTCGGCGTGCTGCTCGAAGGCCATCCTGCCGACCGCGGCATGGGTCGCGGCCTTCTCCGGGGCATCTCTGAAGTCCTCGTCGTGGAAACTGAGGCCCTGTGCCACGACCTGCCACCACCGCTCGCGGCCGTCGCCGCTCTGCGCCTCGGCCTGCTCGATCAGCCCGTGTTCGGCGAGCTTGCGCAGATGGTAGCTGACCAGCGAAACAGCCTCGTCGACCTGTTCGGCGAGGTGCGAAGCGGTGGCCGTGCGGGCGACGTAGAGCGAGCGGTAGAGGCGCATCCGCAACGGGTGCCCGAACGCCTTCAGGGTGTCGAGATCGGTGATCCTGCGGAGTTCTCCGGGCGCGTCTGCCATGCCTCCACCGTAAACAGAAAAGAAAACTTGCACAATATTATTTGCGCAATTTGATGTGCGTGGATCGGCCGGGCGCCACGGGCCGGTCGCCGAGAAGCTGCCGGGCTGCGGGCGGTGGGCGCGAGGAAGACCTCGACCGCGTCGGCGAGGCGCGCCAGGACGTCCGGTGAGCCGCTCGAAGCGGCGCAGCCGGTTCAGGACGGTGTCGCGGTGACAGGAGAGGCGGGCGCGGGCGGCGCCGCGTTCCCCCGGTGCCCAGCCGGACGGCGGAGCACAGAGCCGCCTTCCCGCGGACAGGCGCCCGCAGGTACCCGTGCGGGGCGCGAGGTGCTGGGCACCCGCCAGGACGTCCGGGGCGCCGGTGCACCCGCACACCCCCGGCGCATCGGACGGTGTCCGCACCTACCTTGTGCGCATGACCTCTGCGCCGCACACGCCGCACACCCTGCGCACATCCGACGGGCTGTCCCTGCGCTACTACGCGTGGGGAGAGGAGAGCGCCCGGCCACCGGTACTGCTGCTGCACGGCTTCGCCGCACACGCCAGGCTCAACTGGGAGTCGTCGGGCGTGGTGGACGCACTGGTCGCCCGGGGCCGCCGGGTGCTCGCCCTCGATGCCCGTGGCCACGGCTCGTCCGCCAAGCCCGAGGACCCGGGCAGTTACGGGGAGCGGGTGATGGCCCGCGATGTCGGCGAGCTGATCGATCTGACGGGGGCCGGCCGGATCCATCTGGCGGGCTACTCGATGGGCGCCGTGGTCGCCCTGCTCGCCGCGACCGCCGACCCGCGTATCACCCGGCTGGTGATCGGCGGGGTGGGCGCGGGTGTGGTGGAGGTCGGCGGCCTCGACACCAGGGCGATGCCGGTGGAGCTGGTGGCCCGGGCGCTGAGCGTCGACGACCCGGCGGACGCGCCCGCCGCGGCGGCCGCGTTCCGGATGCTGGCCGACGCGGTGGGCGCACACCGGCCCGCGCTGGTCGCCCACTTGGGGGCGGCGCAGCGCGGGCCGATGCCACTGGAACGGATCAGGATTCCGGCACTGGTACTGGCCGGGGACAAGGACCCGCTGGCCGTCCGCCCCGAGGTGCTGGCCGCCGCCGTCGACGGGGCCCTGCTGCGGGTGCTGCCGGGTGACCACCTGACCGTGGTGCGCGATCCCGGGTTCGCTTCGTCCATCGCCGGTTTCCTGACGGACGACGACGCACCCTGACAGGGAACGGACCCGTCCGCCTTCGGGGAGCCACCGGGTGGAAACCCCCGTATTCGTCGGCGGTTTCCACATGGCGGCTCGTCTGTCGCCGGGCACCGGCCGGAACACCGGTCTTCGCACTGCGGGCGGACCGGGCTGCCGCTATCTGACCGGGTGACCGGCCCCCCGCAGTGTGTCCTTGACCTGGGAGATCCGCAGATCGCCGAAGTGGAAGACCGACGCGGCGAGCACCGCGTCCGCGCCGGCGGTGATGGCCGGCGGGAAGTGGCCGAGGGCCCCGGCGCCGCCACTCGCGATGACCGGGACGGTGACATGACTGCGCACCGCCGCGATCATCTCGGTGTCGTAGCCATCCTTGGTGCCGTCCGCGTCCATGGAGTTGAGCAGGATCTCGCCCGCGCCCAGTTCGGCGGCCCGGTGCGCCCATTCCACGGCGTCGATGCCGGTTCCCTTGCGTCCGCCGTGCGTGGTGACCTCGAACGAGCCGTCGGCGGCGCGCCGGGCGTCGACGGACAGGACGAGCACCTGGCGTCCGAAGCGCTCGGCGATCTCCCGGATGAGTTCCGGGCGGGCGATGGCCGCCGTGTTGACACCCACCTTGTCCGCGCCGGCCCGCAGCAGCTTGTCCACGTCCTCGGTGGTCCGTACGCCGCCGCCGACAGTGAGCGGGATGAAGACCTGCTCGGCGGTGCGGCGCACCACGTCGTAGGTCGTCTCACGATTGCCCGACGAGGCGGTGATGTCGAGGAAGGTCAACTCGTCGGCGCCCTCGGCGTCATAGAGCTTGGCCATCTCGACGGGGTCTCCCGCGTCGCGCAGATTCCGGAAGTTGACGCCCTTGACGACCCGGCCGTTGTCCACGTCGAGGCATGGGATGACCCGTACGGCGAGTGTCATGCGGAGTCCCCCCGATATGCGTCGACCTCGACCTCGACGACCAGGCTCGGGTCGATGAAGCCGGAGACGATGAGCATCGAGGCGGCCGGGCGCACCGTGCCGAACAGCTCCTTGTGGGCGCGGCCCACCTCCTCGACGTCCCGGGCGTGGGTGATGTACATCCTGGTGCGGACCACGTGCCGGGCCCCGAGACCGAGTTGCCCGAGCGCGTCGATGGCGACACCGAAGGCGGTGACAGCCTGGTCGTAGGGGCCGCCGGCCGAGATCTGGCCGTTGACGATCGAGGTGCAGCCGGAGACGAGGACCAGACCGTTCGGGAGTTCCACCGCGCGGGAGTAACCGACGCTCTCCTCCCACGGCCCGCCCGATGTGATGCGGCGGACTTCGCTCATACCGACACCACTTCGAGCGCCTCCTGAAGGGTGAAGGCCTTCGCGTACAGCGCCTTGCCGACGATCGCGCCCTCGACGCCCGCGGGAACCAGCGAGGCGATGGCCCGCAGGTCGTCCAGGGAGGAGACACCGCCCGATGCGACGACGGGCTTGTCGGTGGCGGCGCAGACGTTCTTCAGCAGTTCCAGGTTGGGGCCCTGAAGGGTGCCGTCCTTGGCGATGTCGGTGACGACATAGCGGGCGCAGCCCTCGGCGTCGAGCCGGGCCAGCGTCTCGTAGAGGTCGCCGCCGTCACGGGTCCAGCCCCGGCCACGCAGCGTCGTACCCCGCACGTCGAGTCCGACGGCGATCCTGTCGCCGTACTCGGCGATGATTTTGGCGACCCATTCGGGGCTCTCCAGGGCGGCTGTGCCGAGATTGACCCGGGTGCAGCCGGTGGCCAGCGCGGCGGCGAGCGAGGCGTCGTCACGGATGCCGCCCGACAGCTCGACCTTGATGTCCATCGCCTCGGCCACCTCGGAGATCAGCTGCCGGTTGTCGCCGGTGCCGAAGGCCGCGTCGAGGTCCACCAGATGCAGCCACTCGGCGCCGGCGCGCTGCCAGGCGAGTGCGGCTTCCAGCGGGGAACCGTAGGAGGTCTCCGAGCCGGACTCGCCATGGACGAGACGGACCGCCTGGCCGTCGCGGACATCGACGGCGGGGAGGAGTTCGAGCTTCTTCTGCAACGCAGACATCACAGGGTTCCGATCCAGTTGGTCAGCAGCTGGGCGCCGGCGTCGCCGGACTTCTCGGGGTGGAACTGGGTGGCCCTCAGCGGGCCGTTCTCCACGGCGGCCACGAAGCGCTCGCCATGAGTGGCCCAGGTCACGCGCGGGGCGCGGATCCTGGCGTTGGTGACTTCCAGCGACCAGTCGTGCGCCGCGTAGGAGTGCACGAAGTAGAAGCGCGCTCCTGGGTCGACGCCGGCGAAGAGCTCGGAGTCCTCGGGGGGCTCAACGGTGTTCCACCCCATGTGCGGTACGACGTCGGCCTTGAGCGGACCGACCGTACCGGGCCACTCGTCGAGGCCCGTGGTCTCCACACCGTGCTCGATGCCGCGCTCGAAGAGGATCTGCATCCCGACGCAGATGCCCATGACCGGCCGGCCGCCGGCCAGCCGGCGGCCGACGATCCAGTCGCCGCGGGCCTCCTTGAGGCCCTGCATGCAGGCCGAGAAGGCTCCGACGCCGGGCACGAGCAGCCCGTCGGCGTTCATCGCCCGGTCGAAGTCGCGGGTGATCTCGACATCCGCACCGACGTGGGCGAGGGCGCGCTCCGCCGATCGGACATTGCCGAAGCCGTAGTCGAAGACCACGACCTTCTTGCGCGCGGTCGTCCCGGGCGCGCTCATGACCAGATCCCCTGGATACGCATCACACCCGCGGCCAGGCACATCACCGAGCCGAGGGAGAGCAGGATGAGCAGGCTCGCGGGCATCTTCTGCTTGTAGAAGGAGTAGACACCGCCGAGCAGGAACAGTCCGACGACGATCAGGATGGTGTTGAGGCCAGTCATGCTTACAGTGCGCCCTTGGTCGAAGGAAGGATGCCCGCGGCACGCGGGTCGTGTTCGGACGCGTAACGCAGTGCGCGGGCCAGGGCCTTGAACTGACACTCCACGATGTGGTGTGCGTTGCGTCCGTACGGTACGTGCACATGCAGCGCGATCTGTGCCTGGGCGACGAACGACTCCAGGATGTGCCGGGTCATCGTCGTGTCGTAGGAGCCGATCATCGGCGCCATGTTCTCCGGCTCGGTGTGCACCAGATACGGACGGCCGGAGAGATCCACGGTGACCTGGGCGAGGGACTCGTCCAACGGAACCGTGCAGTTGCCGAACCGGTAGATCCCCACCTTGTCGCCCAGCGCCTGCTTGAAGGCGGCGCCGATCGCCAGCGCCGTGTCCTCGATGGTGTGGTGGGAGTCGATGTGCAGATCGCCGTCGGTCTTGACCGTGAGGTCGAAGAGCCCGTGGCGGCCCAGCTGGTCGAGCATGTGGTCGTAGAAGCCGACGCCTGTCGACACATCGACCCTGCCGGTGCCGTCGAGGTTGATCTCGACGACGACCGAGGTCTCCTTGGTGGTGCGTTCCACACGTCCGATGCGGCCCACGCGAGTCATGCGGTGATCTCCTTGTGCAGTGCGCGTGCCGCTTCGAGGAACGCGTCGTTCTCGGCCGGGGTGCCCACGGAGACCCGCAGCCACCCGGGAACCCCGTTGTCCCTGATCAGGACGCCGTGTTCGAGGATCGCCCGCCATGCGACGCGGGCGTCGTCGAAGCGACCGAACTGGATGAAGTTGGCGTCCGACGCGGTGACGTCGTAGCCGATGGAGCGCAGCTCGGCGACCAGACGGTCGCGTTCGGCCTTCAGCTGCTCGACGTACTGCAGCAGGGTATCGGTGTGCTCCAGGGCGGCGAGCGCGGTGGCCTGGGTGATGGACGACAGGTGGTACGGCAGCCGTACCAGCTGGACGGCGTCCACCACGGCGGGGTCCGCGGCGAGGTAGCCGAGCCGCAGGCCCGCCGCGCCGAAGGCCTTGGACATGGTGCGGGAGAGCACCAGGTTGGGGCGGCCCTCGATCAGCGGGAGCAGCGAGGGCGCGTGGCTGAACTCGCCGTACGCCTCGTCGACCACGACCATCGACGGACCCGCCGCCTGAGCGGCGTCGAACAGCGCGACGACCGTTTCGGTGTCCACGGCCGTGCCGGTCGGATTGTTGGGCGAGGTGATGAAGACGACATCCGGCTTGTGCTCGGCGATGGCCCGCTCGGCCGCCGCGACGTCGATGGTGAAGTCGTCGTTGCGCGGGCCGGAGATCCAGCCGGTGCCGGTGCCGCGTGCGATCAGGGCATGCATCGAGTACGAGGGTTCGAAGCCGATGGCGGTGCGTCCTGGCCCGCCGAAGGTCTGCAGCAGCTGCTGGATGACCTCGTTCGAACCGTTCGCCGCCCACACATGGGCCGTGGAGACGTGGTGCCCGGCGGTGCGGCTGAGGTACCTGGCGAGTTCGGTACGCAGCTCGACCGCGTCCCGGTCGGGGTAGCGGTTGAGGGAGCGGGCCGCCTCCCGTACCCGTTCGGTGATGCGTTCGACCAGCACATCGGGCAGCGGGTACGGGTTCTCGTTGGTGTTCAGCCGTACGGCGACATCCAGCTGGGGCGCGCCGTAGGGGGACTTGCCGCGCAGCTCCTCCCGTACCGGCAGATCGTCGATACGTGCCGCACCGGTGTCCGCCACGCGGGGGCCGGTCACGGAGCCGGTCGGGTCGGGGTGTGTCATGCGTTCGGCACCTTCCAGTCGAAGCGCGCCCTCATTGCGGCGCCGTGCGCGGGCAGATCCTCGGCGTCGGCGAGCGTCACCACGTGGTGGGTGACCTCGGCGAGCGCGTCGCGGGTGTAGTCCACGACATGGATGCCGCGCAGGAACGACTGGACCGAGAGGCCGGACGAGTGGCAGGCGCAGCCACCGGTCGGCAGGACGTGGTTGGAGCCCGCGCAGTAGTCACCGAGCGAGACCGGGGCCCAGGGGCCGACGAAGACCGCTCCGGCGTTGCGTACCCGGTCGGCCACCGCGGCGGCGTCGGCGGTCTGGATCTCCAGGTGTTCGGCGCCGTACGCGTCGACGACCTTCAGGCCGTCGTCAATGGACTCGACCAGGACGATCGCGGACTGCTTGCCCTGGAGTGCCGGGACGATCCGGTCCTCGACGTGCTTGGTCGCGGCGATCTGCGGGACCAGTTCCCTCTCGACCGCGTCGGCGAGCTCCGGGGAGTCGGTGACCAGCACTGCGGCCGCCAGCGGGTCGTGCTCGGCCTGGCTGATCAGGTCCGCCGCGACATGCGCCGGGTCAGCGGTGGAGTCGGCGAGAACCGCGATCTCGGTGGGGCCCGCTTCGGTGTCGATGCCGATGCGGCCGGTGAAGTACCGCTTGGCCGCGGCGACCCAGATGTTGCCGGGGCCGGTGACCATGTCCGCCGGGGCGCAGGACTCTGTGCCGTACGCGAACATCGCGACGGCGGTTGCCCCGCCGGCCGCGTACACCTCGTCGACGCCGAGCAGCGCGCAGGCCGCCAGGATCGTCGGGTGCGGCAGGCCGCCCGACTCCTTCTGCGCGGGGGATGCGAGGGCGATCGACTCGACGCCGGCCTCCTGGGCGGGGACCACGTTCATGATCACCGAGGACGGGTACACGGAACGTCCGCCCGGGGCATAGAGCCCCACCCGCCCGACCGGCACCCATTTCTCGGTGACCTGGCCGCCGGGGACGACCTGGGTGGTGTGGTCGCTGCGGCGCTGGGCGCGGTGCACCAGCCTGGCGCGGCGGATGGACTCCTCGAGTGCCGCCCTGACCTCCGGATCGAGCTGTGCGAGTGCGGCACTCAGCGCCTCGGCGGGCACCCGCACCCGTGCGAGCTGCACACCGTCGAATTTCTCCGCGTACTCGACCAGCGCCGCGTCGCCGCGATGATGCACGTCCTCGCAGATGGGCCGGACCTTTTCCAGGGCGGCCTGTACGTCGAAGTCGGCACGGGGCAGCAGGTCGCGCAGCGCGCCGCCCTCGGGGAGGGCGTCGCCGCGCAGATCGATTCGTGAGATCACGGGGCCAATTCTCTCAGACCGGCCGGGGCCACCGGTCGCCCGTATCAGTGGCTGATACACGCCACGGACGCCTCTCGTGACCATTAGCGTTCAGTCCATCACTCATGGGCAGGAAGGGGCGGCAGTGACCGAGGCGCAGCACGACGACGATGCGCCCGACTGGCTGACCGGTGCCGAAGTCGGCATGTGGCAGGCCTTCCGCAACGGCAGCACCTACGATCTTCGCACTCGCAATCCGGTACTCGACGATCCGCTCTCCACGCGCGCCTGGGGGCCCGAGCGCACCGTCCGCGCCCGGGTGGTCGCGCTGCTGCTGCTCGACGGTCCGCAGGCGCTCGCCGGGCGGGTCGCCGCACTCAAGCTGAGAGGCGTGCAGATCAGCGGCACGCTCGACCTCGCGGGCGGCACCGTCGAGCCGTACATGGAGCTGAACGACTGCCGTTTCGAGAACGAAGTAGTGATGCCCGAGTGCCGGGTGAACACGGTCCGGATGGTCGGCTGCGCCCTTCCGCGCCTGGAGGCGGCCCGGCTGCACACGGAGGGTGACCTGCATCTGCCCCGCTGCCATGTGGCACGCGGCATCCGTCTCACCGACGCTCAGATCGGCACCGATCTGCTGCTCAACATGCTGGTGGTGCATCCGGACCGGATGGGGCGTTCGATCGCCGCGGACGGACTGACGGTCGGCCAGGACCTGCAAGCCGAGATGATCGAGTCGCACGGCGAGGTGAGTCTCCGCGCGGCGCGGATCGGCGTCTCACTGAGCCTCAACGGCAGCAGGCTGCTCAACCCCGGCGGCCGCCGGGCACTGAACGCGCCCCAGCTCACGGTGGAGCGCACGCTGTACCTGACGGCCGCCGGGGTGGCCCCCGACGGCGCCGGCACCGGGGCCACACCCCCGTACGGAACGGGGACCACTCCGCGGTTCGGCACCCGGCTCCAGCCGTTCGAATGCAACGGCGGGGTCCGGCTGGACGACGGGCGCTTCGGCGATGCCGTGGATCTCCGGAGCGCGAAATTCCGGATGCAGGGCGAGCAGGAACTCTCGCTGCGCCGGATCCAGACCCCGGAACTGCGCTTCCTCGGGGAGCGCCCCGACCAGGGCCGCGTGGTTCTCTCCGGCGCCAAGGTGGTCAATCTGGTCGACATGTCGACCAGCTGGCCCGGCCCCGGCGGCCTCGCCATGGGCGGCTTCAGCTACGAGAATCTGGTCCCGGTCGGCCACTTCCCGCTGGACCGCAGGCTGGAATGGGTGACGGCGGCCACCCCGGAATACGCCCCCGAACCCTATGAGCGGCTGGCCTCGGTGCTGCGCAACAGCGGCGAGGACGCCGATGCCCGCGAGGTGCTGCTGGCCAAACAGCGCAGACGACGCGAGACACTCCCGCTGGCCGCGAAACTGTGGGGCTACCTCCAGGACTGGACCGTGGCCTACGGCTACCGGCCCGGGCGGGCCGCGCTGTGGATGGCGGTGCTGTGGGCGGCGGGCACCGTGGCGTTCTCGCGCTACGACCCGGCGGCGATGAACGCGGACGAGCATCCGCAGTGGAACGCCGCCCTGTATGCCCTGGATCTACTGATTCCGGTGATCAATCTCGGCCAGGACGGCTACTGGAAACTCTCCGGCGGCTGGCAGTGGGTGGCCGCGTCGCTGGTCCTGCTCGGCTGGATCCTCGCCACCACTATCGCGGCCGGGGCCTCCCGGCTGCTGCGCAGAGGGTAGCGGGACACCCCGGGAAGCGCTGATTCTTCCGGGAGTTGACCCACGTCTTTACCGCCCCTTGACTGTGTGCCGTACAACCATCACGGCCGATACGAACTCTTCACAGCTTGCCCCTGGCGCCCTCCTCACCTGCGGTTTTCAATGGTCCGCACCATGTCTTACCTTCGCTCCCTGATCGGCACCGCGCGCAGGCTGCGGCCCAGGCCACAGCCTGCCGCCGGGCTGCCCTTCGACAACGAGGTACTCCTCGACGTCCCCGACGAGCGGCTGGCCCCCGCGCTCGTCGCCGCGGCGAACGGGGAGTACGAACCGGCCGCCAAGCTCCTCGCCACCACCCGCGACGCGGCCGAGTGGGAGGACCGGGACCGCTACACCGCACGGCTCGCCGCCTTCACCCTCAGCCGTGAGGACTGGCTCTCGGACTGGCTGGCGGCGGCCCCCTACGACCCGGACGCCCGGTTGCTCAAGGCCCAGCTCGCGGTGCTCAAGGCCTGGGACTCGCCCGCGCGCGCCGAGCGGCTGCGGGAGGTCGGTCCGCTGATCGACGCGGCCGCCGCCGGCGACCCGCACGACCCGGTGCCCTGGCGGATAGCGCTGGACCACGCCCGGGGTGTGCACGCCCCGCACACCGCCTTCGAAACCCTCTGGGAGCAGGCACTCCACCGCTCGTCCCGGCACTACGGCTGCCATGTCGCGGCCCTCCAGTACCTCTCGGCCCAGTGGTACGGCTCGCACCGCGAGTGCTTCGACTTCGCCGAGCAGGCCGCCGACGACGCACAGCCGGACTCGCTGATCCAGGCGCTGCCGGTGCGTGCCGCCTTCGCCTACCTCCTCAGCGGCGGCCATCTGGCCATCGCGCGGGAGCGGATGGACGCCGCGGCCGACCGGGCGATCGCGCTGTCCTCCGGATATCCGGCCGGCGACATCTGGCCGGCGGAGATGCGGAACCTGCTGGTGTACGTGCTGGTCAGCCGCGAGCGGTGGACCGAGGCACTGGAGCAGTTCCGGCTGATCGGCCCGTATGTGACGTCGTTCCCGTGGGCGCAGCTGAACGACGATCCGCTGGGCCGGTTCCTGGAACTGCGGGCCGGCGCACGGCTGCGGGCCGCTCCGGGGCGGCCGGTGTACGGCAGGGCGGAGCACACCCGGGCCGACGGCCATTACGCTTGACCGCTGTGACCACCGCGCGCCTCCCTCTCTTCCCGCTGAACTCGGTTCTGTTCCCGGGCCTCGTGCTGCCGCTGAACATCTTCGAGGAGCGTTATCGCGCCATGATGCGCGACCTGCTGAAGGTGGACGACGAGGCCGAGCCCCGTCGCTTCGCCGTGGTCGCCATCCGGGACGGCCACGAGGTCGCCCCGACCGCGCCCGGTCTGCCGGACGGCACACCGGCGCCCGAGCCGGGCCCGGCCGCCGGATTCGGCGACGACCCGCTGCGGTCCTTCCACGAAGTGGGCTGCATCGCGGACGCCGCGACGATCCGCGAGCGCGACGACGGCAGCTTCGAGGTACTGGCGACCGGCACCGCCCGGGTCAGGATCCGCTCGGTGGAAGCGAGCGGGCCGTATCTGACGGCCGAGGTCGAGGAGCTCGCCGAGGACCCCGGCGACGAGGCCACCGCGCTCGCCGAAGGTGTGCTGCGTGCCTTCCGCACCTACCAGAAGCGGCTGGCGGGAGCGCGCGAGCGTTCGCTGTCGACCGGCGCGGATCTGCCGGACGAGCCGTCGGTTGTCTCGTATCTCGTCGCGGCCGCCGTCGTTCTGGACGTACCCGCGAGGCAGCGGCTGCTCGAGGCGGCCGACGTCGAGACCCGCCTGCGGGAGGAACTCGCCCTGCTGCGGGCGGAGACCGCGGTGATCCGCCATCTTCCCTCGCTGCCCGCCACCGAGCTGACACGCGCCCCGACGAATCTCAACTGACGCGTACCCCAGGCCCGCACAAGGAGCAGCCCCCCGTGGCGAAGAAGCCGAAGAAGCAGCCGGGCGGCACCCCCGCCACCGTCGCGCTGACCGCGGCAGGTACCGCGTACACCCTGCATGCCTATGAGCACGACCCCGCTGCGGCGTCCTACGGTGAGGAGGCGGCCACGGCGCTCGGCGTCACCCCCGACCGGGTCTTCAAGACGCTGCTGGCCGAGGTCGACGGCGAACTGACGGTCGCCGTCGTGCCTGTCTCCGGCTCCCTCGACCTCAAGGCCCTGGCCGCCGCGGTGGGCGGCAAACGCGCCGGGATGGCGGACCCGGCGGCTGCCGAGCGTGCCACCGGATACGTGCGCGGCGGCATCTCACCGCTGGGCCAGCGCAGACGGCTGCGCACGGTGCTGGACGCGTCGGCTTCCGCGCATCCCACGATCTGTGTCTCGGCGGGACGTCGGGGTCTGGAGGTCGAGCTGGCGCCGGGTGATCTGGCCGGGCTCACCGCGGCCGCGATGGCGCCGATCGGGCGGGCGTAGGCCGCCGGGATCGTTCGTCCGGACAGCCCTCAGGCCCCCGGCCCGTCCTGCGGACGGTCGCCAGGCCCGGACGGCAGCGGATGCGACGCCATGCCGTAGTCCCCGGCGCCCCACACCGGCTCGGGGTCCCGGGGGCCGAAGACCGCTGTGACTCCGAGGTGCACCAGCATGGCCGCGACCGGCCAGGCCAGCAGAGCGCCCTTCGCCGCCAGCTTCAGTGGCGCGTCGAAGGGGACGCCCTTCCCCGCGTGCTGCGCCGCGGCGACCACATCGTCCGTCGGGCCGAGCCAGACGCCGAGACCCCAGGCGACCAGGGAGCCGAGCAGACCGCCCACCGCGAGGGCGATCACCAGCGGCACCCCACCACGCCTGCGGAAGAGGAACACGGCGAGCGCGCTCACCAGGCCGAAGGCGAGACCCAGCAGGGCGAACACTCCGTCCGCGCCGATCGCCTCCTCCCCCTCGGAGTCCTTGAGGAAGACGGTCGAGCCGTCGGAGACCAGCGGGACGCGAGGGGCGAGCCACACCCACAGCAGGCCGAGGAGCACCCCCGCCACCGTGACCAGCAGCACGACGAGCGCCGCCTGGATCACTTCCGCCCGCATCCCGGGGCCGCTCTCCTCGGCCGTGCCCGGCCAGGGGGTGGCGCCCGATGGGCTCTTCTGCCACGGGTCGTGTTCGGGCTGCGGCTGGTGAGGAGGTGTCAGCGGTGCGGTCACCCTGCCATCGTGCCAGGCCGTCCTGTGCGCCGCCTCACCGGACTGCCGCCCGGCGGTACGCCCAGGTGGCGACGGCCAGCGAGGCCACTCCGACAGCCGTGCAGACCGCCAGATCGAAAGCGACGGCCGACCAGTCGGGGCGGGCGGCGAAGGTGCGGGCCAGGGCCTCCACGCCGTACGTCGACGGCAGCAGATCGCGGGCCCAGACGATCGGCTCGGGCAGTCGGCCGGCCGGCAGCACGCCGAGGAGCAGGGCGGCGGACATGCCCAACTGTCCTAGTAGGGTGGCGAGTTCCTGGCGCGGTGCGAGCAGGCCGAGCGCTGCGCCGAGCCCGGCCAGCGCCGCCCCTGCCAGCGGGATCACCGCTGCGAGCACCCACAGATGTGTCAGTGGCAGCTGAAACAGCACCGAGCCGGCCACCGCGGTGACGACGGTGCCGGGGACGGTGAAGGAGGCATACGCCCCGGCCGTGCCCAGCACCACCGATGCCGGCGGCACCGGCAGCGTGGCGTAGTGATCGAGACCTCCGCTCGCCCGCAGCGAGCCGAAGTACTGGGCGAGCAGGTTGAGCGCGACGAACGCGACGACCAGGACGGAGGAGCCCGCCACCACGGCGCGGGCCTCGTCGCCGCCGTCGACGACTCCGCGCATCAGGATCATGATCCCGACCGACTGGAAGGTGGCCACGAACAGCAGCGGAATACGGGACACCCGGGCCCTGGACAGCTGAGCCCGGTAGACGGCGGCCAGCGCGGGCAGCAGCCGGGCACGGGGCGCGAGGGGCGCCGCACCGCTGTCGGGCTCGCCGTGCGCCGCCTTCGTCACCGTCCCGGAGGGGATCACGGCGGTCACGCCTTCACCAGCCCCTTCGTACGGCCGCCGAGCGCCAGATAGACGTCCTCGAGGCTCGGCGTGGACAGCGTGAAGTCGTCGAGTGCGGCGAAGGCGGGTCCACCGGTCACGGTGGCGACAGCCGCACGTGCCGCGTCGGGGGCCAGCCGCAGCACCCAGCGGCGGCCGGATTCCTGGGCGGACTCGCGCAGCGCCGCGACCTCGGGAAGGCCGATCGGCGCCCGTTCCCGCCAGACGAGCTCTACCCGCACCTCACCGGCGATCTCCGCCTTCAGTCCGGCCGGGGTGTCGCAGGCGATCACCCGGCCGCGTTCGATCACCGCCACCCGGTCCAGTACGGTCTCGGCCTCGATGACGTTGTGGGTGACGAGCAGTACGGTCGTCCCTCGTTCGGCCCGGCGCCGGTCGACCGCCGCCCACACCGCGCGCCGGGCGACCGGGTCCATCCCGGTGGTGGGCTCGTCCAGTACCAGGACCGCCCGTTCGCCGACCAGCGTCGTGGCGAAGCAGGCAAGACGCCGCTGCCCGCCGGAGAGCTTCTTCAGCGCCCGCCCGGAGATCTCACCCAGCCCGAGCTCGTCGACCACCGCGTCCCGCTCCCGCCGCGCGTCCCGTACCGAGAGACCGCGGAGCCTTCCGGTGGTCTCGGCGGCGAGCGCGACGGTCAGTTCGTCGAGGGCGGTGGACTCCTGTCCCAGGTAGCCGAGCAGCCGTGCGGCCCGCTCCGGATGCCGCACCAGATCATGGCCGAGGACCTCGACACTTCCCGAATCCGGCCGCATCAGCCCGGTGAGCTGCCGGACCAGGGTGGATTTGCCCGCACCGTTGGGCCCGAGCAGCCCGAAGATCTCACCGCGGCGTACCGAGAGCGAGATCCCGTCGGTGGCCCGCACCTCGGCCGTGGCGGGAGTCCCGCGCCTGCCGCGCGTGGCGGGGTACGTCTTCACCAGATCGCGCACCACGCACACATTGCCCGTACTCACGAGGTACGAGCCTACGGGGTTCAACCACTTCCGGTGCCGCCGGGGGCGTTTCGCCCCGCGGTGACACGCTGCCGCTACTCCCCCGCCGCCGGGCGGTCCGCCGCTGCCCGCACATCGATCTCCCGCCAGAACCCTGCCCGGATCGCATAGCGGTCGTGCTCGTCGATCTGGTCGTCCTTGTGCGCGAGCAGCCCGAACCGGGCCGCGTACCGCAGCAACTCTCCGTCGATGCGGTGCGGAATCCGCGGATACATCGCCGAAAGCTTCTGCACGTGTCCGGGCTCAGGCAGCCGCTCCATCCACCGCCGGGCGAAGACCTGACCGACCTCGAAGGGGTCGCCGCCGACCGTGGTGATGTCCTCCTCGCGGTCCGCCCACCGCTGCTCCGCGCTGGTCAGCTGGGCCAGCGTGGGCAGCGAAGCGGTCTCCGGCGGCTCGCCCGCCTGCCCGCCGGGCCGCTCGACCCAGCCGCGCTCGGACGACCAGCGCAGCGTCGCGCTCGCCGGGTGCGGGGCGACGGGCTGGGGGCCGTGGGTCCGCAGCCCGGCGAGGTCCTTGGGGGTGGGCACCCCCTTGCCCGCGGTGTGCTCCCGCTCCGCGTCGGCCGGCGCCTCCGCCGTCCCGGCCGGCGCCGGGCCTTCGTGCAGGCCTGCTGCCCGGGCGGCGCGTTCCGCGGACGCGGCGAGCGCGGACTCCGGAAGCGGCGCCGAGAGGATCGCGGCGATTTCCGGACGGGGCACCGGCGGAGGTGCGCAGACCCCGCCGAGATCCTTGGCGCGCACGGCCTTGGTGATCCAGGTCCGGTCAAGGACCCTGCGCTCGTCGGCCTCGGCGACCAGGTCCTCCGACTGGTTGTAGTCGCCGTCGGCGGCCTGCACCGCCCAGAGGTGAACCGCGACCCCGTGCTCCTTGGCGGACATCAGACCGGGGAGCAGATCCCCGTCCCCTGTGACGAGCACGATGTCGGAGCAGGCGCGATTTCTGGCCAGCTCGGTCAGCTCCGCGTGCATCGCGGCGTCGACACCCTTCTGCGCCCAGCGGCCGTCGCTGCGGGTCAGCGCTCCCAGCCGTACGGTCACCCGCGGCATCACCCGCAGCCTGCGGTGCTCCGGCTGCGGCACCCGGTCGGGGGCGCCGTCGAACCAGTAGATCCGGAGCAGGGGCTGCTGCGTGTCGTCCTCGGCCCGTTCCCGCAGGCCCTGGATGAGAGCGGCGTGATCGACGGTGATGCGGGAGCGGGCGGGCTCCCCGGCGAGCAGACTCGCGGCGGCGCCCAGCAGGTATCCGGCGTCCACCAGGACTACGCAGCGGTCCACGCGATCCACCCTCTTTCGGGTACCTCGGGAGAAGGGGAAGTCTTTTCGGGCTTCCTTCGAGTCTGCCCGACCGCATGAGGGTTATCGGCCGGAACTCGATCATCGGCGTGGCGCAGCGTGAAGTTGCGGCGAAGTTGCCTGGCACAAGGCCTTATTACGCACGGTAATGATCCAAAATGCGGCGGTATGCTCGGTATGTGAGTCTGGCAGCGGCCCTGGCCCCTAGTCCCCCTCAAGGAGGCACCCCATGGCCAAGCACAAGAACCGGAACAAGCAGGACAGCCAGCACGATCGCTCCTCCGCCGCGGAGCGCGGTCAGCAGGACGCGCAGTCCAGCTCCTTCGAGTCGCAGAACCAGACACAGCCCCAGTCCATGCCGCAGGGCAGCCCGGCTGATGTTGCGCGTAAGCACCAGCGGCGCTTCGGTCACAACTGACCCCAGCCGCAATGCATTCGAGGGGCGCGCCGTGCACGGCGCGCCCTCGAGGGGTTACAGGGGGCCGGCCGGCCCGGGTTGATCAGCCTGCCAGGCAGGCAGGGCCGAGCAGCACCTTCAGATCACCGAAGAGAGCCGGATCCGGCTGTACCCGGTGGCGGTCGAGCCGGAGGACCGTGGTCTTCCGGGCTCCCTGGAGCTTGATCCGCACCTCGGAATTGCCGCGGTGGTGGGAGAGGATCTCGCCGAGCCTGCTGACCATCGGCGGTGTGACCTTCACGGTGGGGATGGTGATCGTCACCGGTGCGTTGGTGCCGGCCGACGAGAGGTCCGGGACCTGCATCTCCATGGCGACGAGCCGTGGGATGTCCTCCCGCTTGTCGAGGCGTCCCTTGACGAAGACCACGGTGTCCTCGACCAGCTGGGTCGAGACCAGCTGGTAGGTCGCGGGGAAGAACATGCACTCGATGGAGCCCGCGAGATCCTCGACGGTGGCGATCGCCCAGGCGTTGCCCTGTTTGGTCATCTTGCGCTGCAGGCCCGAGATGATCCCGCCGATGGTGACCACGGCGCCGTCCGAGTGCTCACCTCCGGTCAACTGGGCGATGGCCGCGTCGCTCTTGTCGGAAAGGACGTGTTCCAGGCCGAAGAGCGGGTGGTCGGACACATAGAGCCCGAGCATCTCCCGTTCCTGGGCGAGCAGATAGGACTTCTCCCATTCGATGTCGGAGAACTCGACGTCCAGCCCGAAGCCCGGCTCGCTGCTCTCCTCCTCGCCGCCGCCGAAGAGATCGAACTGCCCCTCGGCCTCCTTGCGCTTGACCGCGACCACGTTGTCGATCATCGGCTCGAAATGCGCGGTGAGCCCCTTGCGGGTGTGCCCCATCTCGTCGAAGGCACCCGCCTTGATGAGCGATTCCGTGGTGCGCTTGTTGCAGGCCGCCGCCTCGACCTTGTCGAGGTAGTCGGGGAAGGAGCTGTACTTCCCCTTGGCCTTGCGCGAGCGGATGATCGACTCCACCACGTTGGTACCGACGTTGCGGACCGCGGTGAGGCCGAAGAGGATCACGTCGTCGCCCTGGGCGGCGAAGTTGGCCTCCGATTCGTTCACGTTGGGCGGCAGCACCTTGATGCCCATGCGCCGGCACTCGTTGAGGTAGATCGCGGACTTGTCCTTGTCGTCGCGCACCGAGGTGAGCAGCGCGGCCATGTACTCGGCCGGGTAGTTCGCCTTGAGGTAGGCGGTCCAGTAGGTGACGAGGCCGTACGCGGAGGAGTGCGCCTTGTTGAAGGCGTATCCGGCGAAGGGCACGAGGACGTCCCAGAGTGCCTTGATCGCCGCATCGGAGAAGTTGTTCTTCTTGGCACCGGCCTGGAAGAGAACGAAGTTCTTCTCCAGCTCGTCAGCCTTCTTCTTGCCCATCACCCGGCGCAGGATGTCGGCCTCGCCGAGCGAGTAACCGGCGACGATCTGAGCGGCCTTCTGCACCTGCTCCTGGTACACGATCAGGCCGTAGGTGAGGCCGAGGACCTCCTTGAGGGGCTCCTCCAGCTCCGGGTGGATCGGGGTGATGTCCTGGCGGTTGTTCTTGCGTTCCGCGTAGTTGGTGTGCGAGTTCATGCCCATCGGGCCCGGCCGGTAGAGGGCCGAGACGGCGGAAATGTCCTCGAAGTTGTCGGGCTGCATCTGGCGGAGCAGGGAGCGCATCGGGCCGCCGTCGAACTGGAACACCCCGAGCGTGTCACCCCGGCAGAGCAGTTCGAAGGTCTTCGGGTCGTCCAGCGGGAGGGACAGCATCTCCAGATCGATGCCCTTGTTGGCCCTCACCATCTTGACCGCGTCGTCCATGATCGTGAGGTTGCGCAGACCCAGGAAGTCCATCTTCAGCAGGCCGAGCGACTCGCACTGCGGGTAGTCCCACTGCGTGATGGTGACGTTGTCGGTGTGCCTGACCCAGACCGGGGCGTGGTCGACGATGGGTTCGCTGGACATGATCACGCCGGCCGCGTGCACACCCATCTGCCGGACCAGGCCCTCGACGCCCTTGGCGGTGTCGATGACCTTCTTCACGTCCGGTTCGTTCTCGTACATCCCCCGGATCTCGCCCGCCTCGTTGTAGCGCGGGTGCTTCGGGTCGGTGATACCGCTGAGATCGATCCCCTTGCCGAGGACGTCGGCGGGCATCGCCTTGGTGAGACGGTCGCCCATCGCGTACGGATAGCCCAGGACGCGTGCCGAGTCCTTGATCGCGTTCTTGGCCTTGATCTTTCCGTAGGTGCCGATCATGGCGACCTTGTCGGCGCCGTACTTCTCGGTCACGTACCGGATCACTTCGACGCGCCTGCGCTCGTCGAAGTCGATGTCGACATCGGGCATGGAGACGCGCTCGGGGTTGAGGAACCGCTCGAAGATCAGCCCGTGCGTGATCGGGTCGAGGTCGGTGATACCCATGGCATAGGCGACGATCGAGCCGGCCGCCGAGCCACGGCCGGGGCCGACCGCGATGCCGTTGTTCTTGGCCCACATGATGAAGTCGGCGACGACGAGGAAGTATCCCGGGAACCCCATCTGGATGATGATGTCCATCTCGTACTCCGCCTGCTTCTGGCGGTCGTCGGGCACACCTGCCGGGTAGCGGCGCTCCATGCCGACCCGGACCTCCTCCTGGAACCAGGTGATCTCGGTGAAGCCGTCCGGGATGTCGAACTTCGGCATCAGATCGCGCTTCTCGAACATGCCGGTGGTGTCGATCTGCTCCGCGACCAGGAGCGTGTTGGCGCAGCCCTGCTGCCAGGCGTCCGACGAGTCGATGGCGTACATCTCGTCGGTGGACTTGAGGTAGTAGCCGGTGCCGTCGAAGCGGAAGCGGTCCGGGTCCGAGAGGTTCTTGCCCGTCTGGATGCAGAGCAGGGCGTCATGCGCGCTCGCCTCGTGGGCGTACGTGTAGTGCGAGTCGTTGGTCACCAGCGGCGGGATGCCGAGCTTCTTGCCGATCTCCAGCAGGCCCTCGCGGACCCGGCGTTCGATCTCGATGCCGTGGTCCATCAGCTCCAGGAAATAGCGGCCCTCACCGAAGATGTCCCGGTAGTCGGATGCCGCCTGCAGCGCCTCGTCGAACTGGCCGAGCCGCAGCCGGGTCTGCACCTCGCCCGATGGACAGCCGGTGGAGGCGATCAGGCCGTCGGACCACTGGGAGATCGTCTCCTTGTCCATGCGCGGCCACTTCGTCAGCCATCCCTCGGCGTAGGCGTCCGACGAGAGCTTGAAGAGGTTGTGCAGCCCCGTGCTGTTCGCCGCCCAGATCGTCTTGTGCGTGTAACCGCCCGAACCGGACACATCGTCGCGCTTCTGGTGTGGCTGGCCCCACTTGACCTTGCGCTTGTTCCGCCGCGATTCCGGTGCGACATACGCCTCGATGCCGATGATCGGCGTGACGCCCGACTTCTGCGCCGTGTGGAAGAAGTCGTACGCCCCGTGG
This sequence comes from Streptomyces sp. NBC_00344, assembly GCF_036088315.1. Lineage (NCBI taxonomy): Bacteria > Bacillati > Actinomycetota > Actinomycetes > Kitasatosporales > Streptomycetaceae > Streptomyces > Streptomyces sp. NBC_00344. The sequence continues at coordinate 5,290,576 of NZ_CP107996.1, read as the reverse complement.
AGGTTGCCGTGGTCGGACATGGCGATGTGCGACATCCCCATCTCGTTGCACGCGTTGAACATGTCCTTGAGCCGCGCGGCACCGTCCAGCATGGAGTACTGCGTGTGGACGTGGAGGTGCGTGAAGGGCGGCTTGGTCACGGTGGGGGCCTCCGGCGAGACGAGTGGCTGAACGAGTGGTGAGTGGTGCGGGGGAACAGCGTGGAAGTCTACGTCGGGCGACTGACAACCGGAGGGCACTCACGGGTACCTTCGTGCGTTGAGCCGGGCAGAACGCCTGTCCCATTTGTCATGTACCAGGAGGCACCCCGCGATGTCGGTCCCGCAGCCCAGCGCCGAGCAGCGTGGCGAACAGATACTCGCCGTGTTCGGCACCGCGTTCGGCGAGCTCCTGGCCGCCGACCCGGCGGCCTTCAGGGTCAAGTTCCGGAAGATGGCCGCATCAGCCTTCGCCTTCTACCGCGGGACGGCCTGCCTCTTCTACGAGGACCTCCGGGACAGCACGGACAGCGGCCCCTACCTCGACGAGCGCACCAGCCGGGTCTGGGTGCACGGCGATCTGCACGCGGAGAACTTCGGCACCTATATGGACGCCAACGGCCGGCTGATCTTCAATGTCAACGACTTCGACGAGGCCTATGTGGGGCCGTTCACCTGGGACGTGCAGCGCTTCGCCGCCTCCCTCGCGCTGGTGGGCCACGCCAAGGCGCTGAGCGACGACCAGATCACCGAACTGGTGCAGATCTACGCGGCTGCCTACCGCGAACGCATCCATGTGCTGGCCACCGGCGCCAAGGACGACGACGTACCGCCCTTCATGCTGGACACCGCCGACGGCGCCCTGCTCGGCGCGCTCCGTTCGGCCCGGGCGCGCACCCGCTTCTCCCTGCTCGACTCGATGACCGAGATCCGGGACTACGAGCGCCGTTTCAGCTCCGGCGGGGGCTCGATCGAACTGGACGCCGCCACCCGGTACAAGATCCTCGCCGCCTTCGACGGCTATCTCGAGACACTGCCCGACAGCAGTCTGGGACGCCCCGATTCCTACCGGGTCAAGGACGTGGTGGGCCGCCGGGGCATCGGGATCGGTTCGGCGGGGCTGCCCTCGTACAACATTCTGCTCGAGGGCCACAGCGACGCCCTCGAGAACGATGTGATCATCTACATGAAGCAGGCGCAGACCCCGGCGGTCTCCCGGCACATCGCGGATCCTGCGGTCCGTGGGTACTTCCAGCACGAGGGTCACCGCACGGTGATCTCCCAGCGGGCTCTGCAGGCCGCCGCCGACCCGTGGCTCGGCTGGACCGAGCTGGACGGGGCCGGACAGCTGGTGGCGGAGGTCTCTCCGTACGCGGTGGACCTGGACTGGTCGGACATCGACGACCCCGAGGAGATCGCAGCGGTCGTCGCCGACCTCGGAAGGGCCACGGCCACCATGCACGCGGCGGCGGACGACGAGAGCGGGCACTCCCTGGTGCCGTTCTCCACCGAGCGGGCCATCGACGCGGCGATCGCCGCCGACGAGGCGGGCTTCGCGAAGCTGCTGGTGGAATTCGCGCACACCTACGGCGCCCGGGCCCGGGCCGATCACCAGATCTTCGTCGACCTGTTCCGCAATGGCCGGATTCCTGGCCTCTGATCCCCTGCGGTCTCATGCATCTTTAAGAGGCATTTACCGCGGCGCATGACACACTCTGGCCCGATGGACATATCAGGGACGCAGCTCAGAGCGGTTCGCGCGGCGCTTTTCACAGCGCTCGTCGTGGCCCTCTCGGCTGCGTCCCATGTACTGCTGTCCCGTGCCCCGCTGCCGCCGGTCACCGTTGTCGCGCTGTCCGCAGCGGTCTTCGCCTTCGCCTTCGCGCTGGCCGGGCGCGAGCGGGGATTCGGCGCGATCGCGGGTGTACTGATCCCGCTGGAACTCGCCGCCGACACGGTCTTCACGTCCGGGCAGCAGCTCTGCTACGGGCCTTCGGGCGGCCCGGTCACCGGGGCACTCCGCTCCTTCGGGGTGGACGTGCTCTGCGGCGGCAACGGTGTCACGACCCCACTGGGCTCCGTCACCGGCCCGGGCAGGGGAACGGCAGCGGCCCTGTTCGACAACCCGGACCCGGCCCTGCCGTGGCTTCTGCTCGGTGCCCATGTGACCGTCGGGCTGCTGGCCGCCTACTGGCTGCGCAGCGGCGAGCGCGCGCTCGCGGCACTGCTGCGCTCACTCGGTACCTTCGCCTTCCGGCCGCTGATGACCGCGGTCTCGGTGACCGGTGCCGGGCCGGCGACCGTGCGCGACGCCGCTCTTCCCGTACACCGCCCGCGCACCTCGCGTGCGCTTCTCCTCGTGCACTCCGTGGGACTGCGCGGACCGCCGCTCTCGGCTCCTTCCCCCGCCTGAGTACGGCAGTTCCCCCTCGCTCCACGCCCTGACACGGAGATCATCACCATGAGTTCACGCAACAGCCAGTCCAACAAGGCAGCGGCCCGCGAGCGGCTGCGCGCCGAGCGCGAGCGCCAGGCGAAGAAGGACAAGATCCGCCGGCAGTTCATCGTCGCCGGGGCGATCGTGGCCGTCCTCGCGATAGCCGGCGGTGCCGGCTACGCGATCGTCCAGGCCAACAAGGCGACCGGCTGGGAGGCGGCGAAGGACGCCAAGGTCGTCGCGCCGAAGAACACCTCGGGCACCGACGGGACCACGGTCACCCTCGGCAAGGCATCCGCCAAGAAGACGCTGGAGATGTACGAGGACCCGCGCTGCCCGATCTGCGCCAGCTTCGAGCAGACGGTCGGTCCGACCGTGAAGAAGGACCTCGACGCCGGCAAGTTCAAGATCCAGTACATCGGGGCCACCTTCATCGACAACAACGGCGGTGAGGGCTCGAAGAACGGACTGAGCGCCCTGGGCGCCGCGCTGAACGTGAGCCCCGATGCCTTCGAGGCCTACAAGACCGCGCTGTACTCCGCGAAGTGGCACCCGGAAGAGACCACCGACAAGTTCAAGGACGACGCATACCTGATCAAGGTCGCCCAGACCGTCCCCGCGCTGAAGGACAACGCGGCCTTCCAGAAGGCCGTCAAGAACGGCACCTATGACGCCTGGGCGATGCGGATGTCCGCGAAGTTCGACAAGAGCGGGGTCACCGGCACACCCACGCTCAAGATGGACGGCAAGAAGCTCACCTCCGCCGGAAGCGACAACGCGCCCATGACGGTCGCGGACTTCAACACCGTCATCGACAAGGCACTGAAGGCCTGAGGCCCGGCCGAAGGGCCGACGGGCTACAGCGACTCGAGGAAGCCGAGCGCGGTCTGCCAGGTCCGCTCGTCCGACTCGGCGTCGTAGTCGGGCAGATCGGGGTCGGTGTAGAGGTGGCCCGCACCCGGATAGCGGTGCACCTCCACATCGGCCCCGATCCGCTGCATCCGCAGATACCAGGCGGTCAGCCAGTCGTGCGACTCGAAGGGGTCGGGATCGGCGACATGCAGCTGCACGGGCAGCCCGTCCACCGACGCGTTGTCCGCGATGTCCGACGTGCCATGCAGAAGCAGCAGTCCGCGCGCCTTCTCGTCGGCGAGCGCCAGGTTCTGGGCGAGCGAGCCGCCGAGTGAGAACCCCGCGTACACCAGGCCCTCGTCGGAGTGCGGCGCGGCGGCCACCACCGCGCGCTTCAGGAGCTCGTCCGAGCCCACCTCCTCCTTGAACGCCATGCCTTCGGCAACGGTCCCGAATGTCCGCCCCTCGAAGAGATCGGGCACCTGGACGGTGTGTCCGGCATCACGCAGCCGGCCGGCCGCGGCGTGCACCGCGGGACGCAGGCCACAGGTCGAGTGGAAGAGGACGATATTCATCCGGCCATCGTGCCAGTTACGGTCGGGGGATGGAGAACGAACTGCGTCCGTTGATCGTTGTCGGCGGCTCGGTCGTGCTCACGCTGCTGGTGGGCTGGCTGGCCGACCGTATGCTCAGGCAGACCGACGCCCGACACCATGAGACCCCGCTGTGGGGGCTGCTGCGCCGCTGCCGGTTCTCACTGCAGATCGTCATCTGCTCGGCCCTGCTGCGCGGGAGCTACCACCAGATCAGAATCGAAGGGGTGCAGGCGCACCAGGCGGCCATCGGGCGGCTTCTGACGCTGGTGCTGATCGGGTCCGCCGGCTGGCTGCTGGTCCGGATCGCCGCGGCCGTCGTCGAGTCCTCGTACGCCCGTTACGCCGCGGCCACCCACGATCCGGCCCGGGTGCGCAGGGTGCGCACCCAGGTCACCCTGATCCAGCGGGTGGTGAGCGCGATCGTCGGGACGGTGACCGTGGCGGCCATGCTGCTGACGTTCCCGGCGATGCGGACAGCCGGCACCTCGCTGCTCGCCTCGGCGGGCGTCCTCGGCATCGTCGCGGGTGTCGCGGCCCAGTCGACCCTCGGGAACCTCTTCGCCGGGCTGCAGATCGCGTTCGGCGACATGGTCCGGCTGGGGGACACCGTGGTGGTGGACGGTGAGTGGGGCACCATCGAGGAGATCACGCTGACCTTTCTCGCCGTACGGACCTGGGACGAGCGCCGGATCACCATGCCCGTCTCGTACTTCACCGGCAAGCCCTTCGAGAACTGGTCGCGCGGCGGTTCCGAGATGACCGGGACGGTCTTCTTCCATCTGGACCACTCGGCGCCCATCGGACAGATGCGCGACAAACTCAGGGACATCCTGCGCGAGTGCCCGGCCTGGGACGGCAGGGACTGGTCGCTCGCCGTCACCGACACCACGCCGAGTACGGTCGAGGTGCGGGCGGTGGTCACCGCGAAGGACGCGTCGGACATCTGGACCGTGCGGTGCGTGGTGCGTGAACAGCTGATCGCCTGGCTGTGCGAACGGCATCCCTACGCGCTGCCGAGGATCTCCACCGGGCCCGCCGCGAAGCGGGTCGACCCGGGGCCCGACCTGTCCAAGCACGACGGCGTACTCCCCCGTACCGGCCAGGGCTGAGCGCCGCGGCCCCCGCCCGGGGCGGGTTCAGCGCAGGCTGCGCACATCCAGATGACGCAGCACCCGGTCGACGATCTCCGGGTCCGCGCCGGGCTCGTTCCGCGCGGAGAGCACCTCGTGGCGGGCGGCCGACATCAGCTCGCGCTGGACCCGCTGCACGGACTTGATCCGCTCGGCACGCTTCAGATACGCCTCGTGCCGCTCCTCGTCGACCATGTCGGGGCTGATCCTGGCCCCGATCTCGAACGCGCTCCGGGACATCCGCTCCACGACGTCCTCGGGCAGGTCCTCGACGTCCTGGATCTCCTTGAGCCGGTGTCTGGCGGCCTTGGCCGCCCGGACCGCCAGACTCCGCTCCAGCTCGCGTTCGGCACCGGTGTCCGCGCGGACACCGAGCCGTTGCACCAGCCGGGGCAGGGTCAGCCCCTGGATGACGAGTGTGGCCATGACCACGGCGAACGCGATGAAGATCATTTCATTTCGGCCGGGAAAGGGGTCGCCGTTGTCCTTGTGCATCGGGATGGCCAGCGCCAGGGCGACGGATGCCACCCCCCGCATCCCGGACCACCACATCACGATGGTCTCCCGCCAGGTGGTGGGGATCTCCTCCTGGTAGTTCAGCCGGTGCAGCCGCTTCGCCAGCCAGGTGGCGGGCAGCAGATACCCCAGACGTACGGCGACGACCACCCCGACGACCACCGCGCCCCAGCCGAACGTCCGGGCCAGATGGCCGGAGGCCGTACCGAAGACCACATGGAGTTCGAGCCCGATGAGCCCGAAGGTCACTCCGGTCACCAGGGTGTCGACGATGCGCCAGAACGCGGCGCCCTCGAGGCGGCCCCGTACGTCGTCGGCGTCGGCCGAGTGCTCGGCCAGGGACAGCGCCGTCACCAGGACGGCCAGCACCCCCGAACCCAGCAGTTCCTCGGCGAGCACATAGGCGACGAAGGGCACCATCAGCGTCAGACCGATCTGCAGGGTGGTGTCCCCGAGCAGGCCCATCAGTTTGTTGGTCAGCCAGCCGAGCGCGAGGCCCACGGCCACCGCGACCACCCCGGACAGGACCAGCTGCCCTGCCGCGACCGGCCAGGAGAACGTTCCCGTCACCGCCGCCGCGATCGCCACGTGGTAGAGCACGATCGCCGTCACGTCATTGAAGAGCCCCTCGCCCTCCAGGATGGAGACCAGCCGTCTCGGCAGCCCCAGTGACCCGGCTACGGCGGTGGCCGCCACCGGGTCGGGCGGCGCCACCAGCGCGCCCAGCGCGACGGCAGCGGCGATCGGCAGGCCCGGCACGATGGCGCTCGCCACGGCGGCCACGGCCGCGGTCGTCACGAAGACCAGCGCCACGGCGAGCAGCAGGATGGGGCGGAAGTTGGCGGTGAACTGCCGCCAGGAGGTGCGCTGCACCGCGGCGTACAGCAGTGGCGGCAGGACGAGGGGCAGGATGAAGTCCGAAGGGACGTGCACGTTCGGCACGCTGGGCAGCAGCGCCAGACCGATACCGCCGAGTGTCATCAGCACCGGGGCGGGCAGGCCGAGCCGCTCCCCGATCGGCACCGAGACCACCGCTCCGATCAACAGGGCGAGCAGCAGTGCCAGTTGGTCCACGGGACACCCTCCGGGCCTGTCGGATTCGCGGCGGTCAAGAGTTCAAGCGTCCCATGGCACCGGCCGCGAACCGTTCAACGGGGCCCCGGCCGCGCGTGGTCGGCGGTCGGCGGTGTCCGGGCGTCGCGGATCGTACCGCCGGTCCGGCCGCCGGTCCCGTTCCGTGGCCTCAGATGGTGCGGCGCATCGCCCGGTGCGCGATGCCCGCGTCCGGGAACTCGGGGCCGTACGCCTCGTAACCCAGCCGCTCGTAGAACCCCAGTGCGTGGGTCTGCGCGTGGAGGTCGACCGCGGTCATTCCGCGTTCCCGGGCGGCGTCCTCGATCGCCCGCACCAGGGTCGCTCCGACTCCCCTGCCGCGGCCCGCGGCGGCGACGGCGAGCCGGCCGAGCGAGCCGACGGTACTGCCCGGCCCCGGCAGCAGTAGCCTTCCGGTGCCTATCGGCCCCTCCGGCCCCGCAGCCAGCACATGGACAGCGTCGGCGTCGTGGGTGTCGTACTCGATATCGGCCGGCACGCCCTGCTCGTCGACGAAGACCGCCCTGCGGACCGCGAAGCAGGCTTCAAGCCCGGCCGGGTCGGTGACGACCCGCACCTCGCTGTGTGTGCTCTTCCTCACTCGCTCTCCGCCCGGATCACGTCGAGAGCCTTCCGCAGATCCTCCGGGTACTCGCTCTCGAACTCGACCCACCGGCCGTCCGCCGGATGTTCGAAACCGAGCCGCATCGCGTGCAGCCACTGGCGCGTCAGCCCGAGCCGCTTCGCCATGGTCGGATCGGCGCCGTACGTGGTGTCTCCGACACAGGGGTGACGGTGGGCGGACATATGGACCCGGATCTGGTGGGTGCGCCCGGTCTCCAGCTTGATGTCCAGGAGTGACGCGGCCCGGAACGCCTCGATCAGGTCATAGTGCGTGACGGACGGCTTGCCCTCGGCCGTCACGGCCCACTTGTAGTCGTGCTGGGGGTGGCGCCCGATGGGTGCGTCGATCGTCCCGCTCATCGGGTCCGGGTGGCCCTGCACCAGTGCGTGATAGCGCTTGTCGACCGTGCGCTCCCGGAACTGCTGCTTGAGCAGGGTGTAGGCGCGCTCCGACTTGGCGACGACCATCAGGCCCGATGTGCCGACATCCAGCCGGTGCACGATGCCCTGGCGCTCCGCGGCGCCCGATGTGGAGATCCGGTAGCCGGCCGCGGCGAGACCGCCGATGACGGTGGTCCCGGTCCAGCCGGGGCTCGGGTGGGCGGCGACACCCACGGGCTTCAGGATGACCACGATGTCGTCGTCGTCATGGACGATCTCCATGCCCTCGACGGGCTCGGCGACGATCTGCACCGGAGGGGCGGCCTGCGGCATCACGACCTCGAGCCAGGCGCCGCCGTGCACCCGTTCGGACTTCCCGACCACTGACCCGTCGACCTGCACCTTTCCCGCCGCGGCAAGCTCGGCCGCCTTGGTACGGGAAAACCCGAACATACGGGAGATGGCGGCGTCGACGCGCTCGCCCTCCAGGCCGTCGGGAACGGGCAGGGTGCGGATCTCGGGAACTGTACTCACTCGTCGAGTATGCCTTGCCCTGAGTGCCCGCCGACCCGCCGGAGGTGTCTCAGTCCTTGTGGAGGGTGCCGTCGGGGTCCAGGCCCTTGAAGGAGAGCAGCACAATCAGGATCCCGCCGCAGACGATCGAGGAGTCGGCGAGATTGAACACCGCGAAGTGCGCCGGTGCGATGAAGTCGACGACCGCACCCTGGAAGGCACTGGGCGAGCGGAAGATCCGGTCGGTGAGATTACCCAGTGCGCCGCCGAGCAGCAGACCGAGGGCGATGGCCCACGGCAAGCTGTAGAGCTTCCGCGCCAGCCGGGCGATCACGAAGATCACGACCGCGGCGATACAGGTGAAGATCACCGTGAAGGCCTCACCCACGCCGAAGGCCGCACCGGGATTGCGGATCGCCTCGAACTTCAGCAGATCGCCCACCACCTTGACCGGCGCGTGGTGCTCCAGCTTGGCGACCACGATCGTCTTGCTCACCAGGTCCAGCAGATAAGCGAAGATCGCCACGGCGAAGAGCACCATGAGTCTGCGTCTGCCCCGCGGCTGCTCGGCGTCCGCGGCGCCGGCCGGCGGGTCCTCCGGCAGCCGCTCCCCGGAGGGCCCCTCCGGCTCGGCCCCTGCGGCCCCGGGAATGTCCGGCGTACCGATGATGCGCTCCGCCTCTGCCACGTGAGTCCCTCCCCTAGTACCTGACTGAGGACGAGGGTACGACACACCGGCGCCGGAAACTCTCCCTGCCTGGTCAGTATCTGCGCTCCTGCTTCTGCTTGCACTCGACACAGAGCGTGGCGCGCGGGAAGGCCTGCATACGTGCCTTCCCGATGGGGTTGCCGCAGTTCTCGCAGAGCCCGTAGGTCCCGGCGTCGAGCCGCTCGAGCGCCCGCTCCGTCTGCTCCAGCATCTCGCGGGCGTTGGCCGCGAGCGCCAGCTCGCTCTCCCTGGTGATGTTCTTGGTCCCGGTGTCGGCCTGGTCGTCGCCGGCGCCGTCCCCCGAGTCCCGCATCAGCCCGGCGAGCGCCGCCTCGGCCGCGGCGATCTCGGAGCCCAGCCTCAGGTCCTCACTCTGCAGCCCGGCACGGGCCTCGGCGACCTCCTCCGGGGTCCACGGGTCCTCGCCGGGACGTACGGGCAGCTCACCGGGCGGCACGGCCGCAGCGATACCGGCGGTGGACCGCTTTCCGGCGGCGCTCCCCCTGGCTGTCTTCTTCGCAACCACTGTCCTGACCTCCGTCTGTTCCGCGGCCTGGGCCGCCCCCTGGGCCGCGGCTGCGGCCTTCGTCGCCGGCGCCCTGTGGGCCGGTGCCTTCCTGGCCGGTGCCTTGTGGGCGGCGGCGGTCTTCCTGGCGGACGCCTTCTTCGCGGCCGGTTTCTTCGTGGCCGCCTCCTTCGCGGGCGCCCTCTTCGAAGGTGCTTTCTTCGCAGCCGCCTTACCGGCCGCCGCCTTCTTCGCGGCGGGTTTCCCGGCGGCGCTCTCGTCGGCGCCCGGTGGCTCCTCTCCTGCCGCGTCTCCGGCCGACGGACCAGTGGATCGTGCGGACGCCGGATTCGATTCGGCGGTCTTCTTCGCCACCATGGCCGCGGCCCCTTCACATTTTGTGATCTTGCGCGCAAATCGTGCTGGGACGATAAGTCGACCCCAGCCGCGCGGCAACGGGGCTCGCCGCCCGTTCAGCCCTCCTCACGGCTGCGACACGGCGGGTCTCCATCCGTTGTGCCCAGCTCCCCGCCCGGTAATCCGCGCCCCGGGCGCGTACGGAATCCGGACGAAGCGCCTATGGCCATTCGGGTCAAGGAACCTGTGCCGGCGATGTGTGAAAAACGGTCGGGCATCTCCGATGGAGGCCCGTACACTGAGGCCAGCGGAAGGCATGGATGGGACGAGTAGCGTCGCAGGCGGCCATGAGCGATCCGGGGACGGTGAGAGCCCGGAGGCAGGCACGATGTGAAGATCACCCCTGAGCCGTCGGAAGAAAGCCAGCAGGCGAGTAGAACCGGCATCGCGACCCCAATGAGGGGGCCACGGGCACACACCCGGGGCCAAGGAGGGTGGTACCGCGGGAGCGACCGGGCTCTCGTCCCTCCGACGGAGAGAGAAACGTCCGTTGGAGGAGCTCACCCATGACACCGCCGCTGTACCGACAGGTGCCCGCCCAGGTCGACCTGCCCGCCCTCGAGCACGCCGTGCTCGATTTCTGGCGCGAGGCCCAGGTCTTCTCGAAGACCCTGGAGCAGTCCGAGGGGCGCCCCGAGTGGGTGTTCTACGAGGGACCGCCCACCGCCAACGGGATGCCGGGCGCGCATCACATCGAGGCCCGCGTCTTCAAGGACGTCTTCCCGCGGTTCCGCACGATGCAGGGCTACCACGTCCCCCGCAAGGCCGGCTGGGACTGCCACGGCCTGCCCGTCGAGCTCGCGGTGGAGAAGGAACTCGGCTTCAGCGGTAAGCCTGAGATCGAGGCGTACGGCATCGCGGCCTTCAACGACAAGTGCCGCGCATCGGTGACCCGCCACACGGATGCCTTCGCCGAGCTGACGACGCGCATGGGCTACTGGATCGACCTCGAAGACGCCTACCGGACCATGGACCCCAGCTACATCGAGAGCGTCTGGTGGTCACTGAAGGAGATCTTCAACAAGGGTCTGCTGGTCCAGGACCACCGGGTGGCCCCCTGGTGCCCACGCTGCGGCACCGGCCTCTCGGACCATGAGCTGGCCCAGGGGTACGAGACGGTCGTCGACCCCTCCGTCTTCGTTCGCTTCCCGCTCACCGGCGGACCGCTCGCGGGTGAGGCTTCGCTGCTGGTCTGGACGACCACTCCCTGGACACTGGTCTCCAATACGGCGGTCGCCGCGCATCCCGATGTCACCTACGTCGTGGCGACGGACGGCACGGAGAAGCTGGTCGTCGCCCAGCCGCTCCTCGAGAAGGCGCTGGGCGAGGGCTGGGAGGTCACCGGCCCAAGTTTCACCGGTGCCGAGATGGAGCGCTGGACGTACCAGCGTCCGTTCACGCTGATCGACTTCCCGGACACCGGCGAGGGCAGCGACGGCAAGGGGTCCGGCGGTGCGCACTACATCGTCAACGCCGAATACGTCACGACCGAGGACGGCACCGGGCTCGTCCACCAGTCCCCCGCCTTCGGTGAGGACGACCTCAAGGTCTGCCGTGCGTACGGCCTGCCCGTGGTCAATCCGGTCCGCCCGGACGGGACCTTCGAGGAGGACGTCCCGCTCGTGGGGGGTGTCTTCTTCAAGAAGGCCGACGAGACCCTGGTGGCCGATCTCCAGGCCCGCGGCGTCCTCTTCCGGCACGTCCCGTACGAGCACAGCTATCCGCACTGCTGGCGCTGTCACACCGCACTGCTCTACTACGCGCAGCCGTCCTGGTACATCAGGACCACCGCGGTCAAGGACGCGATGCTGCGGGAGAACGAGAAGACCAACTGGTTCCCCGACTCCGTCAAGCAGGGCCGCTTCGGTGACTGGCTGAACAACAACGTCGACTGGGCGCTGTCGCGCAACCGCTACTGGGGCACCCCGCTGCCGATCTGGCGCTGCGAGGAGAACCACCTCACGGTCGTCGGGTCACGCGCCGAGCTGACCGATCTGACCGGCACCGACCAGTCGGAACTCGACCCGCACCGTCCGTACATCGACGAGGTCACCTTCGGCTGCCCCCAGTGCTCGCGGACCGCGACCCGGGTGCCCGAGGTCATCGACGCGTGGTACGACTCGGGTTCGATGCCGTTCGCGCAGTACGGCTACCCGTATCAGAACAAGGAGCTCTTCGAGCGGCGCTACCCGGCGCAGTTCATCTCGGAGGCCATCGACCAGACGCGCGGGTGGTTCTACACCCTCATGGCGGTCGGCACCCTGGTCTTCGACAAGTCGAGCTACGAGAACGTCGTGTGCCTGGGCCACATCCTCGCCGAGGACGGCCGGAAGATGTCCAAGCACCTGGGCAACATCCTTCAGCCGATCCCGCTCATGGATCAGCACGGAGCGGACGCGGTGCGCTGGTTCATGGCTGCCGGGGGCTCTCCCTGGGCGGCCCGCCGGGTCGGCCACGGCACGATCCAGGAAGTGGTGCGCAAGACGCTCCTGACGTACTGGAACACGGTGGCCTTCCAGGCCCTCTACGCGCGCACCTCCGGCTGGGCGCCGTCCGCGTCCGACCCCGCGCCGGCGGACCGCACGGTCCTGGACCGCTGGCTGCTGAGCGAACTCAACGCGCTGGTGGACCAGGTCACCACGTCGCTGGGCGCCTATGACACCCAGCGGGCCGGGAAACTGCTCTCCGCCTTCGTCGACGACCTCTCCAACTGGTACGTACGCCGCTCGCGCCGTCGCTTCTGGCACGGCGACCCGGCCGCGCTGCGCACCCTGCACGAGGTCATCGAGACGGTGACGCGTCTGATGGCACCGCTCACGCCGTTCATCACCGAGCGGGTCTGGCAGGACATGGTCGTACCTGTCGCCCCCGAGGCCCCGGAGTCGGTGCACCTCTCCAGCTGGCCCGAGGCCGACCTCTCCGCGATCGACCCGACGCTCTCCCGCCAGATGGTGCTGGTGCGCCGGCTGGTGGAGCTGGGCAGGGCGACGCGTGCGGAGTCCGGGGTCAAGACCCGGCAGCCGCTGTCCCGCGCCCTGGTCGCGGGGGCCGGCTTCGAGTCCCTGACACCCGAACTCCGCGCCCAGATCACCGAGGAGCTGAACGTCTCGTCGCTGGCCTCGCTCTCCGAGGTCGGCGGCTCACTGGTCGACACCACGGCCAAGGCCAACTTCCGTGCCCTGGGCAAGCGTTTCGGCAAGGGCGTCCAGGCAGTGGCGAAGGCGGTGGCCGAGGCCGACGCGGCAGCGCTCTCGCTGGCGCTGCGCGAGGGCAACGCCTCGGTGACGGTCGACGGCGAGCAGGTCACACTCGCGGCCGACGAGGTGATCATCACGGAAACCCCGCGCGAGGGCTGGTCGGTGGCGTCCGACTCCGGCGCCACGGTCGCCCTGGATCTGGAGATCACTCCGGAGCTCCGGAGGGCGGGCCTCGCCCGGGACGCGATCCGGCTGATCCAGGAGGCACGCAAGAACAGCGGCCTGGATGTGGCGGACCGGATCGCGGTCCGCTGGACCGCCACGGACCCGGCGGTCGCCGAGGCGCTCGCCGAGCATGCCGGGCTGATCGCCGACGAGGTACTGGCGCTGGACTACGCACAGGGTGAGGGGGACGCGACGTTCGGCGCACCGTTCGACGACGAGGGCCTGTCCCTCACGTTCCGCCTCCGTAAGACGCAGGCGTAGCACGGCTGAAGGGCCCGGCCGGATCGGATATCCGGCCGGGCCCTTCGCTGTCCCGGGCCCTTCTGCTGTCCCCGGCCCGGCGACCACGCCTCGGCCGCGCAAAAAGGGCCGGGCCCCGGGGATGTCCCCGGGGCCCGGCCCTCAGCCTGCCGACTGTGGTGCGCTCAGGGCGCCCGCCGTCAGTTGTCGTCCTCGTCGATCAGGAAGCCGCGCATCGGCGAAGGTGCCTGCTGCATCGGCTGCGGCGCCTGCGGCCGCACCGGTGCCATCGGCTGTGTCATGGCCGGAGACATCTGCTGCTGACCGCCGTACGAAGGACCGCCCATCGACGGCTGGCCACCCATGGAAGGGCTGCCGCCCATCGTGTGCTGGGTGTGTCCCATCGCGCCCGCGCCGGCCGGAGCCATCGAGGGCGACGGCGGCAGCGACGCGGTCGCCGGGGTCCGCGGCGGGGCCAGCGAGTCGTCGGCCTGGGTCTCCAGCTGACGCAGCTGGCTCTCCAGGTAGGACTTCAGACGCGTCCGGTACTCACGCTCGAAGCCGCGCAGATCCTCGACCTTGCGCTCCAGCGTGGCGCGGGCGGACTCCAGCGAGCCCATCGCGACGCGGTGCTTCTCCTGTGCGTCCCGCTCCAGCGCGTCGGCCTTGGCGCGGGCGTCCCGCTCCAGGCCCTCGGCGCGGCTGCGTGCCTCGCCGACGATCTTGTTGGCCTCGGAACGGGCCTCCGCGATCGCCTGGTCGGCCGTCTGCTGTGCCAGCGAGAGCACTCGCGCGGCACTGTCGCCGCCGGGGCCCTGCTGCTGCATCTGCGGGGGACCGCCGTGGCCGCCCATCGGGCCGCCCATGGGGCCCTGGCCGAGCTGGCCCTGGCCACCCATCGGACCCTGCAGCTGTCCCTGGCCGCCCATGGGGCCCTGGCCCATCGGACCCTGACCCATCGGGCCGGGGCCGAGCTGGCCCTGGCCACCCATCGGACCCTGACCCATCGGGCCCGGGCCGTGCTGGCCCTGCGGGCCGGGACCGTGCTGCCCCTGGGGCCCCGGACCGTGCTGGCCCTGGGGACCGTGACCGCCAGGACCTGCAGGCAACTGCGGCTGGCCACCCGGAAGCTGGGGCGGTCCCATCTGCGGCTGCTGCTGGACCTGCGGTGGACCGGATATGGCGGCGGGCACCGGGGAGTTGGGACCGCCGCGGCCGTCCTGCTGCTCCGGCTTGCGCATGCCCTGCTGCTGCTGATTCTGCGCGGCGGCTCGCGTGGCGGCTGCCAGCTTGGCGCGCAGATCCTCGTTCTCACGGAGCAGCCTGGTCAGTTCGGCTTCGACCTCGTCGAGGAAGGCATCAACCTCGTCCTCGTCATAGCCTTCTCGCAGCCGGACGGTCGTGAACTGCTTGTTCCGCACGTCCTCGGGGGTCAGCGGCATCTCTTCTTCACCTCTACGTAGTCGTCGGCAGTCGGCAGGACCGAATCGTTCACACCCGGCTCACAATGCTGATCAGGATGTAGACGATGATCATCAGAACGAAGAAGGACAGGTCGAGTGCCACGCCCCCGAGACGCAGCGGCGGAATGAACCGCCGCAGAAGCTTGAGCGGTGGATCGGTGACAGTGTAGGTGGCCTCCAGAACGACCACCATCGCCTTACCAGGTTGCCATGAGCGGGCGAACTGGAAGACGTAGTCCATGACAAGCCGGAAGATCAACACGATGAGGAAACACATCAGCGCGATGTAGACCACATCCAATGCGATGCCCATCTCGCGCTTCCCTCTCCCCTGACGCTCTTGTTCTTCCGGCCTCCCGGCCGGGGTGTCCCGGTGTCTCGTCTCAGCTCTGGTTGAAGAAACCGCCCTCTGCGATACGGGCCTTGTCCTCCGCCGTGACATCGACGTTAGCAGGCGACAACAGGAACACCTTCTGCGTCACCCGCTCAATGCTGCCATGGAGACCGAAGACAAGTCCTGCCGCAAAGTCGACAAGTCGCTTCGCGTCCGTGTCGTCCATCTCCGTGAGATTCATGATCACCGGAGTGCCCTCGCGGAAGTGTTCCCCGATGGTACGGGCCTCGTTGTAGGTCCGGGGGTGCAGCGTGGTGATGCGGTAGGGCTCCCGCTCGGACACAACCTTGGGCATGATCACCGGGGCGTTCTTCTCCATACTCGGGCGTTCAGGTGTGATGGACGCCACGGGGGCGATTCGCGCAGGACGTCCGCTTTCCGCCGGTAGCGCAACTGGCTCGCGCTGGGCGGGCGGTTGCACCATTCGCACCGGTTCGTCCTGCTGTGACTGATGTGGGGGCTGGTGCCGCCGCCGGTCCCGCTCGGGCTCCGGCTCGGGTTCGAACTCGTCGTCGGGGTCGAACCCCGGGCCGTCGTAACCATCGTCCTCCACGAGGCCGAGGTAGACCGCCATCTTGCGCATCGCGCCGGCCATTCTCTGAGTCCTCCGCTCTGTGGTGGATCGCCCTTGTGCCAATGTCACAGTGTCACCAAGTGCCCGCGATCCACTAGGTCTGTCCACCAATCGGCGGAAATGACCATATTTTCTGCTGTGGTCCGACTTGCTTCGCGACGTTACCCGAGCCGAGGGCGGACACCGAGTACCGCAGTGCCGACGCGGACATGTGTCGCACCCGCCGTCACCGCCTCTTCGAGATCCGCACTCATCCCCGCCGACACCATGTTCGCAGCCGGATGGGCCGCGCGCAGGCCGGATGAGATTTCCATCAGCCGCTCGAATGCCGCCTGTTGCCGTCCCGCGTAGGGCCCGGCCAGCGGTGCGACGGTCATCAGCCCGTCGAGCCGCAACCCCGGAGCATCGGCCACCCGAGCGGCCAACTCCTCGACTCCGTCCGGTGCGACGCCACCGCGCTCGCCCCGCGCACCCGATTCCGCGTCGAGTGCCACCTGGATCAGACAGCCCAGCTCGCGCTCCTCCCGCACCGCCGCGCCGGAGAGCGCTGTGACAAGTCTCGCGCGGTCGATCGACTGCACCGTATGGGCGTAACTCGCCACAGAACGCACCTTATTGGTCTGCAATTGACCCACAAAGTGCCAGTTGAGCGGGAGTTCCGCGCATTCGGCGGCCTTGGGCGCGGCGTCCTGGTCGCGGTTCTCCGCGACCTGCCGCACCCCGAGGGCGGAGAGCAGCCGGACATCGCTCGCGGGGTAGGTCTTGGTGACCACGATGAGGGTCACCTCCTCCCGCTCGCGTCCCGCGGACGCACAGGCGGAGGCGATCCGCTCCTCCACCCGTGCCAGATTTGCGGCGAGTTCACACTTGCGGTCCGTCATGTCCTATCAGTCCAGCCAGACATATCCGGCGAGCCGCCCAGTGGTGCGGTCGCGGCGGTACGAGAAGTGGTCGCGCGATTCCAGAGTGCAGACCGACGACGACTGCCGGTCGGTGACCCCCAGCGCCGCGAGCTGAGCCATCACTCCTGCGGTGACATCCACCGCCGGGGTGTTCCACCCGGTCTCGGACCAGGCTTCCGGCACCTGCGCGGCGACCTCGGCCCGCATCGCCGCCGGGACTTCGTAGCAGCGGCCGCAGACCGCGGGCCCGGTACGCGCGGTGATCGCGGCGGGGTCCGCGCCGAGCCGGGCCATCGCGGCGAAGGCCGCCGGGACGACCCCGGCGACCAGGCCGGGACGGCCCGCGTGTACCGCGGCCGCCACCCCAGCGACCGGATCGGCGAGCAGTACGGGAACACAGTCGGCGGTGAGTACGGCGAGCGGGAGTCCCCTGCGGGCGGTCACGATCGCGTCGACGGCGGGAACGGGCTGCGCGCCGGCGGCACTCCAGGGGCCGTCGACCACCGCGACGTCACGGCCGTGCACCTGGTTCATCCAGACGACCTGTGCCTGGTCCAGACCGAGCGACCGGGCCGCGCGTGCGCGGTTGGCGTGTACCGCGTCCGGGTCGTCGCCGACCGCGCCCCCGAGATTGAGCTCCTCGTACGGAACGGCGCTCACCCCGCCCCACCTGTCGGTGAAGGCGAAGTGCGCGCCGTTCGCGGATGCCACGGTGTCGTGCGTTATCACTTCAAGAAGTCCGGGACATCCAGCTCTTCGGCCTGGGTGTCCTGGTACGGACGGGCCGACGGGACCTGCGGTGTGACCGTCGTGGCCGGGGCCTCGTTCGTGCGTTCCGACTCGGCCGGTACCGGGGCCTCTTCCCGCTGGGTGACCGCGCCGAGGCCTCCGAGCGGACGCTGCGGCTCGCTCGTCCGGATCGGTGCGGGCTCGTCACGCTTGGCGGAGCTGCTGCCGATGACGTTCTCCCTGCGGGTCGGCGGCTGCCCGCCGTCGAAGCCCGCGGCGATGACCGTGACCCGTACCTCGTCACCCAGGGCGTCGTCGATGACGGCACCGAAGATGATGTTGGCCTCGGGGTGGGCGGCCTCGCTCACCAGCTGTGCGGCCTCGTTGATCTCGAAGAGACCGAGGTCCGAACCACCGGAGATGGAGAGCAGCACACCCCGCGCGCCGTCGATGGACGCCTCGAGCAGGGGCGAGGAGATCGCCATCTCGGCAGCGGCCACCGCGCGGTCGTCGCCACGGGCCGAGCCGATACCCATCAGCGCCGATCCGGCCTCGGACATCACGGACTTGACGTCGGCGAAGTCGAGGTTGATCAGGCCGGGGGTGGTGATCAGGTCGGTGATGCCCTGGACACCGGACAGCAGCACCTGGTCCGCGGACTTGAACGCGTCCAGCACGCTGACCTGGCGGTCCGAGATGGACAGCAGCCGGTCGTTGGGGATCACGATGAGGGTGTCGACTTCTTCGCGGAGTTCGGCGATGCCGTCCTCCGCCTGGTTGGCACGGCGCCGGCCCTCGAAGGTGAAGGGGCGGGTGACCACGCCGATGGTGAGTGCGCCGAGTGAACGGGCGATGTTGGCGACGACGGGTGCGCCACCGGTACCGGTGCCGCCGCCCTCTCCTGCGGTGACGAAGACCATGTCGGCCCCCTTGAGGACCTCCTCGATCTCCTCACGGTGGTCCTCTGCCGCCTTACGACCGACTGCCGGGTTGGCTCCGGCCCCCAGGCCTCGGGTCAGTTCACGGCCGACGTCGAGCTTGACGTCGGCGTCGCTCATCAACAGGGCTTGTGCGTCAGTGTTGATCGCGATGAACTCGACGCCCTTGAGGCCGACCTCGATCATTCGGTTGATGGCATTGACACCACCGCCGCCGACACCGATGACCTTGATGACTGCGAGGTAGTTCTGCGGTGCTGCCACGTCGAAGGCCTCTCGCCTCGAGTTACGTGTCGCCGCTGCGCGTTTTGCCGCGTCGCGACGACGGATGCCGATGGGACGGTCCGAACGCCGACCCGAACCCTAACGGTGAAGTTCAGGGTTACCAGTGTCTCTGCTCCTTGGACTCTCCGAACAGGACACTAAGTCGACAAGCGGCGCACGTTCAACGAACACGCCGAACCTCCCGTTTTTCTTTTCACCCTATGTGATCAGCCGTTGCGCTGACCAACCAGGGTGCTGGCCAGCGACGATATGCGTCAACTCCCTGACACGGCAGGGGCGGTGGGGGCGCTCACATCGAAGTGCCCGGCATCGGGAGCGGCTTTCATCAGCGCTTTGATGGCGCGCGCCTTCGCGTTGCCGAACTCGCTGCTTCCCCAGACCACCGTCCGGTGCCCGGTCAGCTTCAGTGAGATGGAGTCATATGAACGGACCTGTACGAAGAGTGTGTCCTCGGCGACGGCGGACGGAAGTTCTCCGGCGACCTTCACCGCTTCGAGACGCAGCCTGTCCACGCCGAAACGGCGCAGACTCGGGGACTGTTCGGGGGTCAATTGCAGTACCGGCACACTTCGGGGAGCGCTTTCCACGGTGCCGAAACGGACACCCTTCGCGTCCACTTCGGTGAACTTCCCGCCCGCCTTCATGAGCAGGACCGGCTTTCGTTCGGTCACATTCAGACTGATGCCGTGCGGCCATGAACGGACGACACCGACCGAGTCGATACGCGGCAATTTCCTGCGGAGCCGGTTCCCGATCGCGTCCGTATCCACGGAAATCAACGGCGCCCCCACCGGAACGGCCGCTGCGGACTCCACTTCGTCCCGCGTCAGCACCTGCACCCCCGAGGTCCTGACCTGCCGGACGCGCAGCCAGGACGAGCCGTAGAGAAGCCAGACACCCCCGGCGGTCAGGGCGACAACGGCGGCGAGCACCAGAACGAGCAGCCGCCTGCCGCGCAGCCGCAGCCGTCCCGGGCGCCGGGGCCGAGGAGGGCGGGCGCGGCCGGAATCCGCCGATGGGTTGCGTCCACCGCGCTGGGCGGTCGTCGGTCCGGCCACGCTCGCTCCTTAGGGGTCACGCCTGCCGGCGTGCGGCAATCGCCTCGTACACCATGCCGACGAGCAGGTCGTCGGCGTCCCTGCGGCCGAACTCGGCTGCGGCACGGGACATCTCGAAGAGCCGGTGCGGATCGGCGAGTACCGGGAGAACGTTGCCCTGAACCCATTCGGGGGTCAGCTGGGCGTCGTCCACCAGCAGGCCGCCGCCCGCGTTCACCACCGGCTGGGCGTTGAGCCGCTGTTCACCGTTGCCGATCGGCAACGGGACGTAGGCGGCGGGGAGCCCGACGGCGGAGAGCTCGGCCACGGTCATCGCGCCTGCCCGGCAGAGCATCATGTCGGCCGCGGCGTACGCGAGGTCCATCCGGTCCACGTACGGTACCGGGATGTAGGGCGGCATTCCCGGCATGTTGTCGACACGCGGCAGTTCGTTCTTGGGGCCCACCACGTGCAGGACCTGGATACCGGAGCGCTGGAGCAGCGGAGCGGCCTGCTGGACCACCTCGTTCAGCCTGCGGGCGCCCTGCGAGCCGCCGGAGACCAGCAGCGTCGGCAGGTTGGGGTCCAGGCCGAAGGCGGCGCGCGCCTCGGGGCGGACCCTGGCCCGGTCGAGAGTGGCGATGGTGCGGCGCAGCGGGATGCCGATGTAGCGGGCGCCGCGCAGCTTGCTGTCCGGTGTGGAGACCGCGACGGCGGCCGCGTACCGCGAGCCGATCTTGTTGGCGAGCCCCGGCCGGGCATTGGCCTCGTGGACGATGATCGGCACACCGAGGCGCTTGGCCGCCAGGTAGCCGGGCAGTGCCACATAGCCGCCGAAGCCGACGACACAGTCGGCCTTGGTCCGCTCCAGGATCTGCTCCGCCGCCTTGATGGTGCCGCGCAGCCGCCCGGGGACGGTGATCAGCTCCGGGGTGGGCCTGCGCGGCAGCGGGACCGCGGGGATGAGCCCCAACTCGTAACCGCGCTCGGGCACAAGACGGGTCTCAAGACCGCGTTCCGTGCCCAGGGCCGTGATACCCACGGCCGGGTCCTGCCTGCGCAGGGCATCCGCGAGGGCGAGCGCAGGCTCGATATGACCGGCGGTCCCCCCGCCGGCGAGTACGACATGCACCGAAATTCACCGCTCTCCGGACGGGCGCTTCTTGACGCGCCGTCTCATCGACTTCCATCTCACCCCGGGCCTCCGCAAGGCCAGAGCCGTTCTCGCCGCGGGGTCCTCCCGCGCGAAGGCGATCAGGAGCCCGACGGCGAACATGGTCGGCAGCAGGGCCGACCCCCCGTAGGAGAACAGCGGCAGCGGGACACCGGCGATCGGCAGCAGGCCGAGCACCGCACCGATATTGATCACAGCCTGCACCGTGATCCAGGTGGTCACACCTCCCGCTGCGTACCTCACGAAGGGGTCCTCCGTGCGTCCGGCCACGCGGATACCCGCATAGCCTAGAGCCGCGAAGAGGGCGAGCACCGACAGAGTCCCCGCGAGGCCCAGTTCCTCGCCGGTGACGGCGAAGATGAAGTCCGTGTGCGGTTCGGGGAGTTGACCCCATTTTTCCACACTCGCGCCCAGTCCGGATCCGAACCATCCGCCGGACGCCAGTGCGTAGATTCCGTGCACCGCCTGCCAGCACTGGTCCTGCGGCCCGGGGTCGCTCGCACCGATGCAGGCCAGCCGTCCCATCCGGTTCGGGCTGGTCTTGATGAGCAGGAAGATCAGCAGCGCGGCGATGCCGAGCACTCCGGCGAACATCCGGGTGGGCGCTCCGGCCAGCCACAGCAGTCCGAAGAGGATCGCCGTGAGAATGATCGCAGTACCCATGTCGCCGCCGAGCATGATCAGCCCGAGCAGCATGAACGTGACCGGAACCAGCGGGACCAGGATGTGTTTCCACTGGGTCAGCAGCCTCTTGTCCTGCTTGCGGGCGAGCAGGTCGGCGCCCCACAGGATCAGCGCGAGTTTGCCGAACTCGCTGGGCTGGAGCATGAAGGGGCCGCCGAGCGTGATCCAGTTCTGGTTTCCGTTGACCGACTGCCCTATCCCCGGCATCTGCACCAGCACCATCAGGAAGACGGTGCCCGCGAGGAGCGGATAGGCGAACGCCCGGTGCAGTTTGACCGGCATGCGGGTCGCGATGAACAGCAGGATTCCGCCGAGCAGAGCGGCGAAGAGCTGCTTGCGGAAGAAGTACGAGCCGGGCTCGGACAGTTCCAGCGCCTTGATCATCGAGGCTGAGTAGACCATCACAAGGCCCAGCACGGTGATGAGGATGCCGGAGCCGATGATGAGGTAATAAGCCGTCAGCGGCCGGTCCCAGGCGCTTCTCGCCTGCTCGTACGTGCGGCGCAGCCACCCGATGCCCCCGCGCCCGGCTCGCAGCGGCGGTGGGCCGCCCCGCACCACCGCGGGACGGCGCGCCGTCCCGGCGCCGCCACGCCCGTCCCTGTCCTTGACCGGCATGTCCCTGTCCCCTCCACTCGTGCCCGGCTCTGCCGGGTACCGGCGCGGGGCCGTGCGGCCGATCAGTCGCTCTCGGCAGCCAACTCGCGTACCGCGTCGGCGAAAGCGTCGCCCCGCTTGTTGTAGTTGACGAACATGTCCATCGAGGCACAGGCCGGAGCCAGCAGTACCGTGTCCCCTGTGCGGGCGAGGCGGGCCGCCTCGCGGACCGCCGCCGGCATCGCCCCAGTGTCGGTCCGGTCGAGGTCGACCACCGGGACTTCCGGCGCGTGTCGCGCGAGGGCTTCGGCGATCAGAGCGCGCTCGGCGCCGATCAGTACGACAGCGCGCAGCCGCTTCGCCGCGCCGATGACGAGATCGTCGAAATCGGCACCCTTGGCGAGGCCCCCGGCAATCCAGACAATCGGATCGTATGCCGCCAGCGAGGCTGCCGCCGCATGGGTGTTGGTGGCCTTGGAGTCGTCGATGTAGGTGACACCCGCGACGTCCGCGACGTGCTCGATACGGTGCGCGTCGGGACGGAAGGCACGCAGCCCGTCGCGCACGGCCGCCGGTGCGACACCGAACGCACGGGCCAGGGCGGCAGCGGCAAGGGCGTTGGCGATGTTGTGCGGCGCCGGGGACGCGATGTCGGCGACTTCGGCGAGTTCCTGGGCATGCTTCTGCCGGCCGGCCACGAAGGCGCGGTCCACCAGGATGCCTTCCACGACTCCGAGCTGGGAGGGCCCCGGCGTACCGAGGGTGAAACCGATGGCGCGGCAGCCCTCCTCGACATCGGCACCGCGGACCAGCTCCTCGGTGGCCGGGTCCGCGGCGTTGTAGACACAGGCAACGGTGTTGCCCTCGTAGACACGGCCCTTGTCGGCGGCGTACGCCTGCATCGAACCGTGCCAGTCGAGGTGGTCGGGGGCGAGGTTGAGCACCGCTGCCGAGTGCACCCGCAGGCTCGGCGCCCAGTGCAACTGGTAGCTGGAGAGCTCGACCGCCAGTACGTCGTACGTCTCGTCGCCCAGTACCGCGTCGAGCAGCGAGACGCCGATGTTTCCGACGGCCGCTGTCCGTAGTCCTGCCGCCTCCAGGATGGAGGCCAGCATCCGTACCGTGGTGGTCTTGCCGTTGGTGCCGGTGACCGCGAGCCAGGGGGCAGGCGTCCTGCCGTCCAGATCGCGCAGCCGCCAGGCCAGTTCTACGTCACCCCATACCGGGACGCCCGCTTCGGCCGCCGCCGCGAAGAGCGGCTTGTCCGGGCGCCAGCCCGGGGTGGTGACGACCAGTCCGGTGCCCTCCGGCAGGGTCGCTCCGTCGCCCAGGCGCACCGTGACGCCCAGTGCCTCGAGCTCCGCGGCCTGCGTGCGGGAGCGGTCGTCGTCGCCCTCGTTGACGACCGTGACCACCGCGCCGAGACCGTGCAGCGCACGAGCCGCGGGCAGTCCGGAGACGCCCATCCCGGCCACGGTGACCCGCTTGTTCCGCCAGGTCACTTGTCGGCCGCCCAGCCCGCGTAGAAGAGGCCGAGACCGACGATCACACACATGCCCTGAATGATCCAGAAGCGGACCACCACAAGGACTTCGGACCATCCCTTGAGCTCGAAGTGATGCTGCAGAGGCGCCATCTTGAAGACCCGCTTGCGGGTCATCTTGAAGGAGCCGACCTGAATCACGACGGACAGGGTGATCAGCACGAAGAGACCACCGAGGATGGCCATCAGGAACTCCGTACGGGAGCAGATGGCCAGACCGGCGAGGGCGCCGCCGAGTGCGAGTGACCCGGTGTCGCCCATGAAGATCTTGGCGGGTGAGGTGTTCCACCACAGGAAGCCGAAGCAGGCGCCCATCAGAGCCGATGCGACGACCGCCAGGTCCAGGGGATCCCTGACCTCGAAGCAGGCGCTGGGGTTGGTCAGGGTCGCCGCGTTGGCACACGACTCCTGGAACTGCCAGACGCCGATGAAGGTGTAGGCGCCGAAGACCATCACCGACGCGCCGGTGGCGAGGCCGTCGAGGCCGTCGGTGAGGTTCACCCCGTTCGACATCGCGAGGATCATGAACAGCGCCCAGACGACGAAGATGACCGGGCCCAGTGTCCAGCCGAAGTCCGTGACGAACGACAGCTTGGTCGAGGCCGGCGCGTTGCCGTGGATGTCCTTGAACTGCATGGCGAGCACGGCGAAGGCGATGCCGACGATCAGCTGGCCGGCCATCTTCGCCTTGGCCCGCAGACCGAGCGAGCGCTGCTTGACGATCTTGATGTAGTCGTCGAGGAAGCCGACGAGCCCCATCCCGGACATCAGGAAGAGGACCAGTACACCGGAGAAGGTCAGCGGGGCGCCGGTGATCACCTTTGTGGCGAAGTAGGCGATCAGCGTGGCCAGGATGAAGGCGATACCACCCATGGTCGGGGTACCCCGCTTGCCGTGGTGGCCGCGCGGTCCGTCGTCCCGGATGAACTGCCCGTACCCCTTGCGGGCCAGCAGCTTGATGAGCAGCGGGGTGCCGATCAGGGTCAGGAAGAGCCCGATGACTCCCGAGAAGAGAATCTGCTTCATCGGGCTGCGACCTCGCCCTCGGTGCCACTGTCGAGCAGCGCGTACGCCACCTGTTCCAACCCCACCGACCTGGACGCCTTCACCAGCACGACGTCTCCCTCACGCAGTTCACTGCGCAACAGGTCGACGGCCGCCTGTGCGTCGGACACGTGCACCGACTCCTCACCCCACGAACCCTCGTTATAGGCGCCCAGTTGCAGCCAGGACGCTTCCCTGCCCCCGACTGCCACGAGCTTGCTCACGTTGAGCCGGACGGCAAGCCGTCCGACCGCGTCGTGCTCGGCGAACGACTCGTCACCGAGCTCGGCCATCAGACCGAGCACCGCCCACGTGCGCCCCCCTCGAGCCCGTGAGGCTGCGCCCATCGCGACCAGCGCACGCAGCGCGGCTCGCATGGATTCGGGATTCGCGTTGTAGGCGTCGTTGACGACCGTCACACCGTCCGGACGCTCAGTGACCTCCATGCGCCAGCGGGACAGCGTGCCGGCCTCGGAGAGCGCCAGCGCGATCTCGTCCACGGACATGCCCAACTCATGCGCGACGGCGGCCGCGGCGAGCGCGTTCGACACGTGGTGCTCACCGTACAGGCGCAAGGTCACATCGCTGCACCCGGTGGGTGTGTGCAGCGTGAAGGCAGCCTGTCCGGTGGCTGTGAGCCGGACGTTCTCGGCCCGTACGTCCGCTTCATCCGCCTCTCCGAAGAGCAGGACGCGTGCCTTGGTGCGGGATGCCATGGCCCGTACCAGCGGATCGTCCGCGTTGAGCACGGCGAGACCGGATTCCGGGAGGGACTCGACCAGTTCGCCCTTTGCCTGTGCGATCTGCTCGCGACCGCCGAATTCGCCGATGTGGGCGGTCCCGACATTGAGGACGAGTCCGGTCTTCGGTGGCACGAGGCCGGTGAGATAGCGGATGTCGCCGATGTAGCGCGCGCCCATCTCAAGCACCAGATACCGGGTGTCCGCGTCCGCCCGCAGAGCGGTGAGCGGCAGGCCGATCTCGTTGTTGAGGTTGCCCGCCGGGTAGACCGTGGGGCCCTTGCGCTCCAGGAGCTGGGCGATCAGGTCCTTGGTGGACGTCTTGCCCGCCGAGCCGGTGAGCGCGACGACTTCCGTGCCGAGACGCTCGACCACGGTGCGGGCCAGCGCACCGAGTGCGGCGGTGACGTCGTCCACCACGATCGCGGGCACCCCGACCTGCCGGGTGGCGAGCACGGCGGCCGCGCCGGCTTCGACGGAGCGCCGCGCGTAGTCGTGGCCGTCGGCCTTCTCGCCGGCGAAGGCGACGAAGAGGCTGCCTGGCTCCACCGCGCGGGAGTCGGTGACGACCGGCCCGGTGACGGTGACGGACGGATCAGGTATGTCGTACGCATGCCCGCCGACGATTTCGGCGATCTCGGCGAGGGAGAGGGCGATCACTTGGTCATCCCTGACTGTTGTTCTCGGTTGCTGCACGCTCGATGGCCGCACGGAGGACCTGGCGGTCGTCGAAGGGGCGTACCACTCCGGCGATGTCCTGGCCCTGCTCATGGCCCTTGCCCGCGATCAGCACGGTGTCACCTGGCCTGGCCCGGGCGACCACCGCGCTGATGGCTGCGGCCCGGTCGGAGTCGATCAGTACATCACCGCGTTCGTGCACGGGCACCTCGGCGGCGCCCGCGATCATGGTGGCAAGGATGGCCAGAGGGTCCTCGGAACGGGGGTTGTCCGACGTCAGTACGGCGGTGTCGGCGAGCCGGGCAGCCGCCGCGCCCATCGGGCCGCGCTTCGTCCGGTCGCGGTCACCGCCGCAGCCGAGCACGATGTGCAGCCTGCCCTCGGTGACCTTGCGCAGGGCGCGCAGCACCGACTCGACCGCGTCGGTCTTGTGCGCGTAGTCGACGACCGCGAGGTACGGCTGACCCGCGTCCACCCGCTCGAGGCGCCCGGGGACACCGGGGACGGCCGCGACGCCGTCGGCAGCGGTCTGCGGGTCGGTGCCGGCGACGGCGAGCGTGACGATCGCGGCAAGGGTGTTGGCGACGTTGAAGGGGCCGGGCAGCGGGGACGTGGCGGCGATCCGCTCGCCCTTGGGGCCGATCGCGGTGAACGTACTGGTGAACGGGGAGACTTCGACGTCCGCGGCCCGCCAGTCGGCGTCCGGGTGGCCCTCGGCCGAGAAGGTGGTCACCGGCACGGTGGCCTGGGCGACGAGTCTGCGGCCGTACTCGTCGTCGAGGTTGACGACGGCGAGGCGGCTGCGCTCCGGGGTGAACAGCTGTGCCTTCGCCTGGAAGTAGTCCTCCATGCCGGAGTGGAATTCCATGTGCTCAGGGCTGAGGTTGTTGAAGACGGCGACGTCGAAGACGCATCCGTCGACCCTGCCGAGGACCAACGCGTGGCTGGAGACCTCCATGGCGACCGTGTCGACGCCACGCTCGCGCATCACGGCGAACAGCGCCTGCAGATCGGTGGCTTCCGGGGTGGTGCGCTCGGACTTGATGCGCTCGTCGCCGATCCGCATCTCGACCGTGCCGATCAGGCCGCTGAGGTGCCCGGCCGCACGGATACCGCCCTCGACGAGATAGGCGGTGGTGGTCTTGCCCGAGGTACCGGTGATGCCGATCTGGAGCAGATCACGGCCGGGGCGGCCGTAGATCTCGGCGGCCAGTTCGCCCATCACGGCCCGCGGCTCCGCGACGGTCAGCACCGGCAGGCCGGTCGCCGCCGCGCGTTCGGTGCCGGTCGGGTCGGTCAGTACTGCCGCGGCGCCCAGACCGGCCGCCTGTTCGACGAAATCCGCCCCGTGGAGCCGGGCGCCGGGCAGCGCCGCGTACAGGTCTCCGGGGCGTACCGCTCTGGAGTCGTGGGTGATACCGGTGACCTCACCGGCACCCGGTGACACGACACCCAGTTGTCCTGCCAGATCCCCCAGGGGGGTCGGGCGGACCGCGGCCGGACGGGGCGCTCCCGGGTAGGTCACAGAGGCGTCCTTCTGGGGGGTTTGGGACTGATCAGCGTGTGGCACGGCGGTGAGCGTACCGGGCGCACCGGGCTTGTCGCGAAGTGAGGGGGGCGGAGTGTTTCCGTTCCCCGGGTCACTGGTGATGGTCGTCACTGATGGTTCCTGGATCACTGGTGGGGATCGCTGCTGGGGCCGAAGGCGACCGGCAGAGCGGCGGGTTTGCTGCCGGTCGGGGGCACCTGGAGGGTCTTGAGGGCGAACTCCATGACCTTCTTGTAGATGGGGCCGCAGATCGAGCCTCCGAAGTAGGGCCCTCTGACCGGATTCTGAATGGCGCAGTAGACCGTGACCCGGGGTTTGTCGGCCGGGGCGAAACCGGCGAAAGAGGCCGTGTAACCGCGGTAGACACCGGTTCTGGGATCCACCCGGTTGGCCGTTCCGGTCTTGCCCGCCACCCGGTATCCGGGAATCCTGGCCGAGACCCCGGTGCCCTCCTCGTCGCCGACCACCGACTCCAGCATCCTGGAGACCGTGCTCGCCGTCGCGGCGCTGACCACCCGGGTCTTCTTCGGAGTGGGAGCCGGGGTGAAGCGGCCGTCGGGACCCTTGGTACCGCGGATCAGGGAGGGTTCGACCCGGACGCCGCCGTTACCGATCGTGGAGTAGATCGACGCGGCCTGCAGGGCGTTGAGCGAGAGGCCCTGGCCGAAGGGGATGGTGTACTGCTGCGAGGTCGACCACTTCTGCGGCTCGGCGAGAATGCCGGAGGTCTCGCCCGGGAAGCCGACACCGCTGGGACGTCCGATGCCGAACTTGCGCAGGTACGAGTAGAGGACCTTGTTGGCCTCCGGCTGGGTCTTCCCGAGCTGCCCTGCCGCCAGGATGGTGCCGATGTTGCTGGACTTGGCCAGCACACCGTTGAGTGTGAGGGACCAGGTGTCGTGGTCGATGTCGTCGTGGAACAGACGGTCGCCGCGGTGCAGCCGGTTGGGGACGGTGACATGGGTGCCCGGTGTGGCCACACCCTCCTGGATGACGGCGGCCATGGACATCACCTTGCTGGTGGAGCCGGGTTCGAACGCGTCCTGGAGCGCCGCGTTGCCCAGCGCTCCCGGGTCGGCGTGGGTGAGGTCGTTGGGGTCGAAGCCCGGGGCGTCGGCCATCGCGAGGACCTCGCCGGTCCTGGTGTCCTGGACCACCACGTAGCCGCGGTCGGCCCTGGACTTCTTCACCTGGGCCGCGATGGCGCTCTGCGCGGCCCACTGGATGTCGCGGTCCAGGGTGAGCTGTACGTCCGAGCCGGTGACGGCGGGGACCTCGCTCTGCCCGGCGGTCGGCACCTGCCGTCCGCCGGACTGGGCGTAGGTGATCTTTCCGTTCTTGCCCGACAGCTCCTTGTCCAGTGAGGACTCCAGGCCGCCGGCTCCCTTGCCGTCGGCGTTGACCCAGCCGAGGACACCGGCGGCGAGATCGCCGTTCGGGTACACCCGTTTGGTGCTCGGTTCCTGGAAGACCCCGGCCATCACATCGGCGCCCTTGCCGCCCTTGGCCTTGTCCGCGCCCGCCTTCCGCAGGAAGACGCTCTTCAGGTCCTTGATCTGGTTCCAGACCTGCGGGCTCTGCCGCCGCGCCAGCAGCACATAGCGGGTCCTGGGGGTTCTGAGCCTCTTGGCCAGCGTGCCGGCGTCCACGCCGAGGATCGGCGCGAGCAGCGCACCCGCCTGTTCCGGGGCGTCCGCGGCATGTGCCTGCTCCGGAGTGAACATGGTGGGGTCGGCGGTGATGTCGTACGCGTCGACGCTGGCGGCGAGTGCGGTACCGCTGCGGTCGGTGATCTCACCGCGGTCCGCGGTCAGCGTATGGCTGAGATAGCGGTTCTTGTCGGCCTTGGCCGCGTACGCACTCGCGTCAACGGCCTGCACCTGGAGCAGCCGTACGACGAAGACCGCCATCACCAGGGTCAGGCAGAGGCTGACGAGCCTGAGCCGGGGGCGCGGGCTGCCCAGCCGCAGGGTCCGTGCGTTCTTGCGCTGCGGGCCCGGGCGGCGCCGGGCCGGACGCACCGGCCCGGCGGACCGTGCGGACCGCGCGGGCCGGGCTGGGGCCGGTACGCGGCGACGCGGTGGTTCCTTGGACGGCACTGCGTCACCTGCCGGGGGTCGGGATCGGCGCTGCTGTCGCCGGCGCCTCGGCGAACGGTGCGGGGACGGCAGCGGTCGGTGCGGGGA
Source organism: Streptomyces sp. NBC_00344 (assembly GCF_036088315.1). Classification (NCBI taxonomy): domain Bacteria; kingdom Bacillati; phylum Actinomycetota; class Actinomycetes; order Kitasatosporales; family Streptomycetaceae; genus Streptomyces; species Streptomyces sp. NBC_00344. The sequence continues at coordinate 5,260,647 of NZ_CP107996.1, read as the reverse complement.
TGGCAAATGCGGAGGCCGCGGCGCCGGACGGTGGGACGCCGGCGGGAAACGACAGCTCCGATGTCATGGACGGTCCCGGTGTCGTCAACGGTTCCGGTGTCGTGGCCGGTTCCGGTGGCGCGGGGGGCGCCTGGGCCGCGGCGGGCAGCGCGGTGGCCTTGGCGGGGACACCGTGCACCGTTCCGTCCGGATCGAGGAACACGGGGCCGCCACCGGGGACCATCCCGAGCTCACGGGCTCGCTTCGCCAGGGCTCCGGGCGCCGAACGGTCGTCGATGTCCCGTTGCAGCGCCTGTTCCTCGTCGGTGAGCTCGGTGTTCCGTTTCTCGTACCTGCTGAGCTGGAACGATCCTGCGTTCAGGGCGGAGTTCAGCACCAGGAGGCCGATCAGGCCGCCGCCGAGCAACAGCACTACCAGGAGGACGAAGGGGGTACGCGCCGCTTTGTTGCGCCCGGACGGCAGCAGCTGGGCCAGCCGGGCCGCCCGCCCCTTCAGTTCCCTGGCCGGCTTGCTCACGAGGCCTCCTCACGAATCCGCTGCGCACCCCGCAGCCGCGCGGGGGCCGCACGGCGGTTCTCCGCGACCTCCTCCTCCGTCGGGAGCTCCGCACCGCGGGTGAGCAGTTTCAGCCGGGGCTGGTAGCGCTCGGGCACGACCGGCAGACCGGCCGGCGCCGTATTGGCGGCGCCCGCCGCGAAGACCTGCTTGACCAGACGGTCCTCGAGCGAGTGGTACGACAGCACGGCGATACGGCCGCCCACTGCCAGCGACGCCACCGCGGCCGGGATCGACCTCTCCAGGACGGTGAGTTCGCCGTTGACCTCGATCCGCAGTGCCTGGAACGTGCGCTTGGCGGGGTTTCCTCCGGTGCGCTTGGCGGCCTGCGGCAGGGAATCACGGATCAGCTCGACGAGCCGGGCGCTGTCGGAGAAGGGCTCCTTCTCGCGTTCCCGTACGACCGCCGACACGATGCGCTTGGCCTGCTTCTCCTCGCCGTAGGCGCGCAGGATCCGCACGAGTTCGCCGGGCGGATACGTGTTGAGCACCTCGGCCGCGCTGATGCCCGTCGTCTGGTCCATGCGCATGTCGAGCGGGGCGTCCTGGGCGTAGGCGAAGCCGCGGTCCGCCTCGTCCAGTTGCATCGACGAGACACCCAGGTCGAAGAGGACCCCCTGGACGCGCGGGATGGCGAGGCGTTCCAGCACGTCGGGCAGTTCGTCGTAGACGGCGTGCACCAGCGTGGCCCGGTCGCCGAACGGCGCGAGCCGCTCACCGGAAAGCCGCAGGGCCTCCTTGTCCCGGTCGAGCGCCACGAGCCGGGCCGCCGGGAAGGTGGAGAGCAGGGCCTCGCTGTGCCCGCCGAGACCCAGAGTGCAGTCGACGACGACCGCGCCGGGCTCAGCGAGCGCCGGGGCCAACAGATCCAGGCATCGCTGGAGCATTACCGGGACATGTCGGAACTGGGTCATGCGCCCTCTCAGTTACGGCGTGGTCGCACGTACTGCCGGGTCCCCGCCCGCTCGGAAGGGGACGGTCCGCCGGCGCCGGGAGGGGCGTCGGCCGGCCGACGAGCGGGAGAGGGCCGAGCCGTACGTACACCGCGCATGCGTGGATGTGCGGATGGTGGCGGACAGTCCGGAGGATGTGCGGGGACGGATCGCGCCCCCACTGCGCGTCACTTTAGTCCACCCGTCACGCCGGTCAATCAACCGGCCAGCGCGCCGCCGGGTCCGCTTTTCACTCGAACGGGTTACCCGAGCCGACCCTGTGGGTTAGCTCACAGGCTGCCGGATTGACACTTTTTTTCCCCTACCCGGACGGGACCGGCCGATCAATGCCAGTTACCGTCATATGCATGTCGACTCCTGCGCACCGCTCCGCAGAGCCCACCTCTCCGCGCCCCGATCTCACCGTCCGTGACGACGGATCGATCACCGACCGGCTGGTCGGGGCGAACCGGCGTTATGCCGACGCCTTCACGGACCCCGGTATGGACTCCCGTCCCGTGCAGCACGTCGCCGTGGTGGCGTGCATGGACGCCAGGCTCGATCTGCACGCCGCCCTCGGCCTCGAACTCGGCGACTGCCACACCATCCGCAACGCGGGTGGCGTGGTGACGGACGACGCCATTCGGTCGCTCACCATCAGCCAGCGCGCCCTGGGCACCCGCAGTGTCGTGCTCATCCATCACACCCAGTGCGGTATGCAGACCATCACCGAGGACTTCAGGCAGGAGCTCGAGGCCGAGGTCGGACAGCGGCCCGCCTGGGCCGTGGAGGCGTTCAGCGATGTGGACCAGGACGTACGCCAGTCGATGCAGCGGGTTCGGACCTCGCCGTTCCTGCCGTACACCGACGACGTCCGGGGTTTTGTCTTCGACGTACACACCGGGCTGATGCGGGAGATCGACCCGGCCGTCTGAACGGTCACAGCAGGACGAAAACACGGCAAGCAGCGACATAACCCGTCCACTTGTCCACAGTCGAGTGACACGAAGCGGTAACGGCAACAAGAATGCAGGCGTGACACCTCGCCCGTTCACTTCGGGCGGGGCGTCCGCTGTTCGGGGTGGGCCGGGCCGTATGCAGCGCCCCGGCCCGTGAATGGGGTATCCCGTGCTCCGCAAGAGCTTGGGGAAGGGCCGAGGAGGACCGGGTGACGACCTATGACGATCGAGCGAGCCGCACAGATCTGACCACCACAGCGGAGCGGATCCGCAGGTCGGTGGAGAGTGTGATCGAGGGCAAGCCCGAGGTCGTACGGCTATCGCTGACCGTGCTGCTCGCCGAGGGACATCTGCTCATCGAGGATGTTCCGGGCGTCGGCAAGACCATGCTGGCCAAGGCACTGGCGCGCTCCATCGACTGCTCGGTACGGCGTATCCAGTTCACGCCCGACCTGCTGCCATCGGACATCACCGGTGTGTCGATCTTCGACCAGCAGCGCCGCGACTTCGAGTTCAAACCGGGTGCGATCTTCGCGCAGATCGTGATCGGCGACGAGATCAACCGTGCTTCGCCGAAGACCCAGTCGGCGCTCCTCGAATCGATGGAGGAGCGCCAGGTCACCATCGACGGGCAGACCTATGAGCTGCCCAGCCCCTTCATGGTGGTGGCCACCCAGAACCCGGTGGAGATGGAGGGCACCTACCCGCTTCCCGAGGCGCAGCGCGACCGTTTCATGGCGCGGGTCTCCATCGGCTATCCCAGTCCCGAGGCCGAACTGCAGATGCTCGATGTGCACGGCGGGGTCTCGCCGCTCGACGACCTTCAGCCGGTGGCGCACGCCCACGAGATCGTGAAGCTCATCGACGCGGTGCGCTCCGTCCACGTGGCCGACGCGGTGCGGCGCTACGCGGTGGAGCTGGTCACGGCGACCCGCAGTCATCCGGACCTCCGACTTGGCGCATCGCCGCGTGCGACGCTGCATCTGCTGCGCGCGGCGAAGGCTTCGGCGGCGCTGAGCGGGCGGGAGTACGCACTGCCCGACGATGTTCAGGCACTGGCGGTCGCGGTCCTCGCCCACCGGCTGCTGCCCACCGCACAGGCCCAGTTGAACCGCCGTACCGCCGAGCAGGTCGTGCTGGACATCCTTCAGCGCACCGCGGTGCCCGCCACGAAGGCACCCGATGGCGGCTTCGGCTCCGGGCGCCGGACTCCGCAGCCCGGCGGCTCCGCGTACCACCAGCAGCCCGGCCCCCGGCGGCTGTGATGGCCGCCGACGGCGGCGCACCCGCTGTCGAGGAGGACCAGGGCGGTCTGCGGGCCGCCCTGTCCGGGCTCACCACGCGGGGGCGTTCGTTCCTGGCGGCCGGTGTCGCCGCCGTGGTGTGCGCCTACGTGCTGGGGCAGGCCGATCTGCTGCGGGTCGGGCTGCTGCTCGTCGTACTGCCACTGGTGTGCGTTGCCGTGCTGTACCGCACGCGCTACCGCGTGGCGGGCAGCAGACGGCTCTCTCCCTCCCGGGTGCCCTCGGGGACCGAGGCACGGGTGCATCTGCGGATGGACAACGTCTCGCGGATACCGACCGGCCTGCTGATGCTTCAGGACCGGGTGCCCTATGTGCTCGGCCCCCGGCCCCGGTTCGTGCTGGACCGGGTGGAGGCGGGCGGCCGGCGCGAGGTGTCGTACCGGGTCCGGTCGGACCTGCGCGGACGCTACCCGCTGGGACCGCTCCAGCTCCGGCTGACCGATCCGTTCGGCATGTGCGAACTGACGCGTTCCTTCAGCAGCCACGACACCCTGACCGTCGTCCCGAGGACCGAGCCGCTGCCGCCGGTGCGGCTGACCGGCGAGGCCGCGGGCTACGGCGACGGACGGCAGCGGTCGCTCGCGCTGGCCGGCGAGGACGATGTGATCCCACGCGGCTACCGGCACGGCGACGACCTCCGCCGGGTGCACTGGCGCTCGACCGCTCGGTACGGCGAGCTGATGGTTCGTCGCGAGGAGCAGCCCCAGCGGGCTCGCTGCACCGTGCTGCTCGACACCCGCGGCTGCGCCTATCAGGGGGCAGGGCCGGACTCGGCCTTCGAGTGGGCCGTGTCGGGGGCGGCGTCCGCGCTGGTGCACGTGCTGGAGCGGGGTTTCTCGGTGCGGCTGCTGACGGACACCGGAAGCTCGGTGCCGTCCGACGCGTCCGGCGGGTTCGCCGGAGCCACCCAGGAGTCGGCGGACTCCGCCGGGCTGATGATGGAGACGCTGGCCGTCGTGGAGCACTCCGGCGAAGCCGGGCTCTCCCGTTCCTACGACGTGCTGCGCGGCGGGAACGAAGGACTGCTGATCGCCTTCCTCGGCGATCTGGACGATGAACAGGCGGCGGTGGCCGCCCGGATGCGGCAGCGCAGCGGCGCGGCCGTCGCGTTCGTACTGAACAGCGAGACCTGGGCGCCGAGCGGAGCGGCGGACCGCGCCGAGCACCGGCTCCGGTTGCTGCGCGAAGCGGGCTGGACCGCACTGGAGGCCCGGCCGGGGGTGTCACTCACCGAGCTGTGGCGCCAGGCAGGCCAGGAACACACCGCGACCGCCGCATCCGCATGGCACGCCGGGAGCACTGCGGCAGGGACGCCGGGGGGACGGTCATGAGCGGACGGGCAAGGCTGACACTGTGCGCCTTCGCGGCGACGATGCTGGCATCGGGCGTCCTGCTGCCGCTGGTCAACCCGTCCTCCTGGATCGTGCAGGCGGCCTTTCTGCTGGGGGTCCAGAGCGGTGTGGGCGCGCTCACCAGGCGGGTGCCGCTGGCGCGCCCGCTGACCGTGCTGGCCCAGGCCGTGACGGCGTTGCTGCTGCTCACCGTGATCTTCGCCCGCGGCCAGGCCATCGTCGGCATCCTGCCGGATCCCGATGTAGTCCGGCACTTCGGACAGCTGCTGCGCCAGGGCGCCGACGACGTGGGGCAGTACTCCATCCCCGCGCCCGCGACCTCGAGCATCCGGCTGATGCTGATCGGCGGGGTGCTGCTGATCGGTCTGCTGGTGGACACGCTGGCCGTGACGTTCCGCAGCGCGGCACCCGCCGGGCTGCCGCTGCTCGCCCTCTACTCGGTCGGCGCGGGAATAGCGCGGAGCGGCTCGGCCTGGCTGTGGTTCGTCCTCGCCGCGTCGGGCTATCTGCTGCTCCTGCTGGCCGAGGGCAGGGACCGGCTTTCGCAGTGGGGACGGGTCTTCGGCGGTGCGCCCCGCGCGGGCAACAGCCAGGGTTTCGAGTCCGGCGGGTCAGCTCCGACGGCCCCGGTGCGGACCGGGCGGCGTATCGGCGCGGTCGCGCTGGGGTTCGCGCTGGTGGTACCCGCCGCCCTGCCCGCGCTGGACGCCGGGCTCCTCGGCGGTACGGGTCCCGGCACCGGTCCCGGCGGTGGCGGAGGCACCATCTCCGCGGTGAACCCGCTGGTCTCCCTGCAGAACAGCCTCACCCAGTCCGACGACCGCGAGGTGATGCGGTACCGCACCAACGCGAGCGACACCGGAGGCCTCTATCTGCGGATCGTCTCGCTCGACCAGTTCGACGGAACCGCCTGGAAGTCGTCCGAGCGGCGGATCGAGGACGTGCCCGCCGAACTTCCGCAGCCCGAGGGCCTGAGCCCGCAGGTCGGCACCACGCAGATCAGGACGAATATCTCGGCCGCGGGCTGGTACGCACAGAACTGGCTGCCGCTCCCCTATCCGGCCACGAAGGTCAGCATCAAGGGCCGTTGGCGCTTCGAGCCGACCGGGCGGACCCTGGTGGGCGACCGCGGACAGACCACCCGCGGAGTGCAGTACGGGGTGAACAGCCTGGTGGTGCAGCCGACCGCGACACAGCTGGCCACCGCCCCCGCTCCCGCGGACAGACTGCTGCGCGAGTACACCAAGGTGCCCGGCTCGCTGCCCGACGTGGTGAAGTCGACCGCGGAACAGGTGACGGCGGGCGCGGCCAATGACTACGAGCGCGCGGTCAAGATGCAGGACTGGTTCGCGTCGGAGGGTGGCTTCACCTATGACACCCAGGTGCAGTCCGGGACCGGCTCCGCCGCGATCGCGCGCTTCCTGAAGCAGAAGCAGGGCTTCTGCGTGCACTTCGCCTTCACCATGGCCGCGATGGCCAGGACGCTGAAGATCCCGGCCCGGGTGGCGGTCGGGTTCACCCCGGGCACCGTGCAGCAGGACGGCAGCATGTCGGTGGGGCTGCGCGATGCCCACGCCTGGCCGGAGCTGTACTTCCAGGGTGTGGGCTGGACGCGGTTCGAACCCACCCCGACGCGTGGCTCGGTGCCCTCCTACACACGCACCGATACCTCCCCCGACAGCCCTGCGACACCGGCGCAGCCGGAGAACACCTCGTCGGCCGCGCCGGTCGCCACGCCCTCGTCGACGACCGACTGCCCGCCCCAGATGCGCAAGATGGGCGACTGCGGGGGCTCTTCCCAGCTGGGCGGCGGCGCCCCCACCGACCGGGGCACACCGCTGGCCCCGGTGATCGGTGCGGCCGTGGCCGTCGCGCTCCTGGTACTGCTGATCCTGCTGCCTATGCTGTGGCGGATCAGGGTGCGGGCCCGGCGGCTCGGATCCGGCGGACGTACACCCGCGGACGGTGCCCACCGGACGCTGTCGGCCTGGCGGGAGATCATCGACTCGGCCTGGGATGTCGGCATCGTGCCGGATGAATCCCGGACCCCGCGCAGTACGGCCGACCGGATCGTGCGGGCAGGTGGGCTGCACGGGCCGGCCGCCGATGCGGTGCACCGGGCAGCGGGCGCGGTGGAACAGGTGCTGTACGCACCGCAGCCCGGCGCTGCCGGGGGCCTCACCGACGATGTGCACCGGATCCGGGCGGGGCTGCGGGCAGCTGTGGGGCGGACAGCCCGTCTCCGCGCGGTGATGGCCCCACGTTCGGCCATTCGGGTGACGTGGGAGCTGTCCGGGCGCCGGACCGCAGTCGCGGCGCGGCTGAGGCAGCGCCTCAGCGGCCTGGACCGCTGGGCGACGGCCCTGCGGCGGCCCTCCCGGCAACGGGGCTGAACCACCGGCGGCCGGGCCGGGGCCTCTTCGAGCCCGGCCCACCGCCCTGTCCGGGAGAGCCGGACACGGCTTGAGGGGCGACCGCCGCGCGGTCGCCCCTCAAAGCCGTGACGTGTGTGTGCCGGCGCCGGGGGCGCCGTCCGTGCTCTGCTGTGCTCAATGCCCCTGTTCGTCGCGGCGGCGCTGCCACCGCTCCTCGATCCGGTTCATCACCGAGCGGTGTTTCCTTGGCTGCCTGGCCGCAGGACGGCCTGCGGCCTGCTGCTGCTCACCGGGTTTGGGCGCTTTCCGCCATCCGGTGATCGCGAGCACCGCGCAACCGAGCATGACGAGGAACCCCACCACACTGATCCAGATCTGCTTGGCGACCATTCCGGCCATGAGGAGCGCGATACCCACCAGAAAGCCAGCGACCGCCTGGTAGACCCGTCGCCGGGTGTACGTACGCAGCCCGCTTCCCTCGAGCGCTGTCGCGAACTTGGGATCTTCGGCGTACAGCGCTCGCTCCATCTGCTCGAGCATGCGCTGCTCGTGCTCCGAGAGCGGCACGGAGTCCTCCTACTCGTCGGTCGCGGGGGGCGACCGTGATGCGGCCCTTTCAGAATAGGCAGGGAATCGCCCCCGTGAAACCCGCCCTCTACGCCAGTTCACCATCCGGGCCGCCACGCGGAACGGCTCCCGGGGCGTGCGTGCCCCGGCGGCCGAACCGTCATGCCGGATGGTTACCCCGATCATACGGGGACTAGCCCCCGATCGGGGGGCCTGTGGCCCAGTACGTACGTCACTGAGCTGCTGATCAGCCCTGCTTCTCGCCCAGAACGTGCAGCTGGGTGGCCACCGAGTGGAACGCGGGCACCTCGGCTGCCGCCGCTTCCAGCTTCAGCAGTGCCTCCAGGGCGCCCGGCTCGGTGTCGACCAGAACACCGGGCACCAGGTCGGCGAAGACCCTGACGCCGTGCACCGCACCGACCTCCACACCTGCCGCCGTCACCAGCTCGGTGAGCTGGTCGGCGGTGAAGCGCCTGGGCACCGGGTCGCCTTCGCCCCAGCGCCCGGCCGGGTCGGTCAGCGCCTGCCTGGCCTCGACGAAGTGCCCGGCCAGCGCCCTGGCCAGCACAGCGCCGCCGATCCCGGCGGCGAGCAGACTCAGCGCACCGGAGGGACGGAGCGCGTCGACCGCGTTTCTGACCCCCTCGGCCGGGTCCTCGACGTACTCGAGGACCCCGTGACAGAGCACGGCGTCGTATCCGCCGCGCTCCACGACGTCGAAGAGTCCGAGCACGTCGCCCTGCACGCCGCGCACCTGATCGGCGACCCCCGCCTCCTCAGCCCTGCGCTCGAGTCCGAAGAGAGCGTTGGGACTGGGGTCGACCACGGTGACCCGGTGGCCCAGCCGCGCGACGGGCACCGCGAAATTGCCGGTGCCGCCCCCGGTGTCCAGTACGTCCAGGGTGTCGCGTCCTGTCGCCTTCACCCGGCGCTCGAGAGCGTCCTTGAGCACGTCCCACACCACGGCGGTACGAAGGGAGGCGCGGGGGCGCAGCTGGTCCGGCACGGCGGTTGACTCCTCGGCGCGGGGCCGCCGCCCGCGACACGACGCGGGCAGGGGCTCAGACAGGGGGCGTAGACAGCAGGGGCTGGCTCCCACCCTATTGCCTCGGCATGGCCCTCCGGCCACCCCCGGTCGACCGGCCGCCGACCTGCCGCCCCACGGTCAGCCTGCCCGGGGATGCTCCACGCTGGGCTGCTCCGCCCTGGGTTGCGGGAGCACCGGCTGCAGGACGAGCAGCCGCTCGACGAGCCGCAGGAACATGGCGGCGTCGCGCAGCAGATCGTCGGCGTCGCGGCTGCCGGCCGCGCCCGGTATCCCCGCCTCCGCCCTGGCCCTGCGGTCGGCGCCCGACGCGAAGAGCGCGCTCCACTCGGTGAGTTCAGGTGCGATCTCGCTGAGGACTTCCCAGGCGGTGCGAATGCGCTGCCTTCGGCGGGGCAGAGCCTCCGGCCGGCCTCGGGCCGCGAGTACGGCGGCGGCAGTGCGGAGCGCGGCGAGATGGGCTGTCGCATAGCGCTCGTTCGGTGTCTCGAGGACGGCGGCCTCGTCGAGTCCGGTACGGGCCTGGGCCAGCAGATCGAGGGCGGCCGGCGGGGCGGTCGCGCGGCGCAGGACCGGGTGGATGTCGGCCGCCGGGCCGCTCGGTGAGGGGGCAGGGGCGGTGACACGGTGCCTGCGCGCGGCTGAGGCGTTCGAGCGGGCCATGACGAACCTCCTGTCGTCGTGTGACGGCGCTGTGGCCGTATGTGTCCACTGTGCAGGGCGCCACTGACAATCGGCTGCGACCTGCGGCTTTGCTTCGAACGCAGGATCGGGGGTATTTTTGAACTGACTGGTCAGTTCAAAAACTCCGGGAGGGCGCTGTGGACACCGGCGACAGGGAGACCGAGGATTCGGGGCACGGGGAGGACCCGCACGGGGCGGCCGTCGCCGCCGCGGGCCTCGGGCTGAGAGGCCCCCGCGGCTGGGCCTTCCGCGATGTGCGATTCGATGCGGGACCCGGTGCGCTGGTCGCCGTCGAGGGACCGTCCGGCTCGGGACGCACCTGTCTGCTGCTCGCGCTCACCGGCCGGATGCGCCCCACCGAGGGCGAGGCCGAGGTCGGCGGGTTCCCGCTGCGCAAGAAGCCGGCGGCTGTCCGCCGCTTCAGCTCGCTCGGCCCCGTCCCCGGGGTCAGCGAACTCGATCCGGCGCTGACCGTCGCCGAGCATCTGCGCGAGCGCGCCCTGCTCCAGCGCAGATACAACGGCTCGCTGCGCGCCCTGCTGCGGCCTCGCGCCGAACGTACCGCGGCAGCGCGGGCGCGTATCGAAGCGGCGCTCGATGCCGCCGGCCTCGACACCGGGGCACTGCCCAAGGCCGAGCGGACATCGGTACGCGATCTGGAAAGGCTGGAGGCACTGCGGCTCTCCGTCGCGCTCGCGCTGATGGACGGCCCGCGGCTGCTCGCCGTGGACGACGCCGATCTCAAGCTCTCCGACGCGGAGCGCGCCGATGCGTGGAAACTGCTGCGTTCCGTCGCCGACAGCGGTGTCACCACCCTTGCGGTATGCGGCCAGGCGCCCGAGGGCGCGATCACCGTCCGTACCCGGCTGCACAGCCGGACGAAGGAAGGGGCAGCCGATGCGCTCGCCGAAACTGGCCGCGCTTGAGCTGAAGCGGTTCGGCAGGGGAAGACTGCCGCGCGCCGCGCTCGTCGCACTTCTGCTGCTGCCGCTGCTCTACGGCGCGCTCTATCTCTGGTCGTTCTGGGATCCGTACGGGCGGCTGGACCGGATACCCGTCGCCCTGGTCAACGACGACCGGGGCGCCGAAGCCGCCGGCCGGCAGGTCAGAGCGGGCGACGACATCACCGAGGGGCTGCGGGACAGCAAGGTCTTCGACTGGCACGAGACCAGCGCCGCGGAGGCACGCAGGGGCGTCGAGGACGGGACGTACTACCTGTCCCTCACCATGCCGCCCGATCTGAGCAAGCGGATCGCGTCGAGTTCCGGCGGTTCCCCGGAGACCGGCGCCCTCCAGGTGCACACCAACGACGCCAACAACTACATCGTCGGACAGATCTCCCGGACGGTGTTCTCCGAGGTCCGCAGCTCCGCGTCGACCCATGCCACGCGCACCTTCCTCGACCGGATCTACGTGTCGTTCTCCGATCTGCACGACCAGACGGCGAAGGCGGCGGCGGGCGCGACCGATCTGAAGAACGGTCTCGGCAAGGCGAAGAAGGGCTCGAAGGATCTGGCCGACGGGCTGAAGGACGCCAAGGCTGGCAGCGGAAAGCTGGCCGGAGGCATCAAGAAGCTCGACAAGGGCTCGAACGATCTCCAGTCCGGCTCCCAGCAGGTCGCGGCGGGTACCCAGACCCTGGCGGACAAGGTCAACGGGGCCGCCGGTTCGGTCCGCCCCTACCTCAAGGACAACGGGAAGACAATCGGTGCCGCGGCCCGGCTGGTCTCCGATTCCACCAGGGCGGTGCGGAAGCATCTCGCCACCCTGGTGAGGACCGCCCCTGCCGCGGCCGCGGGGGCCCGTACCGCATCCGCGGACCTCGACTCCGTCTACCGCGCCCGGTGCCAGGAACTCCCGATCCCCGATCCGGCCTGTCCTCAGCTGAAGAAGGCCAAGGAGGCGGCAGCCGACGTGGCGCGCATCGCCGGCGATGTCAACACGCTCGTCCAGCAGCAGAACGGCGACCTGGGCAAGCTGGACGGACAGCTCGCGGCGCTGCAGAAGCAGGCGGACAACCTGGCCCGGCACGCCCCTTCGCTGAGCAAGGACCTGGACTCCGCCGTCGCGAAGATCAACAAGCTCAACAGCGGGGCCCATCAGGTGGCGAGCGGCGCGAAGCGCCTGCACACCGGCCTCTCCACGGCGCGGACCGGAGCCACCGACCTCGACACCGGGGTGGGCAAGCTGAAGACCGGCGCGGGGACCCTGAGGTCCGGAATCGTCAAGCTCTCCGACGGGGCGGGCACGCTGGCCGGCGGACTGCACGAGGGTGTCGGCAAGATCCCCGACTACGACAAGAAGGACCGCGACCAGCGCACCGGGGTGATGGCCGATCCGGTACAACTGGCCTCCCGGTCCGCGCATCCCGCCCCCAACTACGGCACCGGTTTCGCGCCCTACTTCATTCCGCTGTCCCTGTGGGTGGGCGCGATGGTGGCGTACATGCTCATCCAGCCCTTGAGCCGCCGCGCACTCGCCGCCGGCTCATCGGCCTGGCGGATCACCCTGGCGGGCTGGCTGCCGGTGGCCGCGATCGGTGTGCTGCAGACGGCCGCGCTGATGGCCGTGCTGCACTGGGCGATCGGCCTGCAGATGGTCAGGGCAGCCGGAACACTGGGCTTCCTGGCTCTGGTCACCTGCTGCTTCGCGGCGATCGTGCAGTGGCTCAACGCACGTTTCGGAGCCGCTGGACGCATTCTGGTGCTGGCTCTCCTGATGCTCCAGCTCACCTCGGCGGGCGGCACCTATCCCGTCCAGACGAGCCCCGGCTTCTTCAACGCCATCCATCCCTGGCTGCCCATGAGTTATGTGGTCGACGGGCTGCGCAGACTCATCACGGGCGGCGGACTCGGCCCGGTCTGGACCGCCTGCGCGGTGCTGCTGGCGTTCACCGCGGGCGCCCTGGCCCTGACCGCCCTCTCCGCGCGGAGCAAGCAGGTGTGGACCCTGGAGCGGCTGCACCCCGAGCTCACCCTGTGAGCGCTGCCGACCTGTGAGAATCGGAGCCATGGACACCAGCACCAGACGCCAGGCCACTCGGCAGAAGCTCTACGAGGCGGCGGTCACCCTCATCGCCGAGCAGGGATTCTCGTCGACCACGGTGGAGGAGATCGCCGAGCGCGCCGGGGTCGCGAAGGGCACGGTCTACTACAACTTCGCGAGCAAGACCGTGCTGTTCGAGGAGCTGCTGCGGCACGGCGTCGGCCTGCTCACCCAGTCCCTCCGGACGGCGGCCGACGAGACCGCGGAACGCGGTGGCAGCAAGGTCGAGGCGCTGGACGCGATGATCAGGGCCGGTCTCGTGTTCATGGAGCGCTATCCGGCCTTCACCCAGCTGTACGTGGCCGAGCTCTGGCGCACCAACCGCGCCTGGCAGTCGACCCTCCTCGTGGTGCGCCGCGAGGCGGTCGCCGTGGTGGAGACCGTGCTGCGCGAAGCCGTCGAGACGGGCGAGCTGCACGAGGACATCGACATCTCACTGACGGCCGCCGCGCTGGTCGGCATGGTGCTGGTGGCCGCACTGGACTGGCAGGCGTTCCAGAGCGAGCGTTCCATCGACGATGTGCACGCGGCGCTGTCACGGCTGCTCCACGGGCGGGTCAGCGGGCGCTGACCGGGGTGCGCGGAGCGGTGATCCGTGCGCGCGGAACCGCCACCCGGGCGCGCGGGAACAGAGGAACGCCGCTCCGGCGGGGCCCGGAACTTCCGAGCCCCGCCGGAGCGGCGCATCCCCCGTACTCCCCCGGTGCACTCCCCCGTACATCCCCGTACTCGGCAGGGGAGCATCGCCGTTCCGCAGCCCCGTGCCGGCGGTGCCGGCGTGCGCCCCTTCCGTGTCCCCCACTCTGCCGTCCGCGCGGGGGGCCGCCCATCCGCACACCTACTCATCTCTCGGCGTAGGTACGGGTACTCAGGCCGGCATTCCGCGCTCGCAGCCCGTCGGCAGGACCGGTCACCCGCACCGATAAAGTGCCTGCCATGGCACAGATTGCGGTGATCGGCGCCGGGATGGGCGCCATGGCGGCTGCCGCCCGGCTGGCCGTGGCAGGCCACCGGGTGACGGTGTACGAGCGCTCGTCGACGTACGGCGGCTCCGTCGGCCGCTTCGAGCGGGACGGGTTCGCGTTCGACACCGGGCCTGGGCTGCTCCATCTGCCCGCCGTCTACCGGGACTTGTTCGTCAAGACCGGCCGGGAGCCGCTGGAGGAGTGCGTCGAACTGGTCCAGGTGGACCCGTCGAGCCGTCATCTCTTCGCCGATGGGACGGATGTGCTGCTGCCCGACGCTTCGCGTGCCGGGGTCGTCGATGCCCTCGATGCGGCGCTGGGCGGCGGCGCGGGCGCCCGCTGGGGAGCCTTCATGGACCGGGCGCGGGAGACCTGGGACAGGACGAGGCGCCCGCTCCTCGAGGAGCCGCTCCCCGCCGACACCGCGGCACTGCGTCATGACCGGTATCCGGCGCTCAGGACCGGTCTGCTGCGGCGCACCGCGACGACGCTGGGCGAGGTGGCCGACCGGGAGCTGCGCGACCCCCGGCTGGCGGCCCTGCTGGGCAGTTACGCCCTGTCCTACGGCTTCGACCCGCTGAACGCGCCCGCGTCGGCGGCCGTACTGCCGTACATGGAGCAGACCTTCGGCAGCTGGTACGTGCGCGGCGGGATGCGGGCGCTGGCGGACGCGCTGTACCGGCGGTGCCTCGCGCGGAAGGTCGGTTTCGTCTTCCGTGCCGAGGTGACCGGGGCAGCGGAGAAGGACGGCCGGGTGTGCGGTGTCGAGCTGGCCGGTGGCCGGCTCGAGCCCGCTGATCAGGTGGTCGCGGCCGCGCCGGTTCCGGCCGTCCGGTGGCCGCACCGGGAGAGGGATGCGTACACCGGACGGGTCGTCGTGTGTCTGGCGCTGCGCGGTGGCCGTCCGGCCGGCACGGTGCACCGCACCGTGGTGCACCGGACGGACGAGGCTCTGCCGATGGTGACGGTGCTGCGCCCGGACGACCCGGCGCTGGTTCCCGGCGGCGCGTACGAGTCGGTCACGCTGACAGCCACGGTCCCGGTCGCGGAATGGACCGGAGCGGGCTCCGGGCACACCGGGGCGTTCGCCGACCGTGTGGTGGCGGCCGCCGAAGCAGCCGTGCCGGGACTGCGCGGGCGCGTTCTGTGGCGGGAGGTGCGGACCCCGGCCGACACTCTCCGGGAGACCGGCACACCGGGGGTGCCGGGCCCCGCGCTGGCCGGTGCGGGCGGGGACCTGCTGCCCGAACCCAACCGGGCGCCGCTGCCGGGTCTGTACTTCGCGGGCGGCTGGTCGCACCCGGGCGGCGGTCTCGCTCATGCCGGTATGTCCGGGGCCCTCGCCGCCGGGCTGATCGTGGAGGGCGAAGGGTTCCGCGGCTCACAGTGAGCGCGCTGTCTCAGTACCGGTGCTGCTGCTCGGTGTACCCGTTGTCGTAGCCGTTCTGCTGCGGCTCGTACCCGGGCTGCTCAGGTGTGCCGTACTGCGGCTGCTCGGTGTCCCGCTGCTGCGGCACCCACACCCCTCCGGGCGGAGTGTCGTTCGCGTACTGCTGGGCATACGGGTCGGCGTACTGCTGCTGGCCGTACGAGGCGTCGTACTGGCCCGAGCCGATGTACGGATCCGAGTAGGCGGCGTACTGCTGCTGGCCGGAGCCGTAGTCGTACTGCCCGGTGTACTCCTGCCGGCCCTGGTCGTAGCCGGTGTCGTAGGCGCCGTACTGCGCGGCCGCGCCCTGCGCGGTGTCGCTGCTGTATATCCCGTACTGGCCGGTGTCGTCCGGCATCGGCTGCGGGGCGTAGACGGCAGTCGCGTCCGCCGCGTCCGCGGCCGGGTCGTGGGCGGCCTGGGCGTAGGCAAGCGGGTCGTAGCCGCCCGGACTGTACGCGGGCTGCTCGTACTCGGACTGCCCGTAACCGGACTGCTGGTATCCGGACTGCTCGTATCCGGACTGCTCGTATCCGGACTGCTCGTAGTCGGGCTGACCGTATCCGTCCTGCCCGTAGCCGCCCGGCCCCTGCTCGGCGGCCGCGTGGATCTCCTGCTCCGCTGCGAAGGAGCCGTCATCCGCGGCGGGTGCGTACTCCAGGTCCGACACCTCGAGCGTCGGCTCGGCGGTCTCTTTGCCGCCCTTGCGCCGGCGGCTGGCTCCCGGGGAGCCGCCGAGGGCCCAGCCCGTCGAGAATCCCCGCCGGAACGACAGCGTGACGTAGGTCTGGCCGACCGCGAAGGCGAGAGCGCCCACCACGATGACCGGCACCGAGTGCAGCAGTACGCCGACGACCACGCCGAGGAAGCCGGTGAAGGCGAGCATCCGCCAGCGCAGCCGCGCCTTGTACTGGAGCAGCACCTCACCCAGCAGCCAGAGAGCCACGAATCCGAACCCGACATAGAGGACCGTCCAGCCCATGTACGCCCCTCTCCTAGGGCTGCCGCCCTGGGAAGGAGCGTGTACAGCCGGTCAGGACTGCTCGTGCAGTCCGAGATTCTCGTAGATTTCGAGGGTCGCCGTGGAGTTGTTCAGCGTGATGAAGTGCAGCCCCGGGACCCCCTCGGAGAGCAGCCTCGCGCAGAACTCCGTAGCAAACTCGATGCCAATGGAGCGTACAGCGGCTGGATCGTCCTTGACCGCGAGGATGCGCTCTTTCAGACCCGACGGGAAGTGCGCGTTACTGAGCTGGGCGAACCGCTCGAGCTGCCGCACATTGGTGATGGGCATGACTTCGGGGATGACCGGAGTCTCGCAGCCTGCTGCGACGACCCTCTCGCGCATCCGCAGATAGTCCTCGGGTTCGAAGAACATCTGGGTGATCGCGTAGTCGGCGCCGGCCCGGCACTTGTCGACGAAGTGGCGGATGTCGCTGTCCCAGCCGTCCGAGCGGGGATGCATCTCGGGAAAGGCGGCGACGCCCACACAGAAATCGCCGGACTCCTTGATCAGCCGGACCAGGTCGGCGGCGTAGGTCACGCCTTCCGGGTGCTTGACCCACTCGCCCATCGGGTCCCCGGGCGGGTCGCCGCGTACCGCGAGCATGTTCCTGATCCCGGCGTCCGCGTACTGGCCGATGATGTTGCGGAGCTGGGCGACGGAGTGGTCGACCGCCGTGAGATGAGCGACCGGGGTGAGCGTGGTGTCCGATGTGATCTGCTCGGTGGCCCGCACCGTACCCGCCCGCGACGAGCCGCCCGCACCGTAGGTCACGGATACGAAGCTCGGTGCCACCGCCTCGACGCGGCGCAGCGCGTTCCAGAGGTTGCGCTCGCCCTTCTCCGTCTTGGGCGCCCAGAACTCGAAGGAGTACGACGTCTTGCCGGTCGCAAGCATGTCGCGCACGGTCCGTGCGTGATCGGTTCTGGTGGAAGAAGTGCCAAGGGCCATACCGGCAGATTAGTCAGGGCTTGCCACTCCCCCAACCGCACAGGGGTTATATGGCCGTTTTGCCGGTTACTCGTCCATCCTTCGGACACTTTCGGCGCATCAGCCCCGCGACTGGCGCTGCCCGGGCCGTTCGCTTCGCTCACGGACCCGCTTGGCGAGTTCCGCCGACGCGGACGCCGGGTCGTCTGCACCGGTGATCGCCCGGACGACCACGATCCTGCGCGCACCCGCGTCCAGCACCTCGTCGAGATTGCCCGCGTCTATCCCGCCGATCGCGAACCAGGGGCGCTCGGTGGTGAGGGCCGCCGCGTAGCGCACCAGGCCGAGTCCGGGGGCGTACCGGCCGGGCTTGGTGGGAGTGGGCCAGCAGGGACCGGTGCAGAAATAGTCGACACCGACTTCGGCGGCTGCCGCGTCCACCTCGGACTCGGCGTGTGTCGAGCGGCCTATCAGCACATCCTGGCCGAGCACCCGGCGGGCCGCGGGGACCGGGAGATCACCCTGGCCGAGATGCAGCACATCCGATGCGATGGCGTGCGCGACATCCGCGCGGTCGTTGACGGCGAGCAGCTTGCCGTGCCGGCGGCAGGCGTCGGCGAAGACCTCCAGGTGTTCCAGCTCCTCGGCGGCTTCCATGCCCTTGTCGCGGAGCTGGACGATGTCCACGCCGTTCGCCAGGACGGCATCCAGGAACCCGGCCAGGTCGCCCTGGCGTTTACGGGCGTCCGTGCAGAGATAGAGCCGGGCGTCGGACAGCGGTGCGGGTGCGGTGGACATCGGACGTTCCCCCCGGTCGGTGGTGTGGGGTACGGACCGGCCCGGCCCGTACCCCACGGTGTTTCAGACAGTGCTCAGAGGGCGAGCGCCTGAGCGCGGCGCTTCACCTCCGTCCCGCGATTCTCGCTCAATGCCTGCGCGGGCGTGCCCGGCAGGGTCTCATCCGGAGTGAAGAGCCACTCCAGCATCTCTTCGTCGCTGAAGCCGTCGTCCCTCAGCAGGGTCAGGGTCCCGGACAGCCCCTTGACCACCTTGGCACCGTCGATGAAGGCGGCGGGCACCTGGAGTGCTCGGTTCTCACCCCGGCGCACGGCGATCAGCTGGCCCTCCTTGACCAGCTGACGGACACGCGTCACCTCGACACCGAAGACTTCGGCGATGTCGGGGAGGTGCAGCCAGGCGGGGACGAGAGCATCGATGTTTGCGTCAATCTCGGTCACGGCACAAGCCTGCCATCCCGCACCGACACTTACGACCCGGTGGGCCCCGGGTGCGGCGTTCAGCCCCTCCCCGCCAGGACCGCTGTCTTCAGCGGCGCGTCCGGATCGGCGGCCCGCACCGGATCGAGCGGGGCCCCCGCCTCGATGAGTTTCCGCCCCTGGGCGAGGTCGCGGGGCCGTCCCACCGCGAGGACCGCGACCAGCCTCCCCGCCCGCAGCCAGCAGACCGACCAGGACGGCCCGGTCGGCTCGCCGCGCCGGATCACCGTGTCGGCGCCCGTGTGGTGGCCCGCGTACTGCACGAAGCGGCCGAACTGCTCGGACCAGAAATACGGCACCGGGTCGTAGATCCGCGGCTCGTCGCCGATGATCCCGGCGGCGACCGCACGGGGGCCCTGGAGCGCGTTGTCCCAGTGGTGGACCAGCAGGCGTTCGCCGTACCGGCGGGAGGGGAAGGAGGCGCAGTCCCCGACGGCGTACACGCCGGGCAGCGAACTGCGCAGCCACTCGTCCGCGGTGACCGAGCCGTCGGCACCGATGGCGATCCCGGAGCCGGCCAGCCAGCCCGTCGCAGGCCGCGCGCCGATACCGACGAGTACGGCGCCTGCGGTCAGCCTGCGCCCGGACTCCAGGACCACGGCCCCCGGCTCGATGCGCGCCACTCGTGCGTGCGTGATGAGCTCGGCGCCGCTGTCCGCGTACCAGGCGGCCATGGGGTCGGTGATCCCGGCGGGCAGCGCGCCCACCAGCGGCCTTCCGGCCGCCTCGACCACGGTCACCGCGCAGCCGGCCTCGCGGGCCGCCGTCGCGAACTCCGCGCCGATCCAGCCCGCCCCCACGACCACCACGTCACGCCGGTCGGCCAGGACCGCCCGCAGCCGCCCGGCGTCGTCGAGGGTGCGCAGCGTATGGACATCGGGCAGGCCCTCGCCGCCCGGCAGGGTGACCGGGCGGGAACCGGTGGCGATGACCAGGGCGTCGTAGGGCACCGGCCCCTGGACGGTGTCCAGCTCACGCTCCGCCGCCCGCACCCAGGTCACTTCGCGGCCCAGCTGGAGTGTCACACCGAGCGCCTCGAAGTCCACGTCGAAGTAGGACGCCTCCGTCGCGCCGAGGAGCACCGCCTTGGACAGCGGCGGTCTGTCGTACGGCTGGTGCGGCTCGTCGCCGATCAGTGTGACGGCGCCGGTGAAACCCTGGTCCCGCAGCGCGACCGCGGTCTGCACCCCGGCCATACCCGCGCCGGCGATGACGACGTGCTTCGGCTGGTTCACCTGCCCACCTCAATCAACTCACATGCCGTCAGAGAGCAGTTCCTCGACGGCGCTCGTTCCGGCGCCCTGCCGGGATTCCCACTCCCAGGCCTCCTCGAGCCGGATCCGCCCGTCCGGGAGCTCCGCCACGACGGACACGCAGTGGCCACTGGACGTCATCCCCTCCCGCGTCAACTGGACGTAACGGAAATCCAGCCGGTCGCCCTCGCGCGTGCCCACAAGACGGCCGTGCGCAATGTCACCGCCGTCGTATTCCGCCCAGATCCTGCCGTCCTGTTCGTGGTACGCGAAACGGGTCCGGGCACCGACCTGACCGGGCGCCTGATCGGTGACCGGCGAGAGCACAAGACCGTCGAGCGACCGTGTCACTGCGCCTGCTCCCTTACTGCCGGAAGAAACCTGGGGTTAGGCTGGCCAAGCTAAACCACTCGCGGGAGTCCGGACGCACCGGGCTGAGAGGGGGGCTGAAACGGCCTCCGACCGTACGAACCTGATCCGGGTCATGCCGGCGAAGGGAGGGGCTGGACGCCCATGCACACGGACAGATCTCCGGACGTCCTGATCGTCGGAGGCGGGATCATCGGTCTTGTCACCGCCTGGCGCTCGGCGCAGCGCGGCCTGCGCACCATCGTGGTCGACCCGGAACCGGGCGGCGGGGCGGCGCAGGTCGCCGCCGGGATGCTCGCCGCCGTCACCGAACTGCACTACGGCGAGCAGATGCTGCTCGGTCTCAATCTGGAATCGGCCCGCCGCTATCCGGCGTTCGCCGCCGAGCTGACGGAGGCGTCCGGCCAGGAGCTCGGTTACCGCACCTGCGGAACGCTCGCCGTCGCACTCGATGCCGACGACCGGGCGCACCTGCGTGAACTGCACGCTCTGCAACAGCGTTCGGGGCTGGAGTCGGAGTGGCTCACCGGACGGGAGTGCCGGCGCCTCGAGCCGATGCTCGCGCCGGGGGTACGCGGCGGGCTGCGGGTCGAGGGCGACCATCAGGTCGATCCGCGGCGCCTGGCGAAAGCTCTGGTGACGGCCTGTGAGCGGGCCGGTGTCGGCTTCCGCCGGAGCAGGGTGGAACGGCTCAGGGTGTCGGACGACCGGGCCACCGGCGCCGAGCTCGAGGACGGAGCGGTGCTCGGCGCCGGCCAGGTGGTGGTGGCCGCGGGCAGCCTCAGCGGCAGGCTCGCCGGGGTGCCGGGGGATGTCCTGCCGCCGGTCCGCCCGGTGAAGGGTCAGGTGCTGCGGCTCACCGTGCCGGGCGCCTACGCGCCCTTCCTCAGCCGGACCGTGCGCGCGGTGGTGCGCGGCAGCGACGTGTATCTCGTCCCGCGCGAGAACGGTGAACTCGTCATCGGCGCGACCAGCGAGGAGCTCGGCTGGGACACCACGGTCACCGCGGGCGGGGTGTACCAGCTGCTGCGTGACGCCCATGAACTGGTGCCTGGCATCACCGAACTGCCGCTCACCGAGACCCGCGCGGGTCTTCGCCCCGCGTCCCCCGACAACGCCCCGCTGCTGGGCCCCACCGCTCTGCCCGGCCTGCACCTGGCCACCGGCCACCACCGCAACGGCGTCCTGCTCACCCCTGTCACCGGAGATGTGATGGCCGAGCTGCTCGCCACCGGGGACCTGCCGGCCGAGGCCCGTCCCTTCTCGCCCCTGCGCTTCTCGCCCCTACGACAGGAGCAGCCCGTATGACCACCGTGAACAGCTCCGTGCCGGTCTCCGTGAACGGCGCGGAGCACCACGTCGCCCCGGGCACCACCCTCGATCTGCTGGTCGCGACGCTGACCGGGGCGCCGACGGGTGTCGCGGCCGCGCTCAACGAGGCGGTCGTGCCGCGCGGGCAGTGGCCCGCGACCCGGCTCGGTGAGGGTGACAGGGTGGAGATTCTCACAGCGGTCCAGGGAGGCTGACCGGCATGGCCGACGATCTTCTGACCATAGGCGGATCCACCTTCTCGTCCCGGCTGATCATGGGGACGGGCGGTGCGCCCAGTCTCGACGTACTGGAACGCTCCCTGATCGCGTCGGGGACCGAACTCACCACGGTCGCCATGCGCCGGCTCGATCCGACCGTCCAGGGCTCGGTCCTCTCCGTGCTCGACCGGCTCTCCATCCGGGTCCTGCCGAACACCGCGGGTTGCTTCACGGCGGGCGAGGCCGTACTGACCGCGCGGCTGGCCCGAGAGGCGCTCGGCACCGACTGGATCAAGCTGGAGGTGGTCGCCGACGAACACACCCTGCTTCCCGACCCGGTCGAACTCCTCGACGCGGCCGAGACGCTGGTCGACGACGGCTTCACCGTGCTGCCGTACACCAACGACGATCCGGTGCTCGCCCGGCGGCTCGAGGACGTGGGCTGTGCGGCGATCATGCCCCTCGGCTCCCCCATCGGCTCCGGGCTCGGAATCCGCAATCCGCACAACTTCCAGCTGATCGTCGAGCAGGCGGGGGTGCCGGTCGTCCTGGACGCGGGCGCCGGCACCGCTTCGGATGCCACGCTGGCGATGGAACTGGGCTGCGCCGCCGTGATGCTGGCGTCGGCGGTGACCAGGGCGCAGGAGCCGGAGCTGATGGCCGGGGCTATGCGGCACGGAGTGGAGGGGGGACGGCTGGCGTACCGCGCGGGACGGATCCCCCGGCGGCACTTCGCCCGCGCCTCCTCACCCGTCGGGGGACGGGCCGCCCTGGATCCGGAGCGGCCGGCGTTCTGACGCGGCGGCCGGGGCCCGGTGCGTCGTCAGTCCTGCGCCGGGCGGAGATCAGGTGCCGTCAGAGGGCCTGCCCCGCCCCGGACCTGTCACAGCTCGGCTTCAGTCCCGCACCAGCGCATCCGGCCGTTCCCTGCCTGTCGCCTGCGGCTCGTACACTCGCCTGCGTGGATACGACCGTCAAGGACCCTCTCGTCGGGCAGCTGCTCGACGGCCGCTACCGGGTGGAGGCGCGCATCGCCGTCGGTGGCATGGCCACGGTCTACCGGGCCGTCGACACCCGGCTGGACCGCGTGCTCGCCCTCAAGGTGATGCATCCGGCGCTGGCCGTCGACGCCACTTTCGTGGAGCGCTTCATCCGGGAGGCCAAGTCCGTCGCCCGGCTCGACCACCCCAATGTGGTCGGCATGTTCGACCAGGGCGCGGACGGCGCGTACGTGTATCTCGCGATGGAGTACGTCGCGGGGTGCACCCTGCGTGATGTGCTGCGCGAGCGCGGCGCCCTTCGCCCCCGCGCCGCCCTCGACATCCTGGAGCCCGTGCTGGCCGCTCTCGGTGCCGCACACCGCGCCGGGTTCGTCCATCGCGACATGAAGCCGGAGAACGTCCTGATAGGGGACGACGGCCGGGTCAAGGTGGCCGACTTCGGCCTGGTGCGTGCAGTGGACACCGAGACCAACAGCACCGGGACCATCATGGGCACCGTTTCCTATCTCGCCCCCGAGCAGATCGAGCACGGCACCGCCGACACCCGCGCCGATGTCTACGCCTGCGGTGTGGTCCTCTACGAGATGCTGACCGGCGCCAAGCCGCATTCGGGCGAGACCCCCGCACAGGTCCTCTACCAGCACCTCAACGACGGCGTACCGGCGCCGTCCGCGGTGGTCCCCGGGCTTGCCGCGGGGCTGGACGAGCTGGTGGCGAGCGCTACCGCCCGTACCCCCGGCGCAAGGCCGCACGACGCCGTGGCGCTTCTCCGGCAGGTACGCGAGAGCCGCGCCGCACTCAGCGACCGGCAGCTCGACGCGGTGCCGCCGCAGGCGCTGGAGGACGAGGCCGCCGAGAGGACGCCCGGCGGCTCCGAGGACCGCACCAACGTGATCCCCCGGGTGCTTCCCTCCGCCTCGGTCAACCGGACCAGCAGGCTCGAGATGCCCGCACCGCAGCCGGAATCCCACCGCTCACCCCCGCGCCGCACTCGGCGGGCGAGCCGCGGGCTGATCGCATCGGTCGTCGCCGTGCTGCTCGTACTGGGTGTCGGCGCCGGTGTCTGGTACATCAACTCCGGGCAGTTCACCCGGGTGCCCTCGGTCCTCGGGCAGACCGAGAGGACGGCGAAGTCCCGGCTCTCCGCGGCCGGTCTCGATGTGAAGGGAACGCAGCGCAAGTTCAGCGACTCCTTCGCGCGCGGCACCGTGATGAACAGCGACCCCCGGTCAGGTGCCCGCATCCGCGACAACGGAGCGGTGACCCTGGTCGTGTCCCGCGGCCCCGAGATGGTGAAGGTCCCGCAGGTCGCCGGCAAACAGCTGGCCGAGGCGAAACGTGACCTGAGCAGGGCGGGTCTGGGCGCCGGCATGGTGACAAGGGAGTTCAGTGACGACATCGGCCGGGGCAGGGTGATCCGTACGGATCCCGCGTCCGGCACGGAGCGCCATGCGGACTCGGCGGTCGCGCTGGTCGTGTCCAAGGGAGCCCCGGTGGACGTGCCCGACGTCACAGGCGAGTCGGCCGACGACGCCAAGGCCGACCTCGAGGACCAGAATCTGAAGGTCAGGATCGCGCAGCAGCAGATCAACTCCTCCGAGGACGCGGGGAACGTCGCCAAGCAGTCGGTGGCCGCGGGCTCCAGGGCCGAAGAGGGCGACACGGTCACGCTGACCGTGTCCAAGGGCCCGCGGATGATCGGCGTACCCGATGTGACGGGCCGCAGTGTCGACGACGCGAAGAAGGCGCTGACCGGCAAGGGCTTCGAGGTCCATGTCGACCGGCCGTTCCTCTCCTTCAGCGACACCGTCGAGAGCCAGTCCGTGGCGGGCGGCGACCGGGCTCCCGAGGGCAGCACCATCACCATCACGACCAAGGGACTCTGAACGCACGTGCGCAACCCCATCGGTGGTCATGTCCCCGTGGCCGGCGGCCTGGCCAGAACCGGACTGCCCTACGCACGTGAACTCGGCGCGGAGGCGGTCCAGATCTTCGTGGCCAATCCGCGCGGCTGGGCGACGCCCGCGGGGGATCCGGCCCAGGACGAGCAGTTCCGCAAGGAGTGTGCCGAAGAGTCGGTCGCGGCCTATGTACACGCCCCCTATCTGATCAACTTCGGCTCGCACACGGCGGCAACCGTGGAACGGTCGGTGGACTCCCTGCGCCACTCGCTGCGCCGCGCCCGGCAGACCGGAGCGCTCGGTGTCGTGGTGCACACCGGGTCGGCGACCGGTGGCCGACCGCGTGCCGAAGCGCTGGCTCAGGTCCGTACGCATCTGCTGCCGCTGCTCGACGAGCTCACCCATGACGACGACCCGTTCCTGCTGCTGGAGTCCACCGCGGGCCAGGGCTCGTCGCTCTGCTCACGGACCTGGGACTTCGGCCCCTACTTCGACGCACTCGACTCGCACCCGAAGCTCGGCGTCTGTCTGGACACCTGCCATGTCTTCGCCGCCGGCCACGATCTCGCCGGGCCCGGAGGAATGAAGCAGACCCTTGATCTGCTCGTGGGGACCGTCGGTGAAGGCCGGCTGAAGCTGATCCACGCCAATGACTCCAAGGAGGCAGCCGGCGCCCACAAGGACCGCCACGAGAACATCGGCGCCGGCCACATAGGGGAAGAGCCGTTCAGGGAGCTGCTGTCGCATCCGGCGACCGAAGGTGTCCCGCTGGTGATCGAGACCCCGGGCGGCAAGGAAGGACATCGCGCGGATGTGCGCCGTCTGAAGGCGCTCCGCAACTGACGGTTCTCCGCTGGAATACCCCTTGGGGGTATAGCGTTCTCCAGTGGACAGTCTCCGTCACGCGACCGGGGGTCTTCATGCGGGACACACATGAGCAGCACGGGCAGCATGGGCACACCGTCCACGGTGACGGCGGCGCCGACTGGCCCACGGCCGTCCGGGCCACCCTGCACTGCCTCACCGGCTGCGCCATCGGCGAAGTGCTCGGCATGGTGATCGGCACGGCCTTCGGCTGGGGCAACGCCCCGACCACTGTCGTCGCGATCGCGCTGGCGTTCTTCTTCGGCTACTCACTCACGCTGCGCTCGGTGCTCGCGGCGGGCGTCGGATTCAGGTCCGCGGTCCGCGTCGCCCTCGCCGCCGACACACTCTCCATCGCGGTGATGGAGCTGATCGACAACGGTGTGATCGTCCTCTGGCCCAGCGCCATGAGCGCCGGCCTCTCCGATCCGCTGTTCTGGACCTCGCTGGTGGCCTCACTCGCCCTCGCCTTCGTGGCGGCGACCCCGGTCAACAAATGGATGATCGGTCGCGGCAGGGGCCATGCGGTGGTGCACCGGTACCACCACTGACGTCCGGCACACCGAGCCTCAGAGCTCGGGGCCGTCGCCCGGCCCCTCCTGGTACGAGTAGCGCTGCTCACGCCAGGGGTCGCCGAGATTGTGGTAGCCGCGCTCCTCCCAGAAACCCCTGCGGTCCGCGCTCATGTACTCGATACCGCGGACCCACTTGGGGCCCTTCCAGGCGTACAGATGGGGCACGACGAGGCGCAGCGGAAAGCCGTGCTCTGCGGTGAGGAGTTCACCGGCCTTGTGGGTGGCGAAGAGGGTGTGGCCCTCGGTGAAGTCGGCGAGCCGCAGATTGGCGCTGTAGCCGTACTCGGCCCAGACCATGACGTGGGTGACATGGGGCGCGGGCGGTGCGAGCTCCACGACCGTACGGGCGAGCACCCCACCCCATTCGGCCCCGAGCATGGAGAATTTCGTGACGCAGTGCAGGTCCGCGACCACGGTGGAGAACGGCAGCGCCGAGAACTCCTCGTGATTCCAGCAGTGCTTGTCCCCGTCGGCGGTGGCGCCGAAAACCCGGAACTCCCACCGGTCCGGCTTGAACTTGGGGACCGGCCCGTAGTGGGTGACCGGCCAGCCGCGCTGGAGCCGCTGGCCCGGCGGAAGGTCGGACTGCGCCGCTCCCTGCTGCTCCCGGCTTTCCGGCTGACCCATGTGTCCATGGTGACAGACCGGGCAGGGTGGTCATGACCAGCTATGCACCACCCGGGCAACTCCTACTAAGCCTCTACTTACTGGACGCCCCCCGTGGGCGATGCGAGGATTCGCGGAATCTGCCCGGATACACGCCTGGAAGGAGCCTCTGCAATGCAGGGCGATCCCGAGGTCATCGAGTTTCTCAACGAGCAGCTGACCGCCGAACTCACAGCGATCAACCAGTACTTCCTGCACGCGAAGATGCAGGAGAACTTCGGCTGGACCAAGCTCGCGAAATACACCCGGTCCGAGTCGTTCGACGAGATGAAGCACGCCGAGATCCTCACCGACCGGCTCCTGTTCCTGGAGGGCCTGCCGAACTACCAGCGGCTCTTCCATGTCCGGGTGGGCCAGACGGTCACCGAGATGTTCCAGGCCGACCGGCAGGTCGAGGTCGAGGCCATCGACCGCCTCAGGCGCGGGATCGAGATCATGCGGAACAAGGGCGACATCACATCCGCGAACATCTTCGAGGCGATCCTGGCGGACGAGGAGCATCACATCGACTATCTCGACACCCAGCTCGAGCTGGTCGAGAAACTCGGGGAGCCGCTCTACATCGCCCAGCTCATCGAGCAGCCGGACAGCTAGCGGACACGCGCCGGGCGCCGCCCCGACATTCCTGGCGGGTGCACGACGACGGCGCTCAGGCCGCCTCGGGGATCTCCGGGAGCCCGGGCGTCTCACCGGTCAGCGATGCCAGCGCGGGCATCCCCTGGTCGAGCAGCCCGCGGCTGGGGCAGTCCCCGCGGCCGAGCAGCGCCTGGATCCTGCGCACACAGCCACCGCAGTCGGTGCCCGCCTTGCAGGCCGACGCTATCCGGCGGGGGGTGCAGGCACCGGCGTCCGCGTGCTCCTTGATCTGCTTTTCGGTCACTCCGAAGCATGAGCAGACATACACGCGGGTTCACCTCCCGAACGGGGTCGCTGACGTTTCGCCGCCCCGATTAATCGGTGAGGCTAACCTAACCTTACCCGGAGGCCTGGTATCGCAAAAGAGCCGCGGGGTCCGGATCGCTGTGATCCGTGCCCCACGGCTCCTGCTGTACGGTCTCGCCGGAATACGGCCGCCCGCTACTGGTCGCGGTACATCTCCGCCACCAGGAACGCCAGGTCGAGAGACTGACTGCGGTTGAGCCGCGGGTCGCAGGCCGTCTCGTAGCGCTGGTGCAGATCGTCGACGAAGATCTCGTCACCGCCGCCGACGCACTCGGTGACGTCGTCACCGGTCAGCTCGACATGGATACCGCCCGGGTGGGTGCCGAGGCTCTTGTGCACCTCGAAGAAGCCCTTGACCTCGTCGAGCACATCGTCGAAACGGCGCGTCTTGTGGCCGGACGCGGCCTCGAAGGTGTTGCCGTGCATCGGGTCCGTGACCCAGACGACCTGGGCACCGGACGCGGTGACCTTCTCGACCAGGTCCGGCAGCCTGTCGCGGACCTTGTCCGCGCCCATGCGGACGATGAAGGTCAGCCGGCCCGGCTCACGGTCCGGGTCGAGCCGCTCGATGTAGCTGAGCGCTTCCTCCGGAGTGGTCGTGGGGCCGAGCTTCACGCCGATCGGATTGCGGATCTGCGCGGCGAACTCGATGTGCGCGTGGTCGAGCTGCCGGGTGCGCTCGCCGACCCAGACCATGTGGCCGGACGTGTCGTAGAGCTTGCCGGTGCGCGAGTCGGTACGGGTCAGCGCCGATTCGTAGTCGAGCAGCAGCGCCTCGTGCGAGGCGTAGAACTCCACCGCGCGGAACTCCGCCGGGTCGGTGCCGCAGGCCTTCATGAAGTTGAGCGCGCTGTCGATCTCGCGGGCGAGCTGTTCGTATCGCTGCCCGGACGGCGAAGACTTCACGAAGTCCTGGTTCCAGGCGTGCACCTGGCGCAGGTCTGCGTAGCCGCCGGTGGTGAACGCGCGGACCAGATTCAGCGTCGAGGCGGACGCGTGGTACATCCGCTTCAGCCGGTCCGGGTCCGGGACCCGGGACTTCTCGTCGAAGTCGAAGCCGTTGACCGAGTCGCCGCGGTACGTCGGCAGGGTCACGCCGTCGCGGGTCTCGGTGCCCTTCGAGCGCGGCTTGGAGTACTGCCCGGCGATCCGGCCGACCTTGACCACCGGCACGGAGGCGGCGTAGGTGAGCACCGCGCTCATCTGCAGAAGTGTCTTCAGCTTCGCCCGGATGTGCTCGGCGGACACCGCGTCGAAGGCCTCGGCGCAGTCGCCGCCCTGCAGCAGGAACGCCTCGCCCCTGGCCACGGCCCCCAGGCGGTCGCGCAGCTGGTCGCACTCGCCGGCGAAGACGAGCGGCGGATAGGACTGGAGGTCCGCGAGGGCGTCGCGCAGGGCCTCGGCATCCGGGTACTCGGGCTGCTGCGCCGCGGGAAGGTCTTGCCAGGTGTTCACGTTCACGGTCACCCGCCCAACACTACGGGTTCGCGCGGTGCGCCTGGCGCCCCGCCCACGAAATGAGACACCTGCCCGGAGAGCGGTCGATCGGCTACAGTCCTGTCCATGTTCGCGACGACGACTCGAAACTGGTGGTGGACCGCTCATCCGGCGGCCCACTGACATCGCGCGCACAAACGAAGCGAAGGCCGCCCGAGGGGCGGCCTTCCGTGTTTCCGCGGGCCGTTCCTCTCCACCCGTTCCCGGGGTCTCCCGGGACATCCGGAAGGAACACCCCGATGCTCATCAGCGGACTGCTGGACGACCACCGGCCCTTCGCGCTGCTGCGCCGGCGCACCCCTGGCCATGATCACGACATCGTCGAACTGCTGATCGGCGAGATCCGCGAGGTCGAGCGGCTCGCGGACATCCCGGCGGACGGCGACCGCCCGGTGCTGGCGATGGTGCCGTTCCGGCAGATCAGGGAACGGGGCTTCGACGTACGCGACGACGGGACGCCGCTGACGGTCCTGGTCGCCGACGAGACGTACGAGCTGCCGCTCGAAGAAGTGCTCGACACCTTGCCCCGGCACGCCGTACGGGTCGAGGACGGCGGTTTCGATGTGTCCGACGACACCTACGAGGACATGGTGCGGCGGGTGGTCGAGGACGAGATCGGGCAGGGCGAAGGGGCCAATTTCGTCATCCGGCGCACCTACACGGGCAGCATCCCCGGCTTCGGCCGGGCGGACGCGCTCGCCCTGTTCCGGCGGTTGCTCGCCGGCGAACGGGGTGCGTACTGGACCTTCGTCGTGCACACCGGGGAGCAGAGTG
Source organism: Streptomyces sp. NBC_00344 (assembly GCF_036088315.1). NCBI lineage: Bacteria > Bacillati > Actinomycetota > Actinomycetes > Kitasatosporales > Streptomycetaceae > Streptomyces > Streptomyces sp. NBC_00344. Next base: position 5,230,856 of record NZ_CP107996.1, on the reverse strand, counting down.
GTCACGAGCCTCCCGGTCCCGGCGGGCTGGCGCAGGGGACGGGCGGGCGCACTCTCGTCGGCGCCAGCCCCGAGGTGCATGTCCGGATGTCCGGCGGGACCGTGGTGATGAACCCGATCAGCGGCACCTTCCGCTACCCGCCGGAGGGGCCGACCACGGAGGCGCTGCTGGACTTCCTCGGCGACCGCAAGGAGACCGAGGAACTGTCCATGGTGGTCGACGAGGAACTCAAGATGATGTGCACCGTCGGCGACATGGGCGGCGTCGTCGTCGGGCCGCGGCTCAAGGAGATGGCCCATCTGGCCCACACCGAGTACGAGTTGCGGGGCCGCAGTTCGCTGGACGTGCGTGAGGTCCTGAAGGAGACGATGTTCGCCGCGACCGTCACGGGCTCACCCGTGCAGAACGCCTGCCGGGTCATCGAGCGGTACGAGGCGGGCGGGCGCGGGTACTACGCGGGGGCGCTGGCCCTCATCGGCCGGGACCCCGGCGGGGCCAGGACACTGGACTCGCCGATCCTGATCCGCACCGCCGACATCGCGGCCGACGGCGGACTGCGGGTGCCCGTCGGCGCGACGCTCGTACGCCACTCGGACCCGGCGGGCGAGGTCGCCGAGACCCACGCCAAGGCGGCGGGGGTGCTCGCGGCGCTCGGAGTACGGCCCGGTCGGACGCTGCCCGCCGCCGGGAGTCCGGGGCTCGCCGACGATCCGCGGGTGCGGGCCGCCCTGGAATCCCGCCGCACCGGCCTGGCGCCGTTCTGGCTGAGGATGCGGGACGGGGCCCCATCGGATGCCGCCACCCTGGCGGGGCACGCCCTGGTGGTGGATGCGGAGGACACCTTCACCTCGATGCTGGCCCACCTGCTGCGCGCATCCGGCCTGGAGGTGACCGTGTGCCGCTACGACGAGCCCGGTCTGCGGGACGCGCTGCGCGCCCATCGGGGACCGGTGGTGATCGGCCCGGGTCCCGGCAACCCGAGCGAGGGGGGCGATCCCAGGATGCGGCTCCTTCGCGGCCTCACCGCGGAACTGCTGCGTGATCACCGGCACGGCCTGTTCGGGGTCTGCCTGGGCCATGAGCTGCTGTCGGCCGAGCTGGGCCTGGACATCGTCCGCAAGGAGGTCCCGCACCAGGGTGCCCAGGAGCGGATCGACTTCTTCGGGCGGCAGGAGACGGTGGGCTTCTACAACTCGTACACCGCGCGGTGCGACGACCAGGTGGCGGCGGAGCTGGCGATGCACCGGATCGAGGTGAGCCGTGACGCGGTGAGCGGTGAGGTCCATGCGGTGCGGGGGCCGGGATTCGCCGGGGTGCAGTTCCATCCCGAGTCCGTGCTGACGATGGACGGGACCACCATCGTGGCCGAGCTGCTGGCCGGGGTACTCGACCGGAGCGTCTCTCCTGCATCGCGGCCCGCGCGCCGGGCGTGATCCGGGGCGGGAGCACGCCGCGGGGCCGGGGGCCGGGAGTGCAGGCCCCGCGGAACTTCCGGCGGCCCGGCGCGTGCCGCAAAGATCATGACGGACATCGCTGCCCCCGGCTCGCCGGAGGCGATCGTCGCGTTACACCGGGCGGCACCCAAAATCCCAGGTCACAGCCCCAGGGATGCTCCGTGCCACGATCGACACGGTGGTGCGGCCATCGAGAACCCCCTCGGGTGGCGGTGGCATGGGTGCGGGTCATGCCCGCACGACCGATGAGTTCCGCCTGACCGGGTCGTCTGCAGGGTGGGAACGTCCCCTCCCGCGCCGGCGGGGGGCCCGGGACGAGATGACAAGGAGCGTGGACACCGTGGACCAGGAGAACGTGAGCGCCACCCGAACTTTCACCGTGCCCGCCGCGAGGGTGTTCGCGGTGCTGGCTGACCCGACGACCCATGCGGCGATCGACGGCACCGGCTGGGTGCGGGAAACCCTCGACCGGGAACCACTGACCGAGGCGGGGCAGATTTTCCGGATGGCCATGTATCACGCCAGGCATCCGGACGGTGACTACCGCACGGTCAACAAGGTCCAGGTGTTCGACCCGCCTCGCGCCATCGGCTGGCTGACGGGGCGGGAGAAGGACGACGGTGACCTGGAGTTCGGAGGCTGGATCTGGCGTTACGACCTGGCGCCGGCCGGTCCGTCCGAGACCGAGGTCACGCTCACCTACGACTGGTCGGCGGTGCCGCAGTTCATCCGCGAGCGCGGCATCCGGTTCCCGCCGTTCGGCCCCGGGCATCTCACCGACTCGCTGGACCACCTGGCCGAGCTCGCCGCACCGGCCTCCCGGGCCTGAGGCCAGGCGGTCATGTGCTGTCCGGCCGGTCATGTGGCCAGGGGGTCACACGCCTCACCGGCCCGGCAGCGGGTGGACCGCGGGCCGGGCCGGTGAGGTTCCGGTCGGTGGTGAAGCAGTGGTCCTCCCCGAGGCCGGCCGATCGGACCGGGGCTGGACGGACTCCTTGGTGCGGCATTCCGGCCGGGGTCAGCCGGCGGAGCGCCGCACAGCCGTTCACCAGCGGCTGCGGGACGCCGGTGCTCGATGCCGCGTCAGCCGAAGAAGACACCCGCCTCCGTGTACTGCCCGGGATCCACCGTCTTGAGTTGCGCCGTCGCGACCGCGATCGGCACGCGCACGATGTCGGTACCGCGCAGCGCCACCATCGCTCCGAAGTCCGCCTCCCTCACCGCATCGATCGCGTGCAGCCCGAATCTGGTGGCCAGCCAGCGGTCGAACGCACTGGGGGTACCACCGCGCTGGACATGGCCCAGGACGGTCGTGCGGGCCTCCTTTCCGGTGCGTTTCTCGATCTCGGTGGCAAGCCACTCGCCGACCCCGGACAGCCGGGCGTGGCCGAACGAGTCGAGGGTGCCGTCCTTCAGTACCGCGTCCCCGTCCTTGGGCATCGCGCCCTCGGCGACGACCACGATCGGTGCGTACGACGCCTTGAAGCGGGAGGTCACCCAGGCACAGACCTGGTCGATGTCGAAGCGCTGCTCGGGGATGAGGATCACGTTGGCACCCCCGGCCAGCCCGGAGTGGAGGGCTATCCAGCCCGCGTGCCGGCCCATCACCTCGACCACGAGAACCCGCATATGCGATTCGGCGGTCGTGTGGAGACGGTCGATGGCTTCGGTGGCGATCCCGACCGCGGTATCGAATCCGAAGGTGTAGTCGGTGGCCGACAGGTCGTTGTCGATGGTCTTGGGTACGCCGACGCAGGGAATCCCGTGCTCGTCCCAGAGACGGGCCGCCACCCCGAGCGTGTCCTCGCCGCCGATCACGATCAGCGCGTCGACCTCATGGGCGGCGAGGTTCTCCTTGACCCGGCGGACGCCGTCACCGGTCCGGAAGGGATTGGTGCGTGACGAACCGAGGATGGTGCCGCCCCGGGGGAGGATGCCGCGCACAGCGGGGATGTCGAGCCTGACGGTGTCGCCTTCGAGGGGACCGCGCCAGCCGTCCCTGAATCCGGTGAACTCGTAGCCGTAACGCTGTACGCCCTTGCGGACCACAGCCCTGATGACCGCGTTGAGACCGGGGCAGTCGCCGCCCCCGGTCAGTACTCCGACCCGCATGGAACCACGTCCCTTCGCAGTGGAAGAAGCCATGACGACCACGCTACGGTGACCCAGGTCACCAGGAGACCGAGCGGAAGGCCAATTCCCTTCCAGGAGCGGTGAGTTGTGGATCAGGCGTCGTCCAGGCCGCGCTCGATGGCATATCTGACCAGCTCGACGCGGTTGTGCAGCTGAAGCTTTCCGAGGGTGTTCTGCACATGGTTCTGGACGGTCCGGTGCGAGATGACCAGGCGCTCGGCGATCTGCTTGTAGCTCAGCCCCTTGGCGACCAGCCGCAGCACCTCGGTCTCGCGCTCGGTGAGCCGGGGGGCCGTCGGCTCGTCGGGCGCGGCCGGCGCGGGGTCCGACGCGAGCCTGCGGTACTCGCCGAGCACCAGACCGGCCAGGCCCGGGGTGAAGACCGGATCGCCGACAGCGGTGCTGTGCACCGCCTCGGTCAGCTCCTGGGTACTGGCCGATTTCAGCAGGTAGCCGGTGGCACCGGACTTCACGGCTTCCAGCACATCGGCGTGCTCACCGCTCGCGGAGAGCACCAGGACGCGCAGCCCGGGGTAGGCGCCGACGAGCTCCTTGCACACCTGGACGCCGGGCATCCCGGGCAGATTGAGGTCGAGGACCAGAACGTCGGGAGTGACCGCGCGGGCACGGCGCACCGCTTGCGGCCCGTCGCCTGCGGTGGCCACGACATCGAACCCGGCGGCGGCCAGGTCGCGGGCGACCGCGTCCCGCCACATCGGGTGGTCGTCGACCACCATCACCCTGACCGGCTGCTGCTCGCTCATGCGTGTCCTGCCTTCCCCCGTGGGACCTTCAGCTCTACTTCCGTGCCCTGTCCGGGCACCGAGATCAGTTCGGCGCTGCCGCCCAGGTCCCGCAGCCGTCCGCGGATCGACTGGGCGACGCCGAGGCGGCCCTCCCCCTCGGCCACCGCGAGCCGCCCTTCCGGGATGCCCGGTCCGTCGTCCCGCACGGTCACGACCACCTCGTCCGGTTCGTCCTCGACCAGGATCCAGGCCTGGGCGTCGTCTCCCGCGTGTCTGCGCACATTGTCCAGGGCAGCGCCGACAGCGGCCGTCAGCTCGCTCGCCGCCGCGGCGTCGAGGAGTACCGGGGTGCCCGGTTCCGCGAAGCTCACCCTCGATCCCGCATAGCGGGCGAGCAGGGTCCGCAGATCGCACGGTCCCGCCCGGTGCGGCTCGTTCCCGGCGGTCGCTCCGTCGGAGGGACCGGTACTCCCGGTGGGCACCAGGCCGCTGGAGACCATGGTGCGCAGGGCGATCTCCTGCTCCCCCGCCATCCGGCCCAGCTCGGCGGACTCGCCGCCCAGTTCGGCTCCGCGCCGCTGCACCATGGCAAGGACCTGGAGCACGCTGTCGTGGATGCCGCGGGCCAGGCGCTCCCGTTCCCGGGTCGCCGCCTCGATCTCCAGGGCGCGGGCGAGGGTGCGCTCGGAAGCGCGGGCGACCTCCACGATGTAGCCGATCGCGATGGAGGCGATCCAGACCAGCAGCACGTTGTGCAGGGTGTCCCTGGTCGGCCGGCCACGCTCGATGATGTCGGCGGCGGCCACCAGGGAGGACGCGAAGGCCGCCCAGCGCCATCCGCCCTTGAGGGCGAAGGCGAGCACCGAGCCCGCGGTCCAGATGGACGGCAGCGTCGTGGCGCCGTGCATGACCCGGAAAGCCGAATCGGCCGCGGGCGTGAGCAGGATGCCGGAGATCGCCACCGTCAGGTCGGCGCCCAGAAAGCGCTTGGTGCAACTGGCGGCATTGGCCACCCTGGGGAGGGTGGCCAGCGTCCACGCGGCCAGCAGCGCCAGATAGGCGACAGCTATCCAGGGGTGCGGGAACCTCTGCCACGAAAATCCGAACAGCAGACTCGCGTAGACCGTGGTCAGCACCCGATAGCCCGTCAGCGCGCGCCACAGCGGCTGCTCCACCGACATCATCACGACGCGCTCGCGCCGCTCCTTCGCCATGTCCCCACCCCCGGACGGACGCTCCGGCTCAACTGCCGGATCGTTCCGCCTCATCTGCCGCCGCGTCCCCGGCCGGCCGGTCCTGCGCTTTCGCCGCATCTGTCTGCGCGCTCTTCGCGGCCTTCTCCCGTTCGGCGATCTGCCGCTTCGCCGCGGTCGCGTAGATGTCGACGTACTCCTGGCCGGACAGCTTCATGATCTCGTACATGACCTCGTCGGTCACCGACCGCAGGATGAACCGGTCGTTCTCCATGCCGTGGTACCGGCTGAAGTCGAGCGGCTCGCCGATCCTTATGCCCGGCCGCATCAGCTTGGGCATCACCTGGCCGGGGGGCTGGATCTTCTCGGTGTCGATCATCGCGACCGGGATGACGGGCGCGCCCGAAGCGAGCGCCACGCGCGCGAGACCACCGGGCTTGCCGCGGTAGAGACGGCCGTCGGGCGAGCGGGTGCCCTCCGGGTAGATACCGAAGAGCTCGCCGCGGGCCAGCACATCGACGCCGCTGCGAACGGCGGCCTCGCCGGCGCCGCGACTGCCCGAACGGTCCACGGGGAGCTGTCCGACGCCCTTGAAGAAGGCCGCGGTGAGCCTGCCCTTCACGCCGGGTGAAGTGAAGTACTCGGCCTTGGCGATGAAGGTGACCTTGCGGTCCATCACCGCGGGCAGGAAGAAGGAGTCCGAGAAGGACAGATGGTTGCTCGCGAGAATCGCGGGCCCCTCGGCCGGGACGTTCTCGAGGCCCTCCACCCAGGGCCTGAAGGCGACCTTCAGCGACCCCCCGATGGCGAACTTCATGGCGCCGTAGATCAACTCGGATGCCTTCCTGTGACTGTCGTACCGACCTTAGCCTCCGTACGGCCTGTGCTCTCCTCCACAGCCGGGTGACGGCCCTGGTCGGTGTCGGTCCGGTCGCGTACGGTGAAGTACACCTTCCGAGACCTGACGAACAGGAGTTCCCGGTGCCGGTGCTTCCTGGAGCCGAGCCCTACCGCCACGAGGGCGGAGAGACCGGTGTCCTCCTCTGCCATGGCTTCACCGGATCGCCGCAGTCGCTGCGCCCCTGGGCCGAGTATCTGGCCGAGCGCGGCCTGACGGTGTCCCTGCCGCTGCTGCCCGGGCACGGGACCCGCTGGCAGGACATGCAGATCACCGGCTGGCAGGACTGGTATGCGGAGGTCGACAGGGAGCTGCGCCTCCTGCTCGACCGGTGCAGCCGGGTCTTCGTCTTCGGCCTGTCGATGGGCGGCGCGCTGGCTCTGCGGCTCGCCGCCAAGCACGGGGACGAGATCAGCGGTCTCGTCCTGGTCAACCCCGCGAACAAGGTGCACGGCCTCTCGGCGTACGCGCTGCCCGTCGCCCGGCATCTGGTGCGTACGACGAAGGGGCTCGTCAGCGACATCGCGAAGGAAGGCTCCACCGAGGTCGGATACGACCGGGTTCCGCTGCATGCCGCCCACTCCGTGCGGAATTTCTTCCGGCTCGTGGACCGCGAGCTGCCGCAGGTCACCCAGCCGGTCCTGCTGCTGCACAGCCCGCAGGACCATGTGGTCCCGCCGGCCGACACGGCGCGCGTCCTGAGCCGGATCTCCTCCACCGATGTCGAGGAGATCCTGCTGGAACAGAGCTACCACGTGGCGACGTTGGACCACGATGCGGAGCGGATCTTCGAGAAGAGTCATACCTTCGTCGGCCGCCTCGCTCCGAGCGTCGGGAAGAAGGGGAACACCACCGGTGGCTGAGAACGAAGCGGAACGCGAGCCGCAGCCCATCGACGAGGAAGCGGCCTGGGCGGCGATCGTCGCGGCGTACGGCGAGGAACCGGCGGATCCGGCCGGCGCAAGGCCCTTCAAGTCCGTGGAGGACCTGGCGCTGCCCGGTGACGAGCCCGATCCCGGGCCGGCGGAAGCGGACCGGGATCCGGAGAAGGGCCCCGGCCCCGACAGGCCTCTCGGCAGCTCCGTGGTCTTCGCACCCGGCGTCGCGGGGCCGCGCGACTACCGTGTGACCGAGCCGAAGGGCGACGATCCGGGAGACGCGGACGAGGGCCACTTCGTCCCTCCGGACCCCGAGCTTCCCGAGGCCGATGTCACGGCCAAGTTCGCCTGGCTCGCGGCCGTGGGCGGGCCTGTCCTGCTGCTTGTCGCCGTGCTGCTGGGCTGGGACATGACGTGGTGGCTCACGACCCTCGGGATCGGCGGATTCCTGGGCGGCTTCGCGACCCTGGTGGCACGGATGGGGTCGGACGAGGACGACGAGGGCGATCCTGGGCGGGGGGCCGTGGTCTAGGCCGCGCGCAAGAAGCCCCGGGGCCGCGACGCTAGCCCACCGGGACCCGCACCGCTGCCAGCACGGGCAGATGGTCTGTCGCCGCCACCAGGTCGGCCTGGGACAGCTCCGGCGGCACCCCGCACCCCAGTACCTCCACACCCGAGGTGGCGAAGACCGCGTCGATGCGCTTTCTGGGGTTCTCGGCGGGATAGGTGAGCTCCCCGCCCCAGGGTTTCACCGCCCAGCAGTCCTGCAGCGCCCCGGCGACGCGGCGGAAGGCGCGGCCCTCGGGGCGGTCGTTGAGGTCACCGGCCACGATCGCGTGCGGGACGTCCATCGAGGCGAGTCGGCCCAGCAGCAGCCCGGCCTGGGTGTGCCGCTCCTCCGCCTGGAGGCTCAGATGGCAGCTGAGCACGCCGATCCTGGCGCCCCCGATGCGCACTACCGCGGTCGCGAAACCGCGCCGGTACTGGCCCGTCGTACGCGGCAGCAGCACATCCTCGGTGCGCTCGACCGTGGCGCGCAGCGAGCAGAGCAGCAGCGGGCCCGCCGCGGTGGCTCCGCCGCTCAGCGTGACCAGGTCGGTGCCCGCGGCCAGCCACGCGGCGGCCTTGCGCCAGCGGAAGAAGATCGGGGCCTCCTGGATGAGGACCAGGTCGGGGTCGCAGGCGCGGATGATCCGGGCCAGTGCCTCCCGGTCGTCACGCATGGAGCGGATGTTGTAGCTGAGCACCCGGACAACGGCCGAGCCGGCCTCCGTACGGGATACGGGCAGCGTAGTGATCGCCATGGCGACACGATACGACGCCCCCGCGGCGGCCGGAGGCACGACGGCGCCCGCCGTCCCCGGGGGAACGACGGGCGCCGTCGTGTTGCGTATCAGCCCTGCCGGGCGAGGTCCGCCGCGCCCACCAGGCCTGCCTCGCCGCCCAGTTGGGCCGCGAGGACCTGAGCGTGCGGCCGCCAGGCGCCACCGATCAGCCAGCGGCGGAAGGACTTGCGGATCGGATCGAGGACGAGTTCGCCCTCGTCCGAGACACCGCCTCCGACGATGAAGGCCGACGGGTCGAAGAGCGAGGCCAGATCGGCCAGGCCGGCGCCGGCCCAGCGCGCCAGTTCACGGAACGAGTCGACCGCCACGGGGTCGCCGCGGCGTGCCGCCTCGCTGACGTGCCGGCCCTGGATTCCCTCGGCGGTGCCGTCACCGAGGCCGAGGAGGATCTGTGCGTTCTCCGGAGTGGCGTTGGCCCGCTGGGTCGCGTAACGGACGAGGGCCCGCCCCGATGCGTACTGCTCCCAGCACCCCTGGCTGCCGCAGCCGCACAGCAGACCGTCGGGGACGACCCTGATGTGGCCGAACTCGGCAGCCACTCCGAAGCGGCCGCGGCGCAGCTTGTTGCCGATGATGATGCCGCCGCCGAGGCCGGTGCCGAGCGTGATGCAGATGACGTCCTCGTGCCCCTGCCCCGCGCCGAACTTGTATTCGCCCCAGGCCGCCGCATTGGCGTCGTTCTCGACGACGACGGGCATGCCGACCCGCTGCTCGACCTTGTCCTTGAGCGGCTCGTGCCGCCAGTTGATGTTCGGCGCGAAGAGTACGGTCGCGCGCTTGTCGTCGACGTAGCCGGCAGCGCCGATGCCGACCGCCTCGATGTCGTGCCCCTTGCCGGCCTCGGAGACGGCCGAGCAGATAGCGTCGACGATGCCTTCGGCGGTCGGCGGGGTGGGCACCTTGTGCACATCGAGAATGGCGCCCTCTTCGTCGACCACTCCGGCCGCGATCTTCGTGCCGCCGATGTCGACGCCGATGGTGAGTCCCATTAGTCCCTCAGTTTTCGGTCGAGCCCCGCTACGGCCAACCGTACCCGAGGGGAGTCAGTCCAGGTCGATGTGCTCGGAAGGTCCGGGGCCTTCGTCGCCGTTGTCCTTCTTCGTACCCCGGCCCTCGGTCCAGCGCTGCTCGTGGTTCTCCACCGCCGAGCGGTAGGCGGCGAGGAGTTCACCTCCGGCGGCGGCCAGATGTCCGAAGACATCCGGGTTGCGTTCGATGACCGGCTCGACTGCCGCCCTGGCCTGGCTCAGGAACTGCTGCACGGCCCCCTGGGCGGCCATCCCGGGCAGGGACGACTGGAAATCCGACACCTTGTCGGAGACGGCGTCGACAAGCTTGCGCAGCTCGTCGGCCGCAGATCCGGGCGGGGTGCCCCGCTCGGCGCGGCGTCGGGCCTTCTCGGCCTCGAGGTCTTCGGCACACGCCTGTGCCCAGGCGTCCGAGTCGGTTCCGGGCTGCTCGGTGGCTTCGCTCATGACGGGCTCCTGCGACGGGACGGGTGCTGGACTCGGGGCTGCCGTGCGGACGGGCTGCGGTCCGTACACCCGACGTTACCCGAACGGGCCTGCGGCGTTCATCGGCTCCGCGGCCAGAGTCCCGGATCCGGGGTGAACCTTATGCTCAGGACGCCATCGGACAGGCCCGCCCCGTCGACGGTGCAGCGGCGGAGCGCGGACGGCAGGGTGACGGTTCTGCGGAACGGACCGGCGGTGAGCAGCAGTTCGTCGCCCCTGCGGATCAGTCCCAGCTCCTCCTTGACAGCGCCGGGCAGTGGCAGCCGCCAGACCAGGACGTTGTCGTCGGCAAGCCGGTCCTCGACGTGCCATTCCCGGGCGGGTGCGAGCGGCACGACGGGGCGCTCCAGCAGGGCGAGGTCGTCGGCGGTACGGGGGTCGCGCCCGAGGTGCGGCAGTTCCTGGACCGCTCCGAAGGCGGCGGTCAGGTCCTTGAGGTGGTCCTGCTGCTGGGCGGCGAGCGAGCCGAGCCAGGGGTCGGGTGATCCGGTGGGCAGCAGCCGGTTGGCGACGACCATGTCCAGCGGACGGCTGTGCAGGGCGATTCCGGTACGGGAGGCGAGCAGGGCCCGTGTCGCGGCGGGCCCCGGTTCGGCGACCAGGCGCAGCGTGGTGTCCGGATCCTCGATCCGGCCCTGGACCTCGGTGAGTTCCCGTTCCCAGCGGGCGGCTGCCCCGTACAGCCACTGCGCGGGCATCGGTACGCCGGCGAGCTGGGCCAGCACCGGCCGCAGCGCCCGGGCGGCCTGCCGCTCCGGCGGGAGCAGCCGCCGCAGATAGCGGCGCAGCTGCTGCGGCAGGGCGAGGGCGGCCAGGGTCTCCTGGACCGGCGGCATGTCGACGACCAGCAGATCCCACTCGGCGCTGTCGACACCGCGCAGGGCGTGCAGCAGGGCGAACTGCCCGGCGCCGGGCAGTTCGGTCAGTTCAGCCTCGTCGAGCGGGGCGGCACCGAGCAGTTCCAGCGCGGCGGTGCTGCGCTCCTGGAAGGCCAGCAGCTCGCTGCGGAAGTGGGCAGCGGAGTCGATCCGTTCGGCCCGTACCCCCGCTTCCCCTGCGGCCGTCAGGGGTTCGCCGGGGTCACGGTCGGTGGAGAGGAGCAGAACGCGCTCACCGGCGCGGGCGTGCGAGAGGGCGGTCGCCGCGGCGACCGTGGTGCGGCCCGCGCCGCCGAGGCCGGTGACGAGGACCGTGCGCACCGGGGTGTCAGTCCTTGGGCTTCGAGGAGGCGCCGGTTCCGGCGGCACCGGATTCGACGCGCTTCTTCAGGCCGGCCAGGGCCCGGTCGATGATGACCTTCTCGGCCTTGCGCTTGATCATCCCGAGCATCGGGATCTTGACGTCGACGGTCAGCCGGTAGGTGACCTCGGTGCCGCCGCCGACCGGGGCGAGGATGTACGAACCGTCGAGGTCCCGGAGCATCTGGGACTTCACCAGCGTCCAGCTGACCTGGTTCTCGCCGGTCCAGGTGTACTCGAGGGTGTGGTCGTCCTTGATCGCTCCGGCGTCCAGCACCAGTCGTACCCGTTCGGCGCGGTTCTCGGCGTCGGTGGAGAGCACCTCGGCCTCCTTCACCTCGCCGGTCCACTCCGGGTAACGGGCGAAGTCGGCGATCACGCCCATGACGTCGGCCGGTGCGGCCTCGATCGTGATGCTCGAGCTGGTGTGTTCAGCCATCGCCGTGGCTCCTCCAGTGCGGGGTCCGGTGTGCATGCGCTGTGAAGGCTATCGCGTGCACACCGGGCCGCCGACCGCCACTACCACTCAAGGGCGTACGGCGTGGAGGTGGATGCGAAATGACCGACGTTGACACACTCCGTCCGGCCGATCCGGGCCCGGCGGGACAGCGGCTGGTGAACATGGCCGAAGAGCGCGTACCGGGGCCGGGTCCGGTGGATCGCCGCGAGCAGGGCACGGCTGCCGCGCTCGAAACGGCGGGCCACCGTGTCGTACACCAGCTCGGGGACTTCGGGCGGGATGTGCGAGCAGAGCACATCGACCTCACCCAGCGCCTCGATCTTGGCGGCGAACTCCTCGTCGCTGATCTCGTACGGGGTGCGCATCGGGGTCCTGAGGCCACCGCCGACGAAGCCGAAGACCCGGCCGCCGATCTCGATCCGCTCGCCGTCCAGCACGGTGGTGCCGGGGCCCGCGTACTCGGCCCAGAGCGGCGGAATGTCCACGTTGCCGTAGGTGGCGTAGGTGGGGGTGGGGAAGGCGGCGAACATCGCGGCGTACTGCTTGCGCACCGCGGACTCGATCGCGGAGTCGCGGTCTATCCCGCCCCAGAGCCTGCGTCCCAGGTCGCGGGCCTCATCGAAGCGCCGTGCGGTGCGCAGCTCCACGATGCGGTCGGCGTTCTCGACGCCGAACAGTTCGGGGAAGATCCCGCGCGAATGATCGGCGTAGTCGAGAAAGAGAACCAGGTCGCCGAGGCAGACCAGGGCGTCCGCCCCGTCACCCGCCCTCGCGAGACCCTCGGTGTTGCCATGGACGTCGCTGACCACATGCACGCGCATGGTGATCACCCTAGGACTCTCGTGCGCAACCTGGATAGAGGGGGCCGGACCTGCGATTACCGCCGGGTCCCGACATGCGTGGACTAGTCTGCGCGAAGTACCGCACTGTCGTGTGACGCATAAAACATCTGACCGGACCCCCCTATCGGGAACCACTTACTCATGGGTAACGTCCGGGCAGTCAGGTCAAGTCGTGGCGACAGCGATGTCGACCAGAGGAGCAGCAGTCTTGCGCGAGTTCAGCCTTCCGGCCCTGTACGAGGTCCCCTCGGACGGCAATCTGACGGATCTCATCCGCCGCAATGCCGCTCAGCACCCTGATGTGGCGGTCATGGGCCGCAAAGTGTCGGGGGTATGGACCGATGTCACAGCCACCCAGTTCCTCACCGAGGTCCGTGACGCCGCCAAGGGGCTGATCGCCGCCGGTGTCCAGCCGGGCGACCGGGTCGCCCTGATGTCCCGCACCCGCTACGAGTGGGTCCAGATGGACTTCGCGATCTGGAGCGCGGGCGCGATCACCGTCCCGGTCTACGAGACCAGTTCCGCCGAACAGGTCCAGTGGATCCTCGGGGACTCCGGCGCGGTCGCGGTGATCGTGGAGAACGACGCGCACAGCGCCGCCGTCGAGTCCGTGCGCCACACCCTGCCGGCGCTGAAGCAGATCTGGCAGATCGACCGGGGCGCGGTCGTCGACCTGCGGACCGGTGGTGCCGGTGTCTCCGACGCCACCGTGGAGGAGCTCAGCTCCCGTGCCACCGCCGACGACCCGGCCACCATCGTCTACACCTCGGGGACCACCGGGCGCCCCAAGGGCTGTGTGCTGACCCACCGCAGCTTCTTCGCCGAGTGCGGGAACATCGTCGAACGTCTGAAGCCGCTGTTCCGTACCGGCGAGTGCTCCGTGCTGCTCTTCCTGCCCGCCGCGCACGTCTTCGGCCGGCTGGTCGAGGTGGCCTCCGTGATGGCGCCGATCAAGATCGGCTGCGTACCGGACATCCAGAACCTCACCGATGAGCTGGCCTCGTTCAGGCCGACGCTGATCCTCGGTGTGCCCCGGGTCTTCGAGAAGGTCTACAACTCGGCCCGGGCCAAGGCCCAGGCGGACGGCAAGGGCAAGGTCTTCGACAAGGCCGCGGACACCGCGATCGCCTACAGCCGCGCCCTGGGCACCCCGCAGGGTCCCTCGGTCGGGCTCAAGTTCAAGCACAAGGTGTTCGACCGGCTGGTGTACAGCAAGCTGCGCGCGGTGCTCGGCGGTCGCGGTGAGTACGCGATCTCCGGCGGTGCCCCGCTGGGCGAGCGCCTCGGCCACTTCTACCGCGGTATCGGCTTCACCGTGCTCGAGGGTTACGGCCTCACCGAGTCCTGCGCCGCGACGGCCTTCAACCCGTGGGACCGCCAGAAGATCGGCACGGTCGGCCAGCCACTGCCCGGTTCGGTCGTGCGGATCGCGGACGACGGCGAGGTCCTGCTGCACGGCGAGCACCTCTTCAGCGGCTACTGGAACAACCCCGCTGCGACCGCGGAGGCGCTGGCCGACGGGTGGTTCCACACCGGTGACATCGGCACCCTCGACGAGGACGGCTACCTCGCGATCACCGGCCGCAAGAAGGAGATCATCGTCACGGCCGGCGGCAAGAACGTCGCTCCCGCGGTGATAGAGGACCGGATCCGGGCGCACGCCCTGGTCGCCGAGTGCATGGTGGTCGGCGACGGACGGCCGTTCGTCGGCGCGCTGATCACCCTGGACGACGAGTTCCTGGGCCGCTGGGCCGAGGAGAACGGCAAGCCGGTGGGTTCCACCGCGCTGAGCCTGCGGGACGACGCCGAGCTGATCGCCGAGATCCAGCGGGCCGTCGACTACGGGAACGCCGCTGTCTCCAAGGCCGAGTCGGTCCGCAAGTTCCGGATCCTGCCCGCACAGTTCACCGAGGAGGCGGGGCACATCACTCCGTCGCTGAAGCTGAAGCGCAATGTGGTGGCGAAGGACTTCGCGGACGAGATCGAAGCGCTCTACCGCGGCTGAGCGACCGGGCAGACGGTGAGGGGCTCGCGCCGTGGCGCGAGCCCCTCACAGTTTCCCGGCTCAGGGCGCCTCGCCCGGCCTCAGAGCAGCGTCCTGAGCTTCCCCGCGAGGAGGTCCCAGCGCCATTTCTCCTCGACCCAGGCCCGGCCGCGCTCCCCCATCCGCCGCCGCAGGCCGGCGTCCCGGAGCAGTGTCACGATGCGGTCCGCCGAGTCCTGAGCCGAGCCGCCCCTGACCACCCAGCCGGTCTCGCCGTCGAGTACCGCGTCGGGCGCGCCGCCGGAGTCACCGGCGACGACGGGCAGTCCGGTCGCCGATGCCTCCAGGTAGACGATGCCGAGCCCCTCGACATCCAGTCCGCCCCTGCGGGTACGGCACGGCATGGCGAAGACGTCGCCCGCGCCGTAGTGGGCAGGGAGCTCCGGCCAGGGGACGGGGCCGGTGAAGCGCACGGAGTCCGCGACGCCGGTCCGCGCGGCGAGTTTCCTGAGCTCGCCGGCGTACGGTCCGCCGCCGACGATCAGCAGCACCGCGTCGGGCACCTGCCGCAGGATCAGCGGCATCGCGAGGATCAGGGTGTCCTGGCCCTTGCGCGGCACCAGTCGCGAGACACAGACCACCACGGGCCGGTCGGTCAGTCCGAGCCGTGCGCGTACCGCCTCGCCTCCGGAACCCGGGTGGAAGGTCTTCTCGTCGACGCCGGGCGGCAGTTGGACCATGCGCGCGGCGGCGGCAGGGCTCAGCGCCGGCGCGATCCGCCCGCGGGTGTACTCGCCCAGATACGTGAGGGTGTCCGTGCCCTGGCCGATCCGTCGCAGCAGTTGCCGAGCCGCGGGCAGTTGTGCCCAGCCCGCCTCGTGGCCGTGCGTGGTGGCGACCAGCCGCCGGGCACCGGCCCTGCGCAGCGCGGGAGCCATCAGGCCGAGGGGGGCCGCCGCTCCGAACCACACGGAGCCGCAGCCGTGTTCGCGCAGCAGCCGGGTCGCGGTCGCGGTGACCCGCGGGGTGGGCAGCAGCATCGTGGTCCGGTCACGGACGACGGTGAAGGGCTGCTCGGCGTCGAACGCCGCGGTCGCCTCGGCACCCTCGCTGCCGCGCTTCCAGGTGGAGGCGTAGACCACGAGCTGCTCGGGATCCAGTCGCAGCGCCATGTTGTGCAGGAACGCCTGGATCCCGCCGGGGCGCGGCGGGAAGTCATTGGTCACGATCAAGGTCTTGTGCATCGCCGCCGACAGTACCCAACGGCGGCGCACCACCGCTCACCCGCGGACCGCTCAGCCGAGCTGCGCCCTGAGGTACTCGCGCCACCGCGCCGTGAAGTCCTCCGGGGTCGTCCCGAGCACCGAGTTCATGGCGGCCTCCACCGCGCCGTCGCGCCGCTGGTGCGCGCCGACCGCCCGGTAGAAGTCCGCGAGCCTCTGCCCGCCCCACTCCCGCGCGATGAGCCTGCAGGCCAGCCAGCCGCCCTCGTATGCCCGGGCGAGCGTACCGGCATCGCCCCCGAAGCCGAAGTCCGCGTCGGCCGGCAGTGCGGCGGGCAGAGCGCCACCGCGGACCGCGCGCTGGAGTTCGGGGGCTGCATCGGGCGCGCCGGTGCCGGTGTCCCGGTAGGCCACCCAGTCCGCGAATCCCTCGGACAGCCAGAGCGGGGTGGCCTGCGAGGTCTGGCTGCGGGTGGCCACATGGGTGGTCTCGTGGGTGATGACCACCTGTTTGCCGAGCTCGCTCAGGACGGCGTAGGCAGCGGGGTTGACGATCACCCGGTCCGCCGGGGCCGCCCCTGCGCCGCCCGCCTCCCCCGTGGTGACCGCGGCGATGTCCCGGTAGGAAGCGGCGGGGGAATCGAGCAGTGCGGCCATCGAGTTCAGCGATGAAGGGACGAGCACCACCACCCGCCCCGCCCATGTACCGTGCCAGGACGAGTCGACGGCCGGTACCGAGGCATCCGCGACGGCCGCCACCGCGCGGAGTATCCGGCTCTGCCGGCCCACGCCCAGCACCAGGCTGTGTCTCCCCCGGACGACCGCCACCCTGCCCTGCTGCCAGAGCTGCTGTCCTGCGCCCTTGCCCGGGCTGTCCGCGGTGAGATACCAGCGGCCGCCGTGCTCCGCCAGCCTCAGGGTGCGTGCCGCCCGCACCGGCGCGCTGTCGTAGCCGTCGATCCGGTAGCGCAGTTCGATCTCCGCCGTGGCCTCGGCGCCCTGACGATGCACCTGCCCCAACCGGTACGTCCAGGAACGCAGCGGCAGCCCCGCGAGGTTCTCGAACTCCTCGCGCTGCTCCGTGCGCAGCGCCTTCGCCCGGGGGTCGACCACGGCCAGGTAGCCGCTCGCGTCGTGGTGCAATACGGCCGATGCCCGGCGGTCGAGGGTCCGCCGGATGTCACGGCCGGCGCCGTCCTGAGCCGGCGGCGCCCCGCAGCTGGACATGAGGACCGCGACGGCCAACGCGCAGCCCGCCAACCGCCTTCGTCCCGTACCGCGTCGCCGACCTGCCACGCCGCCGATCGTACGTGGCCGGACCCGCCCCGCTCAGACCCGTGTCACCGAGGAGATGGGCATCATGCCCACCGGGTCGTAGCGCACCCGGGCGCCCGGATACGGGGCGTGCACCACCTGGCCGTTGCCCATGTACATCCCCACATGGCCGGCGTCACTGCGGTACACGACCAGATCACCGGGTCTGGCCTGCGAGAGGGGAATCCGCCGCCCCGCGCCCCGCTGCTCCTGCGAGGTGCGCGGCAGCGCCACGCCGGCCTTGGCGTACGACCACTGCATCAGCCCGGAACAGTCGAAGCCGTAGGGCCCGTTGGCACCCCAGATGTACGGCCGCCCCACGGCGCTGCGGGCGGCCAGCACGGCGGCGGCGGCCCGGCCCGATGTCGGCAGCGCACCCAGGGCCGGCATCTCGTCGCCGCCGGAGCGTGACCCGCGCTCGTACTGTGCGCGCTGAGCTGCGGGCAGCGCCCTCACCAGCTCGCGCGCCCTGGTGAGCTTGCTCTCGACCGACCGCTTGTGCCGGGCCACTTCGGTCCGGCTGTGCCGCAGCTCGGCGAGTTCGCGGGCCGCGTCGGCCCGTTGCTGCGCGAGTCCGCGCTGGGCCTGCCGGACCCGGCGCAGTTCGCTCGCCCGGTAGTCACCGATCTGCTGCAGCGCCGCGGCCTTGTCGAGGTACGAGTCGGGGTCGGACGAGAGCAGCAGGGCGAGCGAGGGGTCGATGGCCCCGGCACGGTACTGGGCACTCGCCAGGGTGCCCAGTGCGCCGCGCATGCGGTTGAGCCGTTCCTGGCCACGGGCGACGCTGTCCTGGGTGTCGCTGATCCGGTGGCGCAGCCCTTCGGCACGCTCATCGGCCCTGTTGTACAGCTCGGTGGCCTTCTCGGCCTGCTCGAAGAGCCCGTCGACCTCGCTCCGCGAGGCCCTGGCCGATGCCGTGTCCCGTGGCTCGGCGCCCGCCGGTGCGGCCGCGAGGGCTGCCGCCGCTGTCGCCATCGCGGCGGACACGACGGTGACCCGGGCACCCCGGGTGAGGCCGGGCTGGGTGGGACGGCGATGGGACGCCACAGGAGCCGCACTCCTTCCGCTGCGCGCAGCCCCTGCCGTCCTGATGGACGGACCGGTTGGCGGGAACTGCACGCCGGACAGTAACCGTGCGGACACTCGGTGACCAAGGAGCCCGTTGCGCAACAGAAGTGACGCCCCGCCGGAGATCACAAGGTCACCGGCAGGGCGGGGAGCCGGCGGGCGGCCCGGTAATTCGCTCGAATGGGCGGAGCGGAACGGCGCGCGTCGCCGGGTGGGTCAGATACGGACGCCGAACTGGAAGGGCATGTTGCCCAGCGCCTCGTACCGCACGTTGGCACCGGTGTGCGGCGCGTGCAGCACCATGCCGTTACCGGCGTAGAGCCCGATATGGTGCAAGTCACCGTAGAAGAGGACCAGATCGCCGGGCTTGAGAGCACTCGACGAGTAGATCCGCGTACCGGCGTTGGCCTGCGCCTGCGAGGTCCGCGGGATCGAGACCCCGGCCTGCGCATACGCCCAGGACGTCAGCCCGGAGCAGTCGAAGGAGGCGGGGCCGGTGGCGCCGTAGACGTACGGCTTGCCTATCTGGGTCTGCGCAGCGGAGAGCGCGGCGCCGCCACGGGCGGAGGCCGGCACGGCGTTGCCGAGGTCCGCACGGCTGCTGTTGCGGTTGGCGCGGGCGTCGTCGGCGGCTATCGAGGCACGCTCGGCGGCGGTGAGGCTGTTGAGCAGCTTCTGCGCCGAAGCGAGCTTGCTCTGGACTTCCTTCTTCTTGTCGCCCAGCTTCTTACGGGTCGACGAAAGGTCCTTGAGCTTGTCCTGGGCCTCGGCGCGCTGCTGGGCGAGGGAGCGCTGCTTCGCCTGGATCTTCTTCACCGCGTCGGCCTGCTGACTGCTCAGCTGGTCCTGCGCGGTGGCCTTGTCCAGGAAGTCGTCCGGGTCCGACGAGAGGAAGAGCTGCACCGAGGGGTCGATCCCGCCCGAACGGTACTGCGCGCTCGCCAGCGAACCGAGCTGGCCCCGCAGCTTGTTGAGGTCCTGCTGGCCGCGTGCGACGTTGTCCTGGAGGTCGTCGACCTGCTTCTTGAGCTTGTCCTGCTGCTCCTTGGCCCCGTCGTACTTCTCGGTGGCCTTCTCCGCGTCCTCGTAGAGCTTGTCGACCTTCGCCTTGACCTCGCTCTTGGTCGGCTTGGGATCGGCGTGCGCGGCCTGGGAGGTCAGGGCCACTGCTGCTGCGGCGGTCGCGGTGAGCACGGTCACGCGAGTGCGGCTCGGCTGCTTGGGTCGACGGTGGGACGCCACGAAGGCGAGCTCCTTCTTCCTGAGCCGCCGAACACGTGATGGGGGCCACGCGGTCCTCGGCGGTTCCTTCGCTGCCACCCCGGGTGAGTGATCAACCGTGCGAAGGTTCGAGGCCTGACCTTAGTGACCTTCTTGTGATCACTTCAAATCCTGATGGCAAAAAAATCGGTCACCGAGTGGTTTCTTTACATACATCACACGCGCAGTAATGGCCACTTGACGCTCTGCTCGACCTCGGACCTCCCGAAGTCGGGCATTGGGCACAGCAGTTACTAGACGCGCGAAAGCCGCTTCAGCAACAAGACGGACGCGACAGGTCTCGCACCCGACCTGGCCACCCCGTCGGCCACCTCGCGGTCGGTGGAGACCACTACGACAGGACGCCCCGAAGGCTCCGCGCGCACCAGCTGGCGGATCAGCTCATCCGCGGTGACGCCCGGTTTGCTGAACAGCACCCGCACCCCGCGCGGCGGCGCGAGCAGTACCGGAGCCGCCAGTTCGGCTCCGTCGAACACGCAGGTCATCTCGGCGCCCGTCTGGGCGGCGAGCACCGAGAGACCACCGAGCAGTCGCAGCCGCTGCTTCTCCAGCGGCATCTGCGGATAGCCGGTCTTGGTGACGTTGTAGCCGTCGACGACCAGATGTGCCTGCGGCAGGGAGAGCAACTGATCGAGCAGCGCGGGGTCGGTGTCCGAAAGCGCCCTGGCCGCAATGTCCTTGGGCGACATCCGGCCCGGCTCCACCGCGTCGACGGAATCGGCCGGGCGCAGCGAGGCGGGCGGCAGAGCCAGCTCGCGCCGCAGCCCCTGGGCCGCGTCGAGCACCGTGTCGAGCAGCAGACGCAGCCGCATGTCCTCGACGGAGCGGCCCTCGCGCACCGCGCGGCGGCCGGCCTCCACCGAGGCCTCCGCCTCGCCCAGCCGGGCCTTCAGCCGCCGCGACTCGCTCTCCGCGGCGCCCACCCTGGCGGCCGCGTCCGATCGGACGCCCTCGATCTCGGAGCCGGCACGGCGCAGCGCGGCCTCGCCGCGCTTCACATCGCTCTGGGCGCTGCGCAGCTTGCGCTGCAGGGATTCGATGTCCTTGCGGGCCGCGTCCAGCTCGGTGCGCAGCCGCTCGGTCTCGCTCTTCGTCTGCGCCCTTGCCTCTGCGAGCTCCTCGCGCAGCCGCTCCGTGTCGCGCTGAGCCGCCTCGCCCGCCCGCTCGGCGTCGGCGCGCAGCGCCTCCTCCCCTGCGGCCGCCACCAGCTTCACCCAGCCGACGGGGCGCAGCACATACGCGGCGGCGGCCACATCGAGCGGATCCGCCGCCGCGGGCGGCGAGCCCGCCTCGAGTGCCCCGGCCAGTTCGGGCTGGGACTCCTTCAGCCGCTCGCCGATGCGCTGGCGGAACAACGGGTCGCTCTCCAGCGCGGCCGCCATCGCGGTGCCCGCGAACTTGGCGCGCCTGCTGGGGGTGAACCGGGCGTACTGCCGCAGCTGCGTGGGGAGCTCGACGACGGTGAGCCCCCCGAACGCGTCCGAGACCAGCGCGACGACCCGGTGCCGCACCCCTTCCGGCAGCGGGCGGTCGAGCGCCTCGGCGGCGTCGTCGGCCCCACCGGCCGGCTCACTGCCGCTTTCAGGCTCCACGATCCGTCACCCCACTGTCGCTCTTCAGCGGTCTCCCTCAGGAGCCGCCACCCGGCCTGTCCACCAGCTCGATCTGATCCACCGCGTTGCACCAGCGGCAGCGCACCGACTCGATGGTCTCACTGACCACCTCGCGTTCTTCGACCTTGGGCTCACCGGCCAGGTCGAGATGCATGTACTCGACAACCTTCGACGAGCGGGTCACATCGAAACGCGTGAGATTGCCACAGAGCGTGCAGCGCCACCGGGTACCGGCGGTCGGCATGGGAACCGTCGTCATAGTGCCGTCCTCTTGTTTGTCCTGCGTGGTTCGCGGTGCGCCATCGAACTGCGGATGTACTCCCCGTAACCCTACGGCCTTGCACCTGCCCCGACGGGAGGACCGGTCGACACCGCAAGGGCTCCGGCGAGGCGCTCTGCCCCATTCACGCCCGTTAAGCCATGCTCTGTGCATGCTCAAGCGGCGGGAAGCATTCCGGGGGCCCCTGGTGACCTACGGCCTGATCGGTCTCTGCTGCCTGTTCTTCCTCGTCAGCCCGGTCTCCGGCCTCAGCCCCGGATACGGCACGGGAGAGAGGCTCCTCGCCGCCCAGAGCTCCTACTTCGAGCACTGGGGGGTGATCCCCGCCGAACTGATGAGCGGCTCATCCGCGGCGCTGCTCACCCCGTTCACCGCTCTGTTCGTCCACGCCGGCTGGGTGCACCTGCTCGGCAACATGCTGTTCCTCTACGTCTTCGGGGCCATGGCCGAGGAACGCATGGGGCGCCTGCACTTCGCGGTGTTCTACCTGGCCGGCGGCTGGGCCGCGCTGGCCGCCTTCGCGCTGACGCACTCCGCGTCGGACCAGACCCTGGTCGGGGCGTCGGGCGCGATCTCGGCCGTGCTGGGCGCCTTCCTCAGTCTCTTCCCGAAGGCCAGGGTCACCAGCGTCTTCCCGTTTCTGCTGTTCGTGCCGCTGCGCTTCCCCGCCTGGATCGTGCTGGTCTTCTGGTTCGCCCTCCAGTGGCTCGCCGCCGGCCGGCAGAGCGGAACCGGCCCCGGGGTCGCCTACACGGCGCATCTGGCGGGGTTCTCGCTGGGGTTCCTCTACGCCACGGCGCGGTACCGGCGTACGACTAGAGTGAAGGCCCCAGCGACGGCCACCGAGGGAGAAAGCAAACCGTGATCACCGCGATCGTGCTCATCAAGACAAGCGTGGACCGGATTCCCGAGATCGCGGAATCGCTCGCCGCACTGGAGAGCGTCAGCGAGGTCTACTCCGTCACCGGCACGTACGACCTGATCGCACTGGTCCGGGTGGCCCGCCACGACGATCTCGCCGACATCATCCCCGGCCGGATCAGCAAGATCCCGGGTGTCGAGGCCACCGACACGCACGTGGCGTTCCGCACCTACTCCCAGCACGACCTGGAAGCGGCCTTCGCCATCGGGCTCGACGCATGAGCGCGCCCTCGGCCGCCGGGGTGGCCGAGGGCCGAACCGCTCAGACGGCCGGCACGCAACGGCCGTTCTCCGTACGGTAGTTCCAGCGGGCGCCGTCGCGCACCAGCTCCTTGACCGCGGTCACGAAACGCTCCACGTGCTCGTCCGGCGTACCGGCGCCGAAGCTCACCCGGATGGCGTTGAGCGAGCGCTCGCCGGGCTCACCATCGGGTGCGCCGCACTCCCCCTGGTCCTGCGGGTCGCCGCCGAGCAGTGTGCGTACCAGCGGGTGCGCGCAGAACAGTCCGTCGCGGACGCCGATGCCGTACTCGGCCGAGAGCGCGGCCGCGAAGTGCGAGCTGTTCCAGCCGTCGACCACGAACGAGATGACACCGACGCGCGGGACGTCGTCGCCGAAGAGCGAGAGCACCTTCACGGCGTCCACCTCCCCGAGGCCGTCGAGGACCTTGGTGACCAGCGACTGCTCGCGCTCGACCAGGGAGTCGAAGCCGGCGTCGGTGAGTGCCCGGCAGGCGGCGGCGATGGAGTACACCCCGATGACGTTGGGCGAGCCGGCCTCGTGACGGGCGGCCGTGGTGTGCCACTCGACGTCCACACCGCCATCGGCCCGCCGGGTGACCTGGCGGGACGCCCCGCCACCCGCGAGATACGGCTCCGCCTCCTGCAGCCAGTCCGAACGGCCCGCCAGGACCCCGGAGCCGAAGGGCGCGTACAGCTTGTGCCCGGAGAAGGCCACCCAGTCGACGTCCAGGTCCGCGATGTCCACCGGGTGGTGCGGGGCGAGCTGGGCGGCGTCCAGCACCACCCGGGCACCATGTGCGTGAGCGGCAGCCGCAAGTTCCCGCACGGGCCAGTGCTCACCGGTGACGTTCGAAGCGCCAGTGACACAGACCAGCGCGGGCACGGTCGACCCGGACGGCGAGGTACCGCGGCCCGCGAGTGCGCGCTCCAGGATCCCGACGGCCTGCTGCGGGGTGCGCGGCGCGTCCAGGTAGGTCACATCGGCACCGCGCCAGGGCAGCAGCGAGGCATGGTGCTCGGTCTCGAAGACGAAGACCTGGCAGTCCGCGGGCAGTACCGCGGCCAGCAGGTTGAGTGAGTCGGTGGTCGACCGGGTGAACACCACCTGGTCACCCTCCCGGCAGCCGAGGAATTCGGCGACGGCGGTACGGCTGTTCTCGAAGAGGTCGGTGGACAGCTGTGAGAGGTAGCCGGCGCCGCGGTGCACACTGCCGTAGTACGGGGCGTAGGCGGCCACGTCGTCCCAGACCCGCTGCAGGGCCGGAGCGCTCGCCGCGTAGTCCAGCGCGGCGTAGTCGACCTCGCCACCGGTGACGAGGGGAACCCGTACATCCCGTCCCAGGACGGGCAGCGGGGCACAAACCGAACGGTCGACGGCAGCGGTGGGGACAGACATGGCGAACTCCCGGAAAGGGCAGGCGAATTCACTGCGCGGGCCACCCGACGGTGGGCGCGGGGCAGTGCGGAAAGGGTGTGCGGAGAAGGGGGCTACTGCCCTATCGCATTCGCTGAACCACGGAAGAACTCCCTCGACGACCAGGATCCCTGGCGAGGGATCCGCGCTTGCCGCGGACTCTGCTGTCCACGGCCAGGTCTTCACCCAGGGCACCCCGCCACGGACGGAGGGTTGCCGGACAGCGGGCTGGGGCCGTAGTCGCTGTCACTCATGACCTGAGAGCATCTTGCCACACGCCGCGGAACGCGCAAGGCGCGGTCCGCAATGCGGACCGCGCCCTGCTGTGCCGTCACCGCCCGCCATGACCGGCGGGGGTTCACGCGTCGCTCGCCGTACCCGGCGGGGGTTCACGCGTCGCTCGCCGTACCCGGCGGGGGTTCACGCGTTGCTCGCCGTACCCGGCGGGGGTTCACGCGTTGCTCGCCGCGACCCATCTCTCCAGCGCGCCGCGGGCGGCGCCCGAGTCGATCGACTCGGCAGCCTGCTCGAGCCCCGCCGCGATCTGTTCGTTCAGCGAGCCCGCACCCGGGTTCAGCGCGACCAGCGCCGCCGCCGAGTTCAGCAGCACCGCATCGCGCACCGGGCCGGTCTCGCCGGCCAGCAGCCGACGGGCGACGTCCGCGTTGTACGAGGCGTCGGCGCCACGCAGTGCCTCCACAGGGACCAGGCCGATGCCGACATCGCGGGGATCGAAGGGCTCCTCGCGCACCACGCCGTCCGCCACGATCCACACCCTGGACGTGGCGGTGGTGGTCAGCTCGTCGAGTCCGTCGTCGCCCCGGAAGACCAGCGCGGACGAGCCCCGCTCGGCCAGTACACCCGCCACGATGGGCGCCACCCGTGCGTCGGCCACACCGGTGGCCTGGGCCCGCACCTTCGCCGGGTTGGTGAGCGGCCCCAGGAAGTTGAAGGTGGTGCGGATGCCCAGCTCGCGCCGTGCGGCCGCCACGTACCGCAGCGCGGGGTGGAACTTCACCGCGAAGCAGAAGGTGATCCCTGCCTCTTCGGCGACCTCGGTGACCCTCTGCGGGGTGAGGTCCAGATTGACGCCGAGCTTCTCCAGAACGTCGGATGCGCCGCTCCTCGACGAGGCCGCGCGGTTGCCGTGCTTGACCACCTTCGCGCCGGTGCCCGCCACCACGATCGACGACATGGTCGAGATGTTCACCGTGCTGGAGCCGTCACCGCCGGTGCCGACGATGTCCACGCTGGGGCCGGGCACCTCGATGAGCCTGGCGTGCTCGTACATGGTGCGCACCATGCCACTGATCTCTGTGACCGTCTCGCCCTTGGCCCGTAGCGCCACCATGAAGCCCGCGATCTGTGCGCCGGTGGCCTCTCCGCTCATGATGCGGTCCATTGCCCAGGCGGTGGCATCGGCGCTCTGGTCGGTGCCCGCGAGCAGGGAGTCGATGACACCGGGCCAGGAGTATGCCGCCACGCTGTCGCCGCCGACCGGGGTCACAACGTTCATGGTCCACTCCTGGGTCCACAGCCGAAAGGGATGGTCCCACCTTATCCAGCCCTGGGGACGGCAAAGAGCCCCGTCCATCGAATGGACGGGGCTCCTGCCGTGGCGACCTGTTTCAGGTCAGGCGATCAGTGATGGCCGTGGCCGCTGGTGATCTCCTTGTACTCCTCCGCGGTGGGCTTCTGGATCTGGTGGTGCTCGCCGAAGTATCCCTGGCTCAGCTTGGCGCGCAGCCTGGTGAGACGGGACACCTTGCGTTCGACACCGTTCTCGTCGACCGTCGGGCCGATCTCGAGCGGCTTGTACTGCTCGTGCGCGGTGAGCGAGTGCAGCTGACCGGGACCGAGCGGTTCGTGGATCTCGACGAACTCACCGTGCGGCAGGCGCTTGATGACACCGGACTCACGTCCGTGCAGCACCTTGTCCCGGTCGCGGCGCTGCAGACCGATGCAGAACCGCTTGGTGGCGATGAACGCCAGGACCGGACCGACGAACATTCCGATCCGCACGAACCACGTGATCGAGTTGATCGACAGGTGGAAGTGCGTGGCCCAGAGGTCGTTGCCGCCACCGACGAGCAGGATCGCGTACAGGGTCAGCCAGGCGACACCGAACGCGGTGCGTGTCGGGGCGTTGCGCGGGCGGTCCAGGATGTGGTGCTCGCGCTTGTCGCCGGTGATCCAGGACTCGATGAAGGGATAGACACCGATGATGACCAGGACCAGCGGGAAGACCACGATCGGGATGAACACACCCAGTACCAGGGTGTGCCCCCAGGCGTTGATCTCCCAGCCCGGCATGATGCGGACCAGACCCTCGGAGAAGCCCATGTACCAGTCGGGCTGGGCGCCGGTGGACACCTGGTCCGGGCGGTAGGGGCCCATCTCCCAGATCGGGTTGATGGAGGCGATTCCCGCGATGATCGCGATGACACCGAAGACCAGGAAGAAGAAGCCTCCGGCCTTCGCCATGTAGACCGGCAGCAGCGGCATGCCGACGACGTTCTTGTTCGTCTTGCCGGGGCCCGCGAACTGCGTGTGCTTGTGGTAGAAGACCAGGATCAGGTGTCCCACCAGCAGCCCCAGCATGATCCCGGGCAGCAGCAGCACGTGCACCGAGTAGAACCGGGCGACGAAGTCGCCGCCGGGGAACTCACCGCCGTACAGGAACATCGAGGCGTAGGAGCCGACCACCGGGATGGAGAGCATGACGCCCTCCATGAACCGCACACCCGTACCGGAGAGCAGGTCGTCCGGCAGCGAGTAACCGGTGAACCCGGTGAACATGCCGAGCACCAGCAGCAGGAAGCCGAACAGCCAGTTGACCTCGCGCGGCTTGCGGAACGCGCCCGTAAAGAACACGCGCATCATGTGCACGAGCATGCCGGCCAGGAAGACCAGGGCGGCCCAGTGGTGGATCTGCCGGATGAGCAGACCGCCGCGGACCTCGAAGCTGATGTGCATGGTCGAGGCGTAGGCCTCGGACATCCGCACACCCTGCAGCGGTACGTACGGGCCGTCGTAGACGACCTCGTTCATGCTCGGGTGGAAGAACAGCGTCAGATACACACCCGTGAGGATGATGATGATGAAGCTGTAGAGGCAGATCTCGCCCAGCATGAAGGACCAGTGGTCCGGGAAGATCTTGCGCATGTTGGACTTGGCCAGGCCGTAGATGCCCAGGCGGCCGTCCGCCCAGTCGGCCATCCGCTCGCCGGCGGGCGCTTTGCGCTGTGTATCCGTCACGGTGCTCATCCGCGCTCCCAGAAGGCAGGACCGACGGGCTCTGCGAAGTCGCCGAGCGCTTCGAGGTTACCCTCGCCGTTCACACCGATCCGCAGCTGCGGAAGGGCGTGGCCGGCCGGGCCGAAGATGACGCGGGCGCCGTCGGACAGGTCGAAGGTGGACTGGTGGCACGGGCAGAGCACGTGATGCGTCTGCTGCTCGTACAGGCTGATCGGGCAGCCGACATGGGTGCAGATCTTCGAGAACGCGACGATGCCCTCGTGGGCCCACTCGCGCTCCTTCTTGTCCTTGATGTTCTCCGGCTGGATACGGACGATCATCAGGGCGGCCTTGGCGATCTGCGTCTGGAAGTCCTCCGCGCTCTCTTCCAGACCCTCGGGCATGGCGAACGTCAGCGAACCGACGGCGACGTCCTCAGGACGCAGCGGCTCGTTGGTGTTCATGTTGATGAGGACCTTGCCCTTGGCCCACAGCGTCTTGCGGAGCTTCTTCTCGGGCAGCGGACCGAGGTCGCGGAGCAGCACCACGCCGGCGAGCGGCACCATGGCCATCGCACCGAACAGTGTGTTGCGGATCAGCTTGCGCCGGCCGAAGCCGGACTCCGCCGCACCTTCCGCGAAGTCGGCCATGACCTGGGCCCTGACTTCGGGCTCGGCCTCGATCGGGTGACGTTCGGCCGCCGTTTCGACGTCCGACATCAGGGTGCGGGCCCAGTGGACCGCGCCCGCGCCGATGGTGAAGAGCGCGACGCCGAGGGTCAGACCCAGGGAGAAGTTGAGCGCACTCACGTGACCGAACGGGAAGATGAAGACGATCTTGTCGACCGGGAAGATCACGTAGGACGCGATGAACGCGATCGTCGCCAGCATCGAGAGCGTGAACAGGAAGGCGACCGCACGCTCGGAGCGCCTGGCTGCCCGTTCGTCGATGTCCTGGACGCGCTGCCGGTGGGCCGGCAGGCCCGGGTCGGCGAACGGATCGTCCGCACGCTCCACCGCACCGGCGTCGGCCTGGTCGGTGGCCTGCTCACTCGGCAGGGTCTCTTCGGAATTCTTATTGCTACTCATGACTTCTTGGCCTTAGCGGTGTGGGCCGCGACCCAGATGGCAACTGCGATCAGCGCACCGAGTCCGAAGACCCAGCCGAAGAGACCCTCACTGACCGGACCGAGGCCGCCCAGCTTGAGGCCGCCCGCGCTTGCGGAGTTGTCGCCGTTGACGGTCTTGATGTACGCGATGATGTCCTGCTTGTTCTGCTGGGGCATCGTCGTGTCGGGGAAGTTCGGCATGTTCTGCGGGCCGGTCTGCATGGCCTCGTAGATGTGCTTCTGGCTCACGCCTTCCAGGCTCGGGGCGTACTTGCCGTGTGTGAGCGCACCGCCCTCACCCGAGAAGTTGTGGCACTGCGCGCAGTTGGTGCGGAACAGTTCGCCACCCTTGGCGATGTTCGCGCCGTCCATGCTGTACTGCTGCGCGGTCGGCATGGTGGGGCCGGCGCCGAGGGAGGCCACGTACGCCGCGAGCTTGTCGATCTCGGCCTGGCTGTAGATGACCTTTTTCTTCTCGATCTGCGGGCCCGGCTGCTGGGCCGGCATCCGGCCACTGCCGACCTGGAAGTCGACTGCGGCCGCGCCGACGCCCGTCAGGGCCGGCCCGTCGGATGAGCCCTGGCCACCGGTGCCGTGGCAGCTTGCGCAGCCCACGGAGTACAGCTTCTTGCCCTCGTTGATCGAGAGGGACTGGGCGGTGTCGTCGGCCTGTGCCTTGCCCGCGGGTGCGAACGCGGCATACAGCCCCCCGGTGGCCGCCAGCGCGAGGAGTAGGACGACGACCGCCGCCAACGGGTGGCGTCGTCGTGCGGAGAGCTTTTTCACGGATTACCCCGGTGTCAGGATCTTCTGCGTCGGTGCTTGCTGGATGAGTGGGGCTTCGGGCCCGATTACTGGATCAAGTAGATCGTCGCGAAGAGGCCGATCCAGACGACATCGACGAAGTGCCAGTAATAGGACACGACGATGGCGGCGGTTGCCTGCTCGTGGGTGAATCTCTTGGCTGCGTACGTCCTGCCGAGGACGAACAGGAAGGCGATCAGCCCACCTGTCACATGCATGCCGTGGAAGCCGGTCGTCAGGTAGAACACGGAGCCGTACGGGTCGGAAGACAGCGAAAGGCCGTCGTTCTTCACCAGCTCGGTGTACTCGAAGATCTGGCCGCCGATGAAGATCGCACCCATCACGAACGTGATCATGAACCACGAGCGCAACTTCTTCACGTCGCCCCGCTCGGCGGCGAAGACGCCGAGCTGGCACGTGAGAGAAGAGAGCACAAGGACGGTGGTGTTCGTCGCCGAGAACGGAACGTTCAGCGAGTCGGCCATATCCTTCCAGTGCGCGGCTCCCGTTACCGATCGCAGGGTGAAGTACATCGCGAAGAGGGCCGCGAAGAACATCAGCTCGGAACTCAACCAGATGATGGTTCCGACGCTGGTGAGGTTCGGCCGATTGACCGACGGGTGCGCGTGCCCGGTTTCTACTGTCGTTGCTGTCGCCACGACCGACATTATGTCGGTCGCTTATCCCGCCCTCACCTCGGGGGGTGCAGTTCGGTGTGTCAGTAGCTCATGTCCTGCCCGAACAGCCCATCGGAAGGCGCTCCGCAACGGTGTTGACGAGGTGTGGGACGGAGTAGCATCCGCGCCAAGGTTCAAGCACTCAGACCCCGAAGACACAGCCGTCACGGAGGAACAATGCAGCCGAGCGCCACGGTCCTGGTCTACAGCGACGACGCGAACACCCGGGAGCAGGTGAGGCTCGCTGCGGGCCGCAGGCCCGCTGCGGACGTGCCGCCGGTGGAGTACCTGGAGTGCGCGACGCTGGACGGCCTTCTCACGGCTCTGGACAACGGCGGCATCGATGTCTGCGTGCTGGACGGCGAGGCGGTCCCCGCGGGCGGCATGGGCATCTGCAGGCAGATCAAGGACGAGATCTTCCGGTGCCCGCCCGTCCTGCTGCTGATCGGCCGCCCGCAGGACGCCTGGCTGGCCACCTGGAGCCGCGCGGACAGCGCGGTGACGCTTCCGGTCGAGCCGGTGGAGTTCGCGGACGCACTGGCCGCCCTGCTCCGCACCCGGCTGGCGGGTACGGCCCTCACCGCACGGTCCTGACCCGGTCTCCGGGGGAACACCCCCCGGAGAACACGGCGTCGTCCGTGTGCGGGCCGGCGGCGGGTCAGAAGGCGGCGGGCTGCAGCCGGGCCGTTTCGGCCGGTGTGCTGTCCGCCTGCTTCCCGGCGGACAGCGCGCTGCCCTTGCGCCACTTGTCCCAGGACAGGTTCCAGTCGCCGAAGCCGTTGTCGAACGGCGTCATCGTGGCGCCTTCGCTTCCTGTGACGTTGACGATGTCACCCTTGCGGAAGTGGTTGAAGAACCAGGTCGCGTTGTCCATGCTCATGCCGGTGCAGCCATGACTGGTGTTGGCGTACCCCTGCGAACCCACGGACCAGGGCGCCGCGTGGACGTACTCACCGCTCCAGGTGACCTGTGTGGCGAAGTACACCGGGAGGTCGTAGGAGTCCGAACTGCCGGCGGCTATCCCGATGCTGGAACTGGTCATCCGTACGTAGCGCGTCTTGCCGAGCACGACCTTGACGCCGTTCCGGGTGGAGAAGCCGGGCTTGCCCATGGTGATCGGGATGGTGTTGATCACTTTCCCGTTGCGCTTGACGACCATTTGGTCCGAACCGGCGTTGGCGAGGGCTTCGAGGCGGTCGCCCGTGGTGATCGTGAGGGGCTTTGCGTCACCGCCGTAGAGCTTGCCGGCGATCTTTATCCCGTTGAGGTTGCTGCGCACCTTGATGGTGGCGTGCGCGGGCCAGTACTCCTTCGGGCGGAAGTGCAGCGTCTTGCTGTCCACCCAGTACCAGGCACCGTCGGCGGCGGGTACTGATGTGACCTTGAGGGCCCGCTCGACCTTGGCCCGGTCCGCCTTCGCCTTTACCGGGGCACTGAGCTGGGCGGTGATCGGCTGCCCCACGCCGTACACGCCCTTCTCGGGGCCGAAGGTGGCGTTGAGCCGGTTCGAGGACGACTTGGTGTCGAAGCGGAACATCCGGGTGCCCGGCTGGCCCCGGCCGTCCTCGGTGGACACCCGCACCGTGTAGTGCGCGCCTGCCGCCAGCGAGGCGGTGCTGTGCCACCTGCTGCCGTCGGCGGACAGTTCGCCCGCCAGCTGGCGCCCAGTGGCGTCCGTGGCCGTCACGTCGGTGATACGGCCCGACCCGTTCTTGATGGTGACTTCGAGCGGCTTGTTCGGGTCGGCGGCCTTACCGCTGCCCTTGGGGCCGCTGAAGGATATCTGGCCCGCTGCGTCGAACGGTGTCGAGGATAGCGGGCTGCTGTCGGGCCCTCCGCATGCGGCGACTCCTGCCCCCAGGGAGGCGAGCAGTAGTGAGCAGCTCAGGACCGTACGGAATCGAGGTGCTTGGCTCATGAGCACACGCTATGAAGCTCCGTCAACAGCGGCACGCCGGATGACTGCAAACGAGGGGTCCGGACACCTGAATGGCGTCCGAACCCCTCGTTCGATGTGTGAACCGCGTGCTACTGGTTCTGGTTCTCTCCGCGGTAGAACTCGAAGACCCAGCCCCACAGACCGACCAGGATCAGCGGCGCCGAGAAGTACAGCAGCCACCAGCCCATGGCGATCGCCAGGAAGGCCAGCGCACCACCGATGGCCAGCGAGAGCGGCTGCCAGCTGTGCGGGGCGAAGAAGCCGACCTCACCCGCCTCGTCGGCGACCTCGGCCTCCTTGTCGTCCTGCGCGATCGCGTCCATCCGCCGGGCCGTGAAGGCCAGGTAGAAGCCGATCATCACGCTCAGACCGAAGGCCATGAAGAGCGCCGTCGTACCGGCTGCTTCCTTCGACCACACGCCGTAGACGATTGCCACGGCGAGGATGAAGAAACTCAGCCAGAGGAACATCTTTCCCTGGACCTTCACTTGCCTGCCTCCTTGCCGCCGGCGAGGACCTTGTCACTGGAGCCGTGGTTCTCGAGCTGGTCGAGAGCCGCGATCTCCGGGTGGTGCAGGTCGAAGGCCGGGGACTCGGAACGGATCCGCGGCAGCGTGGTGAAGTTGTGCCGCGGCGGCGGGCACGATGTCGCCCATTCGAGTGAACGGCCGTAGCCCCAGGGGTCGTCGACCTCGACCTTCTTGCCGTACTTGGCGGTCTTCCAGACGTTGTAGAGGAACGGCAGGATCGACAGGCCGAGCAGGAAGGAGCTGATGGTCGAGACCGTGTTCAGAGCGGTGAAGCCGTCGGCCGCGAGGTAGTCCGCGTAACGCCGCGGCATGCCCTCGACACCGAGCCAGTGCTGCACCAGGAAGGTGCCGTGGAAGCCCACGAACAGCGTCCAGAAGGTGATCTTGCCCAGTCGCTCGTCCAGCATCTTCCCGGTGAACTTCGGCCACCAGAAGTGGAATCCGGAGAACATCGCGAAGACCACGGTGCCGAAGACCACGTAGTGGAAGTGCGCCACCACGAAGTAGGAGTCCGACACGTGGAAGTCCATCGGCGGCGAGGCCAGGATGACGCCGGTCAGACCACCGAAGGTGAAGGTGATCAGGAAGCCGACGGCCCAGAGCATCGGTGTCTCGAAGGACAGTGAGCCCTTCCACATCGTGCCGATCCAGTTGAAGAACTTCACCCCGGTCGGCACCGCGATCAGGAACGTCATGAAGGAGAAGAACGGCAGCAGCACACCTCCCGTGACGTACATGTGGTGGGCCCACACCGTCACGGACAGACCGGCGATCGAGATCGTGGCCGCGATGAGGCCGATGTAACCGAACATCGGCTTTCTGGAGAAGACCGGAATCACTTCGGAAATGATCCCGAAGAACGGCAGCGCGATGATGTACACCTCTGGATGGCCGAAGAACCAGAAGAGGTGTTGCCACAGCAACGCGCCACCGTTCGACGCATCGAACACATGAGCGCCGAACTTGCGGTCCGCCTCCAGCGCGAAGAGTGCGGCGGCGAGGACGGGGAAGGCCAGCAGGACCAGCACACCGGTCAGCAGGACGTTCCACACGAAGATCGGCATCCGGAACATCGTCATGCCGGGCGCGCGCATGCAGATGATCGTGGTGATGAAGTTGACCGAGCCGAGGATCGTACCGAAGCCCGAGAAGGCCAGACCCATGATCCACATGTCGGCGCCGACACCCGGCGAACGGACGGCGTCCGACAGCGGGGAGTAGGCGAACCAGCCGAAGTCGGCCGCGCCCTGCGGGGTGATGAAGCCACCGACCGCGATGAGCGAGCCGAAGAGGTACAGCCAGTACGCGAACATGTTCAGCCGCGGGAACGCCACGTCGGGCGCGCCGATCTGCAGCGGCATGATCCAGTTGGCGAATCCGGCGAAGAGCGGCGTCGCGAACATCAGCAGCATGATGGTGCCGTGCATCGTGAACGCCTGGTTGAACTGCTCGTTCGACACGATCTGGGTGCCGGGTCGGGCCAGCTCGGCCCGCATGACCAGTGCCAGCACACCGCCGATGCAGAAGAACGCAAACGACGTGACCAGATACATCGTGCCGATCGTCTTGTGGTCAGTGGTGGTCAGCCACTTGACGAGGACGTTTCCCGGCTCTTTGCGCCGTACCGGCAGCTCGGTCTCGTAGGACTCTGCTGCCGCCGCGGCACCCTGGGGTTCGTTGAGGATGCTCACAGGTTGTTCGTCTCCGCGTTCTTGGCGTGGCCAGTCTGCGCGATCCCGGCTGGGATGTAGCCGTTCTGGCCCTTCTTCGCCAGGTCCTTGAGGTGCTGCTGATAGCGCTCCGGGGAAACGACCTTCACGTTGAAGAGCATCCGGGAGTGGTCGACGCCGCAGAGCTCGGCGCACTTACCCCTGAAGGTGCCCTCCTGGGTCGGGGTGACCTCGAAGGAGTTGGTGTGGCCCGGAACGACGTCCTGCTTCATCAGGAACGGAATCACCCAGAAGTCGTGGATGACGTCCCGTGAGGTCAGAACGAAGCGGACCTTCTCGCCCTTCGCCAACCACAGGGTCGGGCCCGGGTTGCCGTTCTGCGGGTTACGCATCCCCGGGGTGCCGACGTCGTAGACGCCTTCGGCTCCCTTGGGGAAGTCCTCGGTGAAGCGGTCCGGGATGTCGGACAGCTGTGAGGTGCCGGCGGCGTTACCGGTGGCGGGGTTTCCGTCCACGTCCTCGACGTAGTTGAAACCCCAGCTCCACTGGAAGCCGACCACGTTGACCGTGTGTGCGGGCTTGGGAGAGAGATCGAGCAGCTTCGACTCATCACGCGCGGTGAAGTAGAACAGCACCGAGACGATGATGAGGGGAACCACGGTGTACAGCGCCTCGATGGGCATGTTGTACCGGGTCTGTGGAGGTACCTCCACCTTGGTGCGGCTGCGCCGGTGGAAGATCGCACTCCAGATGATCAGACCCCACACCAGCACACCCGTGGCGAGCGCTGCCGCCCACGAGCCCTGCCAGAGGGAGAGGATCCGAGGGGCCTCTTCCGTTACCGGGGTGGGCATACCAAGGCGGGGAAAGTCCTTGTATGAGCAACCGGTAGCGGTTACAAGGATCAGGCCCGCAGTCAGCACCTGCGGCAGCTTCCGCCGCATCGGGCGCCGCGACGAGCGGTCGGAGCCGTTGGGACTCACGTAGCGCCTTCCCGAGAGTCTCGCCCGTGCGGCCGGCTGCGGCCGCATCGAGGTCGGTCGCCGGTCCTGCTCCGGGCAGGGGTTTGGATGTTTATGCGGACCAAACCCTACTGGAGGCCATTTGGAGTCGCGCGGGGAGGGTGCCCAACGCGCCGCCCGACACCCCGAAGGGGTGGAATCCGGGCTTCCGGCGGGGATCTGACGGCCCCTCCCCTGCGGCTGCGGGACCGTCCGCGCGGGGGTGGCGGCTAGCGTGGCCGGGTGCCCTACTTCGATACCGCGTCCTCCGCCCCCCTGCACCCCGTCGCGCGGCAGGCCCTGCAAGCCTCGCTGGACGAGGGATGGGCGGATCCGGCCCGTCTCTACCGGGAGGGGCGGCGTGCCGGGCTGCTGCTCGACGCGGCGCGCGAGGCCGCGGCGGACGCCGTCGGGTGCCGGCCCGACGAGCTGACCTTCACCTCTTCCGGGACCCGCGCGGTCCACTCCGGAATTGCCGGAGCGCTTTCCGGCCGTCGGCGTGTCGGCGGACACCTCGTGGTGTCGGCCGTCGAACACTCCTCGGTCCTCCATGCGGCGCAGGCGCACCGGGCGGGGGGCGGATCGGTCACGGAGGTGCCGGTCGGCAGGACCGGAGCGGTGGCCCCCTCCGCCTACCGCGACGCGCTGCGGGCGGACACCGCACTGGCCTGTCTGCAGTCCGCCAACCACGAGGTGGGCACCGAACAGCCCGTCGCCGAGGTCGCCGACGCGTGCCGGGCGGCGGGGGTACCCCTGCTGGTGGACGCGGCACAGTCACTGGGGTGGGGACGGGTCGAGGGGGCCTGGTCGCTTCTCACCGCGAGTGCCCACAAATGGGGCGGCCCGGCGGGAACCGGGCTGCTGGTGGTGCGCAAGGGTGTGAGGTTCGCCCCCCAAGGCCCTGCCGACGAGCGGGAGTCCGGCCGGGCGGCCGGCTTCCAGAACATCCCGGCCATCGTGGCCGCCGCCGCCTCGCTGCGGGCGGTAAGGGCAGAAGCCGGCGCGGAGGCCGTACGGCTGCGGGCTCTGGTGGACCGGATCCGGACACGGGTGCCCGAACTGGTGCCCGACGTCGAGGTGGCCGGCGATCCGGTGCGGCGGCTCCCGCATCTGGTGACGTTCTCCTGTCTCTACGCCGATGGGGAGACTCTGCTGCACGAGCTGGACAAGGCCGGCTTCTCGGTGTCGTCCGGCTCCTCCTGCACGAGCAGCACGCTGACCCCCAGTCATGTGCTCCGGGCGATGGGCGTGCTGTCCGAGGGGAACATCCGGGTGTCTCTTCCCGCGGGGGTACCGGAAGAGGACGTGGAGCGATTCCTGTCGGTACTGCCGGTGGCCGTGCGGAGCGTACGGGAGCGACTGGGGGCGTCCGGGGCGGAGAGCGAGGACCCGCTCCGGGCTGCTCCGGTGGCGGGCGACCCGCGGGAGCTGGTGGTGGACTCACTCGGCAAGCGCTGCCCGATCCCGGTCATCGAGCTCGCCAAGGTGATCGGGAACGTGCCGGTGGGCGGGGTGGTGACGGTGCTGTCGGACGACGAGGCCGCCCGGCTGGACATCCCGGCCTGGTGCGATATGCGTTCCCAGGAGTACCTGGGTGCGCACCCGGTGGACGGGGGTACCGGCTACCGGGTGCGCCGGGTGTCCTGAGGCCGGGGCCGCATGGCCCGGCCTCAGGACACGTCCGGGAAGTGGCACCGCCCGCCCGGGGTGCGGGCGGGCGGGACGCGGGTCCGGGACAGCCTCAGGCGTCGCGAACCGGGCAGGTCCTCTCGAATACTCGGTACGTATCGGACACGGCCTAGCGCAGGTGGGTCGTGACCTCGGCGGCTGCCTCGTCGCCGTAGGCCTTGGTGAAGCGGGCCATGAAGTTGGCGCGGCGCAGGGTGTACTCCTGGGTACCCAGCGTCTCGATCACCAGGGTCGCCAGCATGCAGCCGACCTGGGCGGCACGCTCCAGGCCCACTCCCCAGGAGAGGCCGGACAGGAAGCCCGCACGGAACGCGTCGCCGACCCCGGTGGGGTCGACCTTGGCCTCCTCTTCCGCGCAGCCGACCTCGATCGGGTCCTCGCCGGTCCGCTCGATACGCACACCGCGCGCGCCGAGTGTGGTGACGCGGTGGCCGACCTTGCCCAGAATCTCCTCTTCCGTCCAGCCGGTCTTGGACTCGATGAGGCCCTTCTCGTACTCGTTGGAGAAGAGATACGTCGCGCCCTCGAGGAGGGTGCGGATGTCGTCGCCGCTCATCCGCGCGATCTGCTGGGAGAAGTCCGCGGCGAAGGGGATCGCGCGGGAACGGCACTCCTCGGTGTGGCGGAGCATCGCCTCGGGGTCGTCCGCGCCGATCAGCACCAGGTCGAGTCCGCCAACGCGTTCGGCGACCCGCTGGAGCTCGATCTGGCGGGCCTCGCTCATCGCCCCGGTGTAGAAGGAACCGATCTGGTTGTGGTCGGCGTCCGTGGTGCAGACGAAACGGGCGGTGTGCAGGACTTCCGAGATCCGTACGGAGCCGGTGTCCACGCCGTGGCGGTCGAGCCAGGCACGGTACTCGTCGAAGTCCGAGCCTGCCGCACCCACCAGCACCGGTCGGGTGCCGAGCAGCCCCATTCCGAAGCAGATGTTGGCGCCGACCCCGCCGCGCCGTACGTCGAGGTTGTCGACGAGGAACGAGAGGGAGACCGTGTGGAGCTGATCGGCGACCAACTGGTCGGCGAAGCGGCCGGGGAAGGTCATGAGGTGGTCGGTGGCGATGGAGCCGGTGACTGCGATGCGCACGCGAGGACGCTCCTGCGGAGGAGGGAGGCTGACACCTCACGCTATCGGGTCACGGTCCTGGTCACGAAGCGGCGAATCTACCCGATAGTAGGCCTTTCTTCGCGGGCCACCGCGTGCCTACGGTGCGGTATGCCGAACTTCATCGCTCCGCACGAGTCCGAAGCCAGCCTCATCGACCTGCGCGGCGACTGCGCCCGTATGGCACCCCATTGGGTCGTTCCCGCGGGGAAGGCGCCCATGCCCGTGCACCCGTCGCTGATTCACGGGGTCACGGTCCCGCCGGCATCGGCGCGGCTCATCGACCAGATGTCCGAATACGGCAACTGAGGGACTCCGGCGCGGCGCCCCGGGGACACCCCGGGGAACCGTGTGCTCTCCCGCTCCGTCACACCCGTGTCTCCCGTAGGCCCGTCCTACGGGAAGAGGCATTACGGCAGCGGAGTCGAAGGAGCATGCGGTGAGCAGCGAGCGACCCGAGAACGACACGGCGGTTCCCCATCGGCGGCGGTCCCCTGCCGTCGTCACCTCGGTGGCCGCGGCGGTACTGCTGGCCGGGGGCGGCGGCGCGTACTGGGCCTCCGCCGCGTCATCAGGCGGCGGGCACACCGGCAGTGCGGACAAGGACAGCAGTCCTCCCCCGCTTGCGCTGGACGGAACGGGACAGAGCGGCGGCACGGCAGGCATCGCCCCCGGGGAGCCGGACCCCCGGGGCACGGTCTACCGCGTCGACGGCGCCCTCCCTGACGGCCCCGCGAAGGCACCGGTGTACCGGGCGGAGGGCACCGTGACCGCGGGCGAGGTGGCGAAGCTCGCCGATGCGCTCGGTATGCCGGGCACACCGCGGCTCGACGGCACCTCCTGGACGGTCGGATCCGACCACGACGGCTCGGGCCCGGTGCTCCGGGTCACGAAGCAGGCCCCCGGCACCTGGACGTTCGCCCGCTTCGGTATCGGCGGCACCGACAACTGCCCCAAGGCCAAGCCCTGTTCCTCCGGAATCGCACCGGGCGGCGAGGGCCCCGCGGTGAGCGAGAAGGCCGCGAAGGCGGCTGCCGCTCCGGTGCTGAAGGCGCTGGGGCAGGATGACGCCAAGATCGACGCGGAGCAGGTGCTGGGTTCGGTACGCGTGGTGAACGCCGAACCGGCGATCGGCGGACTGCCCACCCACGGCTGGACGACCGGACTGCGGATCGGCCCGGACGGAAGTCTGGTCGGCGGCAGCGGAGAGGCCAAGGCCCCGGTCAAGGGGAGCGAGTATCCGCTGATCAGCGCCGGCGATGCGCTGAAGCAGCTGAACGCCCCCGCGGAGGGCGCGAGCCGCGCCGGGACCGGGGGCTGCGCCACCACCGAGCCGCTCACACCCGGCTCTTCCGGCAAGGGAGACACGGGCATCGCCGGCGACACCGGCAAGCGGAAGGGCTCCGCGCCCTGCCTGCCCTCGGCCAAGCCCCCGAAGGGCCCGCGGCAGGCGACCATCAGCCACGCGTCCCTGGGTCTCGCGATGCAGCTCGTCGGAGGCCGGCAGATGCTCGTACCGTCCTGGCTCTTCGAACTGAAGCCGGCCGACAACACCCGGCCCGAAACGGTGACCACGACCGCCGTGGACCCGAAGTACGTGGTGCGTCCGACGCCGCCCGGGGGCCGCAAGCACCCCGGGACCGCGGACAACAGGAAACTGCAGTCCTACAGTTCCGCGGGGCGGAACCTGACGGTGCACTTCTGGGGCGGAGTGTGCGGCACCTACCGGGCGACGGCGGACGAGGACTCCGGCACGGTCCGGGTCACGGTCGACGGGCCGAAGAAGAAGCCGGGCAAGATCTGCGTCGCCCTGGCCAAGGACCTCACCCAGACGGTGACCCTGGACAAGCCGCTGGGGAACCGGCAGGTCGTGGACGAGAGCGGAGATGTCGTCCCCCGCTCATGAGCGTGCGGGGACACGGCAGAAGGCGGCGGCCCCGGATTCCGGGGCCGCCGCCTTCTGGTCCTGCTGCTGGGCCGTGTCGGAGAAGTCCCGGCCGCCCTGCGGGCGGACGCCGCTACTTCTCGGTCGCGGCTTAGCTGAACGAGTCGCCGCAGGCGCAGGAGCCGGTGGCGTTCGGGTTGTCGATGGTGAAGCCCTGCTTCTCGATGGTGTCGACGAAGTCGACGGAGGCGCCGCCCAGGTACGGGGCGCTCATCCGGTCGGTGACGACCTTGACTCCACCGAAGTCCTTGACCACATCTCCGTCGAGCGAGCGCTCATCGAAGAAAAGCTGATACCGGAGGCCTGAGCAGCCACCGGGCTGGACGGCGACGCGAAGAGCGAGGTCGTCCCGGCCTTCCTGGTCGAGCAGGGCCTTGACCTTGGATGCGGCGGCCTCGGACAGGAGGATGCCGTCGCTCACAGTGGTCTTCTCGTCCGATACGGACATCTGCTTCACTCCCGGGATGGGGTTTCCCCGCCTGTGGCAGGGGAGGTGCGGACTGCTTGCCGACGTGTGCAACCGGCGGGGCCGCGGATTCATTCCGGGCCTGGCGCGTTCTTCTTCCCCTTCATGCTCGCACATCCCCTTCGCGGCAGCACAGATCCGGCATCCGGGGATACGTCACATCGACGCGATCCCCATCGTCAAGGTGACGTAAAGCGGTTATGATAGATAACGTCATTTCGACGAGAAGCCATCGGTGCGAGCACCTGCTCCACCGGAGCGGCACAAGCCGCGCGTATTTCGTGAGAAGAAAGGGTGCGTGTCGTGACCACCGCCCAGTCCCTTGATGTCCAGCCGTCGCCCCTGGCCCTGCTGCTCCTCGGCCGCGAGGCCGACCCGAGGAGCGAGCGCGGCGTCGAGTGTCCGGGCGACCTGCCGTCCCCCTCCGACCCGGACCTGGTGGAGCGCGCCCGCGCGGCCAAGGAGAAGCTCGGGGACAAGGTCTTCGTGCTCGGCCACCACTACCAGCGTGACGAGGTCATCCAGTTCGCCGACGTCACCGGTGACTCCTTCAAGCTCGCCCGGGACGCGGCCGCCAGGCCGGAAGCCGAGTACATCGTCTTCTGCGGCGTGCACTTCATGGCCGAATCGGCGGACATCCTCACCTCGGACGGCCAGAAGGTCGTGCTGCCCGACCTGGCCGCCGGCTGCTCGATGGCCGACATGGCCACCGCCGAGCAGGTCGCCGAGTGCTGGGACGTGCTGACCGAGGCCGGTGTGGCCGAGCAGGTCGTCCCGGTCTCGTACATGAACTCCTCCGCCGACATCAAGGCCTTCACCGGCCGGCACGGTGGCACGATCTGCACGTCCTCCAACGCCGAGAAGGCCCTGAACTGGGCCTTCGAGCAGGGCGAGAAGGTCCTCTTCCTGCCGGACCAGCACCTGGGCCGCAACACCGCGGTCCGGGATCTGGGACTGTCGCTCGACGACTGCGTCCTCTACAACCCCCACAAGCCCAACGGCGGCCTCACCGTCGAACAGCTGCGGGACGCGAAGATGATCCTCTGGCGCGGACACTGCTCGGTGCACGGCCGCTTCTCGCTGGACTCGGTCAACGACGTGCGGGAGCGGATCCCCGGAGTACGCGTGCTGGTCCACCCCGAGTGCAAGCACGAGGTCGTGACGGCGGCGGACGAGGTCGGCTCGACCGAGTACATCATCAAGGCCCTCGACGCAGCCCCGGCCGGCTCGAAATGGGCGATCGGCACCGAACTGAACCTGGTCCAGCGGGTGGCCAACGCCCACCCGGACAAGGAGATCGTCTTCCTCGACAGGACGGTGTGCTTCTGCTCGACGATGAACCGTATCGACCTGCCGCATCTGGTGTGGACGCTGGAGTCGCTCGCCGAGGGGAAGCTGGTCAACCGGATCGAGGTCGACCCGGAGACGGAGAAGTACGCCAAGCAGGCCTTGGAGCAGATGCTGGCGCTGCCGTAGCAGACGCCCCGGGTGATACGGAGGCCCCCGCACCGTTCGACATGTTCGGCGGTGCGGGGGCCTTCGTCATACGGGGCGTGCGGTCAGACGTTCACCGGCTCCGGCTCGTCCGAGGACGAGTCCGCGCCGGGCTGACCGGCGATCCCCGCCTTCTTCGCCCGCTTCGCCGCCTTCTTGTCCGCCCGGCGCTCCTTGCGCAGCTCGACCAGCGCATAGAGCGTCGGCACCAGAAGCAGCGTCAGCAGCGTCGATGTGATCAGACCGCCGATCACCACCACGGCGAGGGGCTGCGAGATGAAGCCGCCTTCGCCGGTGACACCGAGTGCCATCGGCAGCAACGCGAAGATCGTCGCCAGTGCGGTCATCAGGATCGGCCGCAAACGGTGCCTGCCGCCCTCGACCACTGCCTCGACCACGCCCAGTCCCTGCGAGCGGTACTGGTTGATCAGGTCGATCAGCACGATGGCGTTGGTGACCACGATGCCGATCAGCATCAGCATGCCGATCATCGCCGGAACGCCCATCGGGGTACCGGTGACCAGCAGCAGTCCGATCGCGCCGGTGGCCGCGAAGGGGATCGAGACCAGCAGGATCAGCGGCTGGACCAACGAGCGGAAGGTGCCCACCAGCAGCATGAAGACGATCGCGACGGCCGCCAGCATGGCCAGCGCCAGGTTCTTGAACGCGTCGCTCTGGTCCGACGAGACACCGCCGATCTCGACGGTGGCGCCCGCCGGGAGCGCCTTCTTCACCGTGCTGATCCTGCTCTGCAGAGCGGTGGAGACCGCGCCGGTGTTGTCCCCGGTCGGCGTCGCCTTGATCGTCGCGGCGCGGGCGCCGTCGATCCGGGTCATCGAGACCGGTCCCGGCACCAGCTTCACCGTGGCGATGTCGCCGAGCCTGACCGCTCCGAGATTCAGCTTCTTCAGCTCGGCGAGCGTGGTGGCCGGGTGCGCCGACTTCACCACGACATCACGCTCGGTGTCGTCGAGGATCGCCTTGCCCGATGTGGTGCCGCGCACCGCCTGGCCCACGGCGGCACCGAGGGTGGTCTCGTTGAAGCCCGCCGCTGCGGCCCTGGCGTTGGCCTTCACCGAGATCCGGGGGACGCTCTGCGACAGGTCGCTCTGCACGTCCTTTACGTGGTCGAGCCCGGCCACCGCGGCGCGTACCTGCTCGGACGCCTTTTTCAGGGTGTCACCGTCGCCGGCCTTGACCACCACGCTCAGATCCTGGCTGCCGAAGCCGCCGCCACTGCCGATGGAAGCCTCGCCGATACCGTCGAGCCCGGCCAGGCCCTTTTCGATGCGGTCCTGGGTGGCGTCGTAGTCCGACGCGTCCTTCAGCGTCACCTGGTACGAGGCCTGGTTGGCGCCCGTGCCACCGCCGAAGGCTGCGGCGAATCCGGAGGAGCCGACCGTGACCTGGTAGTCCTTGACCGTGTCGATGCCGTCCAGCATCGTCTCGACCTTCTTGGCCGCGGTGTCCGCCGCCTCGAGGCTGGTGCCGGGGGACAGCTTCTGGGTCAGCGACAGGGTGTCCTGGTCGCCCTGGTCGAAGAAGTTGGTCTTGAGCAGCGGAGCCATAGCGAACGTGCCGATCAGCACCGCGGCGGCGATCACCAGGCTGGTGACGCGGCGCCGGGTCGCGAAGCGGAGCACCGGGACGTAGGCGCGCTGGAGGCGGCTGCGTTCCTCCTTCGCCTCGGCCCTGCGGCGCAGTTCCGCCGGGTCGGCGCCCGCCGAGCCCTTGGGGGCGCGCAGGAACCAGTACGAGAAGACCGGGACCACGGTGAGTGACACCAGCAGCGATGCGAGCAGCGCCGCGGTGACCGTGATGGAGAACGAACCGAACAGCTGGCCCACCATGCCGCCGACCAGGCCGATCGGCAGGAAGACCGCGACGGTGGTGAGGGTCGACGAGGTGACCGCTCCGGCGACCTCCTTGACCGCCGTGGTGATCGCCGCGTGACGTTCCTCCCCGTAGCCCAGATGCCGCTTGATGTTCTCGAGCACCACGATCGAGTCGTCGACGACCCGGCCGATCGCGATGGTCAGCGCGCCGAGGGTGAGGATGTTCAGCGACAGATCACGGGTCCACAGCACGATCAGCGCGAGCAGCACCGAGAGCGGGATGGAGAGCGCCGTGACCAGGGTGGAGCGGAGCGAGGCCAGGAAGACCAGGATGATGATCACGGCGAAGAGCAGGCCGAGCGCACCCTCGGTGGTGAGTCCCGAGATCGACTTCGACACGGAGGGGCCCTGGTCGAAGATGACCTTGAGGTCGCTGCCCGAGCCGAGGGTCTTGCGCAGACCGGGAAGCTTGTCCTCCACCGCGTTCGACACGGCGACCGCGCTGCCGTCCTGATCCATCGTCAGGGCGACGGAGAGGCTGGGCCTGCCGTCGGTCCGGGTGATGGAGACCGCGGTGGAGGGCTGCTCGGCGACCTTGGCGATGTCGCCGAGACGAACCGGCTTCGCCGCGGGCTTGCCCGGCGCGGCCTGGCCGGTGACCCGCAGGTCCTCGATCTGCTTGAGCGAGGTGTAGCCGCCTCCGACCTGGATCGTGCGGCTCCTGCCGTTCTCGGAGAACGAACCGGCGGGCAGGGTGGCGCCGTTCGCCTGCAGGGCCTGGCCGAGGGAGGCCGCGTTCAGCCCGGCGGCGGCCAGCTTCCCGTCGTCGGGGGTGACGGTGACCTGAAGGTCCTGCACACCGTCGACGCTGACCCGGCCGACGCCGTCGATGTCCTGGAGGACGGGGACGACCGAGCGGTCGAGCTGGTCGGCGAGTGCCTGCTGGTCCTTGTCCGATGTGACGGCGAGTACGACGGTCGGGATGTCGTCCGTCGAGCCGGCCACGACCTGCGGGTCGACCTCGTCGGGGAGATTGACCCTGGCCCGGTTCACGGCCTGCTGCACGTCGGCGACCAGCTGCTTGGAGCCGTTGCCGTAGTCGAACTGGGCCATGATGACGGCGTTGCCCTCACTCGCCGTCGAGGTCACCCCCTTGATGCCGTCGACAGCCTTGATGGTGTCCTCGAGCGGCTCGACGACCTGCTTCTCGACCACATCGGGGGACGCTC
Source organism: Streptomyces sp. NBC_00344 (assembly GCF_036088315.1). Lineage (NCBI taxonomy): Bacteria > Bacillati > Actinomycetota > Actinomycetes > Kitasatosporales > Streptomycetaceae > Streptomyces > Streptomyces sp. NBC_00344. The sequence continues at coordinate 5,186,087 of NZ_CP107996.1, read as the reverse complement.
CCTGATAGGGGGCGAGCACCGACACCATCGGCAGTTCGATGGTGGGCAGCAGCTGCTGCTTGAGCTGCGGGATGGCAATCGCGCCGAAGACGACGGCGACGATCGATATCAGCCCGATCAGGGCCCGTTGCGCGAGGCTGAATCTGGACAGCCAGGACATGGGGTCTCTCTTCTGTGGCGTACGAAGCAGGTGTGGCATGCGGGAATGACGGGCACATGTGCCCCACCTATACCTTCGGCCACCGGTGGACCCGGATTCCTCGCTCCCAGGTGCCTTTCCTTATCCGGCACATACAGCAGGTGGAGTACGCCGCCACTACGCCCTTGGGTGGACCAGGCCCGATTCATAGGCGATTACCACCAATTGGGACCGGTCGCGGGCACCGAGCTTCGCCATCGCCCTGTTCACATGCGTCTTGACGGTGAGCGGGCTGACCGTCAGCAGTTCCGCGATCTCGTCGTTGGAGTGACCGCCGCCGACCTGGACGAGCACCTCGCGCTCCCGCACCGTCAGGGCGTCGAGCCGCCCCGCGTACGCCTCCGGGTCTCCCGGGTCCGCACTGCCGCCCTGGGCGAGGAACCGGGCGATGAGGCCCTTGGTGGCGACCGGGGAGAGCAGCGCTTCACCTGCCGCCGCGATGCGGATGGCATTGAGCAGTTCGTCCGGTTCGGCACCCTTGCCGAGGAAACCCGACGCCCCCGCCCGCAGGGACTGGACCACGTACTCGTCCACCTCGAAGGTGGTGAGCATGACCACCCGCACACCGGCGAGTTCCGGGTCGGCGCTGATCATTCTGGTGGCCGCGAGGCCGTCGGTACCGGGCATCCTGATGTCCATCAGGACGACGTCGGCCGCCTCGGACCGGGCGAGCGCCACCGCCTGCGCGCCGTCGGCCGCCTCCCCCACGACCTCCATGTCGGGCTCGGAGTCCACCAGAACCCGGAACGCGCTGCGCAGCAGCGTCTGATCATCGGCGAGCAAAACCCTGATCGTCATGCGTCCTCCCCCGTGCCTGCCGTGACCGGAAGTATCGCCTGGACCCGGAAACCACCGCCGTATCGGGGCCCTGCCGTGCACGAACCCCGCAGGGCCGTGGCACGCTCGCGCATGCCGATGAGCCCGTGGCCCCCGCCGTCGATTCCCTCCCGCGCGCCGCCTGCGGACGGTGGCGTATCACCGCTGCCCGCGGCTCTGCCGTTGTCGAGGACGGTGACCTCGACGGCCGGTCCGACGCGTACCACGCTCACCTCGGCCTTGGCATCCGGTCCCGCGTGCTTCTGCACATTGGTCAGCGCCTCCTGGATGATCCGGTACGCGGCCAGGTCCACGGCCGCCGGCATCCCCGTGCCCTCGTTGTTGCAGGCGACCTCCACCGGCAGCCCCGCGTTGCGGAAGGTGTCGACCAGATCGTTGAGCACGGCGAGGCCGGGGGCCGGTTCGGTGGGCGCCTCCGGGTCGCCGGACTGGCGCAACAGGCCCACGGTGGCGCGCAGTTCGTTCAGGGCGGAGCGACTGGCCTCCCGGACGTGCCCGAGCGCCTCCTTGGCCTGATCGGGGCGTTTGTCCATGACATGGGCCGCCACCCCTGCCTGGACGTTCACCAGCGCGATGTGGTGGGCGACCACGTCATGGAGGTCACGGGCGATCCGCAGCCGCTCCTCCGCGACCCTGCGTCTGGCCTCCTCGTCCCGGCTGCGCTCGGCACGCTCGGCGCGCTCGCGGATGGCGTCGACGAAGGCCCGCCGGCTGCGTACGGCGTCGCCCGCCGCGGCGGCCATGCCGGTCCAGGCGAAGATCCCGACGTTCTCCTGGGAGTACCAGGGGGTGTCGCTGAAGCACATCGCGAACGCCGTCAGCAGACCCATGGTCAGCAGCCCGACCCGCCACGTGGTGGGCCGGTCGGTACGGGCGGCGACCGTGAAGAGAGCGATGACCGCGCTCATCGCCACCGGAGCGGGAGGCTCACCGAAGACGAGCTCGATGATGGTGACCGCGCCCGTGACGGCGAGTACCTCCATGGGCCGGCGCCGTCTGAGGATGAGAGCCGCCGCGCCGAGCAGCATCAGGAGGAGGCTGCGGAGATCCGGGGACCTGGTGCCGAAGGTGGGCCCGGCGGGGCCGCTGGTGTCCGCGAACGAACCGGCGACCATGCAGATCAGCACGCCGAGGGCCAGGCCGGCGTCGAACGCCGGCGGATGGGCGCGCAGCCAGGCGACGGTGCGCACGTAGCCGGTACCGGCCTTCGACGGGTCACTCACGTCGAGCAACGGTACGGCGTGCCGGGGCGTGGTCATACCGCTCGGCATGTTCCCGGTACAGGAGGAGTCCTGGAACACACAGCACGGCGCCCCGCACCCGGAGGGATGCGGGGCGCCGAAGCGACCGGAACGGGCCTGCGACCAGCCGGAAAAAGCTTCAGCCGGGGATCAGGCCGTCCTCGTTGAGCATGGCCCTGACTTCCTCGAGAGTGGCGTCCACCGGGGGCAGGATCAGCTCCGACGGGGCCAGGGAGTCGTCCGGCACCGGAGCTCCGAGCTCCCGCACCTTGTCGAGCAGGGCATGAAAAGTGCGGCGGAAGCCGTCCTCGTCACCGTTCTGCATTACGGCGAGCAGCTCGTCGTCCAGCTTGTTGAGCTCCGTGAAGTGGCTGTCGGCCAGCTCCATCTGGCCTTCACCCATGATCCGTACGATCATGACGCTTCCCTACTGCTTGTCGAACTTCGGGTGGGCCTGGTCCTGCGGCTGACCGCCCTCGATGGCCTGCTGCGACGACGACGATCCGCCGGCCAGTTCGGCCTTCATGCGCTGCAGCTCCAGCTCCACATCGGTACCACCGGAGATGCGGTCCAGCTCAGCGGAGATGTCGTCCTTGCCCATCCCGGACTGGTCGTCCAGGGCACCCGACGCAAGCAGTTCGTCGATCGCACCGGCCCTGGCCTGCAGCTGGGCGGTCTTGTCCTCGGCCCGCGCGATCGCCTGACCGACGTCACCCATCTCCTCGGAGATTCCCGAGAAGGATTCGGCGATCCGGGTCTGCGCCTGGGCCGCCGTGTAGGTGGCCTTGATGGTCTCCTTCTTCGTACGGAAGGCGTCGACCTTGGCCTGCAGACGCTGGGCGGCGAGGGTGAGCTTCTCCTCCTCGCCCTGCAGCGTCTGGTGCTGCGTCTCCAGGTCCGTGACCTGCTGCTGCAGCGCGGCGCGGCGCGAGAGCGCCTCGCGGGCCAGATCCTCACGCCCCAGCGCGAGGGCCTTGCGGCCCTGGTCCTCCAGCTTCGAGGACTGGCCCTGCAACTGGTTCAGCTGCAGTTCGAGACGCTTGCGCGAGGTCGCCACGTCGGCGACCCCACGGCGTACCTTCTGGAGCAGCTCAAGCTGCTTCTGGTACGAGTAATCGAGAGTCTCGCGCGGATCCTCGGCCCGGTCCAGGGCCTTGTTGGCCTTCGCGCGGAAGATCATCCCCATACGCTTCATGACACCGCTCATGGGCTTCGCGCGCCCCCTTCTGACGGACTACGGCTCCAGCACTTGAACCCAGACTACGGGCCCTGCATCCATTACCGCACTGTTCCGGAGCGGATGCGCTCCTCCTCCAGGACGACCTGCACCGGAATCCACTCCCGCGCAGGGAGTAGGTGACTCTAGGGGAAGCCGTCGTTGCCGGATCGTTCCCCCTGGGGCTGGGACCCGTGGGCGGTACCCCTTACCCTTGGGTTTTGTGTTCCGTAGCCGCGCCAATGAAGAGAAGGCCGCCACCTCCAAGGTGACGTCGGACCTCTCCCAGCAGACCCGCGACCCGCAGGCCCCCAAAGGTCGCCCCACCCCCAAGCGGAGTGAGGCGCAGTCCCAGCGACGCCGCGCGGTCACTCCGACGACCGACCGCAAGGAGGCCGCCAAGCGTCAGCGCGAGGTCCGGCGTGCGGACATGGCCAAGCAGCGGGAGGCTCTCGCCAGTGGCGACGAGCGCTACCTGCCGGCCAGGGACAAGGGACAGGCGCGCCGGTTCGCCCGCGACTTCGTCGACTCCCGCTGGTGCCTCGCCGAGTTCTTCCTGCCGCTCGCGGTGATCATTCTGGTACTCAGCATCGTCCGGATCCCCGGCGTCCAGAACATCGCGCTGCTGCTCTGGCTCGTCGTCATCGTGCTGATCGTCATCGACTCGATCGGTATCTGGTTCCGGCTGAAGAAGCAGCTGAACCAGCGCTTCCCCAACGAGCCCAAGCGTGGCGCCGTCGCCTACGGCCTGATGCGCACCCTCCAGATGCGCCGGATGCGTCTGCCGAAGCCGCAGGTCAAGCGGGGAGAGCGGCCCTGAGCACGGGCTACCCGGGGTTCGCCGGCGCTTCGTCCGCGTGGCTGAAGGGCCTGGGCGGGCTTCGCAACACCGTCCGCCAGGAGCTGGTCGCCCGCCAGCTGGATGAGCAGCTGGGCGCCCGGTTCCCGGTCGGACAGCGGCTGCGGATACTCGACGTCGGTACGGGCCAGGGCACCCAGGCCCTGCGCCTGGCCCGGGCCGGGCACACGGTCACCGGTCTGGAATCCGACCCGGAGATGCTCAGGGTGGCCCGCGATGCCCTGGCCACCGAGCCGGAAGGCATCCGTGAACGGATGCGGCTGATGGACGGCGACGGCCGGGAGACCGGCGCGCACTTCCTGCCCGGCAGCTTCGATGTGGTGCTCTGCCACGGTGTGCTGATGTACGTGGAGGAACCGGACGCGATGCTGGCGGGTCTGGCCAGAATGCTGGCGCCCGGGGGTCTGCTCTCGCTGCTGGTACGGAACGCGAACGCGCTCGCCATGCGGCCCGGCCTGGCCGGTGACTGGCCGGAGACGCTGGCCGCCTTCGACACGGACACCTACACCAACCGTCTCGGTCTCACCGTGCGCGCCGACCGCCTGGAGGCGGTGACGGCCACGCTGGCCGGGATCGCGGCCCCGTTGCACGCCTGGTACGGCGTGCGGGTCTTCACCGACGGTGTGGCAAACGAGGTGGAGCTGCCGTCGGCCCAGGAACTCGACCGGCTGCTCGCCGCTGAGGACCGGGCCGGCCGGACCGAGCCGTACAAGGCGGTCGCCGCGCTCCTGCATCTGTGCGGTGTGCGCGGCTGACGCTGTCCGCGAGCGGGGGGTCCGGGGGCCTCGCCCCCGGACAGCAGGCCTGGCCTCAGGCCGACTCCGGCTCCTCCTCCGGCTGCTCCGCGTGCAGACTCATCGGACCATAGATCTTGGTCGCGTCCTCGAACAGCGTCACCTGGTCCGCGCCGCCCTCGAGCAGCTCTTTCCAGGCCTCGCCGATCCAGGACTCCGCGTCACCCTGCGTGGTGAACTCCTCGGGGACCACCGCCGGCTGTGTCTCCGTACCGTCCGACTTCTCGAACCGCCACGTCCACGCCATGTCCGCCTCCTGGATGCCAATCCGATGCTGCTGGCAGCGTAGCCGGGCGAGCACCGGCAGCGGCGACGCGGGAGGATCGTATTCGTGGAACTCACTCTCCTCGGTACCGGCGCCCCCGACGGCCTGCCCCGTCCCGAGTGCCCCTGTGCCGTCTGCGCCTGTGCCCGCGGCGACCGGGCGCGCGCCGCGACGGCGCTGCTCCTGGACGGCGCGCTGCTGCTCGATCTGACCCCGGGGGCCGCGCTGGCGGCCGCGCGCGCCGGACATTCGCTGGCGGGGGTGCGCCAGGTGCTGCTCACCCACCCGCACGACGGTCCAGCGGTGGAACTGCCCGCCGGGCTCCCGTCGGCCGGCCGGGTGCCCGACGGGCGGGTGCTCACCCTGATGAGCGGCCACCGGGTGCGGGCGGTGCCGATGGACTCCCCCGGCACCGGGTACGAGGTCACGTCGCCCGGCGGCGAGCGGCTGCTCTATCTGCCCCCCGGGGGGTCTCCCGCCGGGCTCTCGGCGAACAGCTCAGGCCCGTACGAGATGGTCGTCGCCGATGTCGTCGGACGGCCCGACGCACTGGCCGCGCTGCGGGCGGCGGGCGCCGCCGGTCCCACCACGGATGTCATCGCCGCCCATCTCGGCCACGACGCCCCACCGGGTCCTGAACTCGACCGCCGGCTGGCCGCCGCGGGTGCGCGGACGGTGCCGGACGGCACGACACTGATCGTCGGCGAGTACCACGCGGTCCCGGATCTCCCGCGCCGCACCCTGGTACTGGGCGGGGCACGTTCCGGCAAGTCCCTGGAGGCCGAACGGAGGCTGGAGTCCTTTCCCGGGGTCGTGTACGTCGCGACGGGCGGCAGCCGCGAAGGTGACACCGAATGGGCTTCCCGGGTGGGGCTGCACCGTGAGCGCAGGCCAGGCTCCTGGCGCACCGACGAGACCTGCGACCTGGTGCCGCTTCTCGCCGCGGCCGGGCCGCCTCTGCTGATCGACTGCCTTTCGCTGTGGCTGACCGATGCGATGGACCGGGCCGGTGCCTGGGACGACGACCGCTGGGCCGCCGGCGGCGAACGTGCGCTGCGCGCGCGGGTCGCCGAACTCGTCGCCGCGGTGCGGGCCACGGGCCGCACCCTCGTCGCGGTGAGCAACGAGGTCGGCTCCGGGGTGGTGCCCGCGACCGCGTCCGGGCGGCGCTTCCGCGATGAACTGGGCCGGCTGAACGCGGCGTTCGCCGATGAATGCGAGCATGTGCTGCTGGTCGTCGCCGGGCAGGCGGTCGTGCTGCGCGGCTGAACCGGCGGCCGGCCGGAAGTCCGCCGACTCGGCGCACGGTTCGGGGGCTGCTGCCGGTACTGTTCGGCGAATGAGCTCGCTGAATCTCGACGACTTCTCCGATCTGATCGAACGCCCCGACAGCGGCGTACGTCGCGACGCCGAGGAACGCCGGGAGCGGCTGAACGTGCCGCCCGGCGCACTCGGCCGGCTCGACGAACTCGGCGAGTGGCTCTCGGCCGCGCAGTCCGCGGTACCGGTCAAGCCCGTCGAGAACGTGCGTATGGTGCTGGTCGCCGGCGACCACGGGGTGGCCACGCTGGGTGTCTCGGCCCGTCCCGCGGGAGGCGCCCACCACCTCGTGAGGGCCGTGCTCGACGGCGTGAGCAGCTCCGCGGTACTCGCCCGCAGACTCGGCGTGCCGGTCCGGATCATCGACGCGGGGCTCGACTGCGACCCCGCTCTGCTGCCCGACGAAGTGGTACGCCACCGGGTGCGGCGCTCCAGCGGCCGGATCGACATCGAGGACGCGCTCACCGCCGAGGAGGCGGAGCAGGCCGTACGGCTGGGCATGGCGATCGCCGACGAGGAGGCGGACTCGGGCACCGACCTGGTCGTCCTGGGCGATCTCAGCGTCGGCGGCACCACGGCCGCCGCCACCCTGATCGCCGCACTGTGCGGCACCGACGCGTCGGTGGTCACCGGCCGCGGTGGCGCAGTCATCGACGATCTCGCCTGGATGCGGAAATGTGCCGCCGTCCGCGACGCCCTGCGCCGGGCCCGCCCGGTCCTCGGCGACCAGCTGGAGCTGCTGGCTGTGGTCGGCGGCGCCGACCTGGCGGCGATGACCGGATTCCTGCTGCAGGCCGCGGTGCGCAGGATGCCGGTGATCCTCGACGGAGTGGTCTCCGCTGCCTGCGCGCTGGTCGGCCAGCGGGCGGCTTTCCGCGCCCCCGACTCCTGGCTGGCGGGCCAGCTCAGCGGCGAGCCCGCCCAGGCGAAGGCGCTGGACCGGATGGCACTCACCCCGCTGCTCGACCTCGGAGTGACGGTCGGCGAGGGCAGCGGGGCGCTGCTCGCGCTCCCGCTCGTCCAGTCGGCCGCCGCGCTCGCGGCCGAGCTTCCGGAGCGTCCTGCCGAGGACGCGGAGGACGGCGCGGACGCGAAGGACAACGCGGACGCCGTGGAGACGGCCACCGGAGTCGCCGCGGAGCAGTCACCGGTGGAGTGAGGGCCTCCCGTAGTCCCGGTGGAGTGCGGGCCGTCCCGTAGTCCCGGCGCGCACGACGACCGCCGCGGAGCTCGCCGAGCGTGCCTGCCGGCGGATCCGGGGCCGGTCCCCCCGGGACGGGCTCCGCCGCCCCGCGCAGCAGGTCGCACGCCCCGCACCGGGGTACAAGCGCCGGCGGATAACCTGCGCGCCATGGACGGCATACGTTTCGCCTTCGGCACGCTCACGGTCCTCCCGGTCCGGGTGACCCGCTGGGACCGCGCCGCGGCGCGCTCCGGGATGCTCTGCGCACCGCTGGCCGGTCTCGTGGTGGGGCTGTGCGCCGGGGTGCTCGGCGCCGTTCTGCTGCTGGCCGGCTCGGGCCCGCTGCTCGCGGCCGTGGCGAGCGCGGCGGTACCGGCCGTTCTCACCCGGGGCCTGCATCTGGACGGCCTGGCCGACGTCGCCGACGGTCTGGGAAGTGCGAAGCCCGCCGAGGACGCGCTGCGGATCATGAAGCAGTCCGACATCGGCCCGTTCGGTGTCATCACCCTGCTGTTCGTGCTGCTCGCCCAGGTGGCGGCCCTCGACCGGCTCTACGCAGCGGGCTGGGCACACGGTGCGTCCGCTGCGGCGGTCTCCGCGCTGGCGGCCAGGCTGGCGCTGACCCTGGCCTGCCGCACGGGCGTGCCGGCGGCCCGCCCCGACGGCCTGGGAGCCGCGGTGGCCGGAGCGGTGCCGACTCCCGCCGCGCTGGGCGCAGTTGTGCTGGTGACCGCCTGCTGCGCCGGCCTCGGTGCCGGCCTCCAGCCGTACGGCGCGCTGCGCGGCGGTCTTGCGGTACTGGGCGGGCTGCTCGCTGCGCACTTCCTGCTCGGGCACTGTGTGCGACGTTTCGGCGGGGTCACGGGCGATGTCTTCGGCGCTGTCGCCGAAACGGCGGCGACGGCGTCGGTGGTCGTCCTGGCGCTGGGGTAGGCCGTGTCCGGGACGTGGCGGCGTCCGCCCGGAGGGCGGGCCCAGCGGCGTCACGCACGCCCCGGGGACTCCCGTCCGGATCCTGCCCGGTCCGCGCGCCCCGGTGCCGTGGACGGGTCCGCCCGTGGAGGTGCACGTGCGTGCGTGCCGGGCCTCGCGACGCGGCGGACGCCGCCTGCCACGGCATCAGGACGACCAGGCCACCGTATCCCCGGACAATCGGGGCCGGATCCCGCGTGGGGGGTATTCCGTCACCGAGCGTAGGCTCTGCGACGGGGCGGCCCCATCCACCGGCCACCAACGAACTCAACGAAAGCGAGAATTCACTACCGTGACTGCTCTCACTCTCAGTACGGCGGGCGCCGCGACGCTGCGCGCCGACGCCGTCGTCGTAGGCGTGGCGAAGGGCGCCAAGGGCCCCGTGGTCGCATCCGGCGCCGAGGCCGTGGACAAGGCGTTCGACGGAAAGCTCGCCGCCGTTCTGGAGACCCTGGGCGCCACCGGCGGTGAGGGTGAGGCGACGAAGGTCCCCGCCCCCGCCGGTCTCAAGGCCCCGCTCGTGCTGGCCGTCGGTCTGGGCCCCGTCCCGGACGAGGACGAGGCGTATGCCGAGGAGACACTGCGCCGCGCGGCGGGCGTCGCCGCCCGCACACTGTCCGGCGTCAAGAAGGCCGCCTTCGTGCTGCCCGTCGAGGCCGCCGAGGACATCCAGGCCATCGGAGAGGGCGCGCTGCTCGGTTCGTACGCCTTCACCGCCTTCCAGGAGAAGGGCAAGGACGCCAAGGGCCCGCTGGGCGAGGCGACCGTGCTCGGCGCCAAGCCGCGGGACAAGGCTCACAAGGCTGCCGTGGAGCGCGCGGTCGCCGTGGCCGAGGAGATCAACCGGGCCCGCGACCTGGTCAACACCCCGCCCAACGAGCTGGACCCCGAGGCCTTCGCCGCGGTCGCCGCTGCGGCCGGCAAGGAACACGGCATCAAGGTGCAGGTGCTCGACGAGAAGGCGCTCGCCAAGGGCGGCTACGGCGGCATCCTCGGCGTAGGCGTCGGCTCGGAGGCCCCGCCGCGGCTGGTGAAGCTGTCCTACACGCACTCCAAGGCGGAGAAGTCGCTGGCCTTCGTCGGCAAGGGCATCACCTACGACTCGGGCGGCATCTCGCTGAAGCCGGCCGGCCACAACGAGACGATGAAGTGCGACATGGCAGGCGCGGCCGCGGTGTTCGCGGCCGTCGTCGCCGCCGCGCGGCTCGGTCTGCAGGTCAATGTCACCGGCTGGCTCGCGCTCGCCGAGAACATGCCTTCCGGCTCCGCCACCCGCCCCGGTGACGTGCTGCGGATGTACAGCGGCAAGACCGTCGAGGTGCTGAACACCGACGCCGAGGGCCGCCTCGTCCTGGCCGACGCCCTGGCGAAGGCGTCCGAGGAGACCCCCGACGCGATCGTCGACGTGGCGACCCTGACCGGCGCGATGGTGCTCGCCCTCGGCAACCGCACCTTCGGCATCATGGCCAACGACGACGCCTTCCGTACCTCGCTGCACGAGATCGCGGAGGAGGTCGGCGAGCCGTCCTGGCCCATGCCGCTCCCCGCGGACCTGCGCAAGGGCATGGACTCCCCGACCGCCGACATCGCCAACATGGGCGAGCGGATGGGCGGCGGCCTGGTGGCCGGCCTGTTCCTGAAGGAGTTCGTCGGCGAGGGCATCACCTGGGCCCACCTGGACATCGCCGGGCCGGCCTTCAACGAGGCCGGTCCGTTCGGCTACACGCCCAAGGGCGGCACCGGCTCGGCCATCCGCACCCTGGTGCGGCTGGCGGAGCGCACCGCCGAGGGCGAGCTCGGCTGAGCCGGCGCCCCGGTCTGATTCTGTGTGATTCCGTGCGGCCCCGGGTCTCCCGGGGCCGTACGGTTTTGCCATGGCTTTACCCCTGTTCGCCTTGAACGAAATCAATCCCTCTGAACACCTGGACAACCGTGCGGAACGGCGGGTGGGACGAACAGCACTCCGGCCCGGCGTCTCGTCCGCGCCCGACAAGTGCGAAGATGGGTTCTCGGCAGGACAGGGCCCCACCACAGGGCCGAAAAAAAAGCGGCCGTACACCCGCCGCCGCCCGGTCAGGGAAGACCGGCACCGGCGCACCATGCATGGAGGACGTGACGTGGCGAACGACGCCAGCACCGTTTTCGACCTAGTGATTCTCGGCGGCGGTAGCGGCGGTTACGCCGCGGCGCTGCGCGGAGCGCAGCTTGGTCTCGACGTCGCCCTGATCGAGAAGAACAAGCTCGGCGGCACCTGCCTGCACAACGGCTGCATCCCCACCAAGGCCCTGCTGCACGCCGGCGAGATCGCCGACCAGGCGCGCGAGAGCGAGCAGTTCGGGGTCAAGACCACCTTCGAGGGCATCGACATCGCGGGCGTCCACAAGTACAAGGACGACGTGATCGCGGGCCTCTACAAGGGCCTTCAGGGCCTGGTCGCCTCCCGCAAGGTGACCTACATCGAGGGTGAGGGCCGTCTCTCCTCCCCCACCTCGGTCGATGTGAACGGCCAGCGTGTCCAGGGCCGCCACATCCTGCTCGCCACCGGCTCCGTACCGAAGTCGCTGCCGAGCCTGGAGATCGACGGCAACCGCATCATCTCCTCGGACCACGCCCTGACGCTGGACCGGGTCCCCGAGTCCGCGATCATCCTGGGCGGCGGCGTCATCGGCGTCGAGTTCGCCTCGGCGTGGAAGTCCTTCGGCACCGACGTGACCATCGTCGAGGGCCTGAAGCACCTCGTCCCGATCGAGGACGAGAACAGCTCCAAGCTGCTCGAGCGCGCGTTCCGCAAGCGGGGCATCAAGTTCAACCTGGGCACCTTCTTCCAGAAGGCCGAGTACACCCAGAACGGTGTCAAGGTCACCCTGGCCGACGGCAAGGAGTTCGAGGCCGAGCTGCTGCTCGTGGCCATCGGCCGCGGACCGGTCTCGCAGGGCCTCGGTTACGAGGAACAGGGCGTCGCGATGGACCGCGGCTACGTCCTGGTCGACGAGTACATGCGTACCAACGTCGAGACGATCTCCGCCGTCGGTGACCTGGTCCCCACCCTGCAGCTGGCGCACGTCGGCTTCGCCGAGGGCATCCTGGTCGCGGAGCGTCTCGCCGGTCTCAAGACCGTGCCGATCGACTACGACGGTGTGCCGAAGGTGACCTACTGCCACCCGGAGGTCGCGTCCGTGGGCATCTCCGAGGCGAAGGCCAAGGAGATCTACGGGGCGGACAAGGTCGTCGCTCTGAAGTACAACCTGGCGGGCAACGGCAAGAGCAAGATCCTCAAGACCGCGGGTGAGATCAAGCTCGTGCAGGTCAAGGATGGCGCCGTGGTCGGCGTCCACATGGTCGGTGACCGTATGGGCGAGCAGGTGGGCGAAGCCCAGCTGATCTACAACTGGGAGGCTCTGCCGGCCGAGGTCGCGCAGCTCATCCACGCGCACCCGACACAGAGCGAGGCGCTCGGCGAGGCCCACCTGGCCCTGGCCGGCAAGCCTCTGCACTCCCACGACTGATCATGACCGGGCGCGACGACCACTTCCGCACATTCGTAAGGAGCAACTGAAACCATGTCGGTTTCCGTAACCCTGCCGGCGCTCGGCGAGAGCGTCACCGAGGGCACTGTCACCCGCTGGCTGAAGGCCGAGGGTGAGCGCGTCGAGGCCGACGAGCCGCTGCTCGAGGTCTCGACCGACAAGGTCGACACCGAGATCCCGGCCCCGGCTTCCGGCGTTCTGTCAGCCATCAAGGTCGCCGAGGACGAGACCGTCGAGGTCGGCGCCGAGCTGGCCGTCATCGACGACGGCACCGGCGCACCTGCCGCCGATTCCGCCCCGGCCGCGGCCGAGGCGCCTGCCGAGGCCCCCGCGGCCCCGGAACCGGCTGCCGCGGCTCCTGCCGCCGAGCCGCAGGCCGAGGCCCCGGCCCCCGCCTCCGGCGGTTCCGCCGAGGGCACCGACGTGGTCCTGCCCGCGCTCGGTGAGAGCGTGAGCGAGGGCACCGTCACCCGCTGGCTGAAGGAGGTCGGGGACGAGGTCGCGGAGGACGAGCCGCTGCTCGAGGTCTCGACCGACAAGGTCGACACCGAGATCCCCTCGCCCGTCGCCGGCACCCTGCTGCAGATCCTGGTCGGCGAGGACGAGACCGCCGAGGTCGGCGCCAAGCTCGCGGTGGTCGGCGCGAAGGGTGCGGCTCCCGCCGCTGCTCCCGCTCCGGCCCAGCAGGCACCGGCTCCGGCCGCGCCTGCCACCCCGGCCCCCGCAGCTCCGGCCGCTCCGGCACCGGCCGCCGCGGCCCCGGCACCCGCTCCGGCTGCGACCGCAGGCGACGACGGCGCCTACGTGACCCCCCTGGTCCGTAAGCTCGCCGCCGAGAACAGCGTCGACCTGGGCCAGGTCAAGGGCACCGGTGTCGGTGGCCGTATCCGCAAGCAGGACGTCATCACCGCCGCGGAGACCGCCAAGGCCGCCGCTCCGGCGCCGTCCGCCGCTCCCGCCGCCGCTTCCAAGGCGCCGAAGCTGGAGTCGTCACCGCTGCGCGGACAGACCGTCAAGATGACCCGGATGCGCAAGGTCATCGGCGACAACATGATGAAGGCCCTGCACAGCCAGGCTCAGCTGACCTCCGTGGTCGAGGTGGACATCACCAAGCTGATGAAGCTGCGCAACCAGGCGAAGGACGGCTTCGCCGCCCGCGAGGGCGTCAAGCTGTCCCCGATGCCGTTCTTCGTCAAGGCTGCCGCCCAGGCTCTGAAGGCCCACCCGGTGGTCAACGCCCGAATCAACGAGGACGAGGGCACGATCACCTACTTCGACACCGAGAACATCGGTATCGCGGTGGACTCCGAGAAGGGTCTGATGACCCCGGTCATCAAGGATGCGGGCGGCCTCAACCTCGCGGGCATCTCGAAGAAGACCGCGGAGCTGGCCGGCAAGGTCCGTTCCAGCAAGATCAGCCCCGACGAGCTGTCCGGGGCGACCTTCACGGTCAGCAACACCGGCTCGCGCGGTGCGCTGTTCGACACGGTCATCGTCCCGCCGAACCAGGCAGCCATCCTGGGTGTCGGCGCCACCGTCAAGCGTCCGGCGGTCATCGAGACCGCCGAGGGCACCGTCATCGGCATCCGTGACATGACCTACCTGGCTCTCTCCTACGACCACCGCCTGGTGGACGGCGCCGACGCGGCCCGTTACCTGTCGACGGTCAAGGCGATCCTGGAGGCCGGCGAGTTCGAGGTCGAGCTCGGCCTGTAACCACCGGTCCCAACTGCCGCGCCCCTGTCCGGATCTCTTCCGGTCGGGGGCGCGGCTGCGTTGTGTCGCGGCGAAAAACGCTGCCCCAAGTACCGTGACATGCCGGGCAGTTAACGGCCGATACGGTCGACGGGACGGCCACCACAGTTACGGACCATTTGCCTGGTTTTGAAGATCGATGCGCAGTAAGCAAAGCCATAAGACTTCAAGGTGTGCCGTGACGTGAACAACTGGCCGGACGACTGCGGAAGTACCAAGACCTGGGACCTCAACTGATCGTTGACCTACCGGTCCATCGTCTGTGCCGCCGGGATACCGCATCCCTGCGGCACAGACGCGTCCAGGCACGGCAGTAACATGAGCAAGAGGGTGAACAGGTTGCTCACGGGAGAAGATCTCCGGCTTACCTACGGATCGGACCACGCGCTGGCGGGTGCGTCTCTGACAGTCCAGCCGGGGGAAAGCATCGGTGTCGTCGGACGCAGCGGGTCCGGCAAGACCTCATTGCTGCTGTGCCTTGCCGGAATCGTCCGGCCATCCGGTGGGAGGGTCGCCTTCCGCGGGACGCGAATTGATGATGGTTCGGACGAGGAACGGAGCGCACTGCGCCGGACCTCGTTCGGCTTCGTCTTCCAGTTCGGTGAATTGGCCCCAGAATTGAGCCTGTTGGAGAACGTCTCCATGCCGCTGCGGTTCGCAGGCGTACGCCGAGCGCCTGCGGAACGTCGAGCCCGTGAGGCCATGGGTGACGTAGGAATCGCCGAGCTGGCCCAGCGTCGCCCCGGTCAGGTCTCCGGGGGGCAGGTGCAGCGTGCAGCAGTAGCCCGCGCGCTGGTCCACGAGCCAGCAGTGATCTTCGCGGACGAACCGACCGGGGCCCTGGACGCCGACAGCGGACAGAAAGTACTGGCGCTGCTACTGGACCAGGCACGGGTACGCGGCAGTTCAGTCCTGTTGGTCACTCATGACAGCACCGTCGCGTCTGCCGCGGACCGTACGGTTGTCGTCACCGACGGACGGACCGGGGCCCAGGGAGTCACGCTGTGAGACTTCTGCTCATGGGGGCTCGCAGCGCTCTGGTCGAAGGCCGTGCCTCCCGCGCCCGGCTACTGCTCGCGGTGTGTGGCATGGCTGCCGTGGTGCTGGTCCTGCTGGCGGCGGCCGGGGCCCACTCCGTCGTAGACCACCGCGCTGACGCGTCCGTCGCGCGATCTCCGGTCACAGCTGATATCAGGGGCGGCGATGCGGCGACCGGCATCTATGTATTGACAGCGCAGGACACCTGGCACGGCCGACCGGTGACCCGGGTCCTTGTGGACTTCCAGGCGGCCTCCGTCCATCCTGTGCCGACACCGCCGGGCCTGAAAAAGCTGCCGGGCCCCGGCCGTTGCGCTGTTTCACCGGCTCTGCGGGACTTGCTGACCGCAAGGCCTGATTCCGCGTCGCTGCGTGAACGCTACTGCGGGGGGAGTGACAGCCGGTCCGAAGTCATCTCGGCAGATGGGCTCCTGGAGCCGGGCGAACTCATGGCGTACGTGGGGACCCGCGGTCTGGCCGGTGATCCGGACGCCGATCAGATCACCGCATTCGGTGCCGGGCGGATCGCTACGCAGGTAGCGGACGCCGACACGTCGGCAGCCGACCGGGTCCTGCTCGCGGTCGTCGGCGTCCTGACCATTCCGCTGATCCTGATGGTCACCACCAGTACCCGCCTGGCAGGCCGGGCCCGCGCTCGGAGACTTGCGGCGTTGCGGCTGGCAGGCGCATCGGAGCGCCAGGCCGCCACAGTCCTCTCAGGAGAGATCCTCGCGGTGGCACTGGCGGGAGTACTGCTCGCCTGGGTGGCGTTCTCGTGCCTGCGGGTGCTCTCCACAGGGTGGACGGTCGCGGATTACGGCTGGTATCCGGGGGCGGCTCAGCCCGGCCTGACCGGCATTCTCGTCAGCGTGCTCGTGCCGTGGCTCGCTGTGCGCATCGCCCGCCGCGAGGCCCGGAGTGCGCTTCGGGACCCGTACAGCGCACGCCGCGCGGACAAAGTCCGCACGCCGCGCTTCTGGGCCATGATTCCGCTGCTGACGGGCATGGCATTGCTCGGCTATCTCATCGGCTTCGGCGGACCGCGCTACGACACGTTCGTCTCACCGGCGCAGATGACGGTTCTCTATACCGCTCTGGTGCTGAGCCTGGCTGGGTTGGCCTGGTTCATCCCAGCACTCACCCGCGGTGTCGCCAGGCCCTTCGCCAGGCGGGCCGACCGCGTGTGGATGCAACTCGCGGGGCGCCAGATCCGGGCGGGCGCCGGCCCTGTCACCCGAAGTGTGGCCGCACTCGCCATCGTCATGGTGACAGCCGGATCCGCTCAGCTGGCAGTGGGCACACTGCGCCAGTCCGAGGGGTACTGGCTCGAAGAGCAGCTCGCGACCCCGGCGGGCCGTGCCGTCTCGGTGGAGCACCCGTCCAAGGCAGTGCTCGCCGCAGCGAAAGGCCATGTTCCCGGGGCCCGAGCGGCGCTCACGGTACGCAGATACCAGGCGGCAGCGACCGCATCCGGTGCGCCGTCGCTGAACGCGGTGCTGGTGGCCGACTGCCACTGGATCGACACCTGGCTCGGACGTCATGTCCCGGCCTGTCGGCAGGGCGCTGCGATGAGGATCACACAAAGCGGGCTGGATCCCGATCTCCACGCCGGAGCCAGCACCGTGTTCACTGACAGCTCGGCCGGCACCCAGGGCACCACTTTCACCGTGGTCGCCCCGCGGGCGGTTCTGGACCTTCCGGCGGTCGACGGCGCAGCGCGGCTGGACGCCACGCTGCTCCTGCCCCCGGATTCGCCCGCCCTGCGCGACCTGCCGCAAAGTACTCCTGGTCTGCTGCTGGTGTTCCCCGAGAAACGCTCCACTGCCGAGGACTCGGTGCGCGGCGGGTTGCTCGCGGCCGATCCACACGCGCAGTTGGACAGTACATCTGCCCAACTCCATCAGATCCGAGCCGAGATCACTCCACTGGTGGTGGCCACGACGGGTACCACTGTGGCCGTGTGCGTGCTGCTGCTGGGAGTCCTGATCATCGCTGCCTTCGATGCGGCCCTCTCCCGTGCGAGGACGACCGGCTTGCTGGTCGCGACCGGCGCCCCCGCCCGTACTCTGCGCCTCGCGCAGGCGTTCCAACTGCTGTTGCCCACGGCTGCGGCGGCCTGCTGCGCGCTGTCCCTTCATGTGCTGGTGAATCTCGCGATCACTCAGGTCACCCGTGGAGGCGTCGGATTCAGCTTCGCCGCTGTGGGCGTCCTGGGAGGCGTCGGGCTCGCCGGCCTGGTGGTGGCCGTCGTGCCGGCGCTCGTCGTGAACGGCGCCAAGGGAGACACCGAGTTGCTACGCGCCGGCTGACGAGACTTCCCCGCGTCCGGCGAGGTTGTCGGAGGCCTCTACCCACGCGCGGCGTCACATGGCATCTCCGACTGGCATCCGCAGCACGGTTTCGTTCATCACGCCGCTCAGTTCGGGCCTGGTTGGGAGATCGATACGCCTGGCCCGTTCGAGCGTGCTGCGACCGGCTGATCCACCGGTTCATCCGGCACAAAACAGAGCGATTGACGTATCCGGCCACCCATCACAGTCGCTTCAGGTCACCGTACGGATACGAATGGTCAATTCGCTCCGCCCGGATCGCCTCCCGTGCCAGGCCGGTCACACCCATCACTGCGACGGGATAATCGCCGGTAACCTCGTGCACACCCCCGCTAAGGAGTACCCGCCATGACCGTGCCCGTCATCCACTCCCTGCGCGAGCAGATCCGCGAGCACATCGTGGAGGGCATCGTCAGCGGGCGCTGGAAGCCGGGTGAGCGGATCGTGGAGCGGCGGATCGCCGTGGAACTGGAGGTCAGTCAGACGCCGGTGCGGGAGGCGCTGCGCGAGCTGGAGACTCTGCGGCTCATCGAGTCGGCCCCCAACAAGGGTGTACGCGTGCGGAATCTGACCGCCGCGGACCTGGAGGAGAGCTATCCGGTCCGGGCCGGTCTCGAACAGATCGCGGCCGAACTGGCCGTGGACCGGCTGGCCGCCGATGTCTCGGTGCTCGAACCGCCGGTCGCCGCGCTCTACGCGGCGGACCGGGTGGCCGACAGCGCCGCGCAGGTGAGGCACACGGTGGCCTTCCACAGGGAACTCGTGCGGGCCGCCGGGAACAGCGTCCTGCTGCACACCTGGGAGTCGCTCGGCATCGAGGTGTTCACCGCGTTGTCGATCCGGTGGCTGGGAACGGTGCAGAAGTCATACGCGGAGGAGCACGAGGCACTCGTCGAGGCATTCAGGCGACGGGACCCGCAGATCGGTCCGCTGGTCAAGGACCATGTGCTCGGATGTGCGCCCCGCGCCTAGTTTGGGCGTGCGTTCCAGGCACTGCGTGCCCCACTTCGTGGCACCGCATGCCGACTTTTTACTTTCCGGAAAGATTTTCCCTCGAACCCTTTGATCGATCATCGATCAGCGACTTAAAGTCGACGGCGGGCTTCACCCAGCCCGTCGCCCTGTCCTGCCAGACCGGGCCTTTTCTTCACCCCTGTTCTGTCCGGAAGGCGGCGATCATGACCGACCCCGTAGGCAAGCTTCCGAGCGAGCTGGACCAGCTCCCGGACCGCGACCCGGAGGAGACTGCCGAATGGGCGGCTTCCCTCGACGCCGTAACCAAGGCCGCAGGCCCCCACCGTGCCGCATATCTGATGCGCCGCACGCTGGAGCGGGCCGACGGCGCCGGTCTCGCGCTGCCCAAGCTGCTGGAGACCGACTACGTCAACACCATCCCGACTTCCGCCGAGCCCGTCTTCGACGGTGACGAGGCGATGGAGAGCCGGATCACCGCCTGGAACCGCTGGAACGCGGCCGCGATGGTCACCCGCGGCTCGCGCTTCGGCGTCGGCGGCCATATAGCCACCTTCGCCTCCGCCGCCTGGCTGTACGAAACCGGCTTCAACCACTTCTTCCGCGGCAAGGAGGGTGGGTCGGGCGACCAGCTCTACATCCAGGGCCATGCGTCCCCCGGTATCTACGCCCGCGCCTTCCTCGACGGACGCCTGAGCGAGCAGCAGCTCGACAACTTCCGCCAGGAGGCGGGCGGCGAGGGACTGCCGTCCTACCCGCACCCGCGCCGGCTGCCCTGGCTGTGGGAGTTCCCCACCGTCTCCATGGGCCTCGGCCCGATCTCCTCGATCTACCAGGCGCGGTTCAACCGCTATCTGGCAGGCCGGGGAATCAAGGACACCTCGAACTCGCATGTCTGGGCGTTCCTCGGCGACGGCGAGATGGACGAGCCCGAGTCGACCACGGCACTGACGCTCGCGGCCCGCGAGAAGCTCGACAACCTGACCTTCGTCATCAACTGCAACCTGCAGCGCCTCGACGGCCCGGTACGCGCCAACTTCCGTGTGGTGCAGGAGCTGGAAGCCCAGTTCCGCGGGGCCGGCTGGAACGTCATCAAGACGCTCTGGGGCTCCGCCTGGGACGAGCTGTTCCAGCTCGACACGAAGGGCGCACTGGTGCGCCGCCTGCGCGAGGTGCCGGACGCGCAGTTCCAGACGTACGCCACGCGCGATGTGGCCTACATCCGTGAGCACTTCTTCGGAGCCGAGCCCGCGCTGGCCGAGCTGGCCAAGGTGCTCACCGACGCCAAGATCGCCGAGTGCTTCCACTCCTCGCGCGGTGGCCACGAGGCCCGCAAGGTGTACGCGGCGTACAGGGCGGCCGTCGAGTTCAAGGGCGCGCCGACCGTGATCCTGGCGCAGACGGTGAAGGGCCACACTCTCGGTGAGGGCTTCGAGTCGCGCAATGCCAACCACCAGATGAAGAAGCTCGACGGCAAGCAGTTCCGCGTGATGCGCGACCTGCTGGACCTGCCGATCCCGGACGCCAGGCTCGACGAGGGCCTGGTGCCCTACGGCCACCCCGGTGCCGACTCCCCCGAAGTCCGCTACCTCCAGGAGCGCCGCGCGGAGCTCGGCGGCCCCGCCCCGGCCCGCCGGGTGCACCAGGTGGTCCTTCCGGAGCCCGAGGAGCGGGCGTTCAAGGCCCTCATCAAGGGTTCGGGTCAGCAGGAGATGGCCACCACCATGGCCTTCGTCCGGCTGATGAAGGATCTGATGCGGGACAAGGAGACCGGCAAACGCTGGGTGCCGATCGTCCCCGACGAGGCCCGTACCTTCGGTATGGAGTCGCTGTTCCCCTCGGCAGGCATCTATTCGCCGCTCGGGCAGACGTACGACCCGGTCGACCGCGACCAGCTGATGTACTACAAGGAAGCCACGAACGGCCAGATCCTCAACGAGGGGATCACCGAGGCCGGCGCCATGGCCGACTTCATCGCCGCCGCCACGTCGTACGCCACGCACGGCGAGCCGATGATTCCCTTCTACATCTTCTACTCGATGTTCGGCTGGCAGCGCACCGCCGACCAGATGTGGCAGCTCGCCGACCAGCTCGGCCGCGGCTTCATCGTCGGTGCGACCGCCGGGCGCACCACCCTGACCGGTGAGGGACTGCAGCACGCGGACGGCCATTCGCATCTGATCGCCGCCACCAACCCCGCGGCGCTCAACTACGACCCGGCCTTCGCCTTCGAGATCGCGGTGATCGTCAAGGACGGTCTGCGCCGGATGTACGGGCCCGACGCCGAGAACGTCTTCTACTACCTGACGGTCTACAACGAGCCGAAGCAGCAGCCCGCGATGCCCGAGGGAGCCGAGGAGGGCATCGTCCGCGGTCTGTACCGCTTCAAGGACGGCGCGGCCGCCGAGGGCGCCCCGCACATCCAGTTGCTCGCCTCTGGTACGGCGATCCACTGGGCCCTCGAGGCGCAGCAGCTTCTCGCCGACGACTGGGGTGTCACCGGTGACGTCTGGTCCGCGACCTCCTGGGGTGAGCTGCGCCGCGACGCGATGGCCGCGGACGAGGCACTGCTCAACGGCGAGCAGCGCACGCCGTACGTCACCCAGGCGCTGGCCGGTGCCCCCGGACCGGTGCTCGCGGTGAGCGACTGGATGCGGCAGGTGCCGGACCAGATCAGCCAGTGGGTCGAGCAGGACTACTCCTCGCTCGGCACCGACGGCTTCGGCCTCTCCGACACCCGGGAGGCCGCCCGCAGGCACTTCGGTGTCGACGCGCAGTCGATCGTGGTCGCCGCTCTCGCCGCACTCGCCAAGCGGGGCGAGGTCCCGGTCTCGGCCGTGAAGGAGGCAAGGGCCCGCTACGGCGTCTGATCGCCGGGTCCGATGTCAGTGGCGGCGTGCATGCTGTGAGCATGCGCGCCGCCCGCCTGATCAAGATGGTGCTCCTGCTCCAGTCCCGGCCGATGATGACGGCAGCCGAGCTGGCGCAGGAGCTCGAGGTGTCCGAGCGCACCGTCACCCGTGATGCGCTGTCGCTCTCCGAAGCCGGGATCCCGGTGTACGCGGAGCGTGGCCGGTCCGGTGGGTACCGCCTGACCGCCGGCTACCGCACCAGGCTCACCGGTCTCGCGCGTCCCGAGGCCGAAGCCCTCTTCCTCTCCGGGGTTCCGGGCGCGCTGCGGCAGATGGGCCTCGCCGACGCCGCTTCGGCCGCACGCCTGAAGGTCTCGGCGGCTCTCCTCCCCTCTCTTCGCGACGCGTCGTCGTCCGCGTCCCAGCGCTTCCACCTGGACGCACCCGGCTGGTATCAGGAGCCGGAGACACCGGAGCTGCTTCCGCCGCTCGCCGACGCGGTCTGGTCCGACCGCCGGGTCCGCGCCCGGTACGACCGCCGGGACGGATCCGGTGTGCAGCGCGTTCTCGATCCGTACGGCCTCGTGCTGAAGGCCGGTGTCTGGTATCTCTGTGCCCGCGCGGACGAGGACTTCCGGGTCTACCGTGTCGAGCGCTTCAGCACGGTGGAGGTCTCCGGCGACGACCGGTTCGTGCGCGACGACAGCTTCGATCTCCCCGCCTTCTGGGAGCGGCAGGCGGCCGCGTTCGCCCGGTCGATCCTCCGTGCGGAGGTCGAGGTCCGGCTCTCGGCGGCTGGAGCCGCCAGGCTCCCGTACGCCGTGGACGGCGAGGCCGCGCGCGAGGCGCTGGCGTCCGCCGCAGCCGCGGACTCGCTGGGCAGGGTGACCGTCGCCCTGCCCGTCGAGTCGCTGGATGTGGCGTACGGCCAGCTGCTCGCGCTGGGCCCGGATGCGGAGATCCTCGGACCGGCGGAGCTGCGCGATCGCTTCGCCGGTGCGACGGCGAGAGCCGCGGCCCTGTACCGCTGAGCGGTCCGGGTGCTCAGCGCAGATCCGCGCCTGCCTCGAGGGCCGCGGTGCCCGGTCCGGGTTCCGCCGGAACCGAGTGGGCCGGCTCCCGCTCGCGGGTGGCGGCCGACACCGCGATCGTCACCACGCAGTTCAGCAGCAGCGCGATGATTCCGACGTTGAGGTCCTTGACCGCCTGGGGCAGTGCGGGCGTCAGGCTCCCCACCGTGGCGCCGGAGATGGTGCTCCATGCGACGGTGGCCACGCCCACGACGATGCCCGCGGCCGCGCCCTGCCTGGTGACCTGCCGACGGCGGAACAGACTCGCCAGCACCGCCGGGAAGAGCTGCGTCACCAGGGCGTATCCCATGAGGAGCAGGGAGACCAGGGAGCTGCCCCCGTTGAAGGTGAAGTACAGGGAGACCAGGGCGAGTACCGGGACGAGCAGCTTGGCGAGCTGTGCGACCTGCGCGTCCGTCGTCCGGGGGCGGGCCAGCAGGTACACATTCTTCGCGAGGCAGGTCGCCGATGTCATCAGCAGCAGCGAGCCGGGGACCAGGGCGGTGAGCAGACCGGCTCCTCCGACGATGCCGACGATCCACGGGGGGAAGGACGCCGTGGAGATCCGCAAGAGTGACAGGTCCGCGTCCGCACCCTTCAGTCCTGGCACCACCAGGATGGCGGTGAAACCGGCGAAGAACACGAAGAGAAGGATCAGCTGGTACAGCGGCATGAAGATCGCGTTGCGCCGGAAGACCTTCTCGTTCTGAGCGGTGTAGGAAGCACTGAAGGAATGCGGCCACATGTAGAACCCGATCGCCGACAGCAGCACCGTGGAGGCGAACCACGCGGGGCTCATCCCGCTGGAGGGCAGCGTGAGGAAGTGCGGCTGAGCGGCGTCGACCGCGTGGAACATCCCGCCGATGCCTCCGAAGTAGTGCACCGGCAGATAGATGCCGATGGCCAGGACGACGAGCAGGATGGTGATGTCCTTGAGCAGCGCCGTCCACGCCGATCCGTGGATGCCGGAGATCGTCACGTACCCGGTCAGCACGACGGTGCCGATGATGACCGCCCAGTGCGACGGGATATGGCCGTACGAGGACACGGAGACGATGATCCCCAGCCCCTTCAGCTGCAGGACGAGATACGGGACCATCGCGACGACTCCCACCAGAGCCACCAGCGCCCCCAGCAGCGGACTCCGGTACTTGGCCACGAAGAAGTCCGACTGAGAGATCAGGCGGTGTTCCTTGGCGTAGCGCCAGATGGGCGGCAGCAGCCAGTACGACATGACGTACGCGAGCGAGCCGTAACACAGGATGTAGAGCGCCGGAGCGCCCTTGCCGTAGGCCCAGCCCGAGGCGCCGAGGAACGTGAACGTCGTGTAGATCTCGCCGGCGAGCAGCAGGAAGACGAAGGTGGTGCCGAACCCCCGGCCTCCGACAGACCACTGCTCCAGGTCCATGTCCTTGCCGCTCCGGGCGCGCAGCCCGAGTCCCATGGCCGCCGCGAGAAACACCAGGATGACTGCGAGGGCGGTCATGACGTGCGCTCCTCGCGGTTCGCCGGGTCCAGCCGGTAGACGACGGCCATCGACGCCGAGCTCAGTGCGACCCACATGACCAGCCAGAAAAGGATGAACGGCATCCCCAGGACGTAGGGCGTGACCCGGTTGGCGACGAAGATGCCGCCCAGAATCCCGATGAACGGGACCGCGCCGAGCGCGTGGATGGGTTTCATGGGGTGAAGAACCTCCTCAGGCAGCCGTGATCGACCGCGTGAACGGACAGCTCCGCCCGGCGACAGGGCAGTGGGCAGGACGGGACGGCCGCATGAACGGGTGGTGGAGGGGAAGAAGCCCTCGCACGTACGCGAGACAGCACTCAATTTCCACCATGTGGATTTTGATTTTCACTATGAGATATTCAATGGGTCTCTGCATGACCCTGTCAACGATTCCCGGCATATACGCAAATATTCAACTTTTTGTTGAACTAACCGACCCGATCGTGGCCGTGCCCGGCCCGGCCGTACCGCTGATCGCCGAGCGGACCGCAGGGCCGGTCCGCTCGGCTGATCAGCAGTGATCAGCGGTAGTCGCCGGCCGGAGCGTCCTTGTCGCCGAGCACCACGTCCGTGAAGTAGCCCCAGGCATCCGGCCGGCTCCCGTCCACGTCGGTGAAGCCGTACTCCTTCGCCAGCTGTCCGCTGGACAGCGACTGGCCGTTCCAGCGCGCCCGTTCGGCGTCCGCGGCGATCGCAGCCACCGCCCGCGCCACGAACACCGGGGACTCCGCGATCACGAATTCCGGCACCTCGGCGATCGCGTCACGCCAGTTCTCCTCGGTCACACCGAAGAGGTCGAGCATCGCCTCGGAGCGCAGAAA
The DNA here is from genome assembly GCF_036088315.1 of Streptomyces sp. NBC_00344. Lineage (NCBI taxonomy): Bacteria > Bacillati > Actinomycetota > Actinomycetes > Kitasatosporales > Streptomycetaceae > Streptomyces > Streptomyces sp. NBC_00344. The sequence goes on along the minus strand of NZ_CP107996.1, from coordinate 5,161,327 downwards.
GCCGGGGGTGACAGAGACCGCCGTGCCATCCACCGCCTTCAGGTCGTGGGACAGGTTGAACGCCATCCTGATCGGTGCGTTCTTGGCGAGGTCGAAGTAGAAGTTCTCCCGGTAGGCACGATTGAACTCGGCCGTCCCGTCCGTCACTTCGACGACCAGTCCGCCGGGGTGACGCACCAGCAGAGGCAGTGCGTAACTGCTGGTGATGATGTGGCTCTTGACACCGAGCTCCAGCATGCGCAGCCCTCGCGCCAGCTCGATGTCCCACATCTTGGTTTCCTTGCCGAACTCGGTCAGGTGGTCACCACCCCAGATGTCGTTGACCAGGATGTCGAGCCGGCCCTGCTCCCGGTCGATCCGCTCGACCAGGGCACGCACCTGGCTCTCCTCCAGATGGTCGGTGGGTACGGCGATGCCGTGACCACCGGCCTCCGTCGCCAGTTCGGCGGTCTCCTCGATGGTCTCGGGCCGGCCCATCTCGCTGCGTTTTCCGCGGGTGGTCCGGCCGGTCGCGTACACCGTGGCGCCCGCGGCACCGAGTTGTACGGCGATGGCCCGGCCTGCGCCGCGCGTGGCCCCTGCGACCAGGGCGATGCGTCCCGTCAGTGGTGTGTCGGTCTCCATGCGTCTCACCGTCGCACGGTTACCCGACAACTTCTGTCCGGATTTATCCCAGGGCCTTCAGAGTCTCCCCGTTCGCCAGCCGTGCCGTCATGACGGCATGGCTGGCCTGCCCCGCCCGGACGGCAAGCGTCGGGCCGGCGGCGGTGCCGTGCACACCGCCGGTCACCTCGATCCTGCGGGTCTCCCGGCTGCCGGCTCCGAGCAGATACCAGTGCCCCGCCCTGGATCTCCACTTGGCGTCCGCGAGCACGTGCCGGCCGAAGCGGCTGCACACCGCGGTGTTCCGTTCCGTCGCGACGACCGCGTCGGGCGCCGAATCGGATGCGGCCGGCAGCTGGAGCTGCACCGACACGCGGCCGGGGCCCTGCCAGGTGTCGGCCCTGGCACACACCCAGGAGGCGCGGCCCGCGTGTTCGGGAAGCTGCTGGCGGGCGTACTCCCAGTTGTTCACCGCCCGCACTCCGGTGCCGCGTACCCCGTTCAGCGAGCAGGCCGTGTGCGCCCAGCTCAACAGCGCCTGGCTGCCGGTCGCTTCGCGCGGCTGCCCGGCCGGTGCCCCGCCGCCGGGTGGCGGGGTGTAGGTGAGATGGACGGGGGTGAGGTCTCCCAGATCCGTGAGGATGAAGGCGTGGTTCTCCGCGATCCTGCTCGACGAGCGCAGCTGGAGCGCAGGCCAGGAGTGGCAGTTGGCACTCCCCGCCGCCGGCCGCGCCAGGGGCGCGGTGACCCCCGCGCCGCCGACAGCGAGCCCGCGTGCCGGAGCATCCGGTTTCAGCAGGTCCCGGGTGGCCGACTCGGCGACCCAGGGAGCCAGCAGGAAGCGCGCGTTGTCGCCGGCGCGGGCGATGACGACCGCGGCCCCGGTGGTGACATCCGCGTCGTCCGTACGGGCGAAGTCCAGCGCGGGCGCGCCCCCGCCGTCGGTGGGCTCGGTGTATCTGACGATCCGGTCCCGGTCGGCGAACAGGGTCACCGCCGCCCCGTCCAGATTTCCCGCCCAGAGCAGCCGGGGCGGCTGGGCCGGCGGCACCGTCGCGGTGCTTGGCGTCGCGGTGACTCTCACCGTGCGGGCCGGATTCGCCCAGACCTTCAGGGCCCGGCCGAGCAGTCCCCTGTCGTCCTTGCGGCTGCCGCGCGCCGGCCAGACCGTGAAGTCGATCCGGGAAGTGTCCGACCACTCCTGGGCGGGCGCTCTCAGCAGCAGAGCGGGGTCGACGGCGCGTGCGCTCACCGAGCCGTCGCGGGTCCCGGTCGCGGCCACCGGTGCGGAGGAGCCGCCCCGGTCGGCCACCGCCAGGGCGACAGCCAGCACGGCGGCTACCGCGCCCGCCCCTCTGGCCAGCCTGATGCGCTGTCCGCGCCGGATCAGGTCCGTCGGCCGGGTGTGCACCAGGGTGGGATCGAACTCGTCGGAGCGGAGCAGCGCCCCGGCCCCCGCTGCCGCCGGCATCCGGGCGAGGCGGTGCGCGGTGCGCAGTGCGGACCCCGCGTCGGTGGCCCCTGCCCGGGTGAGCAGGGTGCGGGTCGCCTGCTCACCCAGGCCCTCGATCCGGTGCAGCACCAGTGCGGCACGGGCCGCCGCCGTGGTCCCGGACAGGGCCTGCTCCAGGGCGAGTTCGTCCGCCCCGCCGGAACGCGGGAAGAACCGCAGCCCCCAGACGGCGGGCAGCACCGGCCGCACCGTACGGGGTGCGGGCAGCCGCCGGGGCCACCAGCGGGGCCGCCTGCCGTACGCCAGAACAGCGGTCAGCACCTCGCGTCTGACCAGGGCGTAGGCGGGATCCTCCGCGCCGCCCCGCTGTGCGGGTACCCGTGGCTCCTCCCCGGGTTCGCCGCCGCGTACCCTGCGCAGCGCGCGCTGGACAGTGGCGTGTGCGGTGAGCACCCTGCGGTGGCGTCCGAGCGACGGCGGCAGGGTGACATAGGCGAGACGCACCAGGCTGGGGTAGTGCTCGACAAGGGCGGCTTCGGCCTGGTCCAGGCCCACCCGGGCGACGCCGGTCCGCGCTGTGTCCGGCTGTTGTGGCATGCGCATGACGGGGATGGCCCCTTCGGGGTGAGTGATCGGAATCGCTGTACCCGTCAAACGAGTGAATCATCGGACGGTCACACCACCCGGTAACGAGACGGCTGTCACCTCGGCGCTCCGCGTGCGCCGGACCCCGCCAACCATGATGCTGGACGCGTGAGGGACGAGACGGATTTCTGGGAGACCATCGACAGCACCCGCGCGGCCGCGGACGGCGACCCCGAGGACCATGCCGACCTGCTCACCGACCGGCTGCTGCAGCTCGACCCGGACTCCGTGCTGGAGTTCTCCAGGTACTTCGAGACCCGTTACAACCGTGCCTACCGATGGGATCTGTGGGGCGCGGCAGCCGTACTGCTCGGCGAGGCGGACGCCGACGCGTTCGACTACTTCCGCTGCTGGCTGATCGGCCAGGGCCGGGAGATCTTCGAGGGGGCGCTGCACGATCCGGACGCCCTCGCCGAGTTGCTCGACGACTTCGACACCGAGGTCGACGGGGACGGGGAGGAACTCGGCTACGCGGCCGACGAGGCATACGAACAGCTCACCGGCGCCGAGGCACCCGACCTCGGGATTCCTCCGCAGCCCGCCGAGCCGGAAGGAACACCGGCGGACTTCGACGACGAGGCGCTGGCCGAGCGGTTCCCGCGCCTCTGGGAGCGCTTCGGGTCCTGACCGCCCGACCGCCCGGCACGCCGGCCGGTCCACCGCAGGCCCGGGGCTGCCGCCTCCGGCTTCACCAGTCCGTGAGGCTCCGCCCCATCAGCACATCGTCGACGTAACGGCCCGCCAGCCTGAACTCGCCCGGCAGCACGCCCTCCACGGCGAACCCCTCGGAGGCGTACAGCGCGCGGGCCGGCGTGTTGTGACCCAGCACCCGCAGGGTGATCCGGGTCGCGCCCTGCCGGCCGGCCTCGGCGAGCGCGCCCCTGAGGAGTGCCCTGCCGACCCCCCGGCCCCGGGCGGGGAGGGCGACCGCCAGCCCCTGGATCTGGCGGACGTGCGCGTTGCAGATGAGCGGGGTGGCGGGCACCAGCCGTATGTAGCCCGCCAGGACGCCGTCCAGCTCGGCGACGAGATGGTCGCCGGGCGCGCTTCCGCCGTCGAAGAAGGGCGGATACGGCGGCCGGGGCCTGGGCTGGACGGCGTGCAGCGTCGACCAGGTCTCCCGGTCGAGAGCGGCGAGTGCCTCACCGTCGGCGAGCACGGCAACACGGACGTTCGACTCCGGCATGCGGGTCACTCTGCCACGCGAGGGCACGACGCCACAGGGCCCCCATGGGTGAGGATGGGGCCATGCGTATCGCGATCGCCGGGGCGTCAGGACTCATCGGTACGGCACTGGGGCAGTCCCTGCGTGCCGACGGCCACGAAGTGGTGCGGCTGGTCCGCCGCCCGCCACGGGCATCCGGCGAAGTGGAGTGGGATCCCGCGCGGGAGTACGTGGACACGGCCGGCCTGGCCGGCAGTGACGCCGTGGTCAATCTGGCCGGCGCCGGGGTGGGCGACCACCGCTGGACGGACGCCTACAAGAAAGAGCTCAGGGACAGCCGGATCCTGGGCACCGCGACCCTGGCGGATGCGGCCGCCTCGCTCGACGTGCCGCCGCGGGTCCTGCTGTGCGGCAGTGCGCTGGGTTTCTACGGCGATACGGGCGACCGGGTGACCGACGAGAGCGCGCCACCCGGCGACGGATTCCTGGCCTCGCTCTGCGTGGACTGGGAGGAGTCCGCCCGCCCCGCCGAAGAGGCGGGCATCCGCACGGTGTTCGCCCGCACCGGTCTGGTGGTCGCCAAGGAGGGCGGAGCATGGGGCAGGCTCTTCCCGCTCTTCAAGGCGTGCCTGGGCGGCCGGATCGGCGACGGCCGCCAGTACTGGAGCTTCATCGCGCTGCACGACCATGTCGCCGCCCTGCGCCACATCCTGGACACCGATGCGCTGTCAGGGCCGGTGAACCTCACCGCCCCTGAGCCGGTCACCAACCGCGAGGTCACCGCTGCGATGGGCCGCGTGCTGCACCGCCCCACTCCGTTCCCCGTGCCGGCACCGGCGCTGCGGCTGGCGCTCGGGGAGTTCGCGGGGGATGTGCTGATGAGTCAGCGGGTGGTGCCCGGGCGGTTGTTGGATTCGGGTTTCACCTTCGCGTTCCCCGGGATCGACGACGCCATCCGGGCGGCCCTGGGGTGAAGGCCGGCCGGGCGGCCCCGGGATGAGCTGAACCGGCCCCGGCCCCGCCGTGCGACCCCACGCCCCTGTGCTCCCGCCCCGCGCGCCTGCGCCGCGCGCCTCCCCCCTCCCTACTCTCGACCCGGACCAGGGCATTCCCGCGGCCGATGGGGGGAAGTAGCCCCCCGCATCACCACGCACCGCGCCGCGCCGACCTCGGGGAGGGGCACGTGCTCAACAGCGCACACCATGCCGACGTCGTCATCGTCGGGGCCGGAACGGCCGGCCTGTCAGCGGCTCACCGGCTGACCAGCGCCGGAGTCAGCGTCAGCGTCCTGGAGGCCGCTCCCGAGCCGGGCGGACGGATGTCCACCGAGCAGGTGGACGGTTTCCGCCTCGACCGCGCCTGGCAGCTGCTCAACACCTCGTACCCGGAACTGCTCCGCACCCCGTATCTGAGCGAGGTCGACCTCAGGCTCTTCTCCCCCGGTGTCCTGGTGCACAGTGACGGACGGCACCATCGCATGGGCGAATCAGGGAGCGCATGGGGCGCACTCTCCGCAGCGCGCGCCCTCAGGAGCGCCCCACGCGCCGCGGTGGGGGGCGCGTTGGGCCAGGCCCGTATCGGCACAGCGCTCGGCCGTCTGGCGGCAGTCCCGGTGGACCGTCTCCTGGCCCGGCCGGAACAGACCACCCGGGACGCCCTCAGCTCCCGGGGCCTGCCCGGGAGCGCCGTCAGCTGCTTCCTGAAGCCGCTGCTGTCCACGCTCCTGTGCGATCCCGACCTGACCACGTCGAGCCGCTGCGCCGATCTGGCGCTGCGCGGATTCGCTAGGGGCAGGCTGTGTCTGCCCGCGGGCGGCGCGGCCACGCTCCCCGAGCAGCTGGCCGCGACCCTGCCGGCCGGAACGGTGCACACCGGGGTGCGTGTCACATCGGCGTCCATCTCATCGGTCACCACCGATGAGATGGGCCGGATCGGCTGCCGCGCCCTGCTCATCGCCACCGACGCCGTCGAAGCGGCCCGGCTGCTGCCGGGTCTGCGGATACCCGCCTTCCACCCCGTGACGGTCCTCCATCACACGGCCCCCCGGAGCCCGCTCGCCGACCCGGCCCTGCTGCTGGACGCCGACCGCACGGGCCCGGTGGCGCACACCGCCGTCATCAGCGAGGTCGACCCCACCCGGGCGCCGCGTGGCAAGGTGCTGATCTCGTCCACCGTGCTCGGCCTGGCCACTCCTCCGCCCGGCCTGGACCGCATCGTCCGCGCCCAGCTGGCCACCCTCTACGGCACGCCGACCGACGACTGGGAACTGCTCGCCTGCCATCACGACCCCCGGGCCGTCCCCGCGATGCCGGCGCCGCACGACCTGCGCCGCCCGGTCCGGCTGCTGGCAGGCCTCTACGTCTGCGGCGACCACCGCGACACCAGCACCGTCCAGGGCGCGCTGTACTCCGGCCGCCGCGCGGCGGAGCAGGTCATGCGCGACTTCGGCATAAAGCCGGACATCACCACCGACCTGCTGCCGCTCGCCGCGTGACCGGGCGGCCCACCCGGGCCGGGTGGGGTGGGGTGGGGTGGGCCCGGCCGGGTGGGCCGGGCGACCTGCGGGACGACGGCACGCGCGGCCGGGCGCACGGCAGGTCAGCCGATCGCGGCGACCCGGTCGCGGTACCCGCGTACGGCGGCGGCGTCCCGGTACGGTTCAAGCCGCCGTTCGAAGTCCCGCACGTACTCAACGGCCCGCACCGAGCGCATCTCCCCAGCCTGCTGCGCCGCCTCGGCCCCCAGTGCGCACGCCTGCTCCAGCTCCCCGAGCCCCAGCCGGGCGGTGGCGAGCACCACCCGGGAGAAGAGCCGGGAGCGCGCGAAGCCCGGAGCGCGCAGCTGGAGGGATCGCTCGGCGTACTGCGCGGCGGGCCGGTACTGCTGGAGGTCCCGGTGGCTGTGGCCGAACTCGTCGGCCATCTGCGCCTCGTCGAAGTAGCGGGCCCAGTGCGGCACCTCGTCACCGGGCCGTGCGGCCTCCATCGCCTTCTCCGCCCGCAGCAGCGAAGCCGAGCAGGCCCGGGCCTCACCGAGTACGCCGTGTCCGCGTGCCTCGACCGAGTGCAGGAGCGCCTGGACGACCGGGGGCGCCGACGAGCCGACGCCCTGCTGGGCGACCCTGGCCAGCTGTACCGCCTCCCGGCCGTGGCCGAGATAGACCGCCTGCCGGCTCATGGTGACCAGGACGTACGAGCCGTACGCCCGGTCGCCTGCGGCCTGCGAGAGCCGCAGCGCCTGGACGAAGTAGCGCTGCGCGAGGCCGTGCGCCGCGATGTCGTACGACGTCCACCCGGCCAGCCGGGTCAGATCGGCCGCGGCCGCGAACAGCCTCCGCCCGATCGCCTCCCCGTAGGAACCGCGCAGCATCGGCTCGGCCTCGTGCTCCAGATAGCGCACCAGCGCCTGCCTTGCGTGCCCGCCGCCATACGCGTGGTCCAGGGTGCAGAAGAGTTCGCCGACCGCGCGCAGCGCCGCGATGTCGCCGGGGCCGACCCGCTGCCCCGGTGCGCGGTCGCTCTGCCGCTGCCTCGGTACCGACGGACGGGACACCTGCACCGGTGGACGGGACACCTGCGGCATCCGGGAGCCTCTGGTGAGCGGCTCGCCGCGGCCCGCCGCCGTCCCCGCTCCGGCCGCCGTGGAAACGCTCCAGTCGTCGGCGCGGCCGATCAGCCAGTCGCGACTCGGTACCACGAGCCCGGCCGGAGTGAATGCGATCTTGCGGAGTTCGGCATGGCTTCCGGAGTCCTTGCGCCAGAGCCCACTGACGATGTCGATGGCCTCATCCGGCGTACCGGCGAATTCCAGCCCGGCGTACACCGGCGCACACGCGTCGAGCCCCAGATCCTGTGCCGACAGCCGCCGGCCGAGCCGCCGGGTGAAGACCTCCGCGATCAGGGCGGGGGTGGTGCCGCGCGGCTGCTGGCCCCTCAGCCAGCGGGTCACCGAGGTCTTGTCGTACCGCAGGTCGAGACCGTGCTCGAGGCCGAGCTGATCCACCCTTCTGGCCAGACCCGCATGCGAGAAACCGGCTTCTGCGATGAGCGTGGCGAGCTGGCGGTTGGGCGTGCGCTGCGGGGTTCGTTCCGTCATCAGCTGTGCTGTCTCCTGCCTTCCGGGCCGGGAGCAGCCCTCATGGAACGGCGTGAATTTAGCTGGCCACGCCGCCCATACCGCCACCTACGCCCCGGATTCATCCGTTCGTGTGAGGAGGTTCCGTTTCTGCCCCCGCGAGGCTGTCGTTCAATGCGGTCGTACAGTGGCTGAGGGGTGTCACCCGGATGGGTGCGTTGTCCGTAAGCGAAGGAGCTGCCGTGAGTGAGCTGCGGTTTGTCCGTCTGGGATTCGGCGAGGAAGCCGTCGAGTACCGGGAGGCATGGCAGAAGCAGCGCGAGGTGCATGCCGCACGGTTCGCGGACGAGACTCCGGACACCGTGCTGCTGCTCGAGCACCCGCCCGTCTACACGGCAGGCCGGCGCACCGCGGACAACGAGCGCCCGCTCGACGGCACCCCGGTGGTGGACGTGGACCGCGGCGGCAAGATCACCTGGCACGGGTACGGGCAGCTGATCGGCTATCCGATCCAGAAGCTGCCCCGCCCGGTGGACGTCATCGCGCATCTGCGCCGCCTCGAGGACGCCCTGATCAGGGTCTGCGCGGAGTTCGGAGTCGAGACCAGCAGGGTCGAGGGCCGCGCCGGCGTCTGGGTGCTCGGTGACCCGGTGGAGCAGCGCCCCTCGGTCGGCGGCCTCTCGCTCGACCTGGATCCCCGGATGCAGGACGACGAGTTCGACCCCCGGATGAACGGTCCCGAGTACGCCCCGTCCAACGCGGGCCAGCGGCGCGAGGACCGGAAGATCGCCGCCATGGGCATCCGGGTCGCGAAGGGCGTGACCATGCACGGCTTCGCACTCAACTGCAATCCGGACACCACGTGGTTCGACCGGATCGTGCCCTGCGGCATCCGGGATGCCGGTGTGACCTCGCTCTCGTACGAACTGGGCCGTGAGGTCACGGTCGCCGAGGTGCTCCCGGTGGTGGAGAAGCATCTGCGGGACGTACTGGAGAACGCCGCCCTGGCCCCGCGTACCGTCGAGCCCGCCCCGGCGTAGACGGAGGCCGGCCGGGCGGGGGAATGCACCTGCGCGGCCATGGGTTGGCCTGAGGCAGGCCATACAAACAACGGGCGTACCCTGGTGTTCGCCGAAGAATCGAAGCTGTAGGGAGCCGGACGTGTCCGCTGTCGCACCCGACGGGCGCAAGATGTTGCGTCTGGAGGTCCGGAACAGCCAGACCCCCATCGAGCGCAAGCCCGAGTGGATCAAGACCCGGGCGAAGATGGGCCCCGAGTACACCAAGATGCAGGCCCTGGTGAAGGCTGAGGGTCTGCACACGGTCTGCCAGGAGGCGGGCTGCCCCAATATCTACGAATGCTGGGAGGATCGCGAGGCGACCTTCCTCATCGGTGGCGACCAGTGCACCCGCCGTTGCGACTTCTGCCAGATCGACACCGGCAAGCCGGCCGCCCTGGACCTGGACGAACCGCGCCGGGTGGGTGAGTCCGTCGTCACGATGGACCTGAACTACGCCACCATCACCGGCGTCGCACGCGACGACCTGGAGGACGGCGGGGCCTGGCTGTACGCGGAGACCGTGCGGCAGATCCACGCGATGACGGCCGACCGGGCCGAGGGCCGCACCAAGGTCGAGCTGCTCATCCCCGACTTCAACGCGGTGCCCGAGCAGCTGGCAGAGGTCTTCTCCTCCCGTCCCGAGGTGCTTGCGCACAACGTCGAGACGGTGCCCCGCATCTTCAAGCGGATCCGTCCCGGCTTCCGCTACGAGCGCTCGCTCGAGGTCATCACCAAGGCCCGCGAGGCCGGTCTCGTCACCAAGTCGAACCTCATCCTGGGCATGGGCGAGGAGCGCGAGGAGATCAGCCAGGCCCTGCACGACCTGCACGCCGCGGGCTGCGAGCTGATCACCATCACGCAGTACCTGCGCCCCTCTCCTCGCCATCACCCCGTCGAGCGGTGGGTGAAGCCCGCCGAGTTCGTGGAGCTCAAGGAGGAGGCCGACGAGATCGGCTACTCCGGCGTGATGTCCGGGCCGCTGGTCCGGTCCTCGTACCGCGCGGGCCGGCTTTTCCAGCAGGCGATGGACCGGCGCGGCGCCGCCGCCGTGTGAATCTGCGCACAAGCAACTACTGTGCAGTAATGGCCGAGATGACGCGGTCCGTATGATCCCCGCAGGTCAGGGGGTCCTGCGGGCCGCGTCGGGCGTTTCCGGAGCCACACCGAGACTTCACGGGTGTTTGACCACCTCGACATGCCTTGGTAACACCAATCAGTGACCCTGGGATTACACACCGCTTCAGATGCGTCACCCGGTGTCTCTGTTCCACTCCACGCATGTATCCGCTGCCGTCCCGAGGGGACCCCCATCATGCAGGCCGCGCCCCAGACCGTACGCGCCAACACCATCCCGTCCGTCGGCGGCGCCCTCCGCGCCGTCGAGTCACTTCTGCTGAGCAACGGCCAGCGCACTGCCCGCCGAAACGCCTGGACATCGGTCCTGGAGGACCGCCGCCGGGCCAAGGACCGGGTCGAGGCGCAGCACGTACTGGAGGCCGTGGCCACCCGCACGTCGTAGTCCGCGTAAACTTCTGGCCATGGCGAGGCAGGCAAACGCAGACACTGAGAATTCCGGGCGACTGAAGCAGATCGCCCTGACCTACAAGATGACCCGCAAGGCCGATCCCAAGGTCGGTCTTGTCGTGGGTGGCCTGGGAATCGTCGTCTTCGGCGTCATTCTCGGCATCGGCTTCCTGATCGGTCATCCCATCTACCTGGGCATCCTGGGCTTCCTGCTGGCCTTCCTCGCGATGGCGATCGTCTTCGGGCGCCGCGCCGAGCGCGCAGCCTTCGGACAGATGGAAGGAAAGCCGGGCGCGGCGGCCGCCGTCCTCGAGAACGTGGGCCGCGGCTGGGCCACCACCCCGGCGGTCGCGATGAACCGCAGCCAGGACGTGGTGCACCGCGCGGTCGGCAAGGCCGGCGTGGTGCTGGTGGCCGAGGGCAACCCGAACCGGGTGAAGTCGCTGCTCGCGTCCGAGAAGAAGAAGATGGCGCGCATCGTGGTGGATGTGCCGGTGCACGACATCATCGTGGGCGACGGCGAGGGCCAGGTGCCGCTGAAGAAGGTGCGCACCACGCTGCTGAAGCTGCCGCGGGTCCTGACCGGCGCCCAGGTCACATCGGCCAACGACCGGCTGCGCGCGATGGGCGACCTGATGTCGAACATGCCGCTGCCGAAGGGCCCCATGCCCAAGGGCGCCCGCGCCCCGCGGGGCGGCAAGACTCGCTGACCGCTCGCCCCACGTCTCGACGAAGGCGGCCCGGACCTCTCAGGTCCGGGCCGCCTTCGTCGTTCTCCGTGCTTGCGCCGTCCCGCGTGCGCCGTCAGCCGTTCTCCGTACGGCGTCAGGTGTGCGGCCTCAGCTGTGCGCCATCGGTCCTGTGCCGTTCTCCGTGCGGCTCTCCCGCTCCGGGCTCGCCCGTTCTCAGATCCGCACCTGCACGGCGCGGGCCAGCCGGTCGTGCAGGCCGCGTCCGTCGCGGTCCCAGATGAGCGCGGGGATCGCCACGCAGAGCAGCAGACTGCGTACGAGGACACGTCCCGTACCCAGGCGGCCGCCGTTCTGCGACACCACCCGCAGCCGGAGCAGCCGCTTGCCCGGAGTGAAGCCCACCGTGGAGACGGTGAGCATGCTCAGAGCGAAGAAGACCAGCAGCGCCCAGTTCCCCGCCGCCTGCTGGTCACCGTGCGCGATCAGGCCGTATGCGATAAGCATGCAGAGTGCCCAGTCGATGAAAACGGCCCCGAAACGACGGCCGAGCGGCGCGATGGCGCCTGGTCCTGTCGCCGGCAGACCAAGCCTTTCGCCGCGGTGGCCGATATCGGCGCCCATCTCCTTGGCGGCCTCGCCCGGCCCGGAAAGCCACGATCCCACTGCTTGCCTGTTGTCCACCCGTCCACGGTACTGCGACCGCTTTGGCACCCATACGAGAGGGGTCTTCACGGCCTCCGCACGCCCGGCCCGGTTAACTTCTACGAAACAAATGGGTCATGCTTGAGAAATCCGGTATCCCTATGGTCGGGTCCAGCGTGTGCCACCGCTGCCACCGCACTGGCCTCACCACGAGCTGCAACCCCGCCCCTCCCGGGTCGGGAGTAGGAGGAGTTGGATGTTCCAGAACGCCGACGACGTGAAGAAGTTCATCGCCGACGAAGACGTCAAGTTCGTCGATGTCCGGTTCTGTGACCTGCCCGGTGTGATGCAGCACTTCACCATTCCGGCGGCGGCCTTCGACCCGGCCGAGGAGCTGGCGTTCGACGGCTCGTCGATCCGCGGCTTCCAGGCCATCCACGAGTCCGACATGGCGCTCCGCGCGGACCTGTCGACCGCCCGTGTCGACCCCTTCCGCCGCGACAAGACCGTCAACATCAACTTCTTCATCCACGACCCGATCACCGGTGAGCAGTACAGCCGCGACCCGCGGAACGTGGCCAAGAAGGCCGAGGCGTACCTCGCCTCCACCGGTTTCGCCGACACCGCGTACTTCGGTCCCGAGGCTGAGTTCTACGTCTTCGACAACGTCCGCTTCCAGACGTCGGCGAACGAGAGCTTCTACCACATCGACTCCGAGGCCGGCGCCTGGAACACCGGTTCCACGGAGAACAACCGCGGTTACAAGGTCCGCTACAAGGGCGGTTACTTCCCGACCCCGCCGGTGGACCACTTCGCCGACCTGCGTGCCGAGATCTCCATGGAGCTGGACAAGAACGGCCTCCAGGTCGAGCGTCAGCACCACGAGGTCGGCACGGCCGGCCAGGCCGAGATCAACTACAAGTTCAACACGCTGCTCGCCGCGGCCGACGACCTGATGCTCTTCAAGTACATCGTGAAGAACGTCGCCTGGCGCAACCAGAAGACCGCGACCTTCATGCCGAAGCCGATCTTCGGTGACAACGGCTCGGGCATGCACGTGCACCAGTCCCTGTGGAACGGCGGCGACCCGCTGTTCTACGACGAGCAGGGCTACGCGGGCCTCTCGGACATGGCGCGCTACTACATCGGCGGCATCCTCAAGCACGCCCCCTCGCTGCTCGCCTTCACCAACCCGACGGTGAACTCGTACCACCGCCTGGTCCCGGGCTTCGAGGCTCCGGTCAACATGGTGTACTCGCAGCGCAACCGCTCCGCCGCGATGCGCATCCCGATCACCGGCTCCAACCCGAAGGCCAAGCGCGTCGAGTTCCGCGCGCCCGACCCGTCCTCCAACCCGTACCTCGCCTTCTCGGCGCTGCTGATGGCGGGCCTGGACGGCGTCAAGAACAAGATCGAGCCGCCGGAGCCGATCGACAAGGACCTGTACGAGCTGGCTCCCGAAGAGCACGCCAACGTCCAGCAGGTTCCGACGTCGCTCCCGGCCGTGCTGGACGCGCTGGAGGCGGACAACGAGTACCTGCAGGCCGGCGGGGTCTTCACGTCCGACCTGATCGAGACGTGGATCGACTTCAAGCGCACCAAGGAGATCGCCCCGATCCAGCTGCGCCCGCACCCGCACGAGTTCGAGCTGTACTTCGACATCTAAGAACGCCGCAGGTCGGAGCGGGTTTCCCGCCCACCTGAGCCGTCTGTGGGCCGTCGGCCGTGCTCTCCCTCCACTGGGAGACACGGCCGACGGCCCTTTTTCGGTGGGGGCTCCGCCCTCGGCGAGTGCCGGCGGATTCGCGGTACGCGTGGGGAGGCTCCCGTCCGACCCGGGCAGAGCCGAGCAGGCACGGTGTACCGAGGGGAGCCGGGGGATGGTCACGGCCCAGCGTTTGCAGTGATCCACCTGATAGGGATGAGGCCAGGGGCCAAGCCCTGTGGCCGGCCGGCCTCGGCGGGGCAGCGCAGCACACCTCTGGCCCGACGCTCCGGGGCACGTAAGAGATCGGGCTTCAATCGAGTGAATCCGTCCCGGTGTGAGTGGCGGCGGGCGTGACAGCGGGAAGGTCACTCCGGATACCGGACAACCAAAGGGCAGGGAGCATCCCTATGCCAAAGTTCCTCATCCAGTCCACCTACACACCCGAGGGCACCAAAGGTCTGCTCAAGGAGGGCGCGAGTGGCCGCCGCGCCGTCGTCGAGCGAGTCGTCGCCGACCTCGGCGGCAAGGTCGAGGCCATGTACTTCGCCTTCGGGGAGGACGACCTCGTGTGCATCCTCGATCTCCCCGACCGGGTGTCGATGGCTGCCGTGAGCCTCACTGTCAAGGCCAGCGGCGCCCTCCACACCCGTGCCACGCCCCTTCTCACCATCGACGAGATCGACGAGGCCGCCCGTCGACAGGTCAGCTTCCGCATGCCCGGCGCGTGAACCAGGGGCCTGACGTCGTCAGGCGCACCGTTCCGGGCAGTTCTCCACAGTGAGATGGTCGCGGCGGAGCCGTGCCGGATGAAGCGGGGAGCCAAGGGGAACAGCGGGCAACGGGTCGGCGGACGACGAGGTCCCATCGCCGCTCCGACGCAGGTCAGCGGCGCGCAGACGCTGCCCATGGAGGACCGCCGCCGACCGCGTGGGCACGCGACGGCGCACCCCTCTCACGGAGGGCTCTGTCCGCCGAGGGGCTCCGCTCTCGACGTCGAGCGCATCGGGATCTGCTCCGGCTCAGCGCCGAGCGCCCGGCGCGCCCAGGCTACGAACTCACCGTTGGTAGCAAACCGAACCTCAAGCGCCTGCGCTCGTGCAGACGGGTCGAGTTCGGCGGCGCGGTCCGTCGCACCGGGATGGGAGCCCACGACACGTGTATGCAGGCGGAATTCGTCGCCTATGCCACGGACTACTGCGGCTCCCAGCGCTGCGACATTTTCCGGTCCTGCCAGGCTTACCCGGATGTAGGCCTCATCCAGTGCCCTGCGCGCAGCGAACCCCGCTTCCCGATGCGGCGGCTCGCTGAACGGACTTGCCATCCACCCGCTGTCCAGCACCCGGTAAGCAGCATCAGTCTGTGACAGGAACCGTTCGTACGACTCGCGCCGCATCTCCCTGTGGGTGTTCGCACGCTGCTCGGCGCGTTCCTCGGCTGCCAGGAGAGCCTGATGCCGCAGTTGCCTGCCGGTCGTCCAAGCCGAGAGCGAGCCGGCCAGCCCGGCAGCGGTCAGCGTTGACAAAGAGGTGACCAAGGCAACCGCGACCGTGTCATTCACGGCCGTTATTGTCTCGTACCCGGCACTGCCGCGCCCCTGCTTTGGGTTGCCGCTCGGAGTGCCGGGCTGAAGCAGACTTCGAGGGCGGCGGCGGCCGTGAGTCATGGAGCGGTTGTCTCTCCCGGAGCCCGGGAGAGACAACCGCTCTCCGCATGTTCCGCGCTGTCCCCCGGTCCCTCGTGATGGGGCGTGAAGGGACACGGAAACGATGGTCCCGCGTCCCTTCACGGGCCCGGCGCCGGGCGCCGGCGCTGCCGGGTCCTCAGTGCAGGGTGAACTTCTGGGCGGCGGAGCCGTTGCAGTCCCAGATCTGCAGCCGAGTACCGTTGCCGGTCGCGCCGCTCGGTGAGTCCAGGCAGCGGCCGGACTGCGGGTTGATCAGCGAGCCGTCGGACTGCTGGTTCCAGACCTGCCCGCCGACGCCGTTGCAGTCCCAGAGTTCGACCTTGGTGCCGTTGGCGGTACCGTTCCCGTTGATGTCCAGGCAGCGGCTGATGGTGCTCAGGGAACCGTTGGTGTGGTGCGTCCAGTACTGGTCCTCGGCGTAGGACTGGCAGTTCCACAGCTGGACCGCGCTTGCGTTCACGCCGGTGTCGTCCGCCGCGACGTCGACGCACTGGCCGCCCGGACCCGTGATCTGTCCCTGGGGGCCGTTGGGCACGTTCGTCTCACCCGAATAGCCGACCGAGACGACGTTGGCCTGGACCGCGTTCTCGGCGGCGTCGGTCGGATAGCCGGAGACCATCACACCCTCGAAGAACGTGCCCATGTTCCAGTTGCTGTTGTCCCCGCCGGTGCCCAGGATGATGCCGCCCTCCTGCTGCATCGGCCGGTAGCCGCCGCGCGTCGGCAGCGCACCGTTCCACCATGTCGTCAGGCCACCGGACTGCGAGTTGCCGCCCTTCAGCGCGTAGGTGGTCTGGCCGTTGTTCTTGAGAACCGCCGTGACGAACGCGCTCTTGTTGCCGGCGTTCGCCGTGTTGGAGCCGTTGTCGCCCTGGAACATGCCGTTCTCCAGGTCGGCCTCGACCCAGGGGCCCGACCCGGTGCACGGCGCGAAGTAGCACGTGGTGGCGATGGACACGGCGTCCATGTGTCCGTTGCCGGTGTCGGCCGGTGTGCTTTCCGCGTTGCCGTAGTCGAAGCAGCAGGCGGAGCCGACGTGGGTGCCACTGGCCACCATGTAGGCGCCCTCGGCCTGTCCGTTCACCGCGACGCCGGACGCCGCTCCGGTGGAGCGGTAACCGACTCCCGGCGAGATCCATATGCCGTAGACCTTGTGGCCGCCGGCCGTGACCGAGAGCTCGCTCGCGTCCGCCCCGCGGTCGGCGCCCATACCGGCCGTGCCCGCGGGCCCCGGGGTGAGGGTGTTGTGACGCGAGGTCTGGTCGTAGACCTTCGAGATGCGACAGGTGCTGTTCCCGCAGAAGCTGTCCTGCGCCGCCGCGTTCGCGTAACCGCCGGCGGACAGCAGCCCGATGTCGGTGGTAGCGCCGTCCGACGCGCGAGTGACCTGGTAGAGCGGGCCGTTGAAGGCGGAGAAGAGAGCGCGCGTCGTGCTGTGGGCGGCGACGCAGGGGGTACCGGCGGCGGCGTAGATGTCGCACGGCTGCGAGCCGGCGGCCTGCGCCGCGCCGGGAAGGCTGATCAGAGCGGCGATGAGGAGCCCGACAGCCGCCACGGCGGACAGCAGGGCTCTGCGGTATCGACGGACCGGTCCGGCCGCGCCGTCGTGGAGGGCTCTCGTGGCGACAGATCTCGTTCTGCGCATGATGTGCTCCTGGATGCCGGAGGAGAGGTGCAACTCGTCTGCACAGCAGCGGAGTTGACGCTGCCCGACGACTCGCTCGGAAGGTACGCGCCCTGGTTGTTTGCGTCAACATTTGTTGCTTTTATTTCCTTGTAACTCTTCACAACGTCCGAATCTGTTGCTTTCCCGGAACCCGTATCTCGCTGGAAGCCCGGGTCCGCCGGCCGCGGGCCCCCAGTGGTACGCCCCGTCGGACGGAAGGGACCTCATGCGCACGCCCCGGCCTGTGACCGGGCACGACCGTGCCCTTACCTCCGGTGTAATCGACCCCCGCACCTGCGCACGGCAGGCTGACGTCATCCGGAACCCCGGGGGCCTCCGCCCCTGCGGCCTACGGCTCCACCAGCCCGTACGACCTCACAGGAGGCTGCTCACCATGTCCGTTCACCAGACCGCTGTCGCCCGTTACTTCACCGCCTGGAACGCCGAGGGACCCGAGGACATCGCCCAGGCGGTGGCCGCGGCCTGGAGCGAGGACGGGAGCTACACCGACCCACTGGCCGATGTCGCGGGACACCAGGGGATCGCAGCAGTGATCGCCGCGGCCGGAGAGCAGTTTCGCGGCTTCGAGTTCCGGCAGACCGGGCCGGTCGACGGCCACCACGGCGTCGCCCGCTTCAGCTGGGAGCTGGTCTCGGCCGTGGACGGTTCCGCGCCGGTCGCCGGTTCCGATGTGATCGCACTTGCCGACGACGGCCGTATCCGTACGGTGCACGGGTTCCTGGACCGCGTTCCCGCTGTCTGAGCGGCGCGCGCGGCTGTCTGAGCGGAGCGCGCCGCTGTCCGAGCGGAGCGCGCCGAGGCAGACTGGCGGTATGCCCGAACTGCCGGAGGTCGAGTCCCTCACCCGGTTCCTGGCCGGCCACGCCGTCGGTCAGGACATCGATCGGGTGTATCCGGTCGCCGTGAACGCCCTCAAGACGTACGAACCGCCCGTCACAGCCCTCGAGGGCCGGCAGTTCGACGAGGTGACCCGGCACGGAAAGTTCCTCGACCTGCGCACCGGGGAACTGCACCTGGTCATACACCTCGCCCGTGCGGGATGGGTGCGCTGGAGCGACGCGCTGCCCGGTACGCCGCCACGTCCGGGCAAGGGCCCGCTGGCGCTCAGGGTCCGGTTCGCCGGCCCCGAGGGCGCGGGCTTCGATGTGACCGAGGCCGGCACCCAGAAGCACCTCGCGGTGTACGTCGTACGCGATCCGCGGGATGTGCCCGGCATCGCGCGGCTCGGGCCTGATCCGCTCTCCGGGGGTTTCACCCTGGCGGCTTTCACCGGGCTGCTGGACGGAGAACGACGCCAGATCAAGGGTGTTCTCCGCGACCAGACGGTGATCGCCGGGATCGGTAACGCCTACTCGGACGAGATTCTGCACGCGGCCCGGATGTCGCCGTTCAAGTTGGCGGCCAGGCTCTCCGAGGAGGAGGTGGTCCGCCTCCATCTGGCGATCGGTACGACGCTCACCGAAGCGGTCGAACACTCGCGGGGGCTGCCCCTGCGAAATCTCAAGGCGGAGAAGAAGAGCGGGCTGAGGGTCCACGGCCGGAAGGGTGAACCCTGTCCGGTCTGCGGGGACACGATCCGTGAGGTGTCCTTCAGCGACTCGGCGCTGCAGTACTGCCCGACCTGCCAGACCGGCGGCAAACCCCTCGCTGACCGGCGGATGTCGAAACTGCTGAAGTAGGGCGCGCGCTCACCGGGCGGCGTCCGCCGGTATGCCGAAGGTCCCCTCCAGCCCTTCCCGGCCGGCGTCGGTGAGTCGCACGACCCTCCGGTACTTCCCGTGGCGCAGCCAGTCCAGGTCGAACAGCCGGTCGGTGATCGCGGCGCCGAGCGCACCGGCGAGATGGTGGCGCTGCTCGGCCCAGTCGACGCAGTAACGGACCGGACTCCGGCGGCGCGGCAGCAGTGTCAGGTCGATTCCGAAAGCATCGAGTTCCCGTTTTCCGTGCTCGGTGAGCAGGTAGGCGACATCCCCCGGGCCGTCGTCCGCAGCGGTGTCCCGCCGGGTCCTCCGTTCGGCGACGGCGTCCTGCTCACGGATGATGTCCCGCACGCGCAGGGCGTCCATCAGGTCGACGCCCAGCCGTCCCGCGAGGTGGTCGTAGCAGAGCCGGGCCCGCAGCAGCGCCCGGGCCCGGGTGTCCGCGTTGAGCGAGCGGGGCGGCAGCGGCCTGGCGATCCGTGCCAACTGCTCAAGGGCGCGGGCGACGTCGGCGGTCGCCAGACGGTAGTAGCGGTGCCGCCCGTCGAGCTCGAAGGTCACCAGCCGGGCTTCGCGCAGCCTTGCCAGATGGCCGCTGATGGTGGAGTTGCTGACTCCGGCCTCGGCGGCGAGGGCGCTGGCCGGCAGAGCCGCGCCGCCGGCCAGCGCCATGAGCACCCGGGCGCGGGACGGATCACCGATCGCCGCCGCGACATGAGCCACGTCCGTCTCGGTACGGGCCTGCTCGGAACCGGCATCGGGGCGGACCTCGTCGGGACCGGCATCATCCGGGCGGAGCCGGTCGGGGCGGGCATCATCGGTGCGGACCCGGTCGGGGCGGGCGCTCTCCATGCGTTCACCGTACGTCCAGGACACTTCGGTGGTCACCGTATCGATCCGCCGTGCCGGCCCTGTCCGTCCGGCCTCCCGGGCCGGCTCGCGGGCAGTTCCGGGACCGGCGGGCGGGCCGCCGGATTCACCGAGGCGAAGCGCGGACGGTAGGGTCACCGGCCTGTACATCGCCGTAGCCATCGGCGTTCCGCGCCGCACCGCCGGTGTTCCGGCGGCGTGCTTCATCCGGGAGCAGCCAGGGCAATCCGGGCGCGAGTGCGGTAGAGCGGCGAGGAGCATACGGGCGTTGGACGAAGCAGCGGCGGTACTCGACCTGCTGGGCTCCGTGGGGCCGTACTTCACCGTGCGGCACGGCGAGCGGGCCGACCCGGAGGGTTTTCGCCCGGTCGCCGACCTGTATGCGGCGGATGATGCGCTCGCACCGTATGTGCGGTCCTGTTCCCGGCGGATGGGGACCGATCAGGGCCGGGTCGCCGCCTCCACCTTCCAGCTCGGTTTCGCTTCCCGGCTGTGGTCCGTCGCGCTGGGCTCGGCGCTGCTGGACGGGCGCGTACCGGATCTGTCACCGAGCCGGCTGCACGCCCGGCAGACAGCGGACGGCGGAATCGAGCTGTGGCTGCCCGAGCCGCAGTTCGGACCGGAGGCGACGCGGCCGGCCGAGTCGCTCCGGGCACAGGTGGCGTTCGCCCATCTGCGGCCGCTGCACGAGACGCTGAGGTCCCGGTATGCGTTGTCGCCGCAGGTCCTGCACGGCAATGCGGCCTCCGCTCTGGTCGGCTCCCTGCGGGTGCTGGCGAACCGCAGGCCGGACGTCGAGGGGCCGGGGGCCGCGCTGGTGTCCCGGCTGCTGGCGGGCGAACCGCTGACGGACAGTGGTGAGTTCATCGTCGAGGAGGGCCTCGGATTCGCCTTTCTGCGCAACAACTGCTGCCTCTACTACCGGGTTCCCGGAGGCGGCCTCTGCGGCGACTGTGTACGGCGCCGGCCCCGGCCCGCGGAGCCATCGCCCCGGCCGTGATCCCCGGCCGGCCACCGGCACTCCCTCGCGACAGCGACACTTCGGTGACGCCCCACCGGCTGCCCGGCGGGCCCGGAAGGGCCGCAGTTCGGCGGACGGCCGGCCCCCGCCCGTGCCCGACGGGTTGCTGTACTGTGGCGGCTCCACACCAGTGGACCGATCGAGGAGGTGAGACCCATTACCGCTGTATCAGGTCGGGTGCTCCCCCTCACTGCCGCACGGCCCATCTGACCCAGGTGGCCCAGGGAGCCCCACAGGCATCCCGAAAGGCTCATATGCCGGTCTCACCGTCACCTGCCCCCGCTCCTGCGCTCTCCGCCGTTGTCGCGAGACTGCGCGCCGCCGGATGTGTGTTCGCCGAGGACGAGGCGGAGTTGCTGCTGTCCGCCGCACGCACGCCGGCCGAACTCGCCACCCTGGTCGAACGCCGCGCCATCGGCCACCCGCTGGAACACGTCCTGGGTTGGGCCGACTTCCGGGGGCTGCGGATCACCGTGGATCCAGGGGTCTTCGTACCGCGTCGGCGCACCGAGTTCCTCGTCGAGCAGGCGCTTGCGCTCACCCCGCCCGGAGCAGTGGTGGTGGATCTCTGCTGTGGCTCGGGTGCGCTGGGCACCGCGCTGGTTTCCGCGCTGCCCGGCCGCGCCGAGCTGTACGCCGCCGATGTCGACCCGGCCGCGGTGCGGTGCGCCCGCCGCAATGTCGCCGGTGTGGGGGGCCGGGTCCATGTAGGCGACCTCTACGACGCGCTGCCGGTCGCGCTGCGTGGCCGTATCGACATCCTGCTGGCCAACGTGCCCTATGTGCCCACCGGGGAGATCGGACTGCTGCCCACCGAGGCACGGGTGCATGAGGCGCGGGTGGCGCTGGACGGGGGCGCGGACGGACTCGATGTGCTGCGGCGGGTGACCCGGGCGGCGGTGGACTGGCTTGCGCCCGGCGGGCATCTGCTGTTCGAGACGAGTGAACGCCAGGCCGGGGAAGCCGTCGAAACCGTCACCCGGGACGGTCTGGTGCCACAGGTGGCCTCTTCGGACGAGCTGTACGCCACCGTCGTCATCGGTACCAGGCCGGATGTCCCGGGCAGGACCACTGCGAGTGACGAGCCCCGGCCGTAATCTCCGCGACCGGATGCCCGGCTGCGGCAAGAATCGGTTCATGGACATCACACCTGTCAATCTGACCGAGGCGCTGGCGTCGTTCGACGACGTCTACAGCCCCCGGATCGTGGCCACCATGAACGACTACGACGTGCGGGTCGCCCACACCCTCGGCGAGCATGTGTGGCATGTGCACGAGGACACCGACGAGTTCTTCCTGGTGCTCGACGGCGAGTTCGACGTCGCGTTGCGCGATGCCGGGGGCAAGGAGCACACGGTCGCCCTGCGCAAGGGAGACACCTATGTCGTCCCGAAGGGCACCGAGCACAAACCCTCGTCCCGAGGAGGGTCGATCCTGATGTTCGAGCCGTCCGGGACGTCGTCGACGGGCGACCGCCACGAGGGCGAGGTGCCCGGTCATGTGGACACCACGACCGGGCACCGGCTTGCCTAGCACGAAGGCTCGTGCCCCGGACAGACGCCGGGGCCACGGCACGACGGCTCGGGCCCCCACGACGCCGGGTATCAGCCCAATGCCGCGCGCGTCCGCCCCGCCGCCGCGCGGGGCGGACCTCAGGGTAGACGGCATGCGTGAGCTGTTCACCTCTGCCGCTCGGGCCATCCGCAGTCCGGCACCTCTCGCCGTCCGGGTGCTCCGCCAGCTCGCCTCGGTCAATATCCTCGACTCCGCCACCCGGCTTGCCGCCCAGGCGTTTCTCTCCGCGGTCCCGGTGCTGTTCGTCATCGGCGCGTTCGCGCCGCAGTACGTACGCGATCAGCTGATCACCTCACTCCATGCGGTGATGGGACTCGACGGAAGTTCGCTCGATGACGTGCAGAAGGTCCTCGGCGCCGAGGAAGGAGAGGCGAAGGAGGCCTCCGGGGCCGTCGGGGCGGTAGTGACCCTGCTTTCGGCGACGGCGTGCAGCCGGGCGCTGCAACGGGTCTGTGAACGGTCCTGGCATCTGCCGGCTGCCGGACTGCGGTCGATCGCCTGGCGCTGGCTGGCCTGGCTGGGGGTTTGGCTTGTCGCGCTGCTCACGCAGGGGGCCCTGCACATCAACCTCGACGCCGGACCCTGGGTCGGCGTACCGCTGTCGTTGCTGGCCAGT
The DNA here is from genome assembly GCF_036088315.1 of Streptomyces sp. NBC_00344. Taxonomy (NCBI): domain Bacteria; kingdom Bacillati; phylum Actinomycetota; class Actinomycetes; order Kitasatosporales; family Streptomycetaceae; genus Streptomyces; species Streptomyces sp. NBC_00344. Next base: position 5,138,607 of record NZ_CP107996.1, on the reverse strand, counting down.
CTGCTGCTGTGGTGGTGGACCCAGCGGCTACTGCTCGCGGGCCGGGTGGACTGGCTGCCCCTGCTGCCGGGAGCGGTGCTCACGGCAGCCGGGGTGGTCGCGCTGACCTGGAGTTCACGCCTGTACATGCCGCGCATACTGCAGCGGAGTACCGATCAGTTCGGCCCGCTGGGCGCGGTGTTCACCATGTTGTCCTGGCTGATCACCCTGTTCACCTGCATCACGGTGGGGATCGCGCTGGGCCATGTGGTGGCGCGCGAGACGCCGTTCGACCGGTGGGTGCGGATGCGGGCACCCACCGGCCGGGCGGAACAGTGACGCCGTGGGGCGCCGGGCTCTCAGCGCCCGTAGCGGATCAGGAAACGAACCATCCGGCAGGTGGTGTCGGACGGCGGGTGGATGCCGATACGGGCCGCGGTGGACCGTATTCTGCCGTCCGGTGCCTGGGACGGAAGGTAGACACCCGAGTCGAGCAGGGCGATGGCCAGGCGCATCGCCTTCAGCCTGCGGTTGTGCGAGACATACCAGTCACGTGGTTTTCCGGCGGGCAGGGGCTTCTTGAGGAGCGGCTCCGTCGGATACGTGGCGACGGCCATCGGCGACCTCCAGGCGCTGGTGGTGGGACCCTCACGAACTGCTTCCATTTTACTGCCCACCACTGACAAAAGCCCCTGGCCAGAGCGGTTCGGCGGACCTCTGAAGTACCTTTGGCCCATGGAGATCTGGATCAATCCCGCCTGTTCGAAATGCCGGAGCGCGATCAGCCTGCTGGATGCCGAAGGCGCCTCGTACACCGTCCGCCGCTACCTGGACGACGTCCCGAGTGAGGACGAGATCCGGGAGGTGCTCGGCCGTCTCGGGCTCGAGCCCTGGGACATCACCCGGACACAGGAGGCGGAGGCCAAGGAGCTCTCGCTGGCGGACTGGCCTCGTGACGAGGCTGCCAGGGGCCGCTGGATCGCGGCGCTTGCCGGACACCCGAAGCTGATCCAGCGGCCGATCATCACGGCGGAGGACGGAACGGCCGTGGTGGGGCGCACGGACGAAGCGGTCAGGGATGCGCTCGGCCGGTGACCAGGGCTCCGGCGGCCGGTGCTCCGGCCCGGAAGGTTCACCGGACTGCGGCTCTCGACCTTCCCCTTGCCTCCGGTGGGATGTTCCCCGGGCGCCGTCGCCGCCCAGGTCCCCGACTCCTCGCCGGCCGGCTTCGGGCCTTCCGGGCACGGCTGGTCAGCTGTGGTGCAGCTGCTGCTCCGCCGCCGCCAGGATCTCCGTGAGCCGCAGGCCGAACCGCACATCGCAGGGGTGCGCGATCCCGGTGCGTACGGACTCCAGCAGGGCGTCGACAGCGGCGGCGAACGGAACCAGCGCTCCGCCACCGCCCTCGGGCAGGGTCGCCACGCCCTGCTCACCGCGGAACTCGACGGCCACCCCCGATGCCCTGACCGGGGCGCTCAGGCTGAGCGTGATGGAGCTGGAGGCGCCCGAGGCGTGACGCAGCGCGAGCTGGACGGTGTCGCCGGGGCCACCGGCCGCCGTCACCTGGGTGGCGTCGCCGAGCACCGGGAGCAGCACCGAGAGCGCGTGCGGGCCCACGTCCCACAGCCCGCCCTTCTCCTTGCGCCACGGCGACGCGGCGTACGGGCTGTCCGCACCGGGGGAGAAAAGCGCGCCGAGCCACTCGGCCCGGCCGACGAACCAGCCGTCCACCGCGGCCTGTTCACTGATCCAGGCAGCCGTTCCCGGGGCGAAGCGCATGGTGCAGAAGACAACGGAGGCGACACCCGCGCGTTCGGCCGCCTCGAGGACGTCCCGGGCGCCGCGGGCCGTCGTGGCGACCGGCTTGTCGAGCAGCAGATGGCATCCGGCGGCGGCAGCGCGGGCCGCGAGCGGGGCCTGGATGTCCGGCGGGAGGGCGACCGCGACGGCGTCACTCGCCTTGAAGAGGGCGTCCACATCGTCGTATGCCGTCGTCGAGTGCGCGGCGGCCAGTTCGGCCGCCGCCTCCGGGCGCCTGCCCCAAACGCCGCTGAGTTCCGCACCGGGATGGGCGGCGAGCGCGGGGGCGTGGGTGGACTGCGCCCAGGGGCCGGTGCCGAGGAGCCCGATACGGAGCGGCGCGGTGGGGAGCTTGCTCACGGATGGCGTTGTCATACCGGTCAGTGTCCGCCATCGGCTCGCACGGTGGAAACACGGGAAACGTGTCGTTCACACCTGAGCAACGGACGGGAAATCGCGGATTGCGATGCTGCGGCCACAGACCTGGCGCACCCGCAAAGGATGGCTTCCGTGACGTTCAAGGCCGAGTACATCTGGATCGACGGCACCGAGCCGACCGCCAAGCTCCGTTCCAAGACGAAGATCATGGCAGGGGGTGCGGACCTGCCGATCTGGGGCTTCGACGGATCGAGCACCAGTCAGGCCGAGGGCCACGCGTCCGACCGGGTGCTCAAGCCGGTCTTCACCTGTCCGGACCCCATTCGCGGCGGCGACCACATCCTGGTGCTGTGCGAGGTGCTCGACATCGACATGACACCGCACGAGTCCAACACCCGTGCCCCGCTGGCCGCAGTGGCCGAGCGGTTCGCCGGACAGGACGCGATCTTCGGTATCGAGCAGGAGTACACCTTCTTCGACGGCCACCGGCCGCTCGGCTTCCCCGAGGGGGGCTACCCGGCAGCGCAGGGCGGGTACTACTGCGGTGTCGGCGCCGACGAGATCTTCGGCCGCGAGATCGTCGAGAAGCACCTGGACCACTGCCTCGCGGCCGGTCTCGGCATCTCCGGCATCAACGCCGAGGTCATGCCGGGCCAGTGGGAGTTCCAGGTGGGTCCGCTCTCCCCGCTCGAGGTCTCCGACCAGCTGTGGGTCGCCCGCTGGCTGCTCTACCGGACGGCCGAGGACTTCAATGTCTCGGCGACGCTGGATCCGAAACCGGTGAAGGGTGACTGGAACGGTGCGGGCGCGCACACCAACTTCTCGACCAGGGCGATGCGCGAGGGCTACGACGCGATCATCACCGCCTGCGAGTCGCTGGGCGAGGGCTCGAAGCCGATGGACCATGTGAAGAACTACGGCGCGGGCATCGATGACCGGCTGACCGGTCTGCACGAGACCGCTCCGTGGAACGAGTTCACCTACGGCGTCTCCGACCGCGGCGCCTCGGTCCGTATCCCCTGGCAGGTCGAACAGGACCGGAAGGGCTACATCGAGGACCGCCGGCCGAACGCAAACGTCGACCCGTATGTCGTCACCCGGCTGATCGTCGACACCTGCTGCACCGCGCTGGAGAAGGCCGGACAGGTCTGAGGACAGCCCCGGCTCACGGAGGGCCGCGGACACCGGCACGCACAGGAACAAGAACCGGCTGACAGCGGGACCTCGACGGGCCTGCGGGCGGGCCCGCGAATGTCACCTGCCGAGAAGACCCTGCTGCCGGCCGCCGACATCTGCTTCAATGGGCTCATGGACAGCTACCGGAACACCTCGGCGGGTCGCAGCGACCTCGAGCCGTTCTGGCCGTCCCGTCAGCACCATGACTTCGACCGGGTGTGTTGCCACGCGACGCAGGCGCCGGTCCTCTAAAGCCTGTTCGCAGGTCTTCGCCCGGCGCGCTCGACGTACGTCCCCCCGACGAACTCTCTGCGCGAAAGAGCTGACCACTCATGGCTGACACCCGTTCCCTCTCCGCTGCGACCGCCACCCCTCTTCCGCTCCACCGCAACCGGCTCCGGGCCGTGGACCGTGACGAGGTGGTCCAGATCGCCGACTTCCTCCCGCCGGGTGCGACCTGGCTGCCCGCACCCCAGCACATCCTCCCCTCCGTGCCCGGCCGGCCGCCGATGATCGGCTATCTGGTGCTCGTGCCGGCCGATCACCCGGCGCCCGCCCCGGTCGTGCCCGTTACCGGGGCGCAGCCGGGCGGCCCGGTGCGGATCGACAGTGAGGAGCGCACGGCTGCCGTCGACGGGCAGCCACTCGATCTCACCTATCTGGAGTTCGAACTCCTCGCGCACCTGGTCGCTCATCCGCACCGGGTGCACAGCCGCGACCAGTTGGTGACCACCGTGTGGGGCTACGGACACGTCGGCGACGGCAGGACCGTCGATGTCCATGTCGCACGCCTGCGCCGCAAGCTGGGCGCCGAGCACCGTCACGCGATCCAGACGGTGCGGCGCGTCGGCTACAAGTACGCACCCTGACCGGTTTCGGCGGACCGGCAACGGGCCGCCCCAGGTCCCGGGGGACCTGGGGCGGCCCGTTGCCGGTGCGTGCGCTCAGACCCCGGCCGGCGCCCGGTGCCCCTCGTCGTACTCGTCCCCGCGCTCCGGACCCGGCAGTCGTGCGGAGCCCTTCCTGGCGGGCCAGTTGCGTTCGCCGAGGAGCGTCATCACCGACGGCAGCAGAACCATCCGTACGACGGTGGCGTCCAGCAGGACCGCGACCGCGAGGCCGACACCCATCTGCTGCATGTCCTGCATCGACAGCGTCCCGAAGACGGAGAACACCGCGACCATGATCACCGCTGCGCCGGTGACGGCACCCGCGGTCCGCCGGATGCCTTCGCCGACCGCTTCGCCGGTGCTCAGCCCGCGGTCGTGCGCCTCCCGGATCCGGGACACCACGAACACGTGGTAGTCCATCGAAAGACCGAAGAGAACGACGAGGACGAACAGCGGCATCCAGGACTCGATGGCGCCCGCCTTCTCCGAGCCGATGAGCGAGGCTCCCCAGCCGTACTGGAAGACGGCGGTCATCACTCCGTAAGCGGCCGCCACCGAGCCCAGGTTGAGCAGGATCGATGTCACGGCGATGACCCAGGAGCGGAAGCAGAACAGCATCAGCAGGAAGGTCACCACCGTGATGAAGGCGAACACCGGGACGATGCCGCGCTTCAGCTGGGCCGTGAAGTCCACCGAGCCCGCCAGCTCCCCCGTCACATAGGCCCGGGCGCCCGTACCGCCGAAGGCCGCCGGAACCCGGTGGTCACGCAGCTCGGCCAGAGCGGCCCGGCCTCCGGGCAGCGGCACCTCGATCTCGGCGACGTTCTGCTTCTTGTGGACGGTCACCCCGTCGAAGCCGGACAGTGCCGCGCGTACCCGCGGTGCTCCGATGTCGTCAGCCTGTACCACCACCCGCGCCGGGGCGGGCCCGCCGGGGAAGGTGTGGGCGATGTGCCGGTAGGCCACCGAGAGCTGGGACGACGACCCGAACTGCTTCTCCATGCCGAGCTGTTCCGTCTTCATACCGAGAGCGGGAGCAGCCAGGGACAGCAGGACGACGACCGCGCCGGCCGCGAAGAACTTCGGTCGCGACAGCACGGGCCCGAGGAGTGTGCCGGCGATCCCCCCACTGCGGCGCACGCCCCGTGTGCGACGCCGGGCGAGGAAGGGCACCCGCCCGGCGTCCGTGCGGTCGCCGAGCCAGGAGAGCAGCGCGGGCAGCACCGTCACCGAGCCGAGCATCGCGATGAACACCACCACGATGGTGGCGAGGGCGAACCCCTTGAACAGCATCAGACCGGACAAGAACATACCGGCCATCGCGACCATCACCGTGAGCCCGGAGACCAGCACGGAACGCCCGCTGGTCGCGGCGGCGATCCGCAGCGCGGTCCCGGCGTCGTGGCCGGCCGCCCGCTCGTCCCGTTCGCGGCGCAGATAGAAGAGGCAGTAGTCGACACCCACCGCGAAGCCCATCAGGAACATCACGGAGTAGGTGGTCTGGAAGAGGTGCAGCCGGTGGCTGGCGAGCGTCAGCAGTCCGAAGGCGGCCATGCACGCGGTGAGTGCGAGCCCCACCGGGAGCAGTGCGGCCACCACGGCCCCGAAGGCGACCAGGAGGATGCCCAGCGCCAGCGGTACGGCGGTGAACTCCGCGCTCCGGAAGTCCTTGGAGAGCAGGTCTCCCAGCCATTTGCCCGCACTCGCCTCGCCGAACTGGTACACCGTGACGTCCGGCCGGTCCGCCCGTACGCCGGACACCGCGTCGAGCACCGGCTGCACCCGGTCGGCCGATGAGGCGGCGTCCCCCTTCATGTCGAAGGTGATCAGTGCGTCCTTGCCGTCCTTTGAGGCGACGGGCGCCGCGAGATTCTGCACCTGGCCGGTCCTCGCCACGGCGGTCCGCAGCTCGGCCGCGGCCTGCCGCCACTGACCGGCCCTTCTGGCGGAGACCATGACCATCTCGCCGGCCGGGCGGCTGAGGCCCGCGTCGTCGAGGATGCGGGCGGCCCGCGCCGAGTCGCCGGCGCCGTTCTCGGATTCGGACATCTCGATCATGCCGGATGCGCCGCCGATGCCCGTGGCGAGCACGACGAAGAGCAGCCAGCCCAGGATGGCCGTCTTGCGGTGGTGTGCGCTCCACACACCGATACGGGCCGCGAGGTTGGACCGCATGGCGTTTCGCCCCCAGAGGTAGGTGCCGAACAGGTCGTGTCCGACGCTAGAAAGCCGGCGCCCCGGCCCCAAGCCGTCCGGGCCCCCCTCCGCGGAGCCGCAGAGCGAGGCCGGGGGGTGTTGCCACCTACACCCCCCACCCGGGTGGCCGGCCCCATGACCCGGCTGCCCCTCTGCGGCCAGACTGGGTGCCGCGCCGGCACTCAACCGGCCGAGGACGAGAGGGACTCACCATGAACGCGACGACGGCACGCGACGCCGCACTGGCTGCCGCCCAGGGGCTGGCGCTGACACTGATCTCCCTCATCGGGTCCATCACGCTCTTCACCCTGGCTGCCGTCTCGATTTCCCTGATCCCTGTCGGCGTCGGCGTCTTCACCACCCCTGCCGTGCTCCAGCTGGTACGTGCGCACGCCAATCAGCGCCGGCTGCTCGCGGCACAGTGGGCAGGGACGCGGATCCCGGTCCCCTACCGGCCGTTTCCGGATGACATGCGCAAGGGCGTCACAGGCGGCGTCGAGCGCTGCATGCTCATGCTCAAGGATCCGGCGACCTGGCGGGATCTGCAGTGGCTGCTCGTCGACATGACAGCGGGCGCGGTGCTCGCGATCCTGCCACCCGGCGTACTCGCCGAGGGACTCTTCGGGATGGTGCTGCTGTGCGGTCTGTGGAGGCCGATCAGCGAGGCGGGTGGCGGCCTGTGGTACGGGTTCGTGCCGGTCACCGGTTGGTTCACGGCCTTCCTCGCGGCGCTGCTCGGATGCTGCTGGATACTTCTCGGTACGCGCTTCGCCCGTGCCCTGGTCACCGCGCACTTCAGGCTGACCGCGTCGTCGCTCGCCCCGACCAAGGAGGCCGAACTCGCTCAGCGCATCGACCGGCTGACCGAGACCCGGCACGACGCCGTGGACAACTCGGCAGCCGAACTGCGCCGGATCGAGCGGGACCTGCACGACGGGGCGCAGGCCAGGCTGGTCGCCATGGGGATGAATCTTTCGACCATCGAGGCGCTCATCGAGAAGGACCCCGCGCAGGCCAGGAAGATGCTGTCGACAGCCCGTGAGTCCTCTGCCGAGGCCCTGACCGAACTGCGTGACCTGGTGCGCGGTATCCATCCGCCGGTTCTCGCCGAGCGGGGTCTCGGTGACGCGGTACGGGCTCTCGCGCTGCGGCTGCCGGTTCCCACCGAGGTGTCCGTGGAGATGGCGGGCCGGGTCGACGCGCCGGCCGAGTCGGCCGCGTACTTCGCGGTCAGCGAGTCCCTGACCAATGCGGTGAAGCACGGGGGCGCGGACCGGATCTGGATCGACATCCACCACCGGGAGGGCATGCTGCGGATGTCGGTCACCGATGACGGCCGGGGTGGTGCGGCGATCGGACGGGGGTCGGGCCTGAGCGGAATCGAACGCCGACTGGGTACATTCGACGGCGTACTGGCAGTCAGCAGCCCCGTTGGCGGCCCGACCATGGTGACAATGGAGATTCCGTGCGCGTTGTCCTCGCCGAAGACCTCTTCCTGCTGAGGGACGGCCTGGTCCGGATGCTGGAGGCCTACGACTTCGAGATCGCCGCAGCCGTGGAGACCGGGCCCGAACTGACAGCAGCTCTGGCGGAGTTGGAGCCCGACGTCGCGGTTGTCGACGTCAGGCTCCCGCCGTCGCACACCGACGAGGGGCTGCAGTGCGCTCTCGCCGCCCGCCGCGCCAGGCCCGGGCTGCCGGTCCTGGTCCTCTCGCAGCATGTGGAACAGCTTTACGCCCGCGAGTTGCTGGCCGACGGCACCGGCGGGGTGGGCTATCTGCTGAAGGACCGGGTCTTCGACGCGGACCAGTTCATCGACGCGGTACGCAGGGTGGCTGCCGGCGGCACCGCGATGGACCCGCAGGTGATCCAGCAGCTGCTCTCCCGGCGCGCCCAGGACAAGCCGGTCGGCAGTCTGACACCGCGCGAGCTGGAGGTCATGCAGCTGATGGCGCAGGGCCGCTCCAACGCGGCTATCGCGGGCCAACTGGTCGTCACCGAACGGGCGGTGGCCAAGCACACGTCGAACATCTTCGCCAAGCTGAGCCTGCCGGTGTCGGACGACGACAACCGGCGGGTGCTCGCGGTGCTCGCCTACCTCGACCGGGGCTGACAGCGGGTGCGGGTGCGGGCCCGGAGCCACCGGCTCCGGGCCCACTCGATGCGCGGGTACGGATCAGCTGATGTTCAGCGCCGCGTCATCGATGACGAACGACGTTCCGAGGCTGCTGTCCTCGGCGCCGGTGAACTTGATGGACACCGTCTGTCCCGCGAACGAGGAGAGGTCGAAGGACTTCTGGGCATAGCCGGTGTTCTTGTTCAGGTTGGAGTAGCTCGCCAGGGTGGTCGAGCCCGCCGTCGCCTTCAGTGTGTCGTAGGCCGTGGAGCCGGTCGTCTCCTCGGTGTCGATGTGCAGGTAGAAGCTCAGAGTGGCGTGGCAGCCGGCCGGGACGGTCACCGACTGGGCGACCGTGTCGGTGTGGGTGCTGCCGTATCCGTTCAGCCATGCCTTCCAGGAACCGGAGTGCGCCGGCTCGCCGCTGCTGTTGTCGACCACGCCCGATGTGGTGGTCCAGGGTGCGGCGCTGCCGGTCTCGAAGCCCGGGTTGCCGAGCAGCTGAGCGGCGGTGCAGCCACCTCCGCCCGACGTGGAGACGGTCCAGTTGAAGGAGGTGCTGCCGGACGCGTTGGTGGAGTCCTTGGCGGTGACGGTCACAGCGGACGTGCCGGTGCCTGTCGGGGTACCGGAGATCAGCCCGGTCGAGGCGTTGATGGACAGACCGGCGGGGAGGCCGGTGGCGCTGTAGGCCAGCGACTTGGACGTGTCCGAGTCGGTAGCCTTGATCTGCAGGGATACCGCGGTGTTCACCTTGGTGCTCTGGTCACCGGGGCTGGTGACCGAGACGGTGTTTCCGGTGCTGGTGCCGGGGGCGAAGGCGGTCACACCGTTCGGGGTGCCGAGGCCGGTCGGGCCGTCGTAGCCGGCTGCGGCCTTGCACAGGTAGCTGCCGCAGTTGCCGTTGGCGCCCGATGTGACGTCGTTGAGCGCCGATGTGTGGGCATAGGGGTAGGAGGCCGGGACGGTGTTCGCCGAGGGGGTGCCGGCGAGGGCGTACACACCGGCGATGATCGGTGAGGAGGCGCTGGTGCCGCCGTACACGTTCCAGCCGCTGGTCTGGTAACTGTCGTACACCGCGAGGCCGGTGGCCGGGTCGGCGACCGCGGAGACATCGGCGACGGTGCGCTTGGAGCAGCCGGTGTCGTGCTGCCACGAGGGCTTGGCGTCGTACGCGGAGCAGCCGGAGCCCGCCCCGTCGCCGCCCGAGCTCGTGCCCCAGACCGACTCGGTCCAGCCGCGGGAACCACTCGAGCGGCTGAGCGATGTGCCGCCCACCGCGGTCACGTACTGGGAGGCCGCGGGGTACTCGGTGCCGTAGCCGCTGTCGCCGGAGCTGACGGTGATGGCGACACCCGGGTGGTTGAAGTAGCTCGCGTCCGATGCGGGGTCGGTGGAGTCCTCGTCGCCGCCGTAGCTGTTGGAGACGTACTTGGCGCCCATGGTGACCGCGCGGTTCACGGCAGCGCCGAGGTCCTCCATGCTCGCGCTGTCGGCCTCGACCAGCAGAATGTGGCACTGCGGGCAGACTGCGCTGACCATGTCGACGTCGAGCGAGATCTCACCGGCCCAGCCGGAGTCCGCCGTGGGATAGCTGGTGCCGCCGTTCTGGTCGACCTTCTTGAAGCAACCGTTCGCGGTGGTGCAGGCGGGGAGTCCGTACTGGGAGCGGTAGGTGGCGAGGTCCGCTTCGGCCTTGGGGTCGTCCTGGGCGTCGACGATCGCCACGGTCGCACCTGCACCGGCGCCCGACGGCAGTGCGTAGGCGCTCTGCAGATCAGTGGGGCCGTATCCCGAAGGGGCGGCGTCCGGGGTGATGCCGAGGTGCTGCCTGACATCCGTACGGGCGAGCGCGAGGCAGGCCATCCTGCCGGGCGTCGTGGGCTGCGCGCAGAGCCGTTCGACGGCGGCGCCACCCGACTGTGCGGGTCCGGCCTGTGCGGTGGCGGTCGGTGCCACGGCTATCAGGCCGCCGGTTATCAGCGCCGCGGCCGACAACAGCACCGCACCGGCGCCGCCGGTGAGCCCTGAGCGGCCGGAGGATCTCTTCGAGTACAAGGAACTGCCCTCCATCGGAGATGTGTTCGCCCAGAACGGGCGAGCGGAGGCGCATGCCAAGGGGTGTTAGGTACATGACAAAACACCTCGCGAGATGCCACCCGGTTGAGTGGTGGCAGAGATGAAGGTAGCGACGCGCTCACACACCGACAACAGCGGTGCGGCATACCGGAGGTAAAGGCTTGTCCCCGAAACGGGCTGGATCAAGAGAGGCCCCCCGCGGAGGTTGCGCGTATACCGTGGCGGCCATGGAGCCGGAGGAACCGTCGGTCAGTGCCCTTGTCGAACTCGGCCTGTCGCGCTACGAGTCGCGCGTCTACCTCGCCCTGGTCAGACGGGACTCGTACACCGCGGCACAGGTCGCGCGGGAAGCGGATGTACCGAGGCAGCGGATCTACGACGTGCTGGACGCCCTGGTCAGGGCCCGGCTTGCCGTCGCCCATCGCGGCCGGGTGGCCACCTTCGCCGCGGTGACACCGGAACTGGCCATCACCAGGCTGATGAACCGTCAGCGGGAGTCCCTGGAACAGATGGAGCGGCTGTCGGCCGGACTGGCCGCCACACTGCTGCCCATCTGGTCCGACGGGCGCTCCCACACCGATCCGCTGGACTACATCGAGGTACTGCGCGACCCCCGGCAGATCGCAGATCGCTATGCGGACATCCAGAAACAGGCCAGCGGTGAACTGCTCAGCTTCTGCATGCCGCCGTTCGTCACCCCTGCCGCCAACACCGCCGGCATCAAGGCCGCACGGCGGATCAGCCGGGCCGGCGGAACGGTGAACGCGGTCTACACCCACGACAGCCTGGACGACGAGGAGATGCTGGAGAACGTCAGACGGTTCGGCGACGCAGGAGAGGTGGCTCGCTTCGCCGAGCGGCTGCCGCTCAAACTCGTCATCGCCGACGCCTCGTTGGTGCTGTGCGACATGCCTGACCCGGTCGCGGGTACCGGCGCCACCACCGCACTGTTCATCGAGCACCCGGCACTCGCCGCCTGCCTGCGTCTCACGTTCCAGACCGTATGGGACCGGGCGGCGCCCCTGCAGCACGCGCGCAGTGCATAACGCTCGATCCGTCCGGTTCGCGTACGGAGATTCCTACGATTTACCGGACCGGCTGAACGGGCCGCACTCCGCGCCCGTATGGAACGTCGCGCTTCTTTCCCCTGCCGGGATCCCCGTTACCGGATACGAAGTCTGAGGAGTTCCATGGGACGCACATCACGAAAACGCTCCACGCTGACGACCCGCATGGTGGCCGCATCGGCCGCGCTGGTCCTGGGCGGTGGTGGTTTGCTCGCGGTCAACGTCTATGCCTCCGCCGGTGAGAACCACTCGGGCTATTCGTCGCACCGGCGGTACGCGCAGACACAGAGCGAGAACACCGCGCAGCAGATGTCCACTGTCGACTGCCCCGACGTATCGAACGAACTCCCCGATGTTCCCTATTCGGCACGGCGGGAAGTGGACGGCGAACTGGCCAGGATCGACAGTCAGATCACGGACGCATACAAGAAACTGGCGGACTCCAGAACCCAGATCGCACAGGATCCGGGCTATGCCCAGAACGCCATTCTCGGCCCGCTGAAGGACAAGCGGTGGGCGTCGATCGACCGGATCGCCGTCGCGATCGGCCGCAGCGGCAGCAAGCCGCAGAACCTCGAGAGCCTGGCGCCGTGCAGCATGCGCGGCGACGGCGGCCAGGACACCGGCCAGGACGGTGGTCAGGACGCGGGCCAGAACGGCGGCCAGGATGCCGGTCAGAACGGCGGCCAGGGCGGCGATCAGGGCACGGACCAGGGCGGAGACCAGGGACAGGACCAGGGCGGTCAGGGTGGCGACCAGGGCGGCGGCCAGGCTCAGCAGGGCAACGGCCCCGAGGCGTCCGACTTCGTCGACATCACATCCGTGCAGCCCAACGTCGCCGCACCCCGCCAGCGCCGGTCCGGTTCCACCGGAGTGTTCACCTCGAACTGCGGACGCAACGAGAACGGCAAGTTCAACCCGGCGAACGTCATCGTGGCACCTGGTGTGAGCAACGGCGCGCACCATACGCACGACTACGTCGGAAACCAGGCCACCGACGCCTTCTCGACCGACGACAAGCTGGCCGCAGGCCAGACGAGCTGCCGGAACCAGGGTGACAAGTCCACCTACTACTGGCCCGTCCTCCGGCTCCAGAACGGCCAGGACGAGAACGACGTGAACGAGGACGGTGGCGGCAAGGACCAGAACATCGGCCAGATCCAGACGCCGGCCCAGGTCACCATCAACTGGAAGGGGAGCCCGGTCAGCAAGGTCACCGCCATGCCGCGCTTCCTGCGGATCATCACCGGTGACGCCAAGGCGTTCACCAACGGCGACGCCAACGCCAACGCCTCCTGGTCCTGTACCGGATTCGAGAACCGTCAGCTCAAGGACAAGTACCCGATCTGCCCCGACGGCAGCAAGGTGGTCCGGAGCTTCCACTTCCAGAGTTGCTGGGACGGACAGAACACCGACAGCGCCAATCACCGCACCCATGTGGCGTTCGCCGATGCGAACGGCGCCTGCCAGAACGGCTTCAAGGCCATCCCGCAGCTCGTCCAGCGGATCGTGTACGACGTCCCGCCGGGGCCCGGCTTCGCCGTGGACTCGTTCCCCGAGCAGCTGCACAAGCCGATCACCGACCACGGTGACTTCATCAATGTGTTCAGCGACCAGCTGATGAAGCGGGTGGTGTCCTGCATCAACGGCGGACGCAAGTGCACCTGAGAAACGTCACGTCCGAGTAGCAGTAAGGCCTGTGACCTCAGTGGTCACAGGCCCCCGGACCTGCGCGGTCAGCTCGTGTGATGACCGGAATGCCCGTCGCTCCCCCCGCTGCCACTACTCCCCTGGTGGTGCTGCGAGCCGGCTTCCACGGTCCCACCGAGCCGGCCGCGCAGTGCTGCGACCACCGTGGTGTCGCCGACCGCGACCCACTTGCGGCCCAGCAGATAGGTCCCGCCGTAGTCCTTGGCCGAGTTGATCCACTCACGCTGCCCGCGGTCGGTCGCGAACGTGACCAGCACATACCGCCCCTGGGTGGTGGTGCAGTTGGCCTGGCGCAGTTCGCTGGCGTCCGTCTGGATCTCCGGCTTGCACCGTGCCTTCGACGCCAGCTGCTCCAGGCTGCCGGTCGCCGTCCTCGGCTCGGGTGGCGCGTCGTCGGATTGGTGGGGGTGGGAGGTCGAGCAGCCGGCCAACAGGCCCAGGGCTGCGACCGCCATCGCTGTTCGCGCTCGCATACGCATTCGCCCATCGTGCCGTCTCCGGAACGTTTTCGCGGGCGAACCGTCTACCTCGTCCGGCTGATCCCGCCCCATTGCTCCGGCCCTGCCTCCTCATTAACGTGCGCTGCGCATGCACCTGTTGTCGCAACGCAACACGAGCAACATAAGGAGCGCAGATGCCCGAGCTGTCGAGACGTACGCTGCTGAGCACCGCCGGGGCGATCGGATGCGGAGCGGCGCTGGGCGCCCACTCCCCCGCGTTCGCCACCGGGACCGCGGGGGCCTCCACCGGGGCCGCCAGGGCCTCACTCGATACCGGCCCCGCCCGCGCCGCTCTGCACCGTCTGCTCCCCCACCACGCCGACCAGTTCCGGCTCACACCGCTCACCGGCCGTGAACGCTTCCGGGTCACCGGCTCGTCCGGCCGTATCGAGGTCGCTGCCACCGGCCCCGCCGTGGCCCTGACCGGGGTGCACTGGTATCTCAAGTACGTCTGCCGGGCCCATATCTCGTGGAACAGCTCCCAGCTCCGCCTCCCGGCCCGCCTGCCCGCGCCCGGCGCCGCCGTTCAGCGGTCGGCGACCGTCCCGCACCGCTTCGCCTTCAACGACACCCACGACGGGTACAACGCCCCGTACGCCGACTGGGCCCACTGGGAGCGGACGATCGACGTCCTCGCACTGCACGGGTGCAACGAAGCCCTCGTCACCGCGGGCCAGGAGGCCGTCTACCACCGGCTGCTGCAGGACTTCGGGTACTCCGACACGGAGGCGCGCACCTGGCTGCCCGCCCCGTCTCACCAGCCGTGGTGGCTGCTGCAGAACATGAGCGGATACGGCGGTCCGCTCTCCACCGAACTCATCGAGCGCCGCGCGGCTCTCGGCCGCCGTATCGCCGACCGGCTGCGCGATCTCGGGATGCACCCGGTGTTCCCCGGCTACTTCGGAACCGTCCCCGACGGTTTCACCGGCCGCAATCCAGGTGCCCGCGTCGTCCCGCAGGGCACCTGGAACGGGCTGCGGCGTCCCGACTGGCTGGACCCGCGTACCGAGGTCTTCGGCAGGACGGCAGCCGCCTTCTACCGGCATCAGCGCGAGCTCTTCGGCGATGCGGCGCACTTCAAGATGGATCTGCTCCATGAGGGCGGCACCCCGGGCGACGTCCCGGTATCCGACGCCGCCCGCGCTGTCGAGACGTCCCTGCAGACCGCCCGCCCCGGCGCCACCTGGGTGATCCTCGGCTGGCAGGCCAACCCACGCCGCGAACTGCTCCAGGCCATCGACACCGAACGGGTGCTGATCGTCGACGGACTCTCCGACCTGGACTCCGTCACGGACCGCGACAAGGACTGGGGCGGGGCCCCGTACGCCTTCGGCACCATCCCCAACTTCGGCGGCCGTACGACGATCGGCGCCAACACCGACCGCTGGACGGCGAAGTTCACCGCCTGGCGCGACAAGCCGGACAGCGCACTGGCCGGCACCGCGTACATGCCGGAGGCCGCCGAGCGCGATCCCGCCGCCTTCGAACTCTTCAGCGAACTCGCCTGGCGCACCGAGAAGATCGACAGAGCCGACTGGTTCACCGGCTATCCCGGGTTCCGCTACGGCGGGGACGACCCTGCGGCGAAGGCCGCGTTCGCGGCGCTCGCCACCACGGCCTACCGCCTGACGAGCACCGACGGCCGTCCGGTCGACTCGCCCTTCTCCCGCCGCCCCAGCCTCACCGCCTCCGTCAACTTCGCCTTCGACACCGCCGGTTTCGACGTGGCGTTCGCCTCCCTGCTGCGCGTGCGGGAATCGCTGCGCGGCTCCGACGCCTACCGCTACGACCTCACCGACCTGGCCAGACAGGCGCTCGCCGACCGCGCCAGGATCCTGCTTCCGCAGTTGCGCGCCGCCTACACCGACAAGGATCTGGACACCTTCCGCGAGCTGGCGGCGCTCTGGCTGAAGCTGATGCGGCTCACCGACGCCGTCACCGGCTGCCACCGTGCGTTTCTGCTCGGCCCCTGGCTCGAGGAGGCCAGACGCTCCGGGACGAGCCCGGACGAGGCGGTGCAACTGGAGTGGACGGCCCGGACCCTGATCACCACCTGGGCGGACCGCACGGCGGCCAACGATCTCAGCAACTACGCCAACCGCGACTGGCACGGACTGATGGGCGACGTGCATGTGCCGCAGTGGCAGGCCTATCTGGACGAGTTGACGGCCGCCCTCACCGAGGGCAGGCCGGCGAAGACCTTCGACTGGTACCCGTCGGAGGACACCTGGACCCGGAAGACGGATGCCTACCCGGTACGGGCGACCGGCGACATCCACCGCACCGCGCAACGTGTGTACGACACGCTCGCCGGCGCCCCTTACCAGGGCAGCGCATCCGTCTCTGCCGACCCGGTCGCCTTCACCCCCGGCAGCAAGGGAGAGGTCACCGCGGTCTTCCGCAATCTCAACGGGCTGCGCGGCACCGGCCGGGTCGATTTCACGCTGACCGGCCTGGACGCCACCGCGCAGGGCGACACCTCCCTCAGCGGTGTCGGCCCCGGCGGGACCGGCTCGGTCTCCTGGCAGGTCACCGCGCCGGCGGAGCCGCTGACCGCACCGCTGCGGCCGATGCCGTACTCACTCGTCACCCGGTTCGGGCCGCGCGGCGAGGACCGGGTCGCCGTCACCCGGCGGAGTGCGGTGTACGTGGCGGCGCCGCTGGACACGGTGTGGCGCACCTACACGGGAAACGAAGCGGTGTTCGGGCAGCTCGGTGAGCGGCTGGCGATCAACGGCAGCGGCCAGGACCTGTGGAAGGGCACGGCACAGTTCGGCACGGCCTTCCGGGCCGGGGCGATGGCGGACGGGCGGAGTGCGACCGTGCGGGTGGACTCCCAGGAGAACACCGGGAGCTGGGCCCGCTCGGGCCTTGCCGTCCGCAACAGCCTGGCCACGCCGGGAGCGCCCGGATTCCTCGATCTGGCGGTGACCCCCGGGCAGGGCGTGGTGCTGTCGTACGACAGCACGGGCGACGGGACGCTGGACACCTACAAGCGCGTCACCGGGATCAAGGCGCCGGTTCTGCTGCGGCTCGTCCGCACGGGTACGGCCTTCACCGGTACCTGTTCCACGGACGGCGGAGCGACCTGGCGGACGGTGGGCACCGTCACCGTGCCGGGCACCGAGATCACCCAGGACGTGGGCATCTTCATGAGCGCCACCAACGGCGGCAGCGGCCTGCGCGGCACCGTCGAGTTCAGCCAGTGGTCGATGAGCTGAGCATCCGGTGACCGTACGGGGCGGCCGCCCGCCGCCCCGTACGCCGCGGGAGGGTGACCATCGGCCGACTGGCTCGTTCTGCTGGACGTGCAGCCACAGGATGTCGTCCCGAGCCCCGCGCCGGAAACCGCCCCGGTCGATGCCGAGCAGGCCGGTGCCGCGCTCGCCGAGCACTACCCCCGGTTCGTCAGGCTCGCGTATCTCGTCCTGCCGTCATCGCCCGGACGCAACCGCAGGGTGCTGACCGCGCATTCCCTCGTCCAGCGCGCGCTGCCGCGAGGGCCCCGCCCGGAGGACGACGCGCTCCCCTCGCCTCGCCGGGCCGACGGGCTGGACGACGGCTACGCGTATGTACGCGCCCGGGTGCTCGGGGCGGCACTGAAGGCAGCCGCTCCGCACCATCGCCGCCTGGCGATGCTCCCGCTGACTCCGCCGCTGCTGCCGCAGGTGTGGGGGCTGCAGCTCTTCCCGCACTGCGGAGGGGCCGATGAGCTCGCCCTGGACCAGCGGCTCGCCGATCTCACGGGACCTGCCCGCGCCGCCTATGTGCTGCGCGGTCTGGAACAGCTCGACGATCCGGCGGTGCTGCGGGTACTCGACGAGGCGGGAGTGGCCGACCCCGACGCGGCACTCGCCCTGGCGGACACCGCGCCCGCGCAGTACGAACTGCTGAGCTCCGCCGAGTTCGACCCCTGTTCGCTCCAGGCCAGGCCCACCGATCTGGTGCGGCGCCGGTGGCGGGGCAGAGCGGCGCTGGCCGCGGCGGCCGCGGTGCTGGTGTGCGGGACACTGCTGGCGCTGCCGGACGGCGGCTGGGGCGCGGACGGGCCCGCGGCCCCGCCGTACGCCCGCAACGCCGCGTCCGAACAGGCCCTGAAGCCGGCAAGCCTGCAGCGCGTCGCTGCCGATGCCTGGAAGACCTCGGACCGTACCGACTTCTCCGTATGGCCGGTCCGCGGTGATCACGCCCACGACACCGCGCTGCTGCGCCGTGCGCTCGCCGTCTGGGCCAGGCCCGGCCGTTCCGTCGAGGTCTCCACGACGCCGGGCTCCCCGGCGGGGCCCCCGATGGGCGCGCCGCAGTTGCTGTACGCGGGCACGGTGGACCAGGCGTCCGTCGTGCTGTTCTACGACGGCCTGCGCGTGGTGCGGTACGCCGAGCCCAGGGAGCGCAGCGGTGGCACCGCACTCGACTTCGCACGGGTGGACGGCGCAGGCGAGGCCGGTTCCGACGCCCTGGTCGTCGGGCGCACCGACGGCAACGTCCGTTATCTGACGGCGCCCTGGGTGCGGAGCACCGCCGTGCGGGACCTGCTCACCCCATCGGCCCGAGCGGTCGCGCTGCACCGCACGGCGGACGGCGTCACCGACCCGGTGCGCAGCTCCGCGCTGGCCCGCACCTGCACCTCCTGGGACACCGTCGAACTGCGCGACTCCACCGCTGACCGAGTGATGACGGACCTGGGGGAACTGACCCCCGCCCGGCTGACGTCGGGCCCGCCCGGCAACTCGCACGACGTCTCGGCAGCGGCCGAACGGGCGGCCTGGAAACGTACCGCCTGCCTGCTGCCCACCGTGCGGTCGCACGGCGTACGCACGGTCAACTCCTGGCAGTTCGCCACCCAGCAGCTGCCGGAGCGCAATGGCACCGCCCGCTGGCTGTGCACCCGTGCCGACACCTGGCGCGGCACCGGAAGCCGGGTGCTCGCACAGTTCCAGGCGCCCGGTGCGAAGGCGAACGCCCCGGGCGCGGTGGCGGCCCGCGCGGAGGACTCGGCCGCCTGCGGGGAGCGGAAGCCTCAGGTGCTGGCCGGCGTGCTCTGGAAGTCGCAGGGCGGGCACTGGTTCGTAGTGGCCGCCGGCAGCTCGCAGTTCGCTTCCCTGGCCACTTCCGGCGGGGTCACCGGAAACGCCGTGGGACACCTGCTGACGGTGCCCGCCGAGCGGGGCGCTCAGGCAGAGCTGAACGGACGGCTCGCGGACGGCACCGAGGTCGGTTCTCTGCGATAGCGGCCAACAGCAGGCGCGGGCCCGGCTCCCGGCTCGGTGGGGGACTCCCGGGGCCGGATGACCGGATTCCGAAAATCCTTGACACCCCCGGACCCACAGGAGGAGCATCCTGACGTCGTTGACAACGTTGTCGGGCAGTTCCACCGCTCCCCGTCGCGTTGACCTTCCGTCATACACGAAGGGCAGGAACGGTGTCAGACACGCACAACCGCCGGCCGCGCACCCGGCTCAGAGCGCTCGGATCCGTAGCGGTGACCGCCATGGCCGCCCTCGGGATGGCGGCCACCACCGTCCCCGCGTCGGCCGCGCCGGGCCAGGGCGGCTCCCGTGGCGCCGTGCAGGATCCGGTGTCCTACGTCAAGCCACTGATCGGCTCGTCCAACGCGGGCAACACCTACCCGGGCGCTGTGCAGCCGTTCGGAATGCTGGCCTGGAGTCCGCAGAACTCCCGTGGCAAGCAGGTCTCCACGCCGGCGCCCGGCGGATACCAGTACGACGCGACGAAGATCCGCGGCTTCAGCCTCACCCACCTCAACGGGGTCGGGTGCTCCGGCGCGAACGGCGATATTCCGATCATGCCGTACGTCGGCGATGTGGACTCCTCCCCCACCGCGGACACCACCGACTCCACGTACGCGAGTACCTTCTCGCACACCCATGAGACGGCCTCGCCCGGCTCCTACGAGGTCGGCCTGGACAGCGGCGCGTCCGCCGCGCTCACCACCACCGCGCGCACCGGTACCGGCAGGTTCGGCTTCCCCGCCGGCAAGCCGGCCAGCATGCTCTTCCGCACATCCAACTCGGAGAGCGGCAGCACCGACGCCTCGGTGAAGATCGACGCCGCCGGGCGGACGGTGACCGGTTCGGTGACCGCCGGCAACTTCTGCGGCCCGCAGAGCGCGAACAACCGCAAGGACCTCTACACGCTGTACTTCACCGCCCACTTCGACAAGCCGTTCGCCAAGACCGGCACCTGGACCGACGGCAGCCTGAAGCCGGGCTCCACATCCGCCACCGGCGGTACGGGCTACAGCTCGTCCGGCAACCCGGTGGAGGGCAAGGGCTCCGGCGGGTATGTGACCTTCGCGGACGGGACCAGCTCGGTCCAGGTGAAGGTGGCCGTCTCCTACGTCAGCCCGCAGAACGCCGAGGCCAACCTCCGTGCCGAGAACGCGCCGCACAGGAGCTTCGATTCGGTCAAGTCGCAGGCGGCCGCCGCGTGGAACCGCGAGCTGCGGAAGATAGCGGTGAGCGGCGGCACCGACGCCCAGCGCTCCACCTTCTACACCGCGCTGTACCACTCCATGCTCGAACCGACCCTGACCAGTGACACCGACGGACGTTATCTGGGCGCCGATCGCAGGACGCACCGGCTGGCGAAGGGGCAGAAGGCGCAGTACGGCACCTTCTCCGGCTGGGACCAGTACCGCGCCCAGGTGCAGCTGATGACACTGCTGAACCCCCGGGCCGGCAGCGACTACGCCCAGTCGCTCTACAACTTCGCGGGCCAGCGCGGCGGGGAATGGGACCGCTGGCTGCTGGAGAACGGCAAGACCAGTGTGATGTCAGGCGACCCTTCGGACGCCGCGCTCGCCGGGATCTACGCCTTCGGCGGCCATGACTTCGACGCCAGGGGCGCACTGAAGTCCCTGGTGCGGGCGGCGACCGTACCGACCGCGAACGACTCGGACAGTTCGGGCTGCAACGTCGAGTGCGTGGGCCAGCGCCCGGCACTCGACAAGTATCTGGATCTCGGCTACGTCCCGTCCGACAGCTGCCACTGCTGGGGCGGCGCGGCGGAGACCCTCGAGGACGCCGCGGCCGACTACGGCATCTCCGAACTCTCCGCACAGCTCGGCGACCGGGCCGGCCGGAAGACGTTCCTGGACCGTTCGGGGAACTGGACGAACGTCTTCGACGCCAACGCCACCCCGCAGGGCGGCTACATCCGCGACCGCAAGGCCGACGGCACCTGGGCGGGCACGTTCACCCCGGGCACCGGCAGCGGTTTCGTCGAGGGCACCAGCGCGCGCTACACCTGGATGGTCTACTCCGACGTGGCCGGGCTCGCCCGTGCGATGGGCGGCAAGGACGCGGCCACGAAGCGGCTGGACGCCTTCTTCCGGACGCCGGACGGAAAGTTCGACTTCTCCGCGAAGGACGACACCCGTTACGACCCGACCAACGAGCCCGACATCAACACGCCTTATCTGTACGACTACCTCGGCGCTCCGTACAGGACGCAGGAGACCGTCCGTGCGGAGATGGACCAGCTGTGGACCGACGCGCCCGGCGGCATCCCCGGTAACGACGACGCCGGGACCATGTCCTCCTGGTACGTCTTCTCGGCGCTCGGCATGTACCCGCAGAACCCCAGCCGTGCCGACCTGACGCTGTCCGCACCGCTGTTCCCGCACGCCGTGATCCACACCGGTCAGGGCCGGACCATCAAGGTCAACGCCCCGGCCGCCTCGGCGGACAACATCTACATCCAGAGCCTGCGCACCAACGGCAAGAAGTCGGACAAGCCCTGGGTTCCCGCCTCCCTGGTCACCCATGGCGGCACCCTGGACTACACCCTGGGCGCCGAGCCGGACACCTCCTGGGGCAGCGCGGCGGCCGACGCCCCGCCGTCCTTCCCGGGCGGTGGCGTGAAGTACTTCACCGGTGCCACTCCTGAACAGCTGAAGGTCGAGCCGGGGGGTGATGGTGCACAGACGACCGTCAAGGTGCAGACCCTGGAGGACAAGGCGACCACGGTGCACTGGAAGGCCACCCCGCCGGCCGGTGTCACGGTCACTCCCGCGGAGGGCGATTTCACGGTGCCGGGCGGCGGCGCGGTGAGCGCCAAGCTGTCGGTGTCGGCGGCGACCGGCACGGACGAGGGGCACTACACCGTCCCCGTCACCCTGGAGTCGTCCACGGGCGCGCTCCCCAGGACATCCGTCGCGGTGACCGTGGCCGAGAAGAACGGCATGCTGTGGAATCGCAACAGCGCCGGCATCTCCGCCGATGACGCCAATCCCCAGGCCAACTTCGACGGGGAGGGCTGGAGTTACTCGGCCAAGGCACTGAGCGCGGCCGGTGCCACCCCGGGCGGCACCGTGTCGGCCAACGGTTTCGACTTCAGCTGGCCGAAGGCGAACGCCGGCGACCCCGACAACATCGAGGTGGCCGGTGAGTCCGCTCAGGTCGTGAACGTACCGAGCGCGTCCGGCGCCACCAGGCTCGGCTTCCTGGGCAGCGCGGCCGAAGGCAAGGCGAGCGGCACCGTCACCCTGACCTATACCGACGGCACCACGCAGCAGGCCGACATCGGCTTCAGCGACTGGACGCTGGGCGGCGGCGCGGACAAGCCGGCGTTCGGCAACACGATCGCGGTGCACACGGCATACCGCGACGTCCAGGGCGGCGGCACCGACCCGGTGGACACGGAGATCTTCGCCACCGCGCCGATCGCTCTGCAGGCCGGCAAGCAACTGGCGAGTGTGACACTGCCGTCCAGTACGGACGGCGGCATCCTCCATGTATTCGCGGTAGCCACCGCCTGACAGCCCGCGCCACAGCAACAGGGCCGCTGCGACCGATCCTCCTGGTCGCAGCGGCCCCTCTCATGTGCCGCGGGCTACCGCGCACTCTCGGCCGACTTCAGGTCCGTACCAGGTTCTTGACAAGTGCATGGCGACGGAGAAGGCTCGCAGAGAGCGCTCTCTGACTGGTGCCCCCCATGCTTTTCCGCACGAGCCGGACGGTGCGCTTCCAGCCCCCACAGCCAGGGAGAGCCCATGCCCTCAGCACCACGGACCCCGCATCGCCGCAGCTCCACGCGTCTGCGTACCGCCGCACTCGCCTTACTCGCGGTGTGCGTCGTCACCGCCCTGCCGTCCTCGGCCCAGGCCGCCGGAGCACATGGCTCCGGCACCGCAGCGGCGACCGCTGCGGGCGACCCGCCGCCGGACTCGTTCTGGGGCGACACCAGCAGCATCCCGGCGGCTCAGAACGTCGTCGAGGTCAAGATCCTCAACAAGACCAACGGCAAGTACCCGGACAGCGACGTGTACTGGAAGTTCGGCAACGAGGAGCACTCGATCGCCGAGCAGCCCTATCTGGACATGCCGGCGAACTCGGCGGGCCGGATGTACTTCTACGTCGGCTCACCCGACAGCCCGTACTTCGACTTCATCGAGTTCACCGTCGGCGACGACGTCTTCAACGGCAACACCACCCGCGTGGACGCCTTCGGCCTCAAGCTGGCGATGCGGCTGCACTCCCACGACGGCAACGACGTCCAGGTGGGCGACGACTACGCCACCTTCCAGCAGACCCGGGAAGAGACCTTCCAGCAGTTCAAGGACGAGGTCCCCACCGAGTTCAAGGGCCTCGCCGACATCCAGGCGCCGTACCGCATCCCGGCCCCCGGCAGCGCCCCCGACTTCCGCACCGGCGGCAAGTACGCGGACTACCTGACCGCTTACGCCGCATCGGTCGGCGTGAACGCCCCCACATCCGACATCACCGGCTGCGCCGGAGTCCTGGCCAACGACCCCGGCATGTGCTCGGCCCTCAACCGCCATGTGGCGCAGCTCCCGCAGGACCAGTGGTCGACGCCGAGCCTCTACTACCAGGCCGCCCCGGCGAACTACTACGCCAAGTACTGGCACGACCACGGCATCAACCACCTCGCGTACGGCTTCCCGTACGACGACTACGCGGGCCAGTCCTCCTTCATCTCGCACGGCGACCCGCAGTGGCTGGAGGTGGCGGTCGGCTGGTAACAACCGGCCGGTACGGGGGTGATCGGACGGGACGGTCCGTGGGGCGCCGGTGAGAACGGTGTGCCGCGGGCCGGCCGGGGTGCGCTGCCGGGCGTCACAGGAAGAGGAGTTCGACGCCCTTGTCCCTGCAGAGCCGCAGGACGACCGCCAGCTGCAGGGCATCATCGATGTGTCACTGAAGCACCGATCACCGATCTGGCCCTGCCATTGACCAGTGATCGCCTCCAGCCGTCGCCGGAGATCGTGGAAGCCAGTGCACGACCAAGCAGCGCCCGGACTGCTGACGTCTCCATCATCCGGGAAAAGGATCAGTCCCACGTCACACTCCCTGCTCGACGAGTTGACAGGATCGACCAGGGTGAACGCCGTCTGCAACTGAGATGACGGCGACTTCGGTAGTCGCACAGAGGCCTCTGGCACGATCAGCAGCGGTCCGACCTCGTATCTCAAGCGCAGGAGTCGCCGATGGAAGAGACCGAAGCGCCATACGCCGCTCGGCGCGCGACCGCTCACGCAGCGGTTGGAGCACAGCTCTCTCTGCTCAGCGATCGCAGGCTGGGGAATGCGGTCGCCACCGCGCCGGCACTTGGATCGGGCATCGGTGGCAGGCGAACAGAGATGGAGGTCGCGGGGGTCCCCGTCTTTGTGAAGCGGGTCCCGTTGACGGACATCGAGTTGCGCTCGGAGCATGCGCACTCGACCGCCAACCTGTTCGGTCTTCCGCTGTTCTACCAGTACGGAGTGGGGTCTGAGGGGTTCGGGGCCTGGCGTGAACTGGCCGCTCATGTGGCCACTACCGCTTGGGCCCTGAGCGGCGAGTACGCGGGTTTCCCGCTGCTGTACCACTGGCGGGTACTGCCCGACCATCCACCAGGAGACTTCGCCGATGAGTTCGGAGGCATCGAGGGGGCCGTCACCCACTGGGAAGGGTCACCTGCCGTGCGGCGTCGACTGGAGGCCATCGGCAGATCCTCCGCCAGCCTGGTGCTCTTTCTGGAACATGTACCTCAGACGCTCGGTGCCTGGCTCAGCACCATCCGTGATTCGACTGAAGCGGAGCCGGATCTCGACTCGCCCTATCTGTGAGTGGAAGACGCACTGCTGCGTGGAACGGAGTTCATGAGCTCACGCGGACTCGTGCACTTCGACACGCACTTCAGCAATGTCCTCACCGACGGCCGGCAGGTGTATTTCGCGGATTTCGGGCTCGCCCTCAGCCGCGACTTCGACCTCTCGCGGCGGGAGACCGCCTTCCTCACCGACCACCTCCTGTACGACCGCTCCTACGCCCCCGGTCACCTGTTGCGTCACCTGCCCGAAGCCGTGCGTGGTGGTTCAGAGCATGGAACCTTTCTGCACGACTGGAACGCAGGCCGCCGCCCCGTCGGCGTACCACCCGGGATCGGTGCGATCATTGACCGCCATGCCCCGCACGCCGCCATCCTGGACGAGTTCCACCGTCAACTGATCACGGAAAGCAAGTGCACGCCCTTCCCTGCGACCGATATCGAGCGGGCCCTGGCTACTACTCATAGTTCCGCTCCGGGGCGCGCCCCTCGCAACTACGTGAAAGCAGCGGCCGACCATTCAACTCTCCCCAGATCTCCACACGTGTCGCGCCATCCACGGTTCCACGGCCCGTAGCGTCAGCAGCAACCGTGAACAACGGTAGGGACGTCGAGCCGATACAGGATGGCCGAACTCCACCTCGGCACCTGCCGCTTGACCGCTGCAGCCGGCCATAATTCGCGGGGCATTGTCCGTGCGGCCATGTGCGGTACGAACACGAGGCATTCCGGATGATCCCACTGCTCGAGCGGGCCGGGACGCCCAGTGGCCGTCGATGTGACGAGGGCCCCGTCCCTCGCCCCGGAGGCGGTGCCGGCGCATCACAGGTAGGAACGTTCGACCCCTTGCCCCTGCTGAGCCGCAGCATCACAGCCGACTACAGGCATTACCTATCGTCGGCGGTCCGTCCGCCGTCACCGCGGGCGGGCAAGACTCTGCTTGTTCGCCTCGCGCACCTTTGCCAGTAACTCCGCGCGGCGCGCGTCCTCTTCGTCGTCGCGTTCCGTGGCCTCCGGCTCGGCCGGTTCCGATTCGGCCGACTCCGGCTCACCAGTCACGGAACGTACCCCGCAGTGCTGCTGCCAGCTGTCGGGCCACGCTCGGGTGGCAACGGCCGAGCTCCACCAGCGGAGGCAGGTAGGTACTGGCGAGTGAGACCGGATCGAGCCCCAGCGACGGAAGGAGCACATCCACCGCCGCCAGCGCCGCACGCAACTCGTCCCGTGCCGCCTCGGCTTCCCTGATGCCGGGGCCCGAACTCCCGTACTCCCACGTGCCCATACCTGTCTCGCCCCTCTCGCGATGGCTTCGCCTTCCACGGACAAGCATCGGTCCGTACGGCTACGATCACCAGGAGTAACAGTTTTCGGAGCGCCGAACGAAAACGGGGGCCGCCGATGCCGGCACCGAAGGACCTCGACCCGTCCGCCTCACTCGCCGCCCTCTACGGCACGAAGCTGCGCAAGCTCCGGGTCCGCGCCGGGCTCACCCAACGCCAACTGGGCGACAAGGTCCCCATCGCCCACAGCCGCATCGCCCAGTACGAACTCGGCAACGAGACACCACCGCAGGATGTCAACACCACGCTCGATGCGCTGCTTGGCGCGGACGGGGATCTGGTCGACCTGTGGGGCCACATCAGGCGGACACCGATCCCGGACTGGGCGCGGGCCTTCATGGCCTATGAGGCCAAGTCGGCCAAAATGCTCAAGTACACGTCACAGACAGTGCCTGGACTACTCCAGACCGAGCCGTATGCGCGGGCCCTCCTGCGGATCAGCCGTCCACGGGACATCGACAGCCGGATCGATGAACTGGTAGTCGCCAGGCTTGATCGGCAGAACATTCTCGACGGCGCCGCGCCTCCCCTCCTGTGGTGCATCCTGGACGAAGCGGTGATCCGCCGGCCGGTGGGCGGTGTGACGGTCATGATCGGGCAGTTGGACCACTTACTCGGCCGAGCACTCACGCCACATGTCATCCTGCAAGTACTCCCTTTCGGGAAGGGTGAACACCCGGTCATGGGTGGATCGTTGACCCTTCTGAGCCTCGAGACAGGCCGAGACGTGGCCTACACGGAGAGCTCGCACTCCGGAGAGCTGGTCGAGACTCCAGAACAGGTTGCGGAGTACGCACTGGCATACGATCTGCTGCAAGCACAGGCTCTGCCACCCGATGAGTCCCTTACGGTGATCCGTTCCGCACTGGAGGAGTACCGCGCATGCGCTTCACGCGAGTCGACTTGAGCAGCGCCACCTGGCGCAAGAGCACGTACAGCAACGGTCAAGGCGGCGACTGCCTCGAGGTAGCCCCCGGCTTCCCCTGCACCCTCCCCGTCCGCGACAGCAAGAACCCGGCCGGCCCCGCGCTCCTCATCCCGGCCGCCGCCTGGACCGCCTTCGTCGATGACCTGAAGCGGGTCGGAACCACCCGCCCCTGACCGCTCGCCCGGGCCCGAAACCCCACAACGAACGGGTCGCGCCTGGCGAGACGGACCAGCAGCATGACTGCCTGATCGAACAGGCTGCCTGCCGGGCGGGCGCTCGGCTTGCGGCGGGTGGGCCGACGGGCGGAGCGGTCCGGGACTGGTGAAGCGATCGCACGGTGGGTGTCGGCGCCCTGGTCGAGCAGCGCCGGGGACCGTGTCGTAAACCATTGGTCGATCGCATCATCGCGGAGGGAAGCTGTGCCCATGACGACAACCTTGATCACCGGGGCCAACAAGGGCCTCGGGCACGAGACCGCCCGCCGCCTCATCGCCGCGGGCCACACCGTCTACCTGGGAGCGCGCAACACTGAGCGGGGCGCGGCGGCCGCGGCCGAGCTGGGCGCACGATTCGTGCAACTCGATGTCACCGACGATGCGTCGGTCGCCGACGCGGTGGCCACCATTGAGGCCGACGGCGGCCTGGACGTCCTGGTCAACAACGCCGGAATCGAGGTGCGGTCACCGGGAGGCGACATCATCGGCGCCGCGGAGCTGACCGCCGACGTGATGCGGGAGGTGTTCGAGACCAACGTCTTCGGCCTGGTCCGGGTGACCCATGCCTTCCTGCCACTGCTGGAACGCTCCTCCGCCCCTGTCGTGGTCAATGTCAGCAGCAGCCTGGCCTCGTTGGCCCAGGCAGGCAAGGGGTACCCGGGGGTCGCCTACCCGGCCTCCAAGACCGCGGTCAACATGCTCACCGTGCAGTTCGCCAAGGCGTTCTCGCGGATGCGGATCAACGCCGTGGAGCCCGGCTACACCGCGACGGACCTGAACCGGCGCGAGGGCACACAGACCGTCGAGCAGGGCGCCGAGATTATCGTTCGGATGGCCCAGCCGGGGCCTGACGGCCCGACCGGCGGCTACTTCGACGCGGCGGGCCCTCTGCCCTGGTAAGCGACGAGGTCTACAACACGGTCCGCGATGCCGCTCGACCATTCCGTCGGGAGAAGATCCTCTCGGTGAGCCAGCCCCTGCCGCAGTTGCCGAAACCCGAGTTCGCCTTGATCCGCATCGTCGCTCCACCCGAGGCGCCTGCCCAGATTGCTATCGATCTCGATGAAATTGGTGTCCCGGTCGGGTTGATCGGATATGAGTACCGGCCGCTGAGTGAGCCGGTGTTCCTCGGGGGGATCGGTGAGCGAGGGCTGGTCGCCATCGCGACGAGTGGCCTGTTCGGACGCATCGCCGTCGACGTTGCCACTGGTCACGTGGTGCAGATTCCCGAGATCGAGTCAGCGAGGGCCCGTCATGTGAACAGCGATCTCGGCTCCTTCAACCAATGCGTGGCCGCGGTGATCGCACGATTCCCGTTCTATGCGGACGGCGACGAGGACGGGTACGAGGAGGTGGCGGAAGAGCTTCGTGATCTCATCTCTAGCATCGACGAGACCGCTCTCGCGGACAGCGGTTTCTGGGAGACGTTCTGCGACGACGTGGCGATCGGGGACTTTGGGATGTGTGATCCAACAGCGATTGCCGCCTCAGATCATCCGTCCAGTCTCAGGTCTGTGTCGGCAAGTCAGCCGTCGACCATGTTCGGGTGGAGCTGGATCTGCCTGAGTCTGTGCTTCACGTCCCGGGCGATCTGACCGAGGTCGGCTGCCGCGAGATTGCCGATGTCGCGCTTGACCAGCGACCAGATGCTCTCCTGCGGGTTGAGGTCCGGAGCGTAGGTGGGCAGTTGGAACACGGTGAGCCAGTGGGAGTTCGCTTCGATGAACGCCCGCAGCGGCTTGGTCAGGTGCAGGCAGACGTTGTCCCAGACCAGAACGATCGGGCCACCGAGCTGGATCCGGGCGTGGACGATCAGGTCCCGGAAGTCGCGCCAGCCGAAGCCTTTCGGCTCGTCCTTGCGGCCGCGGTACTCGCGGATCCGATAGATAAGCCGAGACCGCTCACCCGGCTTGTAGCAGGTCATCCCCGCCATCGACACCCGACCGAAACCTCGACCGCGGACTCGGACGACCGGAGTCTGGCCGATCCGGCCTCAGGTTCTGGCACGCGGCGGAATCATCGACTGCCCGGCTTCGTCCTCGAAGACGATCCAGGCCCCGAGGGCCGCTGCGGCGCTTTTACTCGTGGCCAGACCTCCTTCTTCCACAGCTCCACCGCCACGTCGTCGCGCTCGATCGCCTGGCGGGCGGGCTGCTGCCACGACCAGCCGTGTCGTCTCAATAGCCGCCACGTGCCCTCCACCGTGTACAAGACGTGGAACAGTCGGCCGATCAGCTTCTTCACCCGCGCCAGAGACCACCGCTGGTCAACCCACCCATGGACCAGCGGCCCCCGCTCCAACTCTCGTTCCAGCCCGGACCGAGCCTCGGACAGCCGGGCGACCCCTTCGACTGGACGCCAACATCTCCGCGCTCGCGCCAGGCCCGGCGCCACCGCTCCACCGACCGCTCGCTCACGCGTAGCGTGGCGGCGATCCCCCCCGGTTCTTCTCCCCGCCCTCGAAGCGTTCCACGGCCTGCAGCCGGATCCGCTCCCGCGCGGCCCTCTCGGCGTCGGTCAACCCGTCGCCCTGTGCATACCTCACAATCCAGGGCTACCGGAGTCAACATGCCGCTGTCAGGCGAACGGATCCGACATCGCTCAACCAAGTTCAGTAGACCAGCGAATAAAGCGCCGTGTTGGACGCACAGTTCGACCAAGCAGTCTGGATTCACGTGAAAGCTACATGGACTGAGCGATAATGGCTTTTCTTTCGAACAGGGCATTTTCTGTCAAGTTCATTGGTACGCTCCCTGTACCCCCACGCTCCAGCAGAACGAGGCACGTAACGAGTAGGCCGTCCATCAATGAATGCATCACTGGATGCCGGGTGGAGTTATAACACTCTCGCAATCCGTCAACAAAACCCCGAAAGATTTTCAGTTCGATATCGCAGGAATCCTGACTGGAAGGCGCCAACCCCGTTGGTAGATCAATAAGTCCTGCCACACTCTCCGCGGAGGCGATGAACCACCGCCCGATACGGAGGGAGCAATCCCACACGGTCCGCCCATCGACTTCGAAATAGTAACTCACTGAGCAATATCCAATCGTATATCCACGCCTGGGTTCGCCCTTCGCAACTGCGCGAAATGCGAGTCGAGGGCAGAGCGAAAACGTGGCTCGATAGAGTTATTTGTGAAACAGAACCCGATAGGCGCACTCTCATAACCGGGCATATGCTTGCGAGCCTCTATGTAATTTTTGAATTCATGTGGTCGAGGCCGCCGGGTGCGGTCACAGTGACGCTGTCGTAGTAGCTGAACCATTCACCCGAGACGATCTTGCACCCGGCTTCGACGACTGGTGTGGTGCGTAACTCGGATTTGAGGACCTTGGGCCCGGGTGTTGCAGCCGTCGTGGTCGGCGTCGACCCAGTGCTTGAACTTGGTCCGTTCGTAGCCCGTCCGGTTTTCGTCTGCTACGGGGAGGTCGGCGATCCCCTGACTGAGTGGCATGGACGGGGCAGCGGGGGCTTCGGCTGCCTGAGGGAGGGCTGCGGCTGACGCAGGCGTGACGGGGGGTGAGCCCCGAGCGCAGTGCTCGCCCGGTAGGCATCGGATGCGGGTATGAAGAAGCTCCGGCTGGTCGGAGGAAGCCAGCCGGAGCAGTCAACGGAAATACGGAGGGCGGTCGCAGTGAGTCGTCCGCCCGCCGACACACCAGCTCTCTGCCCCGCACAGGCTGAACCACGACGTCCACCCGATGCTCATACGCCCGCTGCCCATCACCCGTTTCGATGTCGGCTTCGGTAACCGCGGCCACGGTGTCGTCGGCCCACGGCCGCCAGCTCGTGCGTCGAGCCGGGATACGCATCACCGAGGAACACCAGCTCTCCCCCGGGGTCAGTCAGGCCCAGTCTGAGAATGGGGGCAACATCGCCACTTGCGGAACCACAGCCTTGAGTGAAGCCGCGAAGGATGTGGCCAGGTTTTGAAGCATCGATACCACAGCGTCGCTATTCAGGGACTCCATGGGTGGTTCTGGCACCCAATTAGTGCGCGATTCACAGTAGATATCCACGACGGTTCCGGAAAACGTGAACTGAAGGTTTCGTTCTACACCCTGGGAGTATAGGTCGACATCAAAATCCTCTCCGAGAGTCGCAGATCGAAGCATACGGGGGAGCTCTTCCAGGAAGGACGATGCATCATAATGGACGTCGAAACCCCAGTTAGCAGACCCGAATCCTCCGATATGGAATTTACAATCCGTTTTTGCCAGCAGTGCACACGAGTAAACTACCAGATACTCGTAATCCTCTGGATCTTCTAGCGGCCCGGGATTCATTTCCGGAGGAAGACGCCTCGTGGGTGGCGTGAGCGTGACGTTGAACATTTCACTCCTCTCAGGGGATTACAGGATACGCCGTCTTGATAAGTCCGGATGACCCTCTGGGAACGACAAGGGCGTGCGTCGCTTCGGCCGTCCTCCCGTCTTGGTAGACCACTCTTCCTGCACCTTTTGGAATTTCGATCAAATACGCCTTCTTCGCTTCAGGCCGATAATTTTCCCTTAGGATATTTGCGGCACTTTCATTGTCGTGCCATTGACCATTATTTTCCACTCCTTTATTTTTTGCACGGTCTGCCATTTTCTGAATGGAATTTCTTGCCCCATGATCGGAAAATGTATGCCCATAGGTTTTTACGCTATTTGGCTTCCAATTTATTTCTTGCGAAGCAGAGGAACCATCCCCCTTAGCTTCTCGGAGTGCCTTTCCGAGGCCCTTTTCGATGCGTTCGATGCCGTCCTTTGCACCGAACGCCCCGCCGACAATCATTCCAGATCCGACGGTCACCGTTGGGACTGAGCCGATGCATCCCCATAGGGTAAGGCATTCGGCTCCGCCCACCAAAATCACGTCCGGGCCGGCTTGTATAGCAAGGGTGCTGAGATATGTTTCGAGTACACCTTGCCAGATATCGCCGTTACTGACGATCGAAGATCCGTAGTTCAGGGCTGTATAGACTCCGCCCGTGAGCCAGTTCCAGGTTTTCTTCAACGTGCTGCCTGTGCTGGTGGTATGGCTTGTGCCGGCGGCCGGGTAGTCCGGGTACTTTTGTTGCCAGGTCTGCCCTGAGGTGAAGTTCGGTGCGTCATGGGATTCTATGAAGTTGGTCTGTCCGTCACAGTTTCCATTGCAGGTGAATGACCCTTGGCCAGTGGGGTCGGCTTTGGTTACTGGGTTGTTCTCGCCGTAGGTGTAACCGTTGAGGGATTGGTGTTTATTCAGTTCAAGGAGTGGGTCGACGCTGAGGAATTGTCCTGTGGTGGGGTCGTATTCGCGGGCACCGATATGGGTGAGGCCGGTGGAAGTGTCGGCGGGTTTGCCGAGGAAGGCCTTGTCGTCGGGCCAACTGCTGGGCTTGGTGCCGCGGCTGGTGCCGAACGGAGTGGTGTAGCGCTTGGTGTACGCCCAGGTGGCCGGAGCGAGGGCGAGGGTTGCGGTGCCGTGGGGGTCCGAGGCAAGGAAGGTGAGTTTGGTGCCGGTGACGTCTTTGGTGGCGGTGCGTAGGGCTATGGTCTGGCCGGCCGCGGTGTAGTAGCGGGTGCCGGTCAGGGTCTTCGTGGTGCCCTTCGCCGTGAGGTGAATTTCGGTGGCGCCGAGGTAGAGGACTGTGTCGCCGTCGCCGCTGGCGCGGCGTATGAGGAGCTGACCGCCGGCGTCGTAGAGGTAGCTCGTGTCGAGCTTGGGCTTGCTGCCCACGGCGGGTTCGGTGGTGGAGGCGAGTTTGCCCTCGCTGTTCCAGGTCAGGGTCTGCTGTGCCTGCGTACCGGGGCGGCTGGTGGTGTTGCCCGTCTTGTCGTAGGCGTAGGTGCTGGTCTTGGGGCCGGTGGTCCCGGTCAGGGGATGGGGCTGGCCGGTAGTGGTGCCGTAGGCGTATGTGGTGGTGCTGTCACCTGCGGTGGTGTGCTGCGTCTCGGTGTGGCGCTGGCCCGATTCGTTGTAGGTGTAGCTGGTCCAGTAGGGGGCTGCGCCGTCGATGTTGGCGGAGGTTCGACCACTGGTGGCGCAGTCGGCGGTCTGAGGGGTCCAGGCTTCGGTCAGGCGTGTGTCGCCGTCGTAGGCGAAGCACTGGTTGTCGGGCTTGGCGGTGCCGCCCTGCGTGCTGGCATCGAAGATTGAGGTGACGTTGCCTGCGTCGTCCTGGGTGAAGTTGAGGTCCTGCGGCATGTAGCCGTGGACGTCGTCGGTGACGTAGGAGCGGGTCAGGCGGCGGGTGCCGTCCTCGTAGTCGTAGTTGAGGTAGGCCTTCTTCGCCGAGGTGGTGGGATCGGTGCCCAGGGTGAGCTGGCGCAGATCGCCCTGAGGGGAATAGGCGGCACCTTGGAGGTATCCGGTGGTGCCTGCGAGGGTGGTCTGCTGTCCGAGCGCGTTGTACTTCGGGGACATGACCTCGGAGGGCAGGCCTGCGACGGCCGGCTGGGATGCCTGGCTGACCGTGCCGTCGAGGTTGTAGCCCGTGGTGAAGGAAAGCGTCTGCGGGACACCGGCAGCAACCAGTGGCTCCTTTGCGGCGTCGGGCAGGATCAACTGGCTGCCGGTGACCCGGTAGAGGTTGTCGTAGCCAGTCACCTTGCTGGTGTAGGCCTTGCCTGCGGTGCCGCCGTCGTAACGCGTCGCGGTGTCCTGCTGGCCCTTGTCCTGGGTGTCGAAGGTCCAGGAGGCGAGCTTGGTCGCGTCGCTCTTCGTGCCGTCCCACAGGTCGGTCTGCCGACCGAGGCTGTCATAAGCGGAGAGCAGAGTCTTGCCGGCGGAGTCAGTGGTGCTGGTGGCCTGGTCCAGTTCGTTGTAGACAGTGCTGGAGGGGCCCTTGTCAGGATCGTCCGTATCCACCTGACGGCCGAACAAGTCATAGGTGTAGGACCACTTGGCCTGATCGGGACCGGTAACTGTCTTCTGCTGACCCGCCGGGGTGTAGGCGTATCCGGTGGTGGTGTAGTTGCTGCCGGTCGGCTGTGGTCCCGCGTACTCGCGGCGCTCTGTAATTTGGCCGAGGGCGTTGGTGACGACCATGGTGGCCTGGCCGCCCGCAGGGGCGCTGGTGGCTGCGGTGTCACCGGCGTAAGTGGTGTTCGTGGTGAAGCGGGTGACGCCGCGGACCTTGGTGACGGCCTGGGTGGCCCGTCCCGCGCCGTCGTAGGTGGTGTCGGACTCCATCGGTGCCGAGGAGCCCTCGGTCTGCAGGAGTGTGCCGGACGGAACGGCCTTGTCCGCCCATGTGTCGGCCAGCGAGGTGACTGCGAGTCCCCGCTCGTCATACAGAGTTTCGGCGATCACCGTGCCACCGACCGGGGAGGGCGTCTGGGTCTGGCGTGCGCGCAGCAGTGAGTCGTAGATCTCGTAGGTGGTGTTGTATCCGGAGCCGTCGCCCTTGATCGCGCCGGTGGACACCCAGGGAGCGCTGGTGGCCTTGACGCTGTAGCCGTACACGTAGTTGGGGGAAGCCCCCAGGATTTTGAGCCGGTTGGGCAGCCACACCTTGGTGACGCGGCCCAGGGCGTCGTACTCGGAGTCGGTGACCTTGTTGTTCGGGTCGGTGACCTTTGTTGTGGCTCCGGTCGCGAAGTCCACGGCAGTGGTCGTCGTGTAGCCCTTGTTGTTGGCGACGGTGCCGGACATCAGCGGACCGATTGTGTTGGACGGGGTGTATGTAGCGGTCGTGACCAGTGCGTCGTTGGTGTCTTGACCGTGAGCGGCCGCCCCAATGCGTCGTAGGTGGTGGTGGCGGTCTTCTGCCGGACGGGATTGTTGCTCGCCGTGTAGCTCTTGGCACGCCCCGTCCACTGCACTTCGCCCACGGTCGGCTTCTGCGTGGAGGACCAGGTGGTCTTGTCGTAGGCGGTGGCGACATCCGAGATGACGTCGCCGGGGCGGCTGGAGTCGGATGGCAGGTCCAGTGCATCACCGGTGGTGGCGCAGGGTTTGCCGGTTACCCGTGTGCGGGAGACCAGGGAGTTGATGCCGAGGTCGTCATTGCGGGCGTACCAGGTGTGGCTGCACTTCTCATCGCCGGTGACGGCGTCGTCGCCCTTGTCCTCGACGGTCTCGGCCATGCCGTAGTCGTCGTAGGTGGTGACGGTGGAATGGACCCGGTCCTTGGCAGTGCCGCTGCTGGTGACGCTGGTCCGGGAGTGGGTGGCAGCGGTGCGCACAAAGTAGGCCTCGGTGTCGGCGTACGACTTGTGCTGGGTGGACGTCTTCTTCGACCACGGGTCGTTGATGGTGCCGCCGACCTCGTTGGCCCCGTTGTAGGTGGCCGATTCGCGGGTGAAGCCGGCGTACTGGTCGGAGTCGGTGATCGCGGCGGCCTTGAGGCCCTGGGCCGTTACCGTCTTCCGCTTGTCCGGGTCCAGAGTCTTGCCGTCGTCCTCGAGGACACGGTCACCGTCCATCCCTCGCATGGAGACGGTGACTTCCTTCGACTGCGTCTTGCCCGTGGCACCGGTGAGGTGGGTGACCTTCGGCTCACCGGTCACGGGTCGCACTCCGCAGGGCTGCGGCGAGCTGCCGGGCCACGCTCGGGTTGCAGCGGCCGAGGTCCACCAGCGGAGGCAGGTAGCTGCTGGCGAGTGAGACCGGATCGAGCCCCAGTGAGGGCAGAAGCACGTCCACCGCCGCCAGCGCCGCACGCAACTCGTCCCGTGCGGCCTCGGCGTCCCTGATACTGAGGCCCGAACTCCCGTACTCCCACGTGCCGCCCATACCGGTTTCGCCCTTCTCGCGATGCCTTCGCCTTCCACGGATAAGCATCGGTTCGTAGAGCTACGATCACTAGGTGTAACGGTTTTCGGAGCACCGAACGAAAACGGGGGGGCCCACCGATGCCGGCACCGAAAGACCTCGACCCGTCCGCGTCGCTGGCCGCGCTGTACGGCACGAAGCTGCGCAAGCTCCGGGTCCGTGCGGGGCTCACCCAACGGCAGTTGGGCGACAGGATCCCCATCGCACACAGCCGCATCGCCCAGTACGAACTGGGCAACGAGACACCACCGCTGGACGTCAACGGCAAAATCGATGCGCTGCTGGACGCGGACGGGGATCTGATCGACCTGTGGGGCCACATCAAGCGGACACCGATCCCGGACTGGGCGCGAAAGTTCGTGGCGTACGAGGCCCGAGCCAGCGCTATGCACAAGTACATGGCGCACAGCCTTCCCGGACTGCTTCAGACCGAGGCTTACGCGAGAGCGATGCTGAGTGTCGGGCAGGTCTTCAGCGGTGGAAGAGCAGAACTGGAGGAGAAGCTGACAGCTCGGATGGAGCGCCAAAACATTCTGAATGAAGCAACTCCCGCGTGGCTGTGGGTCGTCCTTGACGAGGCGGTGCTGCACCGGGTCGTTGGTGGAGCGCTCGTCATGCGTGACCAGCTGGATCACCTGCTCACCATGGCCACGAAGCCGCGCATCACCGTGCAGGTTCTGCCCTACGAACAAGGAGCGCACCCGGGAATGGGTGGTTCGGTGACACTTCTGACGCTGCCCGGGAACGGCCAAGTGGTCTACTTGGAGGGCATCAACACAGGGACGCTGGTGGAGATCCCGGGAGAGGCCGAGCCATACGCCATCGCCTACGATCTTCTCCAGGCCAGCGCATTATCCCCAGACGAGTCTGCGGGCTTCATCCGCAAGGTGATGGAGGACAGGTACCCATGCCCACCGCGCACATAGACCTGACCCAGGCTGTCTGGCGCAAGAGCACCCGTAGCAATCCGTCCGGCGGCGACTGCCTAGAGGTCGCCGACGGCTTCCCCGGCACCCTCCCCGTCCGCGACAGCAAGAACCCGGCCGGCCCCGCGCTCCTCATCCCGTCCGCAGCCTGGACCGCCTTCGTCGACGACGTGAAGCGGGCCGGAACCGACCGCGCCTGACCGGCGATCCGCGCCGAACCACCGGGTCCGCCCAGCTCACCTCCGGGTCGCATTCACCACCGTGGGCACCCAGGGCCGGCGCCGTCGCCCTGGACAACCCGCACGAGACCGCCGCAGCAGCCCTCCCGACGGCCCTCGGCGGCCGCGCCGGGAGCCTCGACCGCCGCCCCGTCGCGGTGATCCGACCGCGTACGCACCACCTCAAAACAGCGGTGCCCACGATGCCGTCCATCCGGCACACTGGCCCTGTGAACGCCGACACACCCAGGTCACCGCACCACCGGGCCCTGAACCACGTCGCCGCCCTCGCATCGGGCGATCCGGTGGATCCGGCTCTGCGGGTGACGCTGAACTTCCACCCGGACCGCGCCGTCCGGGACGGACGGTCCATCCTGGACGCGCTCGCGCAGGACGGCGTCTACCGCTCGCAGTTCGTCACCGGCACCAGCAACGGCGGCCTGACCGCGCACCCCGGCGGCGACCGCTGGCGGTGGGAGAGCCGGATATTCGGTGGCGCCTACGACGAAGCGCCTGCGCACCACCGGCCTGTGTACGGGGCGTTGAACTACCGGCGCCGGGCCGTCGGCGGGGCGCACCGGTTCGGGTCGGCGCATCTGCGGCTCAGGACGGAGGCCCTGGCGCGCGCCACCTTCTGCTATCCGGACAGCGCCCTGGAGCCGGCGGACTTCGGTGTGGCGGACGCCCTGGCGCCGCTGATCGGGCTGGCCGAGGCCGACGGACGGGATGCGCTCGACGACTGCATCGAGGCGCACCTGCACGGGCCGCTGGTGCTCGGGAGGGATGTCGAGGCGATCGTGCTCGATCCCTGTTACCGGGATACCGAAGTGGAGGCGGCGGCGCACCGGCTGCCCTTCCCCGTGGAATGGCACCCCGGATTCCGCCTGTCCGTCGATGAGCTGCGACGCCATCCCGGCTACCGCGGCCCGGAGTACGTCGCGCTCGGCGCCGGGATCGCCGGGGACGGGGTGCTCACACCCCGGACCGTGGGTGAGGCCGTACGGACCGGGCGGTATGACCCGCAGGATCTGAAGCGGGTCTGGCACTGCGTGGCGCGCTTCGGCCTGTGACACCCGGTCGTTGCGCCCGGAGGCGCCACCGGTTGCGGCGCGCGGCCACCGGGCGCGGACCCGGGGGCAGCTGACCGGATGAGACCCGGATCGCCTCTGTCGGTACCCTGTTCGCATGACGACCGGGGCACGGCGCAGGATGGGCGTCGATCAGCGCCGACAGCAACTGATCGCTGTCGCCCTCGAGCTGTTCAGCCACCGCTCCCCCGACGAGGTCTCGGTCGACGAGATCGCGGCGGCCGCGGGCATTTCGCGGCCACTCGTCTACCACTATTTCCCGGGCAAGCAGAACCTGTACGAGGCCGCGCTGCGCCGGGCCGCCGACGAGCTGGCGGCGCGGTTCGTCGAACCGCGCGAAGGGCCCCTCGGGGCGCGGCTGCTGCGCGTGATGAAGCGGTACTTCGACTTCGTCGACGAGCACGGGACCGGGTTCTCGGCGCTGATGCGCGGCGGGCCCGCGGTGGGTTCCACCACGGCCAACGCGATGATCGACGAGGTGCGCAGCGCCGCGTATCTGCAGATCATGTCCCATCTGGAGGTCCGCAATCCGCCCGCACGGCTGCAGTTGGTCGTGCGGTCCTGGGTGTCGCTTGCCGAGTCGACCGCCCTGATCTGGCTGGACGGCCGGAACATTCCGAGGGCCGAGCTGGAGTTGCAGCTGGTGCACGACTTCGCGGCGCTGGCCGCGGTGAGCGCCGCGTACGACGCCGGGATGGCCGATGTGGTGCGGCAGATCCTCGTCGCTGAGCCGCCGGACGGGCCGTTCGGTGACCTGCTGGAGCGGCTGATGGCACTGGCACCCGCCGCGCCGCTCCCCGCTCAGCGGACCTGAGCACCGGCCCGGTCAGCCGTAGACCACCGACACCTGCTTGAAGCCCAGGGAGTGCAGCAGCCCCTGGAGCATGCTGGTGGTGTTCTTCTCGGCGCGCGCCGAGAGCCCGCTGTCCTTGGCCGCCTCACCGATGTGCAGGGCGGCGAGTTTCTGCACCGCGTGCTCGTTGTTCGGGTTGTCGGAGAAGAAGTCGCCCAGCCGGTCGAGCAGTCCGCGCTGTTTGGACACGGCGTACGAACGGTCGGGGTCGATGGCCGGCTTGCCCAGTACCGCGTGCGGCAGCCGCAGGGTTGCCGCGGTGCGGTCCTTGTTGACGGTCACATTGCCCTTGGCGACCTTGCCGAGGTCGACGAACGAGCCGACGGTGCCGGCGCCCACGTACAGCATCCTGGAGCCGCGGATCGCGTCCGGCAGGAATTTGGTGTCCTTCTCCAGGTCGACGACGACCTGGAAGTTCCCGGAAGCGGCCTCGTAGCGGCTCATGTCCTGGATCGACTTGAGCAGTGCGGGCCCCGAGCGGTCCGTCGTCTTCTCGCCGAACACGTCCCCGAGGCCGGGGAGCAGATCGAGTCCGCTGCCCGCCAGGAGCAGAGCGAGGATCACTGCCAGGCCCACCGGCACCTTGACCCACAAGGACTGCCGGGGGCGCCGGCCTTCCTGCTTCACCTGCGGTTCGGTCAGTGTCATGCAGTCCTGGTTCCCCCAGACTCCATGAACACTCAGCGCTTGCGGTAGGACGCGTCCAGATCGCGCACCTCGGCGGAGATGTGCACCGGGCGGCCCGCCGGCTTCAGATGCTGCTCGGCGAGACCGAGCACCGCTTCGGAGAGGCGCGCCTTGGCTTCGGCGCTGCGTCCGGCCAGCAGCCCGATGCCGACGTGCAGCACCGCGTCATCGGCCGAGCCGTCGCCCGCCACGAACTCCTCCGCCACGGTGAACCGGGTCTGGCAGGCGGGCATCTTCGCGTCGACCGTCTCGACGACCACAGGGTGCAGCGCCAGAGCGAAGCCCCGGCGGTCGAAGGCGTCCCCCAGGGACGCGGAGTACTCGACGGTGATCTCCGGCATGGCAGTCTCCCGGTCCCTCGTGAACGGCTGTCGGTGCCCACCCTTACGGTGATCAGCATGACCGCACAACTCACCCTCCGCATGGCGGACAGGGACGACACCGAGATCCTGGTAGCGCTGTACGACGGGGCGGCGCGCTGGATGAAGGACCAGGACATCGACCAGTGGCTGCCCGGGGAGAAGGACACCGAGCACTTCCTGCGCCGGATGAAGGACGGCGAGGTGTGGCTGGCATCGGCGGGAGCGCATCTGGCGGGCGCCTATGAGCTGTGGTGGGACGACGAAGAGGCCTGGGGTGTGCAGCCACCGGTCGCCGGATACGTGCACCGGCTGATGGTGAATCGCGCGCACGCTCCGGCCGGCACCGGCCGGGCGCTGCTCGCCCACGCCGAGCAGCGGATGATCGCTGCCGGGCGTGGGCGGGGGCGCCTCGACTGTGTCACCGACAACCCGAGGCTGCGCGCGTACTACGAGAGCGCCGGGTACCGGTTCGCCGGGGAGTTCTCCGGCAAGGTCCGCAAGGACGGACGGGTCTACGGGGTGACCTTGCTGGAGAAGCTCCTCGGCTGAAGCGTTCCGGTGCCCCTCAGCGTCCGGCCCTGAAGACGGCGACAGTGCGCGCCGGGACCTTGAATGTTCCCGAACTCCTCTCGTAGGAAGCCGACTTCACGGTGGCGTCCGCCCCATGGGCCTGCACCGGATGCAGGGTGTACGCGGTGCCCGCGAGGCCGGGCACCTGCTGCGTCGTGGCGGCCGGGGTGGCGTTGAAGACCACCACCAGGTCACCGAGGCGCATGGTGATCACGCCGGGGGTCTCGTCCTTGCCGGAGAGCGGGAAGGCGAGTGCCGACTGGACCTGTGCGGCGGTGGCGAGTCCGAAGGCCGGCTCGGTGGTGCGGATCTTCAGCAGATCCTGGTAGGCGGCGGATGTCCGGTCGATGGTGGCGCAGCCGGCCGGCTTCACCGTACTCAGCAGCGGTTTGGCGTACGGCCATTTGGGCTGGTTGTCGGCGGCCATCGGCAGCCCCCGCCCGAAGCCGTTGCCGTCCCGGCAGTCCCAGTGGATGGCGTTGAACCAGTCGCCGCTGTCGAAGGAGTTGCGGTCCAGGGACTTGGAGCGCAGCAGGTCCGTACCGGCCTGGGAGAGCGAGGGCCCCTGGGAGAGCGCCGCCGTGGCCATGGCGAGGACCTGCATCCGGGAGCGGTCGGCCGCACTGGTCGACCCGGGCAGTTTGAAGGTGAGTGCGTCGTAGAGGGATTCGTTGTCGTGGGCGTCGGCGTAGGCGAGTGCGTCCCCGGGCGCGGACGCGTAACCGGCCGGTGCGCCGTTGTAGTCGACGTCCGATCCCCTGACCTCGGCGCCGGAGGAGTCGGTGAAGGTGTAGGCGGCCAGGTTTCCGCTCAGACCGACCTTGATCAGGTCCTGGTAGTGCAGCAGCCGGGCCTTCTGCTCGGCCTCTGTGCCGTTGGCGGCCGATCCGTTGGGGTCGGTGTAGAGACCGGATGCGAAGCCCTGGACCCCGGGGTCCTCGTCGAACGGGCTGCCGCCCCGGATCGCGTCGCGTGAGCGGTCCGAGAAGGTCGCGATGCCCGTGCCCGCCATGTTCTTCTGGGTGGCCTGGACGAAGCGGGCGTCGTCGGCGACCTC
Organism: Streptomyces sp. NBC_00344; assembly: GCF_036088315.1. NCBI lineage: Bacteria > Bacillati > Actinomycetota > Actinomycetes > Kitasatosporales > Streptomycetaceae > Streptomyces > Streptomyces sp. NBC_00344. The sequence continues at coordinate 5,096,650 of NZ_CP107996.1, read as the reverse complement.
TCCGAAGTTCCAGCCCTCGCCGTAGAGGATGATCTTCTTGCCGTCCACGCCGTCCTTGGCGGGCGTCAGCGTGTCGAGTGCCTTGCGTACGGCCAGGATGTTGGCCTTGGGGTGGTGGCCCATGAGGTCGAAGCGGAAGCCGTCGACCTTGTACTGCTTGGCCCAGGTGACGATGGAGTCGACCACCAGCTTGCCCATCATGGTGTTCTCGGGCGCGGTGTTGGCACAGCAGGTGGAGGTCGCCACCGTCCCGTCGTCCATCAGCCGCTGGTAGTAGCCGGGGACGATCTTGTCGAGGACGGACTTGTCGGCCTGGCCGCTGGCAACGGTGTGGTTGTAGACCACGTCCATCACGGTGCGAAGGCCCGCGCCGTTGATGCCCTGGACCATCTGCCGGAACTCGACGGTGCGCCGGGTGCCGTCGGGGTCGCTTGCGTAGGAGCCCTCGGGGACCGTGTAGTGCAGCGGGTCGTAGCCCCAGTTGAAGGCGTCCTTGGCCGCGGCTTTCGCCACACAGGCCTGCTGCGACTCCGAGTCGGGTGCGTACACCTTCAGATCACAGGCCGGCACCGTCCGGTCGGACTTCTTCTCGGGGATGGTGCCGATGTCGAAGGCCGGAAGCAGATGGACGTAGGACGTGCCCGAGGACGCGAGCTGCTTCAGATGCTTCATCCCGTCGGAGTTCTTGTCGGTGAAGGCCAGATATTCACCGGCGTGCTTCGACGTGGGGTCGGCGATCGAGAAGTCGCGGATCTGCAGCTCCTGGATCTCCGCGTCCCGCAGCGGTACGGCGGCCGGCTTCCTCAGCGAGGTCCAGCCCCTGGGGGCGAGTGCCGGGTCGCTGAGATCGACCACCAGGCTGCGGGCCGAGTCGGTGGTCAGGGCGGTGGAGTAGGGGTCGGTGACCTTGTTGGTGACCAGCTTCTGGACGCTCGGCGCCCACACCCTGACCACATAGCGGTACGGCTTCCCGGCCCAGTTGCCGCTGCCGGTCACCGACCACACACCGTCGGTGGAGTCCCGGTGCATGGGGACTGATCTGCCGTCGAGTTCGAGGGACACCGAGTGGGCAGTGGGGGCCCAGACGGACAGGGTGGGCCGCCCGTGATGGAAGACCGGGCCGAGCGAGGCCTTCGCCGCGGCCGGGCTGTAGATGTCGTCGAGGATGCCCTGGGTCTGCACGCCGGTGGCGGCCAGGAGCGCACCGTTGGCGGCCCGCTGGGTGGCGATGATCTGCCCCTTCAGCGACTCCTTGACACGGTCGCGGTCCCGCTGGTCGACGGTGAACGCCGGGTAGTCCTTCAGGTGCGGGTACGCGGCCTTCTGCGCGTCGGTCAGCACGGACGGGGTGAGCCGCAGCCACCGCCCTTCGTCGGACAGCGCGCCGTCCACGGTTTTGATACCGCCGTCGGGTGCGTACACCAGCTGCTCGCTGGTGGCGGCAGTCGCCTTCACCTTCCAGACCACGGTGTCGCGGTCGATCCACTGCGCCTCGGACGTGGTGAGATCGAGCGAGGGCACGGCGCCGGTCTGCGGCAGCAGGTACTTCTGCACCCCGCCGAGCAGCCACACCTCGTGGCCGTAGGCCGCCAGGTCCAGGGACTGGTCGGTGGGCAGATCCTTCTCGTCGCCCTTGTGGATGATGTAGCTGAGCGCGGTGGCACCGGCCGCGAGCGGGACCTCGAAGGTCACACCGGATGCGTCCTTCTTCACGGGCTGGAGCGGCTTCGACCAGTCGGTGGGTTCCGCGGCCCCGGTCCAGGTGTGCAGTCCCCAGCCGTCGTAGTCGCCGTCCGCACGGTAGTAGTGCAGCACCGCCTTGGTGGTGTCCTGCGGGGGGTACGCGCCGTCCGGCGCCGTCCCGCTCTGGCCCGCGTCGCCCTGACTGATCCAGACCTCGCCGGTCGCCGCCAGGTCGACGGAGCGCTGCGGGCCGTCCGCCTCGCCGCTCTTCTCGACGGTGTACGGGACGGAGCCCGCTCCCTCGGGGACCTTGACCCAGGCGAAGGCGCCGTAGGTGTCCCGTCCGGTGAAGGCGGCGTTCTGGTCGCCGGACTTCAGCTGCCAGCCCTCGTAGTCCTTGTCCGTGCGCCGGTAGTGCACGACCGCGTAGTCGCGCTGGACGGCGACCGGCTTGGCGGGCGGCGGTGTCCGCCCCGCGGTCGACGCGGCGAGGGCGCTCGCCGTGCGTCCGGAGCTGTCGATCACCACGGCCTTGTAGCGCAGGGCGGTTCCGGCGGACACCGTGGCGTCCAGATACTGGGTGACCTTGTACGGCGCGTGGTCGGCGGAACCGAGGGTCTTCCACTGTCCGTTGCCGGTCTGCGCTGCGAAGACGACCCGGTCGAGCCGGCCGCCGTCCGTGTCCGCGCTGATCTCCACGGTGCCGGTGGCTCCGGCGGCCGGCGCCTTCAGGGTGATCGAGGGCTTGGTGGCGGGTGCGGCCAGGGGCTTCGCCGCTTCCAGTACGAGGGACGACAGGGCGGGTACGGTGACCTTGATCTTCTGATCCGCGCTGCTCCGAGTGGTGCCCGAACCACCGTACAGAGTGCGGTAGTTCATGTGCGGTGAGCCGACCGTGATCTCGACGGTCTTCACCTCGGTGGCGTTGTTCACGGCCACCACGTCCTCGTCGAGCCGCTTGGTGTCCGTACGGGAGAAGGCGTAGACGGAGTCCGCGGAGTACCGCTGGGTCTGCACGCCGTCCCTCAGCGCGGGATGGTCCTTGGTGAGCTTCGAGAGAGCCGCGATCTGCCGGTACAGCGGGTGCGCGGGGTCGTAGGCGTCGGAGGCCTGGGTCCGGTCGGTGCCCAGTTCGTCGTCGTCCAGATAGTCGGCGGTCTTCGACGCGAACATGGTCTGGCGGGCGTCCTTGTCGCCGCCCGGGCCGGTGAAGCCCTGCTCGTCGCCGTAGTAGACGACGGGGTTGCCCCGGGAGAAGAACATCAGGTCGTTCGCCAGCTCGTCACGCTTGAGCAGTTCGGCGTCGTCGGCCTCGGGGTTGTCCTGGGCGATGAACGAGCCGATGCGGCCCATGTCGTGGTTGCCGAGGAAGGTCACCTGCTCATAGGCGTTGGCCTTGTCGGTCGTGTACTTGTAGTCGTCCGCGAACACCGCGGCGAGTTTCGATGCCGGCGCCCCCTGCGAGGCGTACTGGCGTGCCGCGTCCTGGAACGGGAAGTCAAGGGTCGCGTCGAGCCGTCCGCGGGTCACGTAGGGCGAGGTGACCGAGGTGTCCGACGAATAGGTCTCGCCGAACAGGAAGAAGTCCGGGCGGCCGTGCCGGGCGGCGTATGCGTCGAGGGCGGTAGCCCACTGGGTCCAGAAGTCCAGGTCGACGTTCTTGACCGTGTCGATCCGGAAGCCGTCGATGCCGAAGTCGCGGACCCACTTCTCGTAGATCTGCTCCATGCCGTGGACGACCTCGGGCCGCTCGGTCCACAGGTCGTCCAGACCGGAGAAGTCGCCGTACTCACCGCTCTCCCCGGCGAAGGTGGAGTCACCGCGGTTGTGGTACATCGTCGGGTCGTTGAGCCAGCCGGGGACCTTCTTCTCAGCGGCCGCCGGCGAGGCGGCCGGTGTGTAGGGGAAGGAGCCGGCGTTGACCTTCTTCATTCCGGCGCGGTCGTCGAACGGCCGGCCGTCCTTGTCCAGATAGGGGTACGCACCCTTGGACCGGTAGCCGTACTCCTTCTCCGCGTAGTCGACGGTGTCCGCCGTGTGGTTGGTGATGACGTCGAAGAAGACCTTCATGCCCTTGGCGTGGGCCGCTCTGATCAGCTTCGCCAGATCCGCGTTGGTGCCGAAGTGCGGGTCGACCTGGGTGAAGTCGGTGATCCAGTAGCCGTGGTATCCGGCGGATGCGTCCTTGCCCGTTCCCTGGACCGGACGGTTCTTGAAGATCGGCGCCATCCAGATGGCAGTGGTGCCGAGCCCCTTGATGTAGTCCAGCCTGCTGGTGAGCCCCTTCAGATCACCGCCCTGGTAGAAGCCCTTGTCCGTGGGGTCGTAACCGGTCTCGAGCCGCGAACCGGTGAGGCCGCCCCTGTCGTTGGCCGTGTCGCCGTTGGCGAAACGGTCCGGCATGACGAAGTAGAACTGCTCGCGCGTCACATCATGACGGGCCGGTGCGGAGGCCAGCTTCGCATCCGACGGCGGTACGGGGGCCTTGGCGGCGGCCGCGGAGGGTATCGCCGGCGCGAGCGCCGCGCAGAGCGCGAACACGACGGCGGCTGCCGTTCTTCGCAGGGACGGACTCACGGAAGGGCACTCCTCGGTAGGCGCGGCAGCATGGAATTCCGATGGGTGAATCCTCTTGCTGCAAAAATGCAAGAACCGTTGCGCAGCAGACCGTACGAGCCCTCAACTCCCTGGTCAACCCCTTGGACATGACGGAATCGCAACCCTGAAATCGCCCACACACCGCAACGGACCCGGCCTGCCGCGGCGTCAACGGAAGCCCGCAAAATATTGCGCAAGACATTGCAGTGGAGCGCTGTACCGCGTTAGATTCAGCGCACGCAGAGAGGCCCCGGGGCCAACTCCCCGCCGGCCCGCCCTGGGCAGGCCCGGGGGCCTTCATCTGCGGGAGCCGGAAGCATGCCGGACACAACGGACGCCGCCCTGCCGTGTGATGCGGCAGGGCGGCGTCCGTTTTCGCCGGGGCGGAAGGTCAGCCGGCCCGGCGGGCCGTCGACCCCCGTACCACCAGTTCCGGCTGGAAGACGAACTCCGTGTGCTGGACCGGGTTTCCGCCGATCTCCTCGAGCAGTGCGCCGACCGCCGCCGCGGCCATCGCCTGCACCGGCTGGCGCACTGTGGTGAGCGGCGGGTCGGTGAAGGCGATGAGCTGCGAGTCGTCGAACCCGACCACCGAGACGTCGTCCGGCACTTCGAGGCCGCGTTCCCTGGCCGCCCGCACCACACCGAGCGCCATCAGGTCACTGCCGCAGACAATGCCGGTGCACCCCTGGTCGAACAGCGCACCGGCCGCCGCCTGGCCGCCCTCGACACTGAACAAGGTGTGCTGGAGCAGGACTTCGGCCTCCTCAACGGACTGCCCGAGATGGGCCGACACCGCGTCGATGAAGCCCTCGCGCTTGCGGCGCGAGGGGACATAGCGCGACGGGCCCACCGCGAGACCGATCCTGCGGTGGCCCAGGTCCGCGAGATGCCGCACGGCCATATGGACGGCGGCATGGTCGTCGGGCGAGACGAAGGGGGCGCTGATCCGCTCGTTGTATCCGTTGATCAGGACGAACGGCACCCCGCGCTCGGTCAGTCCGGCGTACCGCTCCGGGTCCGACGACGTGTCGGCGTGCAGACCTGAAAGAAAGACGATGCCCCCGACCCCGCGTTCCACCAACTGCTCGACCAGCTCGTCCTCGGTGGCGCCGCCGGGCATCTGGGTGCAGAGCACGGGCGTGTAGCCGTGACCGGCCAGGACCTGCTCCACGGCCTGCGCGAAGGCCGGGAAGATCGGGTTGGTGAGCTCGGGCGTCACCAGCCCGATCAGGCCCGCGCTGCGCTGCCGCAGCCGGAGCGGACGCTCGTAGCCCAGCACGTCGAGCGCCGCGAGCACCCGCTGACGCGTGGTGTCCGCGACGCCCGGCTTCCCGTTGAGCACCCGGCTGACCGTGGCCTCGCTGACCGCCGCCTGCGCCGCGATGTGCGCGAGCCTGGGAGGTGCGGTCACACCGCCCACCAGACGGTGGTGTCCTCGGGAAGTACGACCTCACCGTCGGCCGGTGTCACTTCGGTGCTGGCGAGCACCGCACGGCCGGGGGCCGCGATGCGGACCGCCCGGCCCGTCGTGTTGACCGTGCAGACGAAGCCGGGGCGGGCGAAGGCCAGCACTCCTGCGGGCATCCCGGGCAGCCAGTCGACGGACTCGCCGGCTCCCAGACCGGGGAGCTCGCGCCGCAGTGCGATCGCGCTGCGGTAGAGCTCCAGGGTGGACGCCGGGTCGCCGCTCTGCGCCTGCACGCTGAGACCCGACCAGCTGTCGGGCTGCGGGAGCCAGCTGCCGCCGGACCCGAATCCGTACGAGGACCCCGTGGTGGTCCAGGGGATCGGCACCCGGCATCCGTCGCGGAACCCGTCCTGGCCCGCGGCGCGGAAGAAGGAGGGATCCTGGCGCACCTCGTCGGGAAGGTCGGTGACGTCCGGGAGACCGAGCTCCTCGCCCTGGTAGACATACGCGGAGCCGGGCAGCGCCAGCATCAGCAGCGTGGCGGCACGGGCCCGGCGGAGCCCGAGTTCACGGTCGCCCGCGGTACGGATCTGCGTGCCGCCCGGCGGGTTGGCGAAGCGGGTCGCGTGCCGGGTGACGTCGTGGTTGGAGAGCACCCAGGTGGCCGGGGCGCCGACCGGGCGCATCGCGGCGAGCGAGACGTCGATGACCTCGCGCAGCCGGTCAGCGTCCCAAGGGGTGCCCAGGTACTGGAAGTTGAATGCCTGGTGCAGCTCGTCCGGGCGGACGTAGTTGGCCGTGCGCTCCACGGTCGGGGTCCAGGCCTCGGCGACGGCGATCCGCTCGCCGGGGTACTCGTCGAGGATCTTCCGCCAGGAGCGGTAGATCTCGTGGACACCGTCCTGGTCGAAGAACGGCATGACATCGTTGCCGAGCAGCTTGAGCTGTTCGGCGCCGCCGATGTCCGGCAGCCCCTCCGCCTTGACCAGGCCGTGTGCCACGTCGATACGGAAACCGTCGACACCCATGTCGAGCCAGAACCGCAGGATCGAGCGGAACTCGTCCGCGACGGCCGGGTTCTCCCAGTTGAGGTCGGGCTGCTCGGGGGCGAAGAGGTGGAGGTACCAGCTGCCGTCGGCCGTCCGGGTCCAGGCCGGCCCGCCGAAGATGGACTCCCAGTCGTTGGGCGGGAGTTCACCGTTCTCGCCCTTGCCCGCACGGAAGTGGTAGCGGTCCCGCAGTGGTGAGGACGGGCCGTCGTTGATGGCCCGCTTGAACCATTCGTACTGGTCCGACGTGTGGTTGGGCACCAGGTCGACGATGATCCGCAGGCCCAGGTCGTGCGCGTCACGGATCATCGCGTCGGCGTCCAGCAGGGTGCCGAACATCGGGTCGATGGCGCGGTAGTCGGCGACGTCGTAACCGGCGTCGGCCTGTGGCGACGCGTAGAACGGCGAGAGCCAGACGGCGTCGACGCCGAGGTCGCGCAGATACGGGAGCCGGCTGCGTACGCCTTCGAGGTCGCCCATGCCATCACCGTTGGCGTCGGCGAAGCTGCGCGGATAGACCTGGTAGATCACCGCGTCCCGCCACCATCCGGTGTGTGTGCCGGGTGTGGAGTGGCCGGTGGGAGCAGCGAGGTGCTGGGTCATGTCATCCCTTGGAAGTACGGGGGTGGGGGAAGAAGCGAGGTGCGGGCCGGGGCCCCGCGGGTCAGGACTTCGCGGCGCCGGCCGAGAGTCCGCTGACCAGATGGCGCTGAACCAGATAGAAGAAGACCGCTGCGGGCAGCGCGATGAGCACCGAGGTGGCCGCCATCAGGTTCCACTGGGTGTCGTGCTCGCTGACATAGGTCTGCAGACCGACGGCCAGCGTGTACTTGTCGGAACTGAGCATGAAGGTGGACGCGAAGGCCACCTCCGCCCAGGCGGTCAGGAAGGTGTAGAACGCGGCGACCGCGAGACCGGGCCTGGCCAGCGGCAGGATCAGTCGGTAGAAGGTGCCGAAGGGGGTGAGCCCGTCGACCCGTCCGGCCTCGTCGATCTCCTGCGGGATGGTGTCGAAGTACCCCTTGAGCAGCCACGCGCAGTACGGGACCGCGGTGGTGCAGTAGGCGAGGATCAGCGCCCAGTAGGTGTCCAGCAGACCGAGGTTGGCCAGGATGTTGTAGAGCGGCACGATCAGGATCGCGATGGGGAACATCTGGGTGACCAGGAAGGTCCACATCAGCTGCCGGTGGCCGGGGAAGCGCATCCGGGAGACCGCGTAGCCGGAGCTGGCAGCGATGAACACACCGAGCACCGTGGTGCCCAGCGAGACGATCACCGAGTTGGCGAACCACTTGAGGAAGTCGGTGTGCTCGATGACGAACGAGTAGTTCGACAGGCTCATCTTGTGCGCGATGGCGCCCGGGTGCAGGAAGTCGGTCTTGTCGGGGCCGAGCGAGATCCAGGCGATCCACAGCACCGGGAAGGCCGCGATGAAACTCGCCAGGATCAGCCCGCCGTGCAGCAGCGCGGAGGCCCCTCTGCCGCGCTCCCCGCGTTGCAGGGGCCTCCGCCCGGCGCGGGCGGAGGGAACCGCGGATGCCGGTGCGGCCGTGCGGCCGGCGGTGGTGACGCTCATGGGGCTGCCTGCCTTCTCGTCGTTGGTCGCTGTGTTCACCGGAGGACCGTCTGTTCGCCGCGGGCCTGCCAGCGCCGGTAGAAGGTGGCGAAGACGATGAGCATGGAGAGCACGAGCACGCCGTACGTCGCCGCGCCCGCGTAGTCGCGGGGGGTCTGCCCGAAGCCGAGCCGGTAGGCCCAGGTGATCAGGATCTGGGTGTCCTCGCCGCCGGTGGCGCCGAACAGCAGGAAGATCACATTGAACTGGTTGAAGGTCCAGATGGTGCCGAGCAGGATCACCGTGGCACTGACCGGACGCAGCCCCGGCAGGGTGATGTGCCGGAAGCGCTGCCAGCCGGTGGCGCCGTCCATCTCGGCAGCCTCGTACAGTTCGGCCGGCACGGCCTGGAGTCCGCCGAGCAGCGAGAGCATCATGAACGGCACACCGACCCAGGTGTTGACCCCGATGGCGGCGACGCGCTGCCATGTGGTGTCGCTCAGCCAGCCGGGCTCCGGCAGATGCAGCGCACCGAGCACGGTGTTCAGGATGCCGCCGTCGTCGGCGAGGATCAGCCGCCAGGAGAAGACGGTGACGAAGGTGGGGACGGCCCACGGCAGGATCAGCAGAATCCGGTAGAGGGTGCGGCCGCGCATCTTCCGGTTCAGCATCATCGCGAGCGAGAGCCCGATGCCGTAGTGCAGGGCCACGCAGGCCACGGTCCAGATGACCGTCCAGGCGAAGTGCGGCCAGAACTGGCCGTCGGCCCCGGAGAGGATCTCCCGGTAGTGCTGGAGGCCGACCCACTTGAACGAGTCGGGGATGTGGTTGACGCCGATCGTGCGGCCGACGTTGTCACTGGTGGCGTCCGTGAAGGTGAGGTAGACGCCGCGGATCAGCGGGATGAGCACCAGCGCGATGAGGACGAGAACGACCGGGGCCACCATGGCCCAGGCGTACCAATGCTTGTTGTACGACTGCTTGATCCGGCTGAACGGGCCGGTCCGGCCCCGGCCGGCCCCGCCCTGAACGGCGACGGTCATCTACGACACCTTCTCGAGTCTGCTGCTCTGCTGCCTGTACGTGCGCGAGGGCCCACCCGCCCCGGCTCGGAAGCGGCGGGGCGGGCGGGCCTGTCTGCGGGTCAGTCGGTGAAGTCCGGAAGGAGCTTCTTGTAGCTCTTCGCGGTGGCGTCGAGGCCGCTCTGCGTGCTCGACTTGCCCTGCAGGATCTTCGTGTAGTTGGTCAGCAGGTCCGCGTAGAGCGAGCTGTACTGGGGCAGCGCCGGGCGGGCCTTGCCGTTCTGGAGCAGCGCCTGGAACTCGGAGACGCCCGGCTCCTTCTGGACCGCCGGGGTGACGGCGTCCGAACGGGTCGGCAGGGTGCCGTTCTTGAGCGTGATGTCCGTCTGCGAAGGGGCGGAGGTCATGAAGCCGATGAACTTCTCCGACGCCTTCAGGTGGGCGGCGTCCTGACCGGCGTACGCGACCAGGTTGTGGCCGCCGAGCGGGGCACCGGCGTTACCGGTGGAGCCGGCGGGGACCGGGGAGATGCCGAGGTTGGAGGCGTCCTTGAAGGCGGCGCCCTTGTAGATGTTCGTCAGCTCCCAGGGGCCCTGGACGATCATCGCGACCTTGCCGTTGACGAACGCGTCCTGCATGTTCGCGTACTTGTTGGCGGTCACGTCGAGCTTGTGCACACCGGGCGAGCCGAGGAGCGTCTTGGCCTCGTTGACCGCCTTGGCCGCGGGGGCGCTGTTGACGGTGATCTTCTTGGCGCCGGCGTCGACCATGTCGGTGCCCTCGCCGTAGAGGAAGGGCATCAGGTAGTAGGAGTCGTCGTGCAGCCAGAAGCCCTCGGCGTCGGTCTTGGACTCCACGGCCTTGGCGACGGCCTTGACCTCGGCGAGCGTGGTCGGCGCCTTGTCGTATCCGGCCTTCTTCAGCAGCTCCTTGTTCCAGAGCAGACCGAGGGTGTCGGTGACCAGTGGTACGCCGTACTGCTTGCCGTTGACCTGGGCCTGCTTCAGCAGCGTCGGGTCGATCCCGCCGGCGCTGGCGACCGCGGCGGAGTCGTCCAGCGGGGCCAGGAACTGCGACTTCACGAAGCCCGGCGTCCAGCCGACGTCGGAGCGCATGACGTCAGGGGCGCCCTTGCTGCCGGCAGCGGTGGTGAACTTGTTCTGCGCCGTGTCGAACGGGACGTTGACGTAGTTGACCTTGATACCCGGGTTGGCCTTCTCGAACTTCTTGACGAGCGCCTTGTAGGTAGGCCCTTCGTTCGTCGCGTTCGATGTGTCCCACCAGGTGATGGTGACAGGCCCGTCGGACTTGCTGCTGCCGCTGTCGCCGCCGCAAGCCGTCGCCGCGAGTGCCAGGGTCGCTACCAGAGCGGTGGCCGCTATGCCACGTCGCATGTGAACTCCTTCAACAGGTGCCGCTCCATCACGGCGCCGGGTTGCGAGGAACGTAACAAGGATGCAAGAAGACCGAAAGACCTTGCGGAGTTTTTCTGCAAGGAGCGCCCTTCGTTACCTCAGCGTATCCGCACGGTTGCCGTTACGACCCTTGTCAAACGGGCCATCGGGGTGCCGGAAGCGGCCCTTCGGACCCCGCAATCAGCACCGCAAGGCCTTGCAAGACTGTTACTTTCGGAGTCTGTCCGCGTTGATCCCGTACGTTGCAAGTCTTCCGAAAGGAACACCCATGACGCAGGAGCTCACCACCGCAGCCACCGGCCCCGCATCCGCATCACCCTCAGGCCGGGCCGGCTGGTGGCGGGACGCGGTGATCTACCAGGTGTACGTGCGGTCCTTCGCGGACAGCGACGGTGACGGCATCGGCGACCTGCGGGGCATCCGCGAGCGGCTGCCCTATCTCGCGGAGCTGGGCGTGGACGCGGTCTGGCTCACCCCCTTCTACGCCTCACCGCAGGCGGACGGCGGATACGACGTCGCGGACTACCGGGCGGTGGATCCTCTCTTCGGCGGGCTCGACGACGCCGAAGCGCTGGTGGACACCGCACACCGTCTCGGACTGCGGGTGATCGTGGACATCGTCCCGAACCACACATCCGAACGGCACCGCTGGTTCGAGGCGGCACTGGCCGGCGGACCCGCCGACCGGGCCCGCTACCATTTCCGCCCGGGTCGGGGCGCGGAGGGTGAACTGCCGCCCAATGACTGGGAGTCGGTGTTCGGCGGGCCGGCCTGGAGCCGTACCCCGGACGGCGACTGGTACCTCCATCTGTTCGCGCCCGAGCAGCCCGACCTCAACTGGGACAGCCAGGAGGTGCGCGAGGAGTTCGACGCGGTACTGCGCTTCTGGCTCGACCTCGGTGTCGACGGTTTCCGTATCGATGTCGCCCACGGCATGGTCAAGGCCGCCGGGCTGCCGGACATCGGCGCCCGCGAGCAGGTGAAGATGATCGGCTCCCAGACGCTCCCCTTCTTCGACCAGGACGGTGTGCACGAGATCCACCGCTCCTGGCGGCGGCTGCTCGACTCCTACGAAGGGGAGCGCATCGGGGTCGCCGAAGCGTGGGCCCCGTCCCCGGAGCGGCTCGCGCTGTATGTGCGCCCCGACGAACTGCACCAGGCCTTCAACTTCCAGTTCCTCAAGTGCGCCTGGGACGCGGCGGCGATGCGTTCGGTCATCGACGGGTCGCTGGCCGCCACCGCGTCGGTCGGCGCCCCCACCACCTGGGTCCTGTCCAACCACGATGTCGTCCGCCATGTCACGCGGTACGGCGACGGACCCACCGGACTGCGCCGGGCCCGGGCCGCAGCGCTGCTGACCTTGGCCCTGCCCGGGTCCGCGTACATCTACCAGGGCGACGAGCTGGGGCTGCCCGAGGTCACCGATCTGCCCGACGGTCTCCGGCAGGACCCCTCCTTCTTCCGCAACGCCGGGCAGGACGGCCTGCGGGACGGCTGCCGGGTGCCCATCCCCTGGGCCGAGGACGGCCCGTCGTACGGCTTCGGGCCAGGCGCCGGGTGGCTGCCGCAGCCCGGCAACTGGAAGGAGCGCTCGGTTGCCGCACAGTCCGGCGACCCGCACTCCACACTCGAGCTCTACCGCAGCGCGCTGGCGCTCCGGCGCCGGCTGGAGGGTCCGAACGGGAGGCCGCTGCAATGGCTCGAAGCACCGGCGGGCGTCCTGGCCTTCAGCCGCCCCGGGCTTGTGTGCACGCTCAACACCCTCGCCGTCCCTGCCGAACTGCCCGCCCCCGGCAGGCCGCTTCTCTCCACTTCGGCTCCCGTCATCGATGGGGACTCTGTTCGCATTCCCGGCGAATCCTGCACCTGGTGGGCAATCTGACATGCGCCCGGTACAGTCCAGTCCCATGACCGCACGGCTTGCCGACATCGCAGCCCAGGCGGGGGTCAGTGAAGCGACGGTCAGCCGGGTACTCAACGGCAAACCGGGGGTCGCGGCGGCCACCCGCGAATCCGTACTCGCCGCACTCGACGTGCTCGGATACGAGCGTCCCGTACGGCTGCGGCAACGCAGTGCGGGACTCGTCGGGCTGATCACCCCCGAGCTGGAGAACCCCATCTTCCCGGCCCTGGCCCAGGTCATCGGCCAGGCGCTGACCCGGCAGGGCTACACCCCGGTCCTCGCCACCCAGACTCCGGGCGGATCCACGGAGGACGAGCTCACCGAGATGCTGGTGGACCGCGGGGTCTCGGGCATCATCTTCGTCTCCGGACTGCACGCGGACACCACGGCCGATATGCAGCGCTACGAGCAGCTGCGCGCTCAGGGCGTCCCGTACGTCCTGGTCAACGGCTTCTCGCCGAAGGTGCAGGCGCCCTTCATCTCCCCCGACGACCGGGCCGCGATGCGGCTGGCCGTCACCCATCTCGCGTCGCTGGGGCACACCAGGATCGGCCTCGCGCTGGGGCCGCGCCGCTTCGTGCCGGTGCTGCGCAAGATAGAGGGCTTCCAAGCGGCGATGCAGGACAGTTTCGGTCTGCTCCAGGACGAGAGCGCGAAGCTGATCCAGCACTCGCTCTACACCCTGGAGGGCGGGCAGGCCGCGGCATCCGCGCTGATCTCGTCCGGCTGCACGGCAGTGGTCTGCGCCAGCGACATGATGGCGCTCGGCGCGATCCGTGCCGCCCGCCAGCTCGGCCTCGACGTGCCGCGTGACATCTCGGTGGTCGGCTTCGACGACTCCCCGCTCATAGCGTTCACCGACCCGCCCATGACGACGATCAGGCAGCCGGTCACCGCCATGGGCCAGGCCGCGGTCCGGGCCCTGCTGGAGGAGATCGGCGGCACACCCGCGCCGCACAGCGAGTTCGTCTTCATGACGGAGCTGGTCGTCCGGGGTTCAACCGCTTCGGGCCCCGGTTCCGAGACCGGGTCAACGCCGCGTTCCTAGGGCGACCGCCGTCCGCACCGGGTGCGGACGGGCCTCCCCCGAGGGATGATCTGGGGGAGGCGTTGTTTCTGGCAGACTCTTCTTCCATGGGTGAAACGACCGTGAAGACACAGGAAGCCCGTAAGGACACCGAGTCACCCGTCGTGACCCAGGGGACAGCCGCGTCCGTCATCGGCCGTCTCCGTTCCCCCCGCCGTCCGCGTATCTGGTTCGAAATCCTGCTGATCGCGGCGAGTTACTGGGTCTACTCACTGATCCGCAACGCTGTTCCCGAGCAGCGCTCGACCGCTCTGCGCAACGCGGACTGGGTCTGGAGCGCCGAGAACTCGCTGGGCCTCGGGTTCGAGCAGAGTGTCAATCACGCGGTGAATTCGGTGACATGGCTGATCGTGTCGATGAACTACTACTACGCGACACTCCACTTCATCATGACCATCGGCGTCCTGATCTGGCTTTTCCGCTCCCATCCCGGCCGTTACGCGGCGGCGCGTCTCGCGTTGTTCGCCACGACCGTGGTGGCTCTGGCCGGGTACTACCTCTTCCCGCTGGCGCCGCCGAGACTGATGAACGGCACCCACTTCATCGACACGGTCATGGTGCACGACACCTGGGGCTCGATGGCGTCGGGCAACCTGAAGAACATGTCGAACCAGTACGCGGCCATGCCGTCGATGCACATCGGCTGGTCGCTGTGGTGCGGTCTGATCATCTTCGCCCTGGCCTCCACACCGTGGGCGAAGATTCTCGGACTGCTGTACCCGGCGGCGACGCTGCTGGTCATCGTGTCCACGGCGAACCACTACTGGCTGGACGCGGTGGGCGGGATGCTGTGCCTGTCGTTCGGGGTGGCGCTCTCCTACGCGTGGTACGGGGCACTGCCCCACCGCCTGCCGCGCGTCCCGGTGCGGCGGGCCCGGACTCCGGCAGCGGCGCCCGCTCCGGCCGCGGCTCCGGCACCCGCTCCGGACGGTACGGGGCCGGAGGGCCAGGAGCCGGAGCGTGCGAGGCCGGGGGGCCAGGCCCCCGGTCGGGAGCACCCCGTCGCCGTACGGGCCCGTAAGACCGCGCAGGACACCGGCAGGGCCTGAGAGACACCGGCCGGGGAGAGCACCGGATCCGGCCCGGGGGCGCCGGCCGCGCCCTCAGCCACCGTAGAACCGCTCCTCCATGACCGCCCTGGCCCGCCGGGTGAGCCGCCGGTAGTCGTCGAGCATGTCTCCCACGTGCCCCGCCTCGTACCCCAGATACCGCCCGACCGCTGCGAGCTCCCGCCCGTCGGACGGGAACGTGTCCCCGGCCCGTCCCCGCACCAGCATCACCGCGTTCCGCACCCGGGAGGCCAGGACCCACGCCTCGTCCAGTGTCTGGGCGTCCTCGGTGGGCAGCAGCCCGGCCGCATGGGCCGCGGCCAGGGCGGAACGCGTGCGGGTGGTGCGCAGACCGGGGATCTCCCAGCCGTGCTGCATCTGCAGCAGCTGAACCGTCCACTCGACGTCGCTCAGACCGCCCCGGCCCAGCTTGGCGTGCAGCGTCGGGTCGGCGCCGCGCGGCATCCGTTCCGACTCCATCCGGGCCTTGAGCCGGCGGATCTCCCGCACCGCCTCGTCGCCGAGCCCCTCGACCGGGTACCGGAGCGGATCGATCAGCTCGATGAAGGCCGCGCCGAGATCGTCGTCGCCTGCCATCGGCTCGGCCCGCAGCAGTGCCTGGCTCTCCCAGACCCGCGACCAGCGCCGGTAGTAGGCGGCGTACGAGGCGAGGGTGCGCACCAGCGGGCCGGTCTTGCCCTCAGGACGCAGATCCGGGTCGATCAGCAGGGGCGGATCGGCCGTCGGCAGCTGGAGCAGCCTGCGCATCTCCGCGACGACCGAGTTCGCCGCACGGCTCGCCTCCTGGTCGTCCACACCGTCCCTGGGTGAGTGCACGAAGAGCACATCGGCGTCGGAGCCGTAGCTCAGCTCGTGGCCGCCGAAGCGGCCCATGCCGATGACCGTGAACCGGGTCGGCAGTGTGTCGCCCCACTGCGCGCGCACCGCTGCCCGCAGGGCGCCCGCGATGGTGGCCGCGTTCAGGTCGGTGACGGCGTTGCCGACCCGGTCCACCAGCGTGCCGCGGTCCGCCTCCACCGGGCTCTCCTCGGTGCCGTACGAACCGATCAGGTCGGCGGCCGCCGTACGGAACAGCTCCCTGCGGCGCACCCCGCGCGCCGACGCGACGGCGCCTTCGGGGGTCTCCGCCCGCCCCACGGCGGACATCACCTCCTGCTCCAGGTTCGCGCGGCTGCGCGTCTCGAGGCCGCCGGTCGCGCCGAGCAGCGCGACCGCCTCGGGGGCACGCAGCAGCAGGTCGGGGGCCAGCCGGCCCCCGGACAGCACGCGTGCGAGGTTCTCGGCTGCGGCGCCCTCGTCCCGGAGCAGCCGCAGATACCAGGGGGTCTTGCCCAGCGCGTCGGAGACCTTGCGGAAACCGAGCAGACCGGCGTCCGGGTCGGCGGAGTCCGCGAACCAGCCGAGCAGTACCGGGAGCAGGGTGCGCTGGATGGCGGCCTTACGGGAGACCCCGGAGGACAGCGCCTCCAGATGACGCAGAGCGGCGACCGGATCGGCGTAGCCGAGCGCCTCAAGGCGCTGTCCCGCGGCCTTGGGACTGAGCCTGTTCTCGCCCGGCGCCAGCTGGGCGACCGCGTCGAGCAGCGGACGGTAGAACAGCTTCTCGTGCAGCCTGCGCACCACCGCGGCATGGCGCTTCCAGGCCCTGGTGAGCTCGGCGACCGGGTCGGTGCGCAGGCCCATCGACCGTCCGAGCCGGCGCAGATCCACCTCGCTCTCCGGCACGAGATGGGTGCGCCGGAGCCGGTACAGCTGGATGCGGTGCTCCATGGCGCGCAGGAAGCGGTAGGCGTCGTCCAGCTGCGCCGCGTCGGCGCGGCCCACGTATCCACCGGCGGCAAGGGAGTCCAGCGCGTCCAGGGTGTTCCCGCTGCGCAGTGTGGCGTCGCTGCGACCGTGCACCAGCTGGAGCAGCTGGACGGCGAACTCGACGTCGCGCAGCCCACCGGGGCCGAGCTTGAGCTCACGCTCGACCAGGGCCGGGGGGATGTTGTCGACGACCCGGCGGCGCATCTTCTGCGCGTCGGCCACGAAGTTCTCCCGCTCGGACGCCTGCCAGACCATTGGCCTGACCGCTTCGACGTACTCCTTGCCCAGCGTGACGTCTCCGGCGACGGCCCGCGCCTTGAGCAGCGCCTGGAACTCCCAGGTCTTGGCCCAGCGCTCGTAGTACGCGAGGTGGCTGGAGAGGGTCCGCACCAGGGGGCCGTTGCGGCCCTCGGGACGCAGATTGGCGTCCACCGGCCAGATGGTGCCCTCGATGTTCGTCTCCGAGCAGATGCGCATCATGTGCGCGGCGAGCCGGGTGGCCGACTGGACCGCCCTGGTCTCGGTTTCGCTGTCGCCGCTGCCGCTGTGGTCGGCCGGCTCGGCGAGGAAGATGACGTCCACGTCGGAGACGTAGTTGAGCTCGTGCCCACCGCATTTGCCCATCGCGACGACCGCGAGACGGCACAGGGCCGCATCATCGGGTGCGGCTGTGGACGCGATCGACAGGGCCGCGCGGAGGGTGGCGGTCGCCAGATCGGCCAGTTCGGCGGCGGTCTGCCTGACATCGGTCGTGCCGCACACGTCGCGGGCCGCGATGGCCAGCAGACACCGCCGGTAGGCGATCCGCAGCGACACCGAGTCGGTGGCATCGGCGAGGCCCCGCTCGAACTCGGGGATTCCGGGGTGCAGATCGGCCGTCTCATAGGTGACCAGGGCGTGCCAGTCGTGGGGGTGCCGCGCAAGATGGTCGCCCAGCGCCTCGGAGGCGCCGAGCACCCCGAACAGCCGGTCCCGCAGCGGTTTGGCGGCGACCACCGTGTCCAGTAGCGTCTGCCGCTCGTCCAGCTGCTGCGACTCGACCATCCGGACCAGTCCCAGCAGCGCCAGGTCGGGGTCCGCTGTGGCGCCGAGCGCGTCGAGCAGTACGGGATCGTGGCGGACGGCCGAGAGCTCCGGGGTGTCGAGGAGCCGCTCGGCGGCCGACGGATCGGTGAAACCGTGCCGGAGCAACCGCGTGAACATACTGCCCTTGCGCCCCGGCACCGTCATGCCGCCGCCTCCCAAGCTGGTCCGTCAGGCCGACCGGACCGACCGAACCGGCTGATCGAAGTCCGGTCTCCGAGCCTATCCGCAGCGGCTGGAAGCGGCTCTGTCGAGGCGGCCGGTACCGGGTGCCTGCTTCCGGTCGAGCACCGCCGGTCGAAGCCCGGCCGTGAGCCGGATGCCCGGCGACGACCGCCCGGTGCAGGCGTCGCTCCCCCTTCCCTCGTCACTCCCCTTCAACCCTCCGGTCCGCCCCTCGGGCAAGCGGGCCGGACGGTCCGGCCGGCCGAGGAGTACGACCTGGTCGTGGAGGGCAGGACGGCGCCCCTGGCGGACGGGGGACGGCTGTGGGCGCTCACCCGGGCCCATGTCGTCACATACGGCCGGGAATGGCACTTCGATGTGCGGGACGGGGGCGTTCCATGGCCGGGCGGCAGAGCGGAGGTGTTCCGGGTCCCGCCGGACACGGCCCCCCGCTTCGACAAGGGGAGGAACGCGCAGACCCGGTGGGTCTTCGGCTGAAGTCGGCGGTGCCCCCGCCGTCCGGCGGGGCCGCGACCGCGGGGGCGCCGGCCGGGCCGGCGCCCCCGCCCCGCGTACCGTCAGCGCCCGAACGGCCTGGCCAGCAGCAGCTCGGTGTTGTGGTCGGCCGCCGCGCCCAGCTTGGCCGCGGGTGTGGCGTACGGGTCGTTGAAGGAAAGCTCCCGGTACAGGGCCGCGAGGCCCGCCTCGGAGGTGTCGCCGAAGTCGGTTGTGTACGGGGCCGCGGACTCCACCAGCGTCGTGAACAGCGACAGCGTGCCGTCGGCGTTGTCGGCGACCTCGATGATGCGGGCGTGCTGCGGGAAGTCCACGTGGGAGGCGGTGTTGATCTCCCAGAAGGCACGTTCGGGGACGGCATGGCCGTGCGGGGTGATCAGGTTGGCGTGGGTGTGCCCGTTCACCCAGGCGACGACATTGGGGTAGCGCTGCAGGAGGTCCACGAGTTCGGTGCCGGTGTGGCGGCCCTCGAAGATGTTGTTCGGGTCGGGCAGGGTGTTGCCCATGGTGGTGCTGGTGTGATGGCTGAACAGGACCACCAGCTGGTCCTGGGAGCCCCGGCGTACCACCTTTCCGTCGGTGTCGTACCAGTGGGTGCTGTACGACTGGAGGACGGACTCCAGCCAGTGCAGCTGCGCCGTGCCGATCGAACCGTCCGCCCATCCGGCCCGGTTGGTGGTGTCCAGGCTGATGCCCAGCACGCCTTCGGATACCGGGAAGGTGTAGTACAGCTTGCCGCTGGAGGCGGCGGCCTGGGTGAAGCCGTGACCGAACGGGCCGGGGCCCGTGTGTGCCGGGTCCAGATGCGCCTGGGCGAACTGCTTGGGCGTGAAGGTCGCGCGTCGGGCGTCCGGGGTGACCCGCCGGATCGGCCCGCCGGCCAGGAGACGGGCGAGCAGCAGCGCGGCCTGCGCCGGATCGTGCTGCATGGCATCCGCCAGCTTGACGGCGGTGTCGTCGTCGACACCCTCGATCTTCCTGTCTCCCGTGTAGAGGGAGTTGAGCAGTCCGAGGTCGGGCAGTGTGCCCTCGATGCTGTCGTCGTGGTTGCCGACCGTGGTGTACCAGGGGGTCCGCAGACCGCTGGCGGTGAACGGCTGACCGGAGGCCGAGAGGAATCCGGGAACCTGAGGGAATCCGGCCTTCTTGTAGTCGTCCTGGAAGGTCGACTCCGGGTTCCAGTATCCGGCGGATCCGGAGTTCTGCACACCTTCGTAACGGGACGGGTCACCTGTGTTCGGAGTGATCCGGCCGCCGCTCATGACCGACAAGTACCAGTCGAGTTCGACCAGTTCATGGTTGTCGGTGTTGTCGCCGGTCGCCATCACCGCGGAGAAGGGCGCCCCCGTGTACGGGCCGCCGGCCAATGAGTTGATCCGCTCCACCAACGAGGCGGCGCCGCGTACGGTGAGCGCCTCCTGCGGCCGGTACGCGGAGTCGATGTAGCGGGCCAGGTACTCGAAGCGCACCGGGGACTCGGTGTCCGCCAGGTGCATGTCGGTGAACTGGACGAACGACGCGAGCCCGGTGCGCCGGGTGTCCCGTCCGGCAACTCCCGCCGCCAGCTCGTTCCTTACCACCAGCGGCCAGCCCGGACCTGACGCCAGCCGGCGGTAGGTCCCCGCACCGGACGGCGTGGCCGCCTGCTCCAGCGTGGTGCCGTCGGTCCGGACGGCACGGGCAGCGGTGGCTGCCACCGCGCGGTCCCGTTCGGCGGCCGATGCGAACCGGCTGTCGGCCAGGGTCAGTGCCGCGGCGGCGGCGACCGCCGAACTGCCGGTGACGAACTGGCGTCTGCTGTAAGGGCGCATGCCGGGATCTCCAGGCGGTGAGGGGAGGTGCGGGACGGCGTGCGCCGTCGCTGGGCCCTGGCGCACAGAAGATGTATTACCAGTCGGTAATGGTCAACCGCCAGAGTCCTGCACACTGGTGGCAATGCCGTGAACACGTTATGTCAGCGGAGCGGCGGAACCGCCAACGCCGTGGGCAGCACAAAGGTCCGCCCGGACGGCTGCCGGACGGACCCTCGTCCACTCCCGTACCGCGACGTGCCCCGGCCTCAGTCGCGCCAGGTGTCGCTCACCGACACCGAACCGCCCGACGAGACCGCGGCCGTGCGGTTGGCGCCTGATTCCCAGGTGACGTTTCCACTGCCGTCCTTGCGGATGTACTTGTACTCGAAGGCGGTGCCGGCGGCCATCGGGACCGTCAGCTTCCACACCGGGTAGCTCGCCGACGAGAGCAGCAGGGCGTTACCGGTGTTCCAGTTTCCGAGGGCCGGGCTGTTCCCGGTGACGTAGATGTTCTGGCCGGTCACCGTGGTGGCGTTCACCGCGAAGGAGGCGCCGCCGACCGGGTCGGTGGTGCCGCCGCCACCGTTCCCGGTGCCGGAGCAGGAGCTCGCCGCGTAGAGCGCGAGCGCGTCGTTGGAACCGATGGTGGCGGTGAACTTTCCGTCGGAGCCGACCGAGTAGGTCGTTCCGCTGTGCTGGACGTCGCAGTAGGTGCCGCCGGGCAGCGAGGTGCTGAAGGTCTGGGTCAGCGAGCCGGCCTCGTGGTTGATCGCCACGAAGCCCTTGCTGCCTCGGCCGAAGGCGATGGCGTTGCTGCCGTTGGACCACCAGTTGGTGACCGCGGTGCCGGCGACCGCGTTGCGGAAGCCGACCATGTTGGCGATCTGCGGCCAGGCGTGCTGGCACTTCCAGCCGTCGCTGTAACAGGCGTTGACGGTACCGCCGTTGGGCGGGCCCGCGTCGTTGTTGGTGAACTCGTAGCCGGAGTAGACGTTCGGCGAACCGTACGGCCAGGCCAGCATGAAGACATTCGCCAGCGTGTAGGTGGCGTTGTTCTTGTAGTTGAGGGTGGATCCGTTGCGCTCGGTGTCCCAGTTGTCCACGAAAGTACGGGACTTGTCACTTGCCAGGTAGCCGGCACCCCAGGACTGGCCCCAGTTGCTGAGGGAGGAGAGCTTCTCGCTGCCGAAGATCCGCTTGAGGTCGTACGCCCCCTGGAAGGCGTCGACGTCGCCGGTCCCGGTGTACTCGCTCGGCTGTACCGCTTCTCCGGCGCCGTAGATGACCTCCTGCACCCAGTAGACACCCGGGTTGGACAGCTTCGCCTTGATGGCGGAGAGGTCGCCGGCCGACATGTGCTTGGCGGCGTCGATGCGGAATCCGTCCACACCTAGGGAGATCAGATGGTTCAGGTATCCGGCGATGGTGGTGCGGACGTAGTCGCTGCCGGTGTTGAGGTCCGCCAGGCCGACGAGTTCGCAGTTCTGGACGTTGTCCCGGTCGCCGTAGTTGCTGATGTTGCTCCGGCAGGAGTGGAAGTCCTGATCCTGGTAGAACCCCGGGTAGTTGTACTTGGTGTAGCTGGTGCCGCCGGTGCCCGTCCCCGAGCCCGCCGACATGTGGTTGATCACCGCGTCGGCGACGACCTTCACACCCGCACTGTGGCAGGTGCCGACCATGTTCTTGAACGACGCCTCGTTCCCCAGCCGGCCCGCGATGTTGTAGCTCACCGGCTGGTACGAGGTCCACCACTGGTCGCCCGGAATCTGCTCGGACGCCGGGGAGACCTCGACGTATCCGTAGCCGGCCGGGCCGAGGCTGTCGGTGCAGGCTTTGGCCACCGAGTCGTACTTCCACTCGAACAGAGTGGCGGTGACGTCCTTGCTGCCGGGCGGTGTGGCCCCGGCCGGCTGCTGTGCTGCGATGGTGAGACCGGTCGCGGCCAGCAACACGGCCAGCCCGCCGTGTATGACTCGGGATCTCATGAGCGGCTCCTTGGGGGAAGACGAGCACAGCCCACTGGGCTGCGCCGCGAGCTTCCCGCCGTGGCGATGAGCACGTCAAGATGCTTGCAGCAACTTTCAACGAATTACTGCAAGGGGTTTCAGTGTCCGCACGGCGCCGTCGCGGATCCCGCCCGTTGCCGGCGTGGCGATCAGGCCACCGTCGGGATCATCCAGCGGGCACCCTCCCTTGTGAACCCCGGGCTTCCATGACGGCTCGCCAGTTCATCCGCGGGCTGTTTGCATCTGTGCTGCGGGCTCCGGGCATGCGAGCGACCTCGTCGCTTCCGCTACCGGACACGTGCTGCGACGGGAAACGGGACTCGTCGAGACAGTCGTCGAAGCGGTCGCGTCCGAGCGGGACGAACACCGCCTGGTCCCCGTGCTGTTGCACGTACCGCTTCCACGGCTGCGCCAGACCGAGTGCAGTCGGGGCGGTCGGATAAAGCCGTGCAAGCGGCGGATGCGACCTCACGGGACGGCCACCGCCGACTGCCATGCACCCGGGCGCATGCCTGTGGCGTTGAGGAAGAACACCGAGAAGTTGGACGCGTCGGGGAAACCGAGCGCGCCGGCGCAGCCGGCCGCGGTGAGGCGGTCGTGCGCGAGGAGCCGTTTGGCTTCCAGGGCGATCCGATCGACGATGTACGTCTTCGCGGTGCGGCCGGTGGCCTGCTGCACTGCCCTTGAGAGGGTGCGGGGGGCGTATCCCAGAGCCCGGGCGTAGTAGCCGGCATCGTGATGTTCGCGGAAGTGCGTTTCGACGCTGGACCGGAAAAGCCGAAACGCAGGATTGGCCGACCGCGCTTCGGCGTGCGGTGGCCGGAGCCGGGCGATGAGCGCGGAGAGCAGGATCTCGGGCAGCTCCGTCGACGTGTCCGCGGGCGGGGCGGATGCTTCGAGGAGCAGATGGTTGCGCGCGGTGTCGACGAAGGGCCAGTCGCCGTCGGGAATGTTCCAGTGCGCCGCCAGGTCCGGGGTCGCGGCGAGTTGTCGGGTGGCGTGGGTGACCGGCGCGGTCGGGACGAACAGCACCACGTGCCCTGCCACGTCGGCGATGTCGTCCCATCGGTGCACCGCACCAGGAGCGACCCACACCGCGGACCGCTCCCTGAGCGGGTGCCGGAGGAAGTCCACCGTGACGGCTCCGCGTCCGGCATCGACGACGGCCAGGACATGGAAGTCGGCACGTTGCGTGCCGCCGTCGCTCAGCCCGCGGAGGCGGCCGAACGTCATCATCTCGACAGCGGCGGCAACGCGCCCGACGGGCTGGTAGGTCATCTGCCGGATCACGGTCACGTGTCCAGTTTCCACCATCGGGCGACCAGTCGCGCCGATGCCCCGCAATGACGGCAAAGATTCAATCGACATGCGGGAGATCCGCCTCAGAACACCGATCCAGGAAGTCGCGATGAACTCGACGCAGCAGCAGCTCATGCCCGCTTACGACCATCGACCGGGGGCCGGTCCGACTCTGGTGTTTCTCCACTACTGGGGTGGTTCTGCCCGCACCTGGGACCTCGTCGTCGACCACCTCGCGGGTCGCGACCTCCTCACTGTCGACTTCCGAGGGTGGAGCCGCTCCAGCGGCCTGCCCGGCCCCTACACGCTCCGCCAGCTCTCGGACGACACTCTCGCCGTGATCGCGGACGCGGCCGTCACCGACTACGTCCTGGTCGGACACTCCATGGGCGGCAAGGTCGCGCAGCTGATCGCGGCGACCCGGCCCGCCGGCCACCGCGGCATCATCCTCGTCGGTTCCGGTCCGGCGAAGCCCGCCGCGGAGATCACTCCCGAGTACCGGGAAGGCCTTTCTCACGCCTACGACAGCGACGACTCCGTCGCCGGCGCACGGGACACCATCCTCACCGCGACCGACCTGCCCGAATCGCTCAAGTCGCAGATTGCGACCGATTCGCGTTCCAGCGCCGACGCGGCCCGTACGGAGTGGCCGCTGCGCGGCATCGCGGAGGACGTCACTGAGCACGCCCGCATGATCAGCGTCCCCGCCCTCGTCGTCGCCGGAGGGAACGACCGCGTCGAGCCTGTCGGGGTGCTCCGCGAGAACCTGGTGCCCTACCTCTCCGGAGCCGGCTTCACGGTGATCCCGAACACCGGTCACCTGATCCCGCTGGAAGCTCCGGCCGACCTCGTCGAGGCGATCACCGCCTTCGCCCCGGTTCACTGACCAGTACGTCACCGCACGGCGGCAGCAACGCCCGTCCGGCTTCACGCTGCGGGCCTCCCATCCCTCACGCAGAGCAGCGAGGCCCGCAGGGGGAAGGCCGTGGAACACCCATGTCCGAGAGGCCGCCCACCCGGCATCGACGGCCCGGCATACGGTCCGGGGTGGGTGAAACGGCTTCGGGCCGACGGTGCGACACCGTCGGCCCGCAGCCACACACAAGGCTCTTCCCTCTGCCCGGGAGCTACAGCACCGGCAGGTTCTTCCGCAGCTCGAAGGCGGTGACCTCGGAGCGGTACTCCTCCCACTCCGCCTTCTTGTTGCGGAGGAAGAAGTCGAAGACATGCTCGCCGAGCGTCTCCGCGACCAGTTCACTGCGCTCCATCAGCGCGATCGCCTCGCCGAGGTTCTGCGGCAGCGGCTCGATGCCCATCGCGCGGCGTTCCGCGTCCGACAGCGCCCAGACGTCGTCGTCCGCCCCGGCGGGGAGTTCGTAGCCCTCCTCGACACCCTTGAGTCCTGCGGCGAGCAGCAGCGCGTACGTCAGATACGGGTTGGCTCCGGAGTCGATCGAGCGGACCTCGACACGCGCCGAACCGGTCTTGCCGGGCTTGTACATCGGGACCCGGATCAGCGCCGAGCGGTTGTTGTGGCCCCAGCAGATGTACGAGGGAGCCTCGCCGCCCGCGCCCGCGCTGCGGGTGGAGCCGCCCCAGATGCGC
Organism: Streptomyces sp. NBC_00344; assembly: GCF_036088315.1. Lineage (NCBI taxonomy): Bacteria > Bacillati > Actinomycetota > Actinomycetes > Kitasatosporales > Streptomycetaceae > Streptomyces > Streptomyces sp. NBC_00344. The sequence goes on along the minus strand of NZ_CP107996.1, from coordinate 5,071,581 downwards.
TTGTAGGAGTTGACCCACTGGTTGGTCACAGCGGAGATCTCGGCGGCGTGAGTCAGCAGTCCGGCGATGAAGGAGCGGCCCACCTTGGAGAGCTGGTACTCGGCGCCGGACTCGTAGAACGCGTTGCGGTCGCCCTCGAAGAGGGAGAGGTGGGTGTGCATGCCGGAGCCGGGGTACTCGCTGAACGGCTTCGGCATGAAGGTGGCCTGCACGCCCTGCTCCAGCGCGACCTGCTTCATGACGAGGCGGAAGGTCATGATGTTGTCGGCCGTGGACAGCGCGTCGGCGTACCTGAGGTCGATCTCCTGCTGGCCGGGCGCGCCCTCGTGGTGGCTGAACTCGACCGAGATGCCCATCGATTCGAGCATGGTGATCGCCTGGCGGCGGAAGTCCATGCCGACGTTCTGCGGGGTGTGGTCGAAGTAACCGGAGTTGTCGGCGGGGGTGGGGCGGGTGCCGTCCAGCGGCTTGTGCTTCAGCAGGTAGAACTCGATCTCGGGGTGTGTGTAGAAGGTGAATCCGAGGTCGGACGTCTTGGCGAGGATCCGCTTCAGTACGTAGCGGGGGTCCGCGAAGGACGGGGAGCCGTCGGGCATCAGGATGTCGCAGAACATCCGTGCCGAGCCAGGGGCCTCGGCGCGCCAGGGCAGGATCTGGAAGGTGCTGGGATCCGGCTTGGCGATCATGTCGGATTCATAGACCCGGGCGAAGCCCTCGATGGCGGAGCCGTCGAAACCGATGCCTTCGTCGAAGGCCTGCTCCAGCTCGGCGGGGGCCACGGCGACCGACTTCAGGAAACCGAGGACATCGGTGAACCACAGCCGTACGAAGCGGATGTCGCGCTCCTCCAGCGTACGGAGCACGAATTCCTGCTGTTTGTCCATAATGCCGTCCTATCCATCCTTGCTGGTCAGCCGCCTGCTCCCACGCCTCCGGACACACCGGGGCCCATGAGCATCCCACCACACGATTTCAGGCATGTTGCGAACCCTCGTCCGAACATCTCACCGCACTCGGGTGTACCGCGGATTCCATTGTGGGACACGCCGGGGCGCCGAACGAGTCAGGGTGGCCCGCCTTCCGGTCGGGCGCCCGTGGCCACGTCCGGGAGCCGGGTGGCTGCGTCGCGGTCGGGTCTCACCACCGGGTCAGGGCCGCCAGCAGGGTCGCTCCGGCGGCCAGCCAGGCGACGTAGTCGCCGATGTGCCCGGAGTGCAGCCGCCGCAGCGGCGCCATGAGGTCCCTGCCGCCGGTGCGCGCCGGCCGCCGTACCGCCCGCGCGGCGAGGGCGCCCGCCAGAGCCGTGGACAGCAGCCCCAGGAGGATGCCGGGGGCCGGCCATCGCGGTTCATGGGCCGCGGCTCCCGGGACCGCCCGGTCGACCGCGTCGCCGACCGCGTGGGCCAGAGCGGGCGACAGCCCGGCCGCGAGTGCTGCGGCCAGCAGCAGGGCGGGAACGGCGAGCATGGTGACAGGAACCCTGGCGAGCGCCGCGCCGGTCTCCGGCTCCTCGCCCTCCCCGCTGGTCTCGTAACGCTGGCCCTCGGCGGGCCGGGGACCGAAGCCGCCGAAGACCCGGGCGGCGACCCGCAGTACCGCTCCCCCGGTGACCGCGGAGACCCCGACGAAGAGCACGGTGAGCGGCGTCCCCGCCGACTCCTCGATCACGGCCTTGCCCAGGGCCGTGCCGAACGGCGGGAGCCCGCAGAGGGCCAGCCCGCCGGCGGTGAACAGCACGCCGGTGAAGGGGAGCCCCCGTGCGCGGCCGTGGAGTTCGTGCTCATCGATGGAGCCGTAGCGGTCGAGCAGGATGCCGGCGCACGCGAAGAGCGCCGCCTTCACCCCCGCGTGCCCGAGGACGTAGAGGGCGACGCCCGCTGTGCTGTCCGGGGTGGTCAGCCCGAGGCCGATGAGGAAGAGGCCGGTGTGGGCGACGGTGGAGAAGGCCAGCAGCCGCTTGAGGTGGCGCTGCTGCCAGCACATGGCCGCCCCCACGACCGAGGTCAGTACACCGAGTGTCACCAGGGCGCGTTGGACGTCGTCCGCCGCGATACCGCCGGGGCCGCCGAAGACGGTCCAGTGGATCCGCCAGATCCCGTACACGCCGAGTTCGACCATGACGCCGGAGAGCAGCATGCAGACCGGGGTGGGGGCGACGGCGTGGGCGTCGGGGAGCCAGAAGTGGAAGGGCACGGCGGCCGCCTTGACCAGCAGGCCCGTGAGGATGAGGACGAAGGCGGCGAGGACCAGTGCGTCGGGGCGCCCCTGTTCGTCGAGGCGGCGGCCGATCGCCCGCATGCCGAGCTCCCCGGTACGTGCGTAGAGCAGCACGATGCCGGTGAGGGTGGCGTAGGCGCCGAGGGAGTTGACGACGCCGAAGGTCAGCGCGCCCTGGACGGCCTTGGCCTCCTCGACCCGGTAGCCGGTGAGGGCGTAGGCGACGACGCTCATCAGCTCGAAGAAGACGAAGGCGTCGAAGAGATCGCCGGTCAGCACGAAACCGCACATGCCAGTCTGGAAGAGCAGGACGAGAGCGGGGAAGGACCCGGCGTGCCGGACCGGAGGTTCGTCGAAGTAGCGCCAGGAGTACGCGAGTACCGCGGCGACCAGCAGGGAGATCAGTGCGGCCAGGCCCAGCGCCACCGGATCGCCCAGCAGGACGATGCCGACGCTTCTCCCGTGGTGCGGGCGCCAGCCGCCGACCCATTCGGTGTCCGGGGCCCGCATCCGGAACAGCAGTACCAGGGCGAGTGCCGCTGTGCCCGTCGCGAAGGCCTGGCCCACCAGTTCGGCGGCGAGCCGGGGCAGTCGTCGTCCGGCGGCCACCAGCACCACGGCGCCCAGCAGCGGCAGGGCGACGATGAGCGGCAGCAGTTGGTTCGGCTGGGTCATCCGCGCAGCTCGGAGAGTTCGTCCGGGTCGACGGTGCCATGACGTTTGTCGACCTGGATGACCAGGGCGAGCAGCAGCGCGGTGAGGGTCGCGCCGACCACCACATCGGTGAGCGCCAGCGCCTGGACGACCGGGTCGACCAGGGGGCGGGTGCCCGGCCGCAGATCGGAGAACACGGGGGCGGTGCCGCCGTCGCGATAGCCGACGGACAGCAGCAGCACATAGGTGGAGGACTGGCACACGGCGAGACAGCCCACGGCATGGACGAGGTTACGGCTGGTGGCGAGACCGTAGACGCCGACGATGAAGATCCATCCCGCGACCAGATAGGGCAGCACGGACATCAGGTTCTGTTCGCCTCCTCGATCTCCAGGGCCTGATCGAGGAAGCCGGACAGCAGCACGACCACCGCACAGGCCACCTCCATGCCGATCGCGGCGTTGAGCAGCGGGACGGTGCCGCCCGACGCAAGGGTGTTGAAGGTGCCGTAGGGAAGGAAGTTCGCGAGGAAGGACGTCCCGCAGAGCAGTCCCGCGACACCGAGGACCAGATAGGCGCCCTCGCCCGCCGCGTCCCCCGCGTGGTAGATACCCATCGGCCGGATCCGCTCCAGCGCCCGGTAGTCCACCGCGATGTAGAGCAGGTGCAACGCGGTCGCCGCGACCACCCCGCCCTGGAAGCCGCCCCCGGGGCTCAGCTGGCCGTGGGCGACGACATAGAGGCCCACGAGCAGGGTGACGGGCAGTGCGAGAGTCGCGTAGCGGCGCACGGACGGCAGTACGGGTGCCGGCTCCGGTTCGTGCTGCCGTTCGTCCCGGGTCTGGCGCAGCAGGACGACGGTCCCCAGCACCGCGGCGAAGAGGATGCTCTCCTCCCCTAGCGTGTCGAAGGCCCGCTGGTCGAAGTTGACCGAGGAGATGACATTTGCTGTGTGCCGGGCCAGGGCCGCCCGGACCGCCCGGCCGCCGTAGGGGTGTGAGTCGCCGCCGAAGTGCGGCAGCCGGAAGCTGGCCGCGCCGAGCAGCACGGCGAGCCCGGCAGCGCCGACGGCCAGCACCCACAGCCGGGCCCCTCTGCTCATCCTCGCTCTTCCTCCTGCTGCCCGGCCCGGCTCTTGCGCCGGATCTTGCGTACGGAGAGCAGCACCAGCAGCGGGGTCAGCGCGGAGCCCACGGCCAGTTGGGAGAGTGCGACGTCGGGGGCCTGGAGAACGGTGAACAGCACGGCCAGGGTGAGGCCGAGCACCGAGAGGACGAGCGCCTGCCGTGCCGGATCACGGACCAGGACCGCAGCGGTGGCGGCCGCGGCGACCAGCAGCAGGGAGATGACGATCAGCGCGTCAGACACCGGGCGCCGCCTCGGGTGACGGGTCGTCCAGCGCGCGGGCGGCGACCACGTTTCCGGCGATCAGCAGCGCCCCGATGACCAGCAGTTTCACCATGGCCCGCCCCGGGCCCGTGACCGCGCAGAGCGGGCTGACGACCAGCACGGTGGCCAGGACGGCCGGCCAGATGGTCCCGCGGGTCCGCGGCGGACGGCGGGCGAGTTCCCCGGCGAGCAGCCGGGCGTACACCAGAGTGCCGACCGGGCCGAGCAGGGCGAGAACCAGTGCGAGATCGACATAAGCGCTGCGGTCGTACCCCTGCGCCAGGAGCAGCAGGACCAGGCAGACCAGCAGGGTCGCCAGATTCTGTGCGACGACCCGGCGGCGTACCGGTCCGGTGGCCACTCCGGCGACGGCAGGTCCGACCCCGCACAGCAGCAGCGCCGCGGCAGCCGTCAGCCACCCGTTCAACGCTGCTTCGCCGCCCTGCGGGCGCCACAGGCAGCGGCCGCCGCGAAGAGCGCGGCCGCCGCGCCGACCACGGTTTCCAGGGTGTCGACACTGCCGATGAGCATCAGCCACAGCAGTGTCAGCGCTGCCCACCAGGCCAGCAGTTCGGCCGTGATCGCGTACGTGTGTGTCATGTCCTCACCTCCGCACGCCAGTACCCCGGTAACCCTGCCGCACTCCTGGCAGGCAGTCCCTCTGACATGCCGGGCGCCCGCGCACTACGATCTGAGCCCCCGCCCTGCCCGTACCTCAGAAGGATGTACCGATGGCTCCGCCCAAGAGCGCCAAGAACGATCGCAGGAACCGGATCGAGGAGATGCGCCGCGCCGAGAAGTCCCGTGAGCGCCGTGTCCGCGTCATCGCGATCACCGTGAGCCTGGTGGCCGTGGCCGGTCTGATCGGATTCGGCACCTACATCATCAGCAACCGGTCGGACGACACGACAGCGGACAGCAAGGCAGGCGGGACGACTGCCGGCCCGGTCAGGGGCGAGAAGGACTGGGACGCCAAGAAGCTGACCCGTAACCATGTCACCAAGCAGGTCAGTTATCCGATGAAGCCGCCGGTGGGCGGGGACCACAATCCCGTCTGGATGAACTGCAACGGGAATGTCTACAAGAAGCCGATCCCCGACATGAACGCCGTGCACTCCCTGGAGCACGGCTCGGTCTGGGTGACCTACACCGACAAGGCCGCCGCGTCCGATGTGCGCAAGCTCGGCGCGAAGGTGGCGAAGACCCCCTATTCGCTGATGAGTCCGTACAAGGACCAGTCCGGGGCGATCATGCTGAGCGCCTGGGGCAAGCAGCTGACGGTGGACGGCGCCGACGATCCGCGGGTGAACCAGTTCTTCACCAAGTACGTGCAGGGCCCCCAGACACCGGAGCCCGGCGCGGCGTGCACGGGCGGGCGGGACGGCGCATGACCCGCGGTACCCGGCTGACCGCCGTGGCCGCCGTCGTACTCGCGCTGCTCTGTGCCGCGGCGGCGACCACGGCCTTCACCATGGGCGGCGACAGCAGGCCCGCGGCTGCCCGGCCCACCGCAGGCTCCCCGGACGCCGGGTTCGCCCGCGACATGTCGGTGCATCACCAGCAGGCGGTGGAGATGTCGTTCGTCGTACGCGACCGTACGAAGAACACCGAGGTCCGCCGTCTGGCGTACGACATCGCCAACACCCAGGCCAATCAGCGGGGGATGATGATGGGCTGGCTGAACCTCTGGAGCCTGCCGGTCAGCGACGCGAGCCGGCTGCCGATGCAGTGGATGGGCATGGGCGAGGAGCCGTCGGCCGACGGAGCCCTGATGCCGGGCATGGCGACCCGGGCGCAGATGGCGGATCTGGCCAAGCTGAGCGGCAAGCAGGCGGAAATCCGGTACCTCCAGTTGATGACGGCCCATCACAAGGGCGGCATCCATATGGCGGAAGGCTGCGTGCAGCTTTGCAAGGTGCCGGCGGAGCGGAAATTCGCTCAGGGAATGGTGGCCTCCCAGCAGTCCGAAGTGCAGCTGATGTCAAGCATGTTGAAGCAGCGGGGCGCTTCCGCAACAAGTGAATCCCATACCGGTTCATGACCTTTCCTTGATCTCTTCTTGACGATCACCTACCCCTGGCATGAACAGTTCATCGGGCAGGGTGTCGCTTACACGCGTACCCGCGACGAACCGCAACACAGGGGGTTCCATGAGATCCAGCCGCGCCAAACTGCGCGCCGGCCTGAGTGTGGCAGCGACACTGCCTCTACTCGCCGGCGCGCTGGCACTGTCCACACCCAGCGCCAGCGCCGACAACGGTTCCGGCAGTCGCCACATACTGCAGGGCACCAAGCCGCTGTGGGCGACGGCACAGGCCGACCGCGGCGCGACGGCCGACTCCAGCCACGTCAGCGCACGTGTCTATCTGGCCGGGCGCGACGCCCAGGGCCTGACGGCGTACGCCAAAGAGGTGTCGGACCCGCAGTCCGCTTCCTACGGGAAGTATCTGACTGCCCAGCAGGCGCAGGCCCGCTTCGGCGCAACACCGGAGCAGATCAAGCAGGTCACCGGCTGGCTGAAGGCCGCAGGGCTCAAGGTCACCGGGACGACCCGGCACTACCTCTCGGTCAGCGGCAACGTGCCGGCCGCCGAGAAGGCGTTCTCCACCAAACTGCACGACTACCGCAAGGGCAGCAGGACCTACCGGGCCCCGACGACGACGGCCTCAGCGCCCGAATCGCTCAAGGGCGCGGTCCTGACGGTCGTCGGCCTCGACAACGCTCCGCACAACGTCAAGCACGACGAGACGCTGCCGCCGCCGGACGCGGTCTTCCGTAACGCCGGGCCGTTCTCCACGTACTACGGCTCCAACGTCAACACGCATCTGCCGAGCGCCGACGGGGTCAAGGCCCCCTACGCGATCAAGGGCTACACCGGCAAGCAGCTGCGGTCCGCCTACAGCGCGGGCGACAAGAGCGGCAAGGGTGTCACGGTCGCCATCACCGACGCCTACGCCTCTCCGACCATCGCGGCCGACGCGAGCGAATACGCCGGGAAGAACGGCGACCGCCGTTACGGCCGGGGCCAGCTCTCGCAGGTCCTGCCCAGCGACTACACCGACACCGAGGCCTGCGGCGCAGCCGGCTGGTACGGCGAGGAGACCCTCGACGTCGAGGCGGTGCACGCCGTGGCGCCCGAGTCGGACATCGTGTACGTCGGCGCCGCGTCCTGCAACGACGACGCGCTGCTCGACTCGCTCGGCAAGGTCGTCGACAACCGGCTCGCCGACATCGTCTCCAACTCCTGGGGCGACATCGAGGCCAATGAGACCCCGGCCGTCGCCGCCGCGTACGACCAGGTCTTCCAGCTGGGCGCCATCGAGGGCATCGGCTTCTACTTCTCCTCCGGTGACAACGGTGACGAGGTCGCCAACACCGGTACGAAGCAGGTCGACACCCCGGCCAACTCCGCCTGGGTGACGGCCGTCGGCGGCACCTCACTGGCCGTCGGCAAGCACGACGACTACCAGTGGGAGACCGGCTGGGGCACACTGAAGTCGACCCTCGCGGCCGACGGCAAGAGCTGGACCGGCTACCCCGGTGCGTACACCAGCGGTGCGGGCGGCGGCACGAGCAAGACCGTGGCGCAGCCGTTCTACCAGCGCAGTGTCGTGCCGTCGAAGCTCTCGAAGGCCAATGGCAGCACGGCCATGCGCACGGTGCCGGACATCGCGGCCGTCGCCGACCCCACCACCGGCTTCCTGGTGGGACAGACACAGACCTTCCCCGACGGTTCGCAGAAGTACAGCGAGTACCGCATCGGCGGCACCTCGCTTGCGGCCCCGGTACTGGCCGGTGTCCAGGCGCTGGCCCAGCAGGCGCGGCACATCCCGATCGGGTTCGCCAACCCGTCGATCTACGCCCGCTCGGGCAGCCGGTTCTACCACGACGTCACGGACCACCCGCTGGGTGCGAAGCACGACCTCGCGAACGTCCGTGTCGACTATGCCAACTCCGTCGACGACTCCGAGGGGCTGCTGACCTCGCTGCGCGGACTGGGCCACGACTCCTCCCTGGCGGCGACCAGGGGCTATGACGTGGTGACGGGTGTCGGCTCGCCGGCCCGCGGCTATGTGAACTCGTACCGCTTGTTCCACTAGTCGCAGCACGTTCTGTCGCAGCGGGTTCCTTCCCGCGGACTTGCCGCCCTGTTCCTCCCCGGATTCCGGGGAGGAACAGGGCGGCGCCGCGTCGGGGGCGACACGGCGCGGGCCCTGTCCGGCAGGGCATCGCGTCAGAGAGACGATTACACTGGTTCCGTGCCTCAACTACGCCTCGCACTGAATCAGATCGACTCGACCGTCGGCGACCTCGCCGGCAATGCCGAGGCGATCGTCCACTGGACCCGGCACTCCATCGGGCAGGGCGCGCATCTGGTGGCGTTCCCCGAGATGGTGCTGACCGGCTACCCCGTCGAGGACCTCGCTCTGCGGGGTTCCTTCGTCGACGCGTCCCGGGCCGCCCTGCAAGCGCTCGCCACCCGCCTTGCCGACGAGGGGTTCGGGGAGGTCCCCGTCATCGTCGGCTACCTGGACCGCACCGAGCATGCGCAGCCCCGCTACGGACAGCCGGCGGGTGCGCCCCGTAACGCGGGAGCCGTGCTGCACCACGGGGAGGTGGTGCTGACGTTCTCCAAGCACCATCTGCCGAACTACGGCGTGTTCGACGAGTTCCGCTACTTCGTCCCCGGCGAGACCCTGCCGGTGGTCCGGGTGCACGGCGTCGACGTCGCGCTCGCCATCTGCGAGGACCTCTGGCAGGACGGCGGCCGGGTCCCGGCCACCCGTTCCGCCGGGTCCGGGCTGCTGATCTCCATCAACGCATCGCCGTACGAGCGGAACAAGGACGACCAGCGTCTCGAGCTGGTGCGCAAACGGGCCCAGCAGGCCGGCTGCACCACCGCGTATGTGGCGATGACCGGCGGGCAGGACGAGCTGGTCTTCGACGGCGACTCGATCGTTGTCGGCAAGGACGGCGAAGTGATCGCCCGTGCACCGCAGTTCACGCAGGGCTGTGTAGTGCTGGACCTGGAGCTGCCCGCTGCGGGCCCGGTCCCGTCCGGCGTGGTCGACGACGGACTGCGGATCGAGCACGTCACCCTCTCCGGCGACCCGCTCCCCGCCTACGAGGCCGAGGTCACCGGCGGATACGCCGCCCGGCTCGACGACGACGAGGAGCTCTACACGGCGCTGGTCGTCGGACTGCGCGCCTACGCCGCCAAGAACGGCTTCAGCTCAGTACTGGTCGGGCTCTCCGGCGGTATCGACTCCGCGCTGGTGGCGGCGATCGCCTGTGACGCGCTCGGTGCGAAGAACGTCCACGGCGTCTCGATGCCGTCCAAGTACTCGTCCGACCACTCCAGGGATGACGCGGCCGAGCTGGCCAGGCGTACCGGTCTCCACTACCGCACCGTGGAGATCGGGCCGATGTTCGACGCGTATATGGGATCGCTGGAACTCACCGGCATCGCCGAGGAGAACCTCCAGTCGCGGCTGCGCGGCACCACGCTGATGGCCATCTCCAACCAGGAGGGCCAGATCGTGCTCGCGCCGGGCAACAAGTCCGAGCTCGCGGTGGGCTACTCCACGCTCTACGGCGATTCGGTCGGGGCGTACGGGCCGATCAAGGACGTCTACAAGACGGCCGTCTTCCGGCTCGCGCAGTGGCGCAACCGGGCGGCGGTGGAACGCGGCCAGACCCCTCCCATTCCGGAGAACTCCCTCACCAAGCCGCCGAGCGCCGAGCTGCGCCCCGGCCAGGTCGACACCGACTCGCTGCCGGACTACGAGATGCTCGACGCGATTCTGTCGAGGTACGTGGACGCCGACCAGGGCCGCGACCTCATTGTCGCGGCCGGCTTCGACCCGGAGCTGGTGAACAGGACCCTGCGAATGGTGGACGTCGCGGAATACAAGCGGCGTCAGTACCCGCCGGGCACCAAGATCTCCGCCAAGGGCTTCGGCAAGGACCGGCGGCTGCCGATCACGAACCGCTGGCGTGAGACGAGCTGAGTGCCCGCTCCGCCCGGGGGCTTTCCGCGACCACGCGGGAGGCCCCCTTCGGCGTACCGCGGTCCAGCAGACCCGCGGTGACCGCGATGGCCAGACCCACCACGGCGAGCGCCGCACCCACCAGGGACGGGGACATCCAGCCCCAGCCCGCCGCTATGGCCACCCCGCCGAGCCAGGCACCGCCCGCGTTGGCCAGGTTGAAGGCGGAGTGGTTGGAGGCGGAGGCCAGCGTCGGGGCGGACCTGGCCTTGTTCATCACCAGCATCTGGAGCGGTGTGGTGGTCATGAAGCCGACCGCACCCAGGATCACCACGGTGACCAGCGCGGCCCACTTCACATGGACGGTGAAGTCGAAGGCGACGAGCACCAGCGCCAGGGCCCCGAGCGAGCCGTAGAGAGTCGGCCGGAGCGCGCGGTCCGTCAGGGGCCCGGCGGCCAGTGCGCCGAGTGTCATACCGATGCCGAAGAGGGCGAGCACCACGGTCACCGACGACTCGGAGAAACCCATCACCTCGGTGGTGATCGACGCCAGGTAGCTGTACACGGCGAACACCCCCGCGAACCCGAAGACGGCGGTGAGCAGCCCCAGCAGCACCTGCCGGTTGCCCAGTGCCCGGATCTCGCGGCCGACGCCCTGGTGCGCGTCGACCGGCACATGCGGAATGAGCCTGGCCAGCGCGGTCAGCGCGACCAGCCCGATCGCGGCGACGACGAGAAACGTGGCGCGCCAGCCGAGGTGCTGGCCGAGCAGGGTCGCCGCGGGCACGCCCACGATATTGGCCACGGTCAGACCCAGGAACATGGTCGCGACAGCACGGGCCCGCCTGCCCTCGTCGACGAGCCGGGAAGCGACGACCGCGCCGACCCCGAAGAAGGCGCCGTGCGGCAGCCCGGCGAGGACCCGGCCCGCCACCAGCCAGCCGAAGCCCGGGGCGAAGGCGGATGCCAGGTTGCCGATGGTGAAGAGGCCCATCAGCAGCAGGAGCATCCGCTTGCGCGGGATACGGGAACCGAGGGCGGTGAGCAGCGGGGCGCCGATGACGACGCCGATCGCGTAGGCGGAGACGAGATAGCCCGCGGTGGGCACCGAGGTACCCAGATCGTCGGCGACGTTGGGCAGCAGACCCATCATCACGAACTCGGTCGTACCGATGCCGAAGGCGGAGATGGCCAGCGCGAGCAGGGCCAGGGGCATGGGGAGAAACCTTCTCTTACGTGGGCGGGGAGGAGGACACCAGCTTATGTTCTCTGGCGGAACAAAGTATCCAGGCCTTCTTGTTCCGCCAGGTGAACGCCCCGTTACGTGAGGGAGATCTCTTTCCCGGCCCCGCCCGGGCTCCGGGCTCCGGGCTCCGGGCTCCCGTGCCCGTGCCCGTGCCCGTGCCCCGCGCCGTGGCCCGTGCTCAGAGCCTGAGGCGCGCCGCGATCGGCAGATGGTCGCTGTCCGTCCTCGGCAGTGTCCACGAGGACACCGGGTCGACACCCTTGACCATGATCTGGTCGATACGGGCCATCGGGAACCCGGCGGGCCAGCTGAAGCCGAACCCGTCGCCCGCGGCGCCCTGGGTGGACCGCATCTGCGAGGTGACACCGGTCAGCGAGCGGTCGTTCATGGTGCCGTTGAGGTCCCCGAGCAGAACCACGTCGTGCAGCGGCTCATGGGCGATCGCCTCGCCGAGCGCCACCGCGCTCTCGTCACGCTGGGACGCGGTGAATCCGGCGTTGAGCTTGACCCGTACCGACGGCAGATGGGCGACGTAGACGCCGATCCTCCCCTGCGGCGTGGTCACGGTGGAACGCATGGCGCGAACCCAGCCGAGCCTGATGTCGACCGGCCTGGTGCCGCTCATCGGGTACTTGCTCCACAGCCCGACCGTCCCCTGGACCGAGTGGTACGGATAGGTGGCCGCGAGGGCCTTGGTATAGGCCGGGACCTGGCCGGCGGCCAGTTCCTCGAGCGCCAGCACATCGGCACCCGATGCCGCGACCTTCTTCGCGGTGCCCTCCGGGTCCGGGTTCTGCGCGTTGACGTTGTGTGTGGCCACCATGAGGTCGCCGCCGCTGTCCGCCTTGCCGGTGAGCAGCCCTCCGAAAAGGTTCAGCCAGATCACGGCCGGCAGCAGCAGGACGATCAGCGCGGTTGCCGAGCGGCGCAGCACGGCGAGGACCAGCAGCACCGGGATGCCGATTCCCAGCCAGGGCAGGAAGGTCTCGATCAGACTGCCGAGGTTGCCGACCCTGTTGGGGACCCGCGCGTGGAGCACCATCGTCAGGGTGAGAAGCACCGCGAGTGCGGCGAGCACGATACCGCGCCGCCAGATGCCGCGGTCACCCCGCCATCGCCCGCCGAACAGGCGCCGGACCCGGGACCCTGGACGCTCGGGGCCCGAGCTGCCGCGATCCGTGTCCGCCATGTGCGCCTGCGCCATTCCGCTGCCCTCGCTGCCTTGCCGTACCGGTCGTTCGCCTTTGACACTAGGCGATGACCGGCACTCTTCCTGCCGTGGTGACACGGCCGTACGGTAACCAGGACGTGACCGATGGGGCAGCGGGTTCCTGCTGTGACAGAACGCGGAAACTTCAGCCGGGCTGCCCCGCAGGCCGGGACGGTGCGAGCCCCTTCAGCACGGCGTCCACGACGTGTTCGGCGAGATCCTCTTCCAGCGGGCCGTCCGGTCGCAGCACCGCGCGCAGCAGCACAGGTCCGACGAAGAGGTCATTGACCAGTTCGGCGTCCAGGTCGGACCGGATAACCCCCTCGTCCATACCCCTGCGGACGACCGCGAGACCCGTGCGGCGCCGGCCCTCGACGACGGTGTCGTGATAGGCGGCCCAGAGCTTCGGGTAGTTCTGCATCTGCGCGAAGACGTTGTGGAGCAGGGCCGACGACCGCTTGGCCAGGCCGCGTTGGCGGAGCGCTTCGAGCATGGCTATGAGGTCGTCGCGCACCGATGTGCCGGGCAGCTCCGGATCGGTCGGCTCGACCGCTTTCAGCACGTCGAGGAAGAGTTCCTCCTTGCCCTTCCAGCGGCGGTAGATGGTCGCCTTGCCGACGCCCGCGGTCCGGGCGATGCGCTCGATCGAGAGGTCGGCGAGCGGGGCGCCCTCCTCCAGCAGTTTCACCACGGTGTCGGCGATCAACCGCTCGACAGCCTCGGAGCGCGGCCGGCCGCGCCGCTGCTCCTTCGGTTGGTTCCGCTGTTCCGTCGCGATCACGCCCGCTCCGCCTCTCACCACGCCGCCGCTGCGGCCCTTGCCGGTCGGTCCCTGCCCGATCAGTCCTCGCTGATTGTCGCCGAAGCGGATACAGCCTCGGTCGGCTCCGCACGGGTACGCGCGGCCTGCGGCCTGCCCGGCAGGAAGAGCACCACCACGACAGCGCCGAGCAGGGCAACGGCGGCCGACGCGGCGGCCGTCAGGTGCATGGCGTGCAGGAAGGCCGTGTCCGCCTGCCCCGCCAGCGCCCTGCCCGCCGGGCCGAGCTTCCCCGCGATGCCCAGGGTGGCCTCGATGGACTCCCCCGCCGCTTCGCGGGCACCGGGCGGCACCGCGCCGAGGTGACCCTCCATGCCGTTGCGGTAGGCGGCGGAGAGCACCGAACCGAGAACGGCCACTCCCAGCGCGCCGCCCACCTGCCGGAAGGTGTTGTTGATCGCCGAGCCGGAACCGGCCTTCTCCCGGGGCAGCGCCTGCATGATGGAGACCGTGACCGGAGGCATGATGTGCGCCATCCCGGCGCCCATCACGAAGAACACCACCTCCAGGATCCATACCGGGGTGTCGGCTCCGAAGAGGGCGAAGCAGCCGAGGCCCGCGGCCACCAGCACCATCCCGGCCGTGCAGACGGCCCGCGCTCCGAACCGCTCCACCACCAGCCTGGCCCGCGGCGAGAAGATCATCTGGGCCGCGGCGAGAGGCAGCAGCAGCAGACCCGACTGCAGTGCGGTGTATCCGCGGACACTCTGCATGTAGAAGGCGGAGAAGAAAGTGACGCCCATCAGCGCGAAGAAGACCAGCGCGATGGCCGCCACGGCCGCGGAGAACGCCGGGTTCTTGAAGTGGGTGACATCGATGGCCGGGTGATCGCTGCGCCTCTCGTACACCACGAACGTGATCAGTACGGCGATGCCGCCGAGCACCGTCAGCAGCACGGAGGGCGCGGTGAAGTCGGCAAGCTGGCCGCCGCGGATGATGCCGTACACCAGCAGCACCAGACCCACGACGGAGAGGCTCACACCCACCGGGTCGATGTGTCCGGGGTCTGGATCCCTGGAGTCGGGGACCAGGATCACCATCGCGATGAGTGCGACGATCACCACGGGGACGTTGACCAGGAAGACCGAGCCCCACCAGAAGTGCTCGAGCAGCAGTCCGCCGGTGATCGGGCCGATAGCGATGGCGAGGCCCACTCCCCCGGCCCAGATGCCGATGGCCTTGGGCTGCTCCTCGCGCTCGAAGACGTTCATCAGCACCGCGAGCGTGGCGGGCATCACGAATGCGCCGCCGAGGCCCATCAGGGCGCGGAAGGCGATGAGCTGCGCGGGCGAGGACGAGACGGCGGCGAGCACCGAGCCGACACCGAACACGGCGAGGCCGAACAGCAGGACCTTCTTGCGGCCGATGCGGTCGCCGAGAAGTCCTGCGGTGAACAGCAGCCCGGCGAATACCAGCGTGTAGGCGTTGATCGCCCATTCCAGCTGGCTCTGGGTGGCGCCCAGGCCCTCGGGCGCGGGGCTGGAGATCGTCTTGACCGCCACGTTCAGGATGGAGTTGTCGAGCACCACGATCAGCAGGCTCAGCATCAGAGCGCCGAGAATGGCCCAGCGGCGGCGATGCACGGTGTCTGATATGCGGGGCGCTGCGGGTGCCCCCGTCGGATTGGTCATGGCACCCAGCCTAGAGTAATTTCGATACGACACCGTCTCGTATCGAATAGATTTTACCCGGGAGTCTCCAGGACGTGACCGGCCCACTTCCGTGAAGCGGCTGTCCGGTGCCACCATGGAAGCGATCCGGGGACGCCGTCAGGGCGCCTCGAGATGACGAACAGGAGCGTTGCGATGTCGCACGCATTGAACCCCGAGGGCCCGTCCACTCCGGGATCCTCCCCCGCGGGCCCGGCCGGCCCTTCCGCGGCGAAGTCCGCTGACGGCAGCAAGGCGCTGTACGGCGGCAAGAGCGCCCGGCGCATCACCGTGCACGACATCGCGGGCGCCAAGGAGCGCGGTGAGAAGTGGCCCATGCTGACCGCGTACGACGCGATGACCGCATCCGTCTTCGACGAGGCCGGCATCCCGGTGATGCTGGTCGGCGACTCGATGGGCAACTGTCACCTGGGCTACGACACCACCGTCCCGGTCACCCTCGACGAGATGACCATGCTCTCGGCGGCCGTCGTACGCGGCACCTCACGTGCCCTGATCGTCGCCGACCTGCCCTTCGGCAGCTACCAGGAAGGTCCTGTCCAGGCGCTGCGCAGTGCGATGCGCCTGGTCAAGGACGCGGGTGTCGGCGCGGTGAAGCTGGAGGGCGGCGAGCGTTCGCACCAGCAGATCGATCTGCTGGTGCAGTCCGGCATCCCGGTCATGGGACACATCGGCCTGACCCCGCAGTCCGTGAACTCGATGGGTTACCGCGTCCAGGGCCGTGGCGAGGAAGCCGCGCAGCAGCTGCTGCGCGACGCGAAGTCGGTGCAGGACGCGGGCGCGTTCGCGGTGGTGCTGGAACTCGTACCAGCCGAGCTGGCCGCCGAGGTCACCCGCATCCTGCACATCCCGACGGTCGGTATCGGTGCCGGGCCCGAGTGCGATGCCCAGGTGCTCGTCTACACCGACATGGTCGGTCTCACCGGCGGCAAGGTGCCGCGCTTCACCAAGCAGTACGCGGACCTCCGCAGGACGCTCGGTGACGCGGCGAAGGAGTTCGCCGACGAGGTGGTCGGCGGGACGTTCCCCGCCGAAGCGCACACCTTCCACTGACCGGCCCGGTGACCGGAGCCACCGCGCCCCCCTGAACCACTGCCGCACGGACCGACAGCCCGCCGACATCCCCCATCGGCGGGCTGTCGGCATTCTGTCGGTGGCTTGTCAGTGCCGGCTGTTCTGATGGTCGGCATGACGCGATTCGACAAGAACCCAAGTGCCGGCGGACACGCCGTGGAAGTGCGGGGGCTGGTCAAGCACTACGGCGAGACCAAGGCTCTGGACGGCGTGGACCTCGATGTCCGCGAGGGCACCGTGCTCGGTGTGCTCGGCCCCAACGGCGCTGGCAAGACCACTCTCGTACGTGTGCTGTCCACCCTGCTCCAGCCCGACGCGGGTACGGCCGTGGTGGCCGGGTACAACGTACTGACCCAGCCCAGGCAGCTGCGCCGGGTCATCGGCCTCACCGGCCAGTACGCCTCGGTCGACGAGAAGCTCTCCGGCTGGGAGAACCTCTACATGATCGGCCGGCTGCTCGACCTGTCCCGCAAGGACGCCAGGCTCCGCTCGGACGAGCTCCTCGAACGGTTCTCGCTGACCGACGCGGCCAGGAAGCCGGCGATGAACTACTCCGGCGGTATGCGGCGCAGGCTCGACCTCGCCGCCTCCATGATCGGCAATCCGTCGGTGCTCTATCTGGACGAGCCGACGACCGGGCTCGACCCCCGTACCCGTAACGAGGTCTGGGACGAGGTGCAGCGGATGGTCGCGGAGGGGGCGACCGTGCTCATCACCACCCAGTACATGGAGGAGGCCGAGCAGCTCGCGGATGAGCTGACGGTCATCGACAAGGGCAAGGTCATCGCCAACGGCAAGGTGAACGAGCTCAAGGCGAAGGTCGGCGGGCGCACCCTGCAGATCCAGCCGAGCGACGCGTCCCAGCTGCCCGCGATGGCACGCGCCCTGAGCGAGGCCGGGCTCGACGGGGTGGCCGGATCGCAGGCCGTCCCCGACGAGGGTCTGCTCAACGTGCCGATCCTCAGCGACGAGCAACTGACCGCTGTGGTCGGCCTGCTGGCCGCGCGCGGCTTCGGTATCGCCTCCATCGGCACCCACCTGCCCAGTCTCGACGAGGTGTTCCTGGCGATCACCGGCCAGAAGCCGGTCGAGTCCCGGAGCGGGACGCAGAACGACACGCAGGACGAGACCAGCGACCGGAATCAGGAGGCCACGGTATGAGTACGGCAACGATCGAGAAGCCGGCGCCCGTCAGCACGGCGCAGCCCGCCTCCGAGGGCCGGATCGGCCTGCGGGCCAATCTGCGTCACATCGGGGCCCTGGCCCGCCGCAACGCCCTGCAGATCAAGCAGGACCCCGAGTCGATGTTCGACGTCCTGCTGATGCCGATCATCTTCACCCTGCTGTTCGTGTTCGTCTTCGGCGGTGCGATCGCGGGCAAGGGCAACCAGACGGAGTACGTCGACTACGTCGTGCCCGGCCTGATGGCGATGATGGGCATGAACATCGCCATGGGAGTCGGCACCGGAGTCAACGACGACTTCAAGAAGGGGGTGATGGACCGCTTCCGCAGTATGCCGATCGCCCGGTCCTCGGTCCTCATCGCGAAGATCGTGGTGGAGATCGGCCGGATGATCGTCGCCGTCACGATTCTGCTGACCATGGGCTTCATCCTGGGTCTGACCATCCACACCTCGGTGCTCTCGCTGTTCGCGGCCATCGGCCTCTCGCTGGTGTTCGGCGCCTCACTGATGTGGATCTTCATCCTGCTCGGACTGACCATGAAGACGGCGCAGGCCGTTCAGGGGGTCGCCATGCTGGTTCTGATGCCGCTGCAGTTCGGATCGTCGATCTTCGCACCGCCCAGCACGATGCCGGGCTGGCTGCAGTCCTTCACCGACTACAACCCGCTTTCCAACCTCGCGGACGCGGCACGCCACCTGATGAACGGCGGCCCGGTAGCCCACTCGGTGCTGATGACGCTCGGCTGGTCCGTGGCGATCACCGCGGTCACCGCTCCGCTGGCGATCCGCAAGTTCCGCAAGAAGACCTGACCGTCCCGCTCATCGATCGCGTCGCTCCACCAGGGCGGTGGCCTCCTCCACAGTGAGGCCGCCGCCCTCGGCGTATGCCGCGTCGAACGCCTCGTCGCCCAGCACGGCAACGGAGGTGGCACGCGCCTCGTCCCGGCATCTGCGCTCGATCGACGTCAGGTAGTGCCGGCCGGGCAGCGTCGCTTCGGCCACCGCGAGCAGCCGGGCCGCGTCGCGGGCCGCGCCGGTGTCACCCGGCCCTGCCAGTGCCCAGGCCATCACCATCAGATGAACGGCCTCCATATGCGGAGCGACCATCCGCGACAACGGGTCGCTGGTGTGCGCCAGCGCCTGCCGCGCCCTGCCGAATGCCTCGCCGTAGCGGGCTTCCTCGTTGTCCAGCCAGGCTGTCAGGCCCAGCACGAAGCCCTGGAACATCGCGAGCGGGCCGTTGTTGAACTTGTCCAGAAGCAGCTCGAGCTGGGTGCGTGCCTCCGCGGTCCGGCCGGTGCGGCCCAGCCACATCGCGAGATGCAGCCGGGCCACCGGCCAGCCCTCCTCGACCGGCTCGCTCTGCTCGGCCAGCATCGTGCGCAGGATCTCCTCGCCCTCCTCCCCGCGGCCGTTCTCCACCAGCACACCGGCGTACCTCGCACGCAGCACCATGACCTGTGCCTGCGCGCCGAGCTGCTCGGCGTGGCCGAAGGCGACGCGGTAGTCGTCGGCCGCCCCGGCCAGATCGCCCTGCCGTTCGCGTGCCTCGCCGCGCGCCGAGAGTGCCTCGGCCGCGCCCCAGGCGTCGCCGATGCGGGTGAAGATGTCCAGTGCCTCGTCGGCGTCCACGGCTGCGTCGCCCGCCCAGTCGACGCGGTTCGCCAGGACGTTGGCCCGCAGTTGCAGGGCGACGGCCAGCTCCCAGACGTAGCCGTAGTCCCGGCAGGCCTGCACCGTGGCGTCGAGCATGATCTTCAGCCGGCTCTCGTCGCCGGTGATCATCACGGCGAAGAACCACAGCGAGCCCGGCGTACGGCAGGTCTGGGGCAGCCCCGGACGGTAGACCGCGGCGATTCGGCGCAGCCGTTCCAGGGTCTCCGGCGAGGTCCAGTCGGTGTGGTCGAGGTCCGCGGACGCGAGCGCGATCAACCGGGCTCCGCGGCGGGCCTCTTCGAGCAGATCGGGCGCCATCGGGGGCGGCGCGTCGGTGCAGCGCTCGTACACCGGCGGCGCGGGCCGCACCGGCGGCTCGAACGGATCGGGGCCGAGCTCGCAGACCGCCGCGGCCCAGTGTCTGGAATCGCTGCGCAGGTCGCGCATCATCCAGAACCAGGAGAGCGCGTGGATCATGATCAGCACTTCCTGCTCGTCGCCGATGGCGACGGCATGGCGCAGGGCGGTGCGCAGGTTCTCGTACTCGCGCACCAGCCGGTCGATGGCGGCCCGCTGCCCGGGACCGCGCAGTTCGAGATCGGCCAACCTCACCAGCTCGCGGTAGTGCACCAGATGACGGCGCTCGGCCTCGGCGCGGTCGCCTGCCTCGTCGAGCCGTTCCCCGGCATACTCACCGACGGTCTCCAGAAGCCGGTAGCGCATCTCCCCCTCCTCCGAAGGGGCGGCCACCACCAGGGACTTGTCGACCAGCGAGCCCAGCAGATCAAGTGCCTCAGGTCCGCACACCGCCTCTGTCGCCGGGAGGTCGCAGCCGCCCGCGAAGACGGACAGCCTGCGCAGCACCGCACGTTCGCCCTCGTCCAGCAGGTCCCAGGACCAGTCGACGACCGCGCGGAGCGTCTGCTGGCGCGGCAAGGTGGTGCGGGCGCCACCGGTCAGCAGGCGGAACCGGTCGTCGAGCCGGTCGGCGATCTGCCGCGGCCCGAGCATCCGCAGCCGGGCGGCCGCGAGTTCGATGGCCAGCGGCAGCCCGTCGAGGCGCCGGCAGATCTCGGCAGCCGCCGCCGGGTCGTCCTCGACCCGGAAACCGGGCCTCGCAGCCGCCCCGCGTTCGGCGAACAGTTGCAGCGCGGACGGCTGGTTCAGCGGCTCCAGAGGCCGTACGAGTTCGCCGGGCACTCCCAGGGGTTCGCGGCTGGTCGCCAGGATGGTCAGTCCCGGACAGCGGGCGAGCAGTTCCGCTGCGAGGGTGGCAGCTGCCTCGATGAGATGCTCGCAGTTGTCGAGCAGCAGCAGCAGCCGGCGTCTGCCGCAGTGCTCGACCAGCCTGGCAAGGGGGTCGTCCGACTTCCGGTCGGCGGCCCGTATCTCCTCGGCGCCCGCGCCGCGCAGCACGGTGTGCCGCGCGCCCACCGCGGTCAGCACCGCTTCGGGCACGGTCGACGGGTCCTCGACCGGGGCGAGTTCGGCCAGCCACACCCCGTCCGGCCAGGAGGCTGCGGCCGCCTCCGCCGCCTCCTGCGACAGCCGGGTCTTACCGGCTCCGCCGGGTCCCAGCAGGGTGACGAGGCGGGCCCGCCCGAGATCGTCGCACAGCGCCCCGATATCGCGTTCGCGCCCCACGAAACTGGTGAGCCGGGCACGCAGGTTCCCCGGAGTGCGGCCGTCGTCGGCTGAGCGGTGGAGCGCCGGGCTGTGCGTCCCGGCGGCCGGCGCGACCGCGCTCCGCCACGTCCCGGCCAGCACCGGATCGAGCAACTCCGCATGCAGCGCCTGCAGTTCGGGGCCGGGATCGGCGCCGAGCAGTTCGACGAGGCGTCGCCGCACCTCTTCGTAGGCCGCCAGCGCCTGCGCCGTCCGCCCGGCGTCACGCAGTGCCCGGATCCGCAGGGCCTGCAACGGCTCGTCGATGGGATGGTCGCCGCAGAGGGCGGCGAGCTCCGGCAGTGCCTCATCGGCCCGTCCCAGGGCGAGCGCCGCGGCCAGCGCGCTCCTGCGTGCGTCCAGCCGCCGGGCCTCCCAGCGGGCCGCTTCCGCGGTGCGGCTGGGCAGGTCGGCGAGCACCGGTCCCCGCCAGAGGGCCAGCGCGTCGTCGAGCAGGGCCGCTGCCTTCGCCGGATCGCCCTCGTCCAGCGCCCTGGCCCCCTCCCCCGCCAGCCGCTCGAAGCGGTACAGATCGATGTCGTCGGACTCCGCGCTGAGCCGGTAGCCGCCGTCCACCGAGGCGATCGCGCCGTGGCCCAGGGCCCGCCGCAGCCGGGCGACCAGCGCCTGTAGCGCGCCGGTGGCGTCGGCGGGCGGCTCCCCGTCCCACACCTCGTCGACCATGACGCCGGTCTGGACCGTCCGGCCGGCCCGCAGCGCCAGTACGGTCAGCAGCGCGCGGAGCCGCGCTCCGCCGAGGGCGACAGCGGTGCCGTCGTCACGGAGGGCCTGGGTGGTGGAGAGGATCCGGTAGCGCACCGGCCCATTGTCCGTTACGGCGAACACCTCAGCCGCCCGACGTGTCCAGCTCGACGAGAACGCCGGTCTCCTCACTGCGCCGGCCGCCTTCGGCCGGCCCCCGGGCAAACCGCTTGGGGCAGGTCGTCACCTGCCGCAGCGACCTCTCACCCGGCACCCGCCGGTATCCCCCGTCCTCCGGCGAGACGGCGAAGCCCTCGGTCACCACCTGGATGGACCGCACCCGCCCGGCGAGCCGGTCGACCACGGGAGCACCGGTGCCGTGGGTCGCGACGCGCAGCACTCCTGTCCCGTCATCACCACCCGGGCACCCTCCGGTGTCCCGAGCCACGTCCCACACCACTTCGTCCCCTACCGAGAACGGTGTGCCGCAGCACTCCATCGCCCAGTCGTCGTACATCACCCGCCATACGGTCATGCCCCCCACCTTCCCCGGAACTCCCGTCCGGGCGCGAGACGTTTAGCGCGTGTCACCTGTACGGTCGGCTCTCCGGGACCGGCCCCCATGACCAGGAGCACCACCCATGACCACCGCCACCACCCGCAACAGCGACCGGCGGATCAGCCCGGTCTTCCTCGGGATCGTCGCCGTGATGGCGGTCACCGGCTGGGCGGTGTGGGCCGGTTTCACACCGTTTCCCGAGTTCACACTCCGGGCGAGGCAGTACGCGCTGTCCCCGGGGCTCGCGGTGTTTCTCTTCGTGACATCGGCGTGGGTGGTCTCGCTCTGTCTGCACGAGTACGCACACGCCCGCAGCGCCCTGCACAGCGGCGACATCTCGATCGGGGCGAAGGGCTATCTGACCCTCAACCCGCTCAAGTACACGCATGCCCTGCTGTCCATCGTGCTGCCGGTCATCTTCGTGATCCTCGGCGGCATCGGCCTGCCCGGCGGTGCGGTCTTCATCGAGCGGAGCCGGATCCGGGGCCGTTGGCGGCACAGTCTGATCTCCGCCGCGGGTCCGCTGACCAACGTGCTGTTCGCGGTCGTCTGCACGGCACCGTTCTGGCTGCACGCACTGGACGGGGTGCCGCCGGCATTCCGATCCGCGCTCGGTTTTCTGGCACTGCTCCAGCTGACGGCGGCGATCCTGAACTTCCTGCCGGTTCCCGGTCTGGACGGGTACGGCGTGATCGAGCCGTGGCTCTCGCACGAGATCCGCCGCCAGGTGGAGCCCTTCGCCCAGATCGGGCTGCTGGTCGTCTTCGGGCTGCTGTGGATCCCCGCGGTGAACCATGTCTTCTTCGACGTGGTCGACGCGATTCTGCGCGCCCTGGGGGTCAGCGATCTGGACACCTACTGCGGTCAGGCGTTCTACCGCTTCTGGCAGGGCAAGCCGGACGGTCTGTTCTGCCCGTCCGGCGGCTGACGCCGGTGGCTACTCCGCGACGGGAGCCCTGTCCGCGGTCCTGGCCCTGCGCAGGTAGTACCAGGCCATGTTCGACGAGAGTCCGGCCAGCAGGATCCAGACGATCCCGATCAGACTGCCCTGGACGAAGGACACCACGGCCGCGACCACGGCAAGGGCACAGACGGCGAGGGCGTACACAGCAAGGCGGGGCATGGGGGTCGGCTCCTGTCCGGAAGGGCGGTACTGCTCCCGCCCAGTGTCCCCCATGCCCCATTCGCACACGCACGTCGGTGGTGGGCCGGGCAGGTGCCGCCGGTCACACGTCGGTGACGCGCAGCCCCGCATGTGCCTTGTAGCGGCGGTTCACGGAGATCAGGTTGGCCACCAGCGACTCGACCTGGTGGGCGTTGCGCAGCCGTCCGGCGAAGACCCCGCGCATTCCTGGGATCCGCCCGGCCAGCGCCTGCACGATCTCGACGTCGGCACGTTCCTCGCCGAGCACCATCACGTCGGTGTCGATCTGCTCGATCTCCGGGTTCTGGAGCAGCACGGCCGACAGATGGTGGAACGCGGCGGCGACCCGCGCCTGCGGGAGCAGGGCGGCGGCCTGTTCGGCGGCGCTGCCCTCCTCGGGCTTCAGTGCGTAGGCGCCCTTCTTGTCGAAGCCCAGCGGATTGACGCAGTCCACGACGAGCTTGCCGCTCAGCTCCTCCCGCAGCGACTCGAGCGTCTTGGCGTGCCCGTCCCACGGCACCGCCACGATGACGACATCACTGCGGCGCGCGCACTCGGCGTTTTCGGCGCCCTCGACGCCGTGCCCCAGCTCGTCGGCTGCGGTGCGCGCCCGCTCGGCCGCCCGCGACCCGATGATCACCTTCTGGCCGGCCCTGGCCAGCCGGTAGGCGAGCCCACGCCCCTGGTCCCCGGTCCCGCCGAGGACGCCGACGACCAGGCCGGACACATCGGGCAGGTCCCAGGGGTCCTTGGGCGCGGGCTTCTGTGCACTGTCGGTGGAAGTCATGGTGTGACCCTAGTGCCGTCGCGGGCAGCATCCGCCCAGCGCTTCCCTGTGCCGAGCCACGTCGGCCGCACCGAGTCGTCCCGGTCGCAGTCTTGACACGTACAGGTGATTCCTCGCCGATACGCTCCCCCGACGGGCCGGCTGAGGCAGGATGCCCGGCCATGGACGCCGTACGTGTGGCCCTGCTGAGGGAAGTACTCGCCGGAACCGAATGGCCGCGCACCACCCGGAGGTTCGCCGGAGCACTGCGCTCGTCCGTGGTGCCGCACGGCGGGGGGCTGCTGCTGGTGGGCACCGAGCAGTACGAGCCGTGGCATCTGGCAGCACACCTGGTCGACGAGGCCGCATGGTCGGGGTTGCCCGAGCTCGCTCCCACACTGGTGCGCCACCGGGTGGAGGCTGGGCAGCCCGCGCATCTCTCCGTGGGGCTCGGGCGCCTCGAGGCGGCAGGACGGGGCCAGACGCTGCTGATGGTGGCGCCGCAGCGGCCCGGTGGCGGGCTGCTGGAGCGGGTGCACGGGGCCCGGCGGGCCGGTGCGACCGTACTGTCACTGGACAGCGGGGACACCGAGGTGCGGGGGCTCGCGCACGAGACGCTGACGGTGGCGGCCGAGGACGACGTGGACTTCGACACCGTGCAGCACCTGGTCAGCGCGGCCGCGGGGGAGAACAGCCTGCCGGCGCAGCGCGGCGGATGGCGTTTCCGGGACCGGCTGTCGCGGCTGGCCGATCAGTTGACCGCTCCACCGCCGGACCGCTGGTAAACCGGTTGCGGACCGGGACGCCGCGCGCCGAACATGACCTCTCGTGGCTTCACGCATACGGCTCGGCGCGATACTTCCCGACCTCACCCCCTGGCGGTCCTCGCCCGACTTCCGGCTGCTCTGGGTCCAGGGGCTGATCGCCTTCTTCGGCAGCTCCATGGCACTGATCGCGCTGCCCCTGCAGATCAAGGACCTCACCGGTTCACCGGCCGCGGTCGGTGCGATGGGCGCGGTCGAGCTGGTGCCGCTGGTGGTCTTCGGGCTGTACGGCGGCGCACTCGCCGACGCGGCCGACCGCCGCAAGGTCATTCTGGGCACCGAGGCGGGGCTCGGGCTGCTGGCGGTGCTGCTGCTGGTCAATTCGCTGCTGGGCCGGCCGCTGCTGTGGCCGTTGTACGTCGTCGCCGCCGGTGTATCGGCCCTTGCCGGACTGCAGCGCCCCGCCCTGGACTCGCTGCTCGCACGGATCGTCCCGCACGACCAGCTGACCGCTGCCGCCGCGCTCAACGCCCTGCGCTGGCAGACGGGGGCGATCGCGGGTCCCGCGCTGGCGGGCCTGGTCGTCGCCTACGCCGGTTACCCCACCGCGTACACCGTCACCGTGCTCGGCTTCGCCGTGTCGGTCGCGATGTGCACCCGGCTCTCCCCCGCACCGCCGGCGCACGAGGCCGACAAGCCGTCGCTGCGCGGGGTCGCCGAGGGCGCTCGCTATGCGTGGAGCAGACCTGTGCTGCTCGGGACGTACGCCATCGATCTGGCCGCGATGTTCTTCGCCTACCCGAACTCGGTCTTCCCGTTCCTCGCGGACGATCTGGACGCCCCGTGGTCGCTGGGACTGATGTACGCCGCCGGGTCGGTGGGGTCCGTACTGCTCAGCCTGACCAGCGGCTGGACCTCGAAGGTGCGGCGGCACGGACTCCTCGTCGTGTGCGGGGCGGCCGGCTGGGGTCTGGCGATCACCGCGGCGGGCCGGTTCTCGAACATCTGGCTTGTACTGCTCTGTCTGGCCTTCGCGGGCGCCGGCGACATGCTCAGCGGACTGGGACGCTCCACCATCTGGAACCAGACCATCCCGGAGGAGCTGCGAGGGCGGCTTGCGGGCATTGAGGTGCTCTCGTACAGCGTCGGCCCCCAGCTCGGCCAGGTCAGGGCGGGCACGCTGGCGGGCTGGACAGGGGCCAGGACCGCCATCTGGAGCGGCGGGCTCGCCTGTGTCGCCTCGGTCGGGCTGCTCGCGGCCGTGCTGCCGAAGCTGATGACCTACGACGCCGCCACCGACGCGGACGCGCAGCTGCGCCGCGCCCAGAAGGAGGGGGCGGCGGCTGCTGCGCTCTGACCGGTGCGCTCCGGGCCGGTGCGCTCGGAGCCCGGGGCCGGTCACCCCGCTCGGTAACTCCTCGGAGGCTCCGGCAGCGACTCAGGTCGGTCCGTCAGCCGGCCTCACCGCTTCTGTCGTTCCATTTGGGGTCGTTGTCCCAGTCCTCGTTGCGTTCGGCCGCCTTCTCCATCGCATGGGTCGCCTCCTCACGGGTGGAGTACGGGCCGAAGCGGTTCTTGGACGGACATTCCGGCCCCTCCTCGGCCTTCTTGTGCTGCAGGCAGTAGTACCATTCGCCCGGTTTTGCGGCCGCACGCTTCTTGAACAGAGCCATGGGTCCCGTCCCTCTCTCTTACACTCGCTGACATGTCTGGCCAGTCACTGCTTGTACCAGGGGAGCTCTCTCCCACCCGTTCCGTACCCGGAAACATCCGGCGCCCCGAGTACGTGGGCAAGCCCGCGCCGACGCCGTACACCGGGCCGGAAGTCCAGAACGCCGACACCGTCGAACGGATGCGTGTCGCGGGCCGTATCGCCGCGCAGGCGATGGGCGAGGCCGCCAAGTACATCGTGCCCGGTGTGACGACGGACGAACTCGACCGGGTCGCCCATGAGTTCATGTGCGACCACGGGGCTTATCCGTCGACGCTCGGTTACCGCGGGTTCAAGAAGTCACTGTGCACCTCGGTCAACGAGGTGATCTGTCACGGAATTCCGGACTCCACGGTGCTGCAGGACGGCGACATCGTGAATCTGGACGTCACCGCGTACCTCAACGGCGTGCACGGCGACAACAACGCCACCTACCTCTGCGGCGACGTCGACGAGGAGTCGACGCTGCTGGTCGAGCGGACCAGGGAGGCACTGAACCGGGCCATCAAGGCGGTCAGGCCTGGCCGTCAGATCAACATCATCGGCCGGGTCATCGAGTCGTACGCGAAGCGATTCGGCTACGGGGTCGTCCGTGACTTCACCGGTCACGGCATCAGCACCTCGTTCCACTCCGGTCTGATCGTTCCGCACTACGACAGCCCGTATGCGACCGAGGTGATCAAAACCGGGATGACCTTCACGATCGAGCCGATGCTGACCCTCGGGACGCATGAGTACGACATGTGGGAGGACGGCTGGACCGTGGTGACCAAGGACCGGAAGCGGACGGCGCAGTTCGAGCACACGCTGGTGGTGACGGAGACCGGGGCGGACGTTCTGACGCTGCCCTGACCCCGCGCTCCCCCGATCGGCGGGTTGGCCGGGGGCTCCCGCGGGGTAGGCCGTTTACCGACGGAATGTCGGGAACGGGACACCCCTGTTCCCCCGGCCCCCGGAGGCCCGCCATGGACGACTTCTCCACGCTCATCCGCACCGCGTCACATCAGCAGCACACCGAGGCCGAGTCCACGACGTTCATGGGCGATCTGCTGGGCGGCCGGCTTGGCGTGGAAGCGTACGCCCGCTACACCGAACAGCTGTGGTTCGTGTACCGGGCACTGGAGGAGGGCGCCGGCCCGCTGGCCGATGATCCCCTCGCCGGCCCGTTCATCCGGCCCGAACTGATGCGTACGGCCGAGCTGGAGCGGGATCTGGCGCATCTGCGGGGCGCGGGCTGGCGCGAGGGCCTGACGGCGCTCCCCGCGACAGCGGCGTACGCCCGGCGGGTGGTGGAGTGCGCCAACAGCTGGCCGGCCGGATACGTCGCCCATCACTACACCCGCTATCTCGGGGATCTCTCCGGCGGGCAGATCATCCGGGACAGGGCGGAGCGGGCGTGGGGCTTCGCACGCAAGGGCGACGGCGTCCGGTTCTACGTCTTCGAGAAGATCGCCAATCCGGCCGCGTTCAAGCGCGGATACCGGGACATACTGAACGCGGTGGACGCGGACGATCTGGAGAAGCAGCGGATCGTGGACGAGTGCAGACGGGCGTTCGCCCTGAACACGGCCGTGTTCAGGGAACTGGGTGAGGAGTTCCCGCTCAGCGCGTAGGCCGCGCCCGGGACACAGCCCGCCCGCACGGAGGGCGGGGTCCGCGGCCCGCTGACGGACGCCGGTTCAGCCGGCGAAACGCACCCGGCCGCCCAGTTCGACGGTGCCGTCCGGGGCGGGCGCGGTCAGCAGCTGGGATCCCCGGCCCTGGCTGATGTTGAGGGCGCGGCCCAGCTCGGCGGTGAGCAGCATGGCCGCGGCTCCGGTGGCCTCGTCCTCCACGATGTTGTCGTCGCGCCGCGGGAAGGCCCGGGCCCGCACCCGCCCCGCGGCCTCGTCCTCCCAGGCCCAGGCGTACAGCCAGCCGTCGCCCGGCGGAGGGCTCGGCAGTGCGTCGACGTCCGCCGCCGACGGGTACCGCCGGATCTCCCGCGGGGGCGCCCACTCCGGGCGGGCGGCGATCCAGGTGAACTCGCCGTCCTGCCGAGCGAAGATCTCGCCCACCGCGAGTTCCAGTACGTCGATGTCCAGCAGCCACGCGGCGCCGACCAGCGGGTGTCCGGCGAACGGGAGGCGCAGACCCGGGGTGTGGATGTCGACCCGGCCGCGCTCGGGGTCGTCCACGAACACCGTCTCACTGAAGCCGAGTTCAGCCGCCAGGGCCTGCCGGGACGCCGTATCGGGATAGTCGCCCCCCTCCCGTACGACGCCCAGTTTGTTGCCGTGCCGGCCGTCCGGCCCGCAGAAGACACTGAGTACGTCGATCTCGTTCATCCGGATATTCAAACACCGCAGGCGCGGCGGCCGGGCTCCCTTCGGCGGGCCACGCCCGGCGGGACACCGGGCCGTCCCGGGGCGCCGGAGACCTTGACCGGTGCTTGACCCTGACATGGGTCAGGTGTGATGCGGCTGTGATGCGCGGCCCGGAGTGAGACCTGAATCACGGCACGGGTGGGTATCAGCCAGGTAAGCCTCGGTTAAGTTAGGTCTGCCTCACTCGCCCTTTCACCCCAGCGTGGAGCCCGTATGCGACCCGTCCGCCTCTCCGTCGTCACCGCTGCCACAGCCGTAGCAGCTCTGACCGCTGTAACGGGCTGTGCCGAAAAGAGCGACGCCAAGGCCGGTGGCAGCGATGCCATTCAGGTCACCGCCTCCGACTCGTCCTGCAAGGTGTCCAAGACCGAGTTCCCCGCCGGGCACGTGCAGCTCGCCCTGGAGAACAAGGGCTCCAAGGTCACCGAGGTCTATCTGCTCTTCCCGGACGACCGCATCGTCGCCGAGCGCGAGAACATCGGCCCCGGCCTGAAGCAGACCCTGACGGCCGAGGTGAAGGCCGGTTCCTACGAAATCGCCTGCAAGCCCGGCATGAAGGGCAACGGTATCCGCCAGAAGGTCACCGTCACCGGCGGCAAGGCCGTCAAGCGCGACCCGAAGCTGGATGCCGCGGTCGCCGACTACCGCACCTACGCGCAGGACCAGGCCGACGCGACGCTGCCCAAGGTGAAGGTCTTCACCGACGCCATCCGCAAGGGCGACCTCGATGCGGCCAGGAAGGCGTACGCCCCTTCGCGCATCGGCTGGGAGCGCACCGAGCCGGTCGCGGAGTCCTTCGGTGACATCGACCCGAAGACCGACACCCGCGCCGACGGCCTGGAGAAGGGCCAGAAGTGGACCGGCTGGCACCGGCTGGAGAAGTCCCTCTGGCAGGACAAGAAGATCGGCGCCACCGAGAAGTCGCTCGCCACCCAGCTGGACAAGGACCTCGCGGACTGGCAGAAGCGCGTCGGCAAGGCCGCGATCACCCCGACCTCCATGGCCAACGGCGCCAAGGAGCTCCTCGACGAGGTCGCCACCGGGAAGATCACCGGTGAGGAGGACCGCTACAGCCACACCGACCTGGTCGACTTCAAGGCGAACGTCGAGGGCGCACAGCAGGCGTACGAGCTGCTGAAGCCGATCGCGTCCAGGAACGACCCGGCGCTGGCCAAGGAGCTCGACAAGCAGTTCGCCGCGCTCAACAAGCTGCTCGACAACTACCGCAAGGACAAGACCTCGTACGACTTCACCTCGTACGACAAGGTCCCGGAGAAGGACCGCAAGGGTCTCTCGGACGCGGTCAACGCGCTCGCCGAGCCCTTGTCGAAGCTCGCCGCCGCCGTCGTATCGAAGTAGGGCCGCCATGACTGAGCAAGACACCGCCCCCGCGTCCCCGTCCCGGCGTTCGCTGATCGGCTGGGGCGGGGCGGGGCTCGCCCTCGGGGCAGTCGCCGCAGGGGGCACGGCCGCCGCGCTGAGTACCGGCGACGAAGTCGTGCCCGCGGCGGACACCGGGAGCGCGGTGGCGTTCCACGGCAGGCATCAGGCCGGTATCGCCACCGCTGTTCAGGACCGGCTGCACTTCGCGTCCTTCGATGTCACCACCGACGACCGCGCCGAACTGGTCCAGCTGCTCAAGGACTGGACGAAGGCCGCCGCGCTGATGACCCAGGGGCACCCGGTGGGCGACGGCGCCTTCGGCGGGCTGCCTGAGGCCCCGCCGGACGACACCGGCGAGGCGCTGGGGCTCAGGCCTTCCCGGCTGACACTGACGGTCGGCTTCGGCCCCGGCCTGTTCGAGAAGGGCCGGTTCGGCCTGGAGGACAGGCGGCCTGACGCGCTCGTCGACCTGCCGAAATTCCCCGGCGACAACCTCGAGGCGACCCGCAGCGGGGGCGATCTGTGCGTCCAGGCCTGCGCGGACGACCCGCAGGTCGCCGTGCACGCGATCCGCAATCTGGCCAGGATCGGCTTCGGGAAGATCGCGATCCGCTGGTCTCAGCTGGGCTTCGGCAAGACCTCGTCGACCACGCCGGATGCCCAGACCCCGCGCAACATGATGGGTTTCAAGGACGGCACCCGGAACATCCCGGGCACCGACACCGCCGCGCTCGACAAACATGTCTGGGTCTCCGGGAAGGAGGGCCCCGACTGGATGACCGGCGGCTCCTATCTCGTGGCCCGCCGGATCCGGATGCACATCGAGACCTGGGACCGCTCCTCGCTCCAGGAGCAGGAGGACACCTTCGGCCGGAGCAAGGGCGAGGGCGCACCGGTCGGCAAGGCGAAGGAGCGCGACGAACCCTTCCTCAAGGCCATGCTGCCCACCTCGCATGTGCGGCTCGCCCACCCGGACTCCAACCACGGCATCCGGATCCTGCGCCGCGGCTACTCCTTCACCGACGGCACGGACGGCCTCGGCCGGCTGGACGCCGGCCTGTTCTTCCTCGCCTATCAGAAGGACGTCCGCAACGGGTTCATCCCGCTGCAGCGCAGTCTCTCGCGGCACGATGCGCTCAACGAGTACATCCAGCACGTGGGTTCGGCGCACTTCGCGGTGCCGCCGGGCGTTCGCGACAAGAGCGACTGGTGGGGCCGTGCACTGTTCGCGTGACTCCGCTGTCCTGGTTTCTGCAAGCCCGGTTCCTGCAACCAGAAAGGATCCGACGTGTTCGGCAACTATCTGATCGGCCTGCGCGAAGGGCTCGAAGCGAGCCTGGTCGTGTGCATCCTCATCGCCTATCTGGTCAAGACGGAGCGGCGTGACGCACTGCGGCCGATCTGGATCGGTATCTCCACCGCCGTGCTCGTCGCCCTGGCCTTCGGCTTCGCACTCGAATTCGGTTCGCAGGAGCTGACGTTCAAGGCCCAGGAGGCGCTGGGCGGCTCCCTGTCCATCATCGCGGTGGGCCTGGTGACCTGGATGGTCTTCTGGATGCGGCGCACCGCGCGGCATCTGAAGACCGAATTGCACGGCAAGCTGGACGCCGCCCTGCAGATGGGTACGGGCGCCCTCGTCGCGACCGCTTTCCTGGCGGTGGGCCGTGAAGGCCTGGAGACCGCGCTGTTCATCTGGTCCTCGGTGCACACATCGACCAACGGCACCCAGGCGCCGATGATCGGCGCACTGCTCGGTATCGCCACCGCCGTGCTGCTCGGGTGGCTGTTCTACCGGGGTGCGGTGCGGATCAATCTGTCCAGGTTCTTCACCTGGACCGGCGGGATGCTGGTGATCGTGGCGGCGGGCGTGCTCGCCTACGGCGTTCACGACCTTCAGGAGGCCGACTTCATCCCCGGTCTGCCGAGCCTGGCGTTCGACATCAGCTCGGCCATCCCGCCGGACAGCTGGTACGGCACGCTGCTGAAGGGCGTGCTCAACTTCCAGCCCGATCCGACCGTGCTGCAGGCAACGGTCTGGGTGCTCTATCTGGTCCCGGCGCTCGCGCTGTTCCTCGCCCCGGTAGGGTTCGCAGCGTCCTTGAAGGCAGCGGGATCGCGGGAGCAGAAGGCAACTGATGAGCAGGCTGGGGCGGCTGACGGCGGGTCTCGCGACGCTGGCGGCGATATCGCTGACGGCGAGCGGGTGCATGACGGTGCACGGCGAGCTGGAAGCCGTACCGTCGGCGACGAAGGCTGAGGCCGCACAGGCACTCAGCGCCTTCACGGTCGCTTACAACAAGGCGGACAAGGCGTACGACCCGGCTCTCGACGAGGGCCGGGTCACCGGTGCTCTCGGGGCGATCAACCAGGCGGGGCTGAAGGCCCGGCACGCCCTCAGTCCCGACGGCAACACCCGGCACACGGATCTGCAGCTGTCGGACGCGAAATTCGCCATACCCAAGAAGGCGGGCTGGCCCCGCTGGTTCGTCGCCGACACCGACTCCAACCGCGACCGGGACGGCGGGCAGCAGGACACCCGCTGGCTGGTGGTGTTCGTGCGCAACGCCGTGGACCAGCAGTGGAAGGCCGCCTACCTGTCGGTGCTCACCCCTGCGGAAGTCCCGGTGTTCGCCAGGGACAAGGACGGCTGGGCCGAGCCCGTGAAACCGGCCGCCGCCTCGCTGGCGGTGGCGCCCAGGAACCTGAGTGCGCAGTACGCGTCGTATCTCAGGAGCGGCGCTCCGGCGCACTTCGCCGCGGGCACCCACACCAGTGTCTGGCGCCGGTCACGGGCGAGGAACGCGGATCTGCCGGGGCTCAGCACGCAGTACGTCGACCAGCCGCTGGCCTCCGGCGACTACCGGCCGCTGGGACTCGCCACCAGGGGCGGCGGAGCGCTGGTCTTCTTCGCCACCCGGCACTTCGAGCAGCAGACCGCGGCGAAGGGCCTGCACCTGACGGTGTCGCCCGATGTGAAGGCGCTGCTGAGCGGCGACGCGAAGACCACCATCACCAAGGAACGGGTGTCCAACGAGGCCGCCCGGGTACCGGCGCAGGGCCAGGTGACCATTCTCGACCGGGAACAGGGCCTGGTCGCAGCCAAGGGGGCGTGAGCCCGGAGCACAGGCCGCTGCCGGACCGCTCCCGGCGGCACGGAGCGGCACCTGCGGTCACCCCGGCTGCCGGACGGCTCGGCCGCCGGCTCAGCGGCCGAGCGGCCAGGCGACAGCGTGGTCGTCCTGGTCGTTCTCGCCCGCATAGCGTGCGCAGGCGTCGGTGAGCGTCTCCAGCAGAGTCAGCGGGTCGGGAAGCTGATGCTCGAGACCGCGGACCCATTCCACGCTCGCCCCGCCGGGAAGCCGCGCGGGAGGTACGAGCACATAGCTGCCACGGCAGTGCCAGCGCAGCCCGGGGTGCTCGTCCATCGTCTCGGGATGGCAGTCGAGCTCGCACGGCCACCATTCGTCCTCGTCCTCGGGCGTGCCGCGGGTGGCGGTGAAGAAGAGCATCCGGTCGTCGCCCGACCGGGCGACGGGGCCGACATGGATCTCCCGGGCGAGCAGCCTCTCCAGTGCGCTGCGTCCCGCGTCGAGCGGTACGTCCAGTACGTCGAGGACCATGCCGGTCGCGGTGATGAAGTTGGCGTCGGGCTGGTTGCGGACCCAGCGCTCGACCTGCGCGCGGTCGGTCGTCGACTGGGTCTGCCAGGCGAAGGAGAGCGGATGCCGGGCCGGGGTGGGACACCCCACCCGGTCGCAGGAACACCGGTAGCCGATGGGGTGGGCGGCCGGTGACAGTGGCAGACCGGCTGTCGCGGCGGCGACCAGCAGGGTCTCCCGCAGATGGTCCCCGTCCGGTGACTCCTTGGGGCGGCGCCGCAGCCACTGGGGCATTCTGCTCGCCGTGACGCGGTCTCGGCCGGACTCTGTTCCCATCTATCCCCTCACCTCACCACTGCCCTGCTGACTCCATGCTGCCACCATCCTGCGCCCCGGGTGACCACACTTCCCACCCGGGGTGGGTCAGCCGGCCCCACCACGGGGAGCGATTCCGCGCAGTACCTGGTCGACACAGACATCGGTGAAAGCGTGGGTGAGCGGTTCGGTGCGCTGGAGCCAGCGGTGGGTGAGCGGGCCCACCAGCATCTCGACGGCGATCCTGATGTCCACGTCCTGGCCGATCTGACCGGCCCACACCGCGGAGCGGAGCCGTTCCTCGTACAGCGCCAGCGAGGGTTCGAGCAGTTCCCTGGTGAATTTCGCGCCGAGTTCCGGATCCATCGATCCGGCGGCGGTGAGGGCGCGCGCCGGAGCGTCGTACTTCTCGTCGTTGAACTGATCGACGGTGAGCCGCAGCACGTGCTTGAGATCGGCGGCGATGTCACCGGTGTCCGGGAAGCCGCCCCATTCGCCGTCCGCCTGCGCGTCCCCTGCGAGGGCGATGGAGGCATCGAGCAGGACGGCCGCCTTCGACGGCCACCAGCGGTAGATGGTCTGCTTGCCAACGCCGGCCCGGGCGGCGATGGCCTCGATGGTGAGTCTGCTGTACCCGACCTCGCCGACGAGCGTCAGCGCGGCATCGAGGATCGCCCGCTGCGAGCGCTCGCTGCGGCGGGTGGCGTCGGGTGCTCTGGAGGAGGGGGCGTCGGCCATGGCGGGGAATCTAACATCGTGAACCGATACGTTTCGTCTCGGCCCTGCCGCTGGATCCGTCCGGGCAGCGGGCCACCGCGGTAACGGCCACGGTGGGTGAACCACCCGGAACGAATCCGGCCACGGTGGGTGAACCACCCGATCGGTGCACAGCGCCGACGCCCTGCTGGGCGGACCATGGGCACCAGACGGCTGCACATCCCGCAGCCCATCTCCGCCGTGAGGAGCCCTCATTGCCTCGTGACGCCCGACCCCGGCGCTATCTGATGTGCCCACCGGCACACTTCAGGGTGACGTACTCCATCAACCCCTGGATGGACCCTTCGAAACCGGTCGAGATCCCGCTCGCCATCGCCCAGTGGGAAGATCTGCGCGACCGCTACCGCTCGCTCGGCCATACCGTCGACCTGCTCGACCCCAGGCCGGATCTGCCCGACATGGTCTTCGCGGCGAACGGCGCCACGGTGGTGGACGGACGGGTGCTCGGCGCCCGGTTCGCCTTCACCGAGCGGGCCGAGGAGGCGCAGGCGCATGTGGAGTGGTTCCGCTCGAACGGCTTCGCCGACATCCAGCAGCCATTCCATGTCAACGAGGGCGAGGGCGACTTCGCGGTCACCGCGTCCTATCTGCTGGCCGGACGGGGCTTCCGCTCCAGCCCGCTCTCGCACGACGAAGCCCAGGAGTTCTTCGGCCGGCCGGTGATCGGCCTCGATCTGGTCGATCCCCGCTACTACCACCTCGACACGGCCCTCAGCGTCCTGGACGACGCGTCCGACGAGATCATGTACTACCCGGACGCCTTCTCCCCCGGGAGCCGCGCCGTGCTGTCCAGGCTCTTCCCCGACGCCCTGATCGCGACGTCCGAGGACGCCGCCGCCCTGGGCCTCAACGCGGTGAGCGACGGCCGTCATGTGGTGCTGCCGCATGCCGCCGTCGGTCTCTTCGGACCGCTGCGGGACCGGGGGTTCGAGCCCATGGGCATCGATCTGGGTGAGCTGCTGAAGGGCGGCGGCAGTGTGAAGTGCTGCACCCAGGAACTGCGGATGCAGCAGCCGGCGGCAGTCGCGTACGGCTGAGGCCGCAGGCGGTACGAGCGAGGAGTACGCCCGGTGGGCGTACTCACGCGTGCTCACCCGTGGGGCGGCCAGGGGTCGCCCCACGCGGTGTCGCGGGCCGCTCGGTAGAGGTCGCCGTGCCGCTTGGAGACGTTCTCCCGGGTGAGCTCCCCGGCGTCCGTGCAGAGTTCCAGCAGCACCAGGCCCTTGCGGATCTGCGGTTTGCGCACGACCCGTGCCGCTGCCGTCGCGGCGTCGCCCCGGACGGCGGCGACATAACTGAACTTCTCGTCCTCGTAAGGAAGGGAGCCGCCCTTGACCTGCCGGTGCAGCGATGACCTGTTCACCCGGGCCGAGAAGTGACACCAGTCGGTGCCGCGCTCGATGGGGCAGGTCTCGCTGTGCGGGCAGGGCGCCGCGACCCGCAGGCCCGCGGCGATCAGCCGGTCGCGTGCCGCCATGATCCGCAGATAGCCGTCGGGGGTGCCCGGCTCGACGACGAGAACGGCCTGGGCGGCAGCCGCAGCGGTGTCCACCACGGCGGCGCGGTCCGCTTCGGTCAGTTCGCCCAGAACGTACGAGACGGTGACGAGATCAGTGCTCTCCAAGGTGAGCGCCGATCCGATCCGGGCGCGCTGCCACTGCGCGGCACGCAGCACGGGCGGCCCCGTCTCGGCGGCCAGTTCGCGGCCGAGTTCCAGCGCGGGTTCCGCCCAGTCCAGCACGGTGGTGCGATGGGCGCCGCCGCCCTCGGTGTCCTCCCATGCCCCGGCCACCGCCCAGCTCGCCGCGCCTGTGCCACCCCCGATGTCCGTGTGGGTGGCCGGCACCCAGCCGGGCACCGTGACGCGAAAGGCGTCGAGGGCGGAGCGCACCGCCTCGAAGGTCGCGGGCATCCGGTACGCGGCGTACGCCAGGACGTCCGAGCGGTCACGCAGCAGCGGGGTGCCGGTCGGCGTGGTCCCCCGGTAGTTCGCGATCAGCCGCTCCACGGCCTGCGACGCCTGCTTGGGCGGCAGTCCGTCGAGAAGACCGGCGAGGGCGCTGCGCAGAGCTTCTGCGGCGGGAAGGGAGTCGTTCACCGGAGGAGTTTAGCGGCGCTGCTGCCACGGCCGGCACAGCGCCAGGAAGCAGGTGCCGGCGGCCAGCGCGCACACCAGCTGCACGACCGCCATCGGCGCCGCCGTCGTCTCACCCGCGATACCGACCAGCGGGGACGCCACCGCGCCGAGCAGGAAGGTCGACGTCCCGAGCAGGGCCGACGCCGAGCCCGCGGCATGCGGGGTGCGCATCAGGGCCTGAGCGTTGGTGTTGGGCATCGCCAGGCCCATCGCCGACATCAGGCAGAAGAGCGCGGCGGCGACCGGGAAGAGGCCCACCCGACCGAAGATCCCGCTCGTCATCAGCAGCAGAGCGGTGGCCGCGAGTGTGATCACGGCCAGCCCGCATCCGAGGGCCTTGTCCATGCTGACCCGGCCGACCAGCACCTTGCCGTTGATCTGGCCGACCGTGACAAGGCCGATCGAGTTGATCCCGAAGAGCAGGCTGAAGGTCTGCGGCGAGGCGCCGTAGATCTCCTGGACCACGAAGGGTGACGCCGATATGTAGGCGAAGAGAGCGCCGAAGGCCAGGCCGCCGGAGAGCAGGTAGCCGGTGAAGATCCGGTCGGCCAGCAGGGCGCGCATCGTACGGAGCGCATGGCCGACCCCTCCCGGGTGCCGCTTCCCGGGCGGCAGCGTCTCCCCGAGCCACTTGAAGACCACCAGGGTCAGCAGCGCGCCGATGAAGGTGAGAAGCACGAACACGCCCCGCCAGTCGGTCAGCCGCAGTATCTGGCCGCCGATGAGCGGGGCGACCACCGGTGCGACGCCGGAGATCAGCATCAGGGTCGAGAAGAAGCGGGCCATCTCCACACCGTCGTAGAGGTCGCGGACCACCGCTCGGGCGATGACGATGCCGGCGGCGCCCGCGAGCCCCTGCAACAGACGGAAGCCGATGAGGAGTTCGACGCTCGGTGCGAAGGCGCAGACCGCGGTGGCCGCGACGTACACCACCATGCCGATGAGCAGCGGGCGCCGCCGCCCCCACTTGTCGCTCATCGGACCGACGACGAGCTGGCCGAGCGCCATCCCCACCAGGCAGGCGGTGAGGGTGAGCTGCACGGTGGCGGCGGGTGCGTGCAGCGCGCCGGTGACCTCGGGCAGCGCGGGGAGGTACATGTCCATGGAGAGCGGCGGCAGCGCGGTCAGTCCGCCGAGGACCAGGGTGACCAGGATTCCGGCGGAACGGACGGCGGGCGCGGGCTGCTGCCCGGTGCGTATGTGCGCAGGAGCGGAGGTCTTCGGCATGACCTCTATGCTCTCAGCCGTCGGGCAGTGTTCGAACCAATTCAATGAGGCCGGGATGGACACAACCGTGCGCTGGGGCGTGCTCGCGACGGGCGGCATAGCCGCCGCATTCACCGCTGACCTGCAGGGGCTGCCCGATGCCGAGGTGGTCGCCGTGGCCTCACGCACCCCCGCGTCCGCGAAGGGATTCGCCGGGCGCTTCGGGATCCCGCGGGCCTACGGCAGCTGGGACGAACTCGCCGCCGACGAGGACGTCGACGTGGTCTACGTGGCCACCCCGCACTCCGCGCACCGGGCAGCCGCCGGGCTCTGTCTGGAGGCCGGGCGTGCGGTGCTGTGCGAGAAGGCGTTCACCCTGAACGCGAGGGAGGCCGGCGAACTGGTCGCTCTCGCCCGCTCGCGCGGCAGCTTCCTGATGGAGGGCATGTGGATGTACTGCAGTCCACTGCTCCGGCGTCTGGTGGAGCTGATCGGCGACGGTGCGATCGGCGACATCCGTACCGTGCAGGCCGACTTCGGCCTCGAAGGCCCCTTCGACTCAGGACACCGGCTGCGGGATCCGGCTCAGGGCGGCGGCGCCCTGCTCGATCTCGGCGTGTACCCGGTGTCCTTCGCGCAGCTGCTGCTGGGCGAACCCGACCGGATACGGGCCGATGCGCTGCTCTCCCCCGAGAAGGTGGATCTGAACACCGGGATGCTGCTCGGCTGGGACAGCGGAGCGACCGCCCTGCTCAGCTGCTCGGTGACCGCGGACACCCCGCAGACCGCGGCGGTGACCGGCACGGCGGGCCGGATCGAATTCCCGCGCGGCTTCTTCCACCCGGAGAGTTTCGTGCTGCACCGGGCGGGCCGGGACCCCGAGGAGTTCACGGCCGGTCGGGGCGGGGGCGCTCTGCACGGTATGCAGTACGAGGCAGCCGAGGTCATGCGCTGTCTGCGGGCCGGCGAGACCGAGTCCCCGCTGGTACCTCTCGACGGCACTCTCGCGGTGATGCGGACGCTCGACGCGGTACGGGAGCGTATCGGCGTGCGCTACCCGGTGGACGTCTCGCCGGCCTGAGGCTGCCGTAACCTGCGGGCCCATGAACACACATCTCAGGACAGCGGTGGTCACGGGCGCGGGTTCGGGGATCGGCCGAAGCGTCGCCCTCACCCTCGCGGAGGCGGGCTGGTCGGTGGCGCTGGCCGGCCGGCGGGCGGAGAAACTGGAGGAGACGGCGTCGCTGGCGCAGGGCCGCACCTTCTGTGTCAGGACCGATGTCACGTCCCCCGACGAGGTGACGGCGCTCTTCGAGGCGGTCCGGGACCGGTGGGGCCGGCTCGACCTGCTCTTCAACAACGCGGGCATCTCGGGTCCCGGCGGGATTCCGGTGGAGGACCTCTCCCACTCCGCCTGGAGCAAGGTCGTCGACACCAACCTGACCGGATCGTTCCTCTGTGCGCAGGGGGCGTTCCGGCTGATGAAGGGCCAGGATCCGCAGGGCGGCCGGATCATCAACAACGGCTCCATCTCCGCGCACGCACCGCGCCCGGACTCGATCGCCTACACCGCGACGAAACACGCGCTGACGGGTCTGACGAAGTCGCTCTCCCTGGACGGCCGCCCGTACCGGATCGCCTGCGGGCAGATCGACATCGGCAACGCGGCGACCGAGATGACCGAGCGGATGCAGCGCGGTGTTCCGCAGGCGAACGGCGAGCTGGTGGCGGAGCCGGTGATGGCGGCGGCGGACGTGGCGAGGACGGTGCTGCACATGGCGGAACTGCCCCTGGAGGCGAACGTGCAGTTCGCGACGGTACTGGCGACCACGATGCCGTACGTGGGACGCGGGTAGCCGGGCGGGCCAGGTGCGCCTCGTCGCGGCATGACACGCTCCTGCCATGGACGATCCACCTGGACCACCATCGGCCGGCTGCACACCTGGCTCGGCGAAGCCACCGCATGCCCGCCCGGTGAAGCAACGCTGTTCCGCATCCTCAAACTCTCCGAGGAGGTCGGCGAGGTCGCCCAGGCGGTCATCGGCGCCACCGGGCAGAACCCCCGCAAGGGTGTCACCCACACCTGGCAGGAGGTAGAGGGGGAACTCTGCGACGTGATCGTGTCCGCGATGGTCGCGCTGCGCACGCTCACCCCGGACGCGTCCGATGTCTTCGCCGCCCACCTGCGGCGGGTCGAGGAGCGCTCCCTCCAGGTGTCCGCGAAGGCGGCGGGGCAGCCGTACGAAGCGGTGAAGGAACCCCGGGAATGACCGCGGGGGCACGCCGGTTGTCGATCGTCATGACGCCGAAACCCCGCCCCGAGATCCTTCGCTACACCGCCTTCACCACCGACCCCGCCGGGGGCAACCCCGCCGGGGTCGTCCTGGACGCGGCCGGGCTCGACGACCCTGCGCAGCTGGCGATCGCCGCCGAACTCGGATACAGCGAGACCGCGTTCCTCAGCGCGCCGCCCGCGGGCCTCGGCGGGGCCGCGGGACGGGCGTTCACCGTCCGATACTTCAGTCCACTGGCCGAGGTGTTGTTCTGCGGGCACGCCACCGTCGCCACGGCCATCGCGTTCGCCGAACGGCACGGCCCCGGTGAACTGCTGCTCGCCACGCGGGCCGGTACGGTGCCGGTGACCGTTGCCGAGGAGAACGGAGTGCTGCGGGCCACACTCACCAGTGTCGAGCCCGCTGTCCTCGACGTCACGGAGCGGGATGTGACCCGGGCGCTGGACATCCTCGGCTGGTCCGCCGCCGATCTCGACCCGGCGTTCCCCGCCCGCATCGGGTACGCGGGTGCCCGCCATCTGATCCTGGCGGCCGCGACACGGGCCCGGCTGGCCGACCTCAGCTACGACTTCGACGCACTCGCCGCCTTCATGCGGGACCTGGACCTCACCACGCTGCAGTTGGTGTGGCGGGAGTCGGAGCAGGTGTTCCATGTCCGCGATCCGTTCCCGGTCGGCGGTGTCGTCGAGGACCCGGCGACGGGGGCCGCGGCTGCGGCGCTGGGTGCGTACACCCGTGAACTCGGCCTGGTTCCACCGGATGCCGTCCTCACCCTGCACCAGGGCGCGGACATGGGCCGCCCGGGAGAGCTGACGGTCGAACTGCGCGCGGGCGACCCCCGGGTGCGGGTGAGCGGCACCGGGACGCGTATCGCGCAGACCGTGGCAGGCAGGTGAACCGGCCGCCGGGAGCCCGCGCCGTGCGGCGCGGGCTCCCGGCGCGGGGGTCCGTACGGTCAGTGCTTACGGACGCGGCGCGGACGGCGGTTGCGCAGGGCCACCGTGCCCCCGGCGAGCAGCGCAGCCAGGCCACCGCCGGCACTCAGCAGCGGCCAGGAGCTGCTGCTCGCGGCACCGTCCGACTCGGCGGTTCCGCCCCTGACCGGCTTGGCCGCAGCGGAGCCCTTCGGCCCGCCGCCCTCGCTGAGGGGCTCGACGAGCGTGCCGACGGGCCCGACCTTGCCGACCGCGCCGAAGCCCCAGTCGAGGAGCGCGGCGGTCTCCGTGTAGATCTTGTCGTAGCCGATCGCCGGATGCATCACCGTCACCAGCAGGGTGCGGCCGTTACGGGTGGCCGCGCCCGTGAAGGTGTTGCCGGCGTGCGTGGTGTAGCCGTTCTTGACCCCGATCATGCCCTGGTACGTGCCGAGCAGCCGGTCCGTGTTCTGGATCTGGAAGGACTTGCCGCCCCTGGCCGGGAATTCGGCGATCCGGGTGCCGCAATAGGCCCGGAAGCCGGGGTTCTTCAGCCCGTGGCGGGCGAACAGCGTCAGGTCGTACGCCGATGACGTCTGTCCGGCGTGGTCGTATCCGTCCGGACTGATGACATGGGTGTCCAGGGCCTGGAGGTCGACGGCCTTCGCCGCCATCTCCCGCACCGTCCGCGGCACCCCGCCGTTCATCGAACTCAGCACATGTACCGCGTCGTTCCCCGACCGCAGAAAGACCCCCTGCCACAACTGGTCCACGGTGTACGTCGTTCCGGCCTCCACGCCGACCAGGCTGCTGCCCTCCGGGATCCCGGCCAGGTCGGCCACGGTCACCCGGTGCTGCCGGGTCCTGTCGAACTTCGGCAGCACGGTGTCGGCGAACAGCATCTTCAGAGTGGAGGCGGGCGCGAGCCTGCGATGCGCACGGTAGGCGGCCAGCACCTGGCCGGTGTCGTGGTCCGCGACGAGCCAGGACTGCGCCTCGGCCTGCGGCAGCTCCGGCGCACCGCCCAGGCGTCTCACCTGAACCCCGTCCTGACCGAGCCGGACACCTCCCACGGCGGTGGCGGCCGAGGCCGGGGCGGCCCCGGAGGCTAGGAGCGCGGCGGGCACGGCAGCTGCGGCAAGGCCGAGCACTGCGCGCCGGGAGGGCGAAGCGTCGCTGGTCACCCGGCCGATCGTACGGAAACGGGCACGGGTACGGAAACGCCGGGGACCGCTGCCGAGTGAACGCCCTTTACTGGCAGAGGAGTTGACCTCTCGGACGAGCCAGGCGGCGGGGTGCGCGCAGTGGACCCGGCGAAGGGCTTGACGCATCTGCGCCCGAGCGGTCTGATACGTGCGACACACCGGACCTTGTTCGATACTTCGAACCTGAAGGGCGGTCCGCACCTTGCCGTACGAGCGGGAACATCGCCGCCAGGACCCCTGCGCACGCCTGCCCTCCAGCGGGCGACGCGACGAAAGCCCGACACGGCATCCGTGCCGAACCGAGCCGCGGCCGGCTCCCGAGTGCCGGTCCCCGACACCCGGGCCCCAATCGGGTGTTTGGCACCGAACCCCCACAACACCATGGAAAGAGGCCCCATGATCGCCCGAACACCGTTACGGCACATCCGCAGAGCGCTGCTGTCCGCGGGTGCGACCGTCGCTCTCGTCATCGGCATCCTGGCCGGCAGCCCGAGTGTGTCGCAGGCCGCCGGAACACTCCCCTGCGACATCTATGCTTCCGCCGGTACACCCTGTGTCGCCGCCCACAGCACCACACGCGCGCTGTACACGTCGTACAACGGCCCGCTCTACCAGGTGAAGCGCGCCTCGGACGGTGCTCTCAGGGACGTGGGAGTGCTCTCTGCCGGCGGCTACGCCGACGCCGCTGCTCAGGACACCTTCTGCGCGGGCACGACCTGCACCATCAACGTCATCTACGACCAGTCGCCCCGCCACAACGACTTGCCCATCGAGCCGGCCGGCACGGCGGGTCCTGCCAACTCCGGGGTACCGGCGGACGCGCTGCCCGTGACCGCCGGGGGCCGCACGGTCTACGGCGCCTCGTTCTCGGGCCGTATGGGGTACCGGCACACGGCGGCAAGCGGAGTCGCGGTCAACGGCCAGGCCGAGGGCATGTACATGGTGACGTCCGGCACTCATGTGAACGACCGGTGCTGCTTCGACTACGGCAATGCCGAGGTACGGGTCG
Organism: Streptomyces sp. NBC_00344; assembly: GCF_036088315.1. Lineage (NCBI taxonomy): Bacteria > Bacillati > Actinomycetota > Actinomycetes > Kitasatosporales > Streptomycetaceae > Streptomyces > Streptomyces sp. NBC_00344. Next base: position 5,027,955 of record NZ_CP107996.1, on the reverse strand, counting down.
CCGACACCGGCAACGGTCACATGGACGCCATCAACTTCGGCACGGAGTGCTGGTTCGCGCCGTGTCACGGATCCGGACCGTGGGTGCAGGCAGACCTGGAGAAGGGCCTGTTCCAGTCGAGCACGGGCCCCGGCACCAGCTCCTCGTACACGGGCAGCGCCGCACCCTTCGTGACGGCCCTGCTGAAGAACAACGGCCAGAACTACTTCGCGACGAAGGACGGCGACGCCCGGTCGGGGAGTCTCACCACGCGATACGCCGGACCGGAACCCACGGCCGGGGGGTACTCACCGATGCGGCAGGAAGGGTCCATCGTCCTGGGAACCGGTGGCGACAACAGCAACGGATCCATCGGCTCCTTCTTCGAAGGTGTCATGACCAGTGGCCTTCCGACCGACGCTGCGGACAACGCGGTGCAGTCCGACATCGTCTCGGTCGGCTACGGTGCGGCCGGCCGGACAGCGGGCGGAACGCTGAGCGACGGCTCGGCGATCTCACTGCGGGCGACGACCGCAGGCTCCGCCACCCGCTACATCCGCCACCAGCAGGGCAATGCCGTCACATCGGTCGTCTCCGGGAGCAGTCCGGCCCTGGACAAGAACGACGCCTCCTGGATCGTCCGGCGCGGCCTTGCCAACTCCTCATGCGTGTCGTTCGAGTCGCGGAACTACCCCGGCGACTTTCTCCGGCACGACAACTACCGGTTGCTCCGCCGGCCGATGGACGGAACGGCCGCCTTCCGGTCCGACGCGACGTTCTGTCCGCAGCCCGGCAAGAACGGCCAGGGCACCTCGTTCGCCTCGTACAACTACCCGGACCGGTTCATCCGCCACTACAACAACACCGTCTACATAGCGAGCAACGGCGGCTCGAACGCGTGGGACAGCTCCGCCCTGTGGGCTGACGACGTGAGCTGGGCCGTGAGCACTCCCTGGGCACCGTAGGTGCCTGCCCGGCACACTCCGTCGCGGGGGGGCCGTCACCGGCCGACGCCGGGGACGGCCCCCGCGCCGGCTCATCCGGCCCGGACCCGCACCGGGCGGACCGGACAGCAAAGAACGGTGTACGGGCGGGTGCGTCGCAGAGGTCCTGCGCTCACCCGCCCGTACACCGTCCGGGATTCTTCGGTTCGATTGCCTCAGAGGCGGCCGTGCGTGAGCCGGGACAGCGGCCCGGCCTGTGGCTTCGCCGTATGGCGGCCCAGGGCGAACGCCGCGCCGAAAACACCGGCGACGCCCGCCGCGGCGCCCGTGGCGATGGCCTTGCGGTTCTTGATGACACCCCAGGTCGCGATGGCCGCGGTGGAGGCCTTGGCCGCCGAGGCGACAACTGCCTTCTGACCCGTCTCCAGTCCCTGCGCCGCTGCCTTGCCGGCACGGGTGGTCGCCTCGCCGGCGGACCGGACACTTGCCTCCGCGGATTTCCCGGCTTCCTGTGTGGACGACTTCGTCCTCGAAGCGGCGGCGGACGAACTCTGCTTGGCCCGGTTACCGGCTTCCTGCGTCCGCTTCCTGGCCGCGCTGGTCGTGTGGTTGGCGGAATTCTCGCTCTCTTGAGTCATGTCGTACGTGTTACCTGCCAACCGGTCCTGAAACGCCTTCGATCGGCTCAGGAATCGCCGCGCGGAAGCAATGACCCCAGCGGTCCGAGATCCAGATTGAGATCGTCCATGGTGAGCCCGTACCTGTCGCACAGTTCGGTCATACGGTCCTGAAGAATCATCAGAGTGAGTCCGATCCGCTCTTCCTGATCATCACTCAGATCACCCTGGTCCACGCGGTGAAGTGCGGTGCGTTCCATGAGCTGGCGGAGCAGCTCCACAATGGTGAGCACCAATTTGATGAGATCTCGCTCCACCGTCTCCGGATCCGTTGTGAGCCGCTGTGCCGTGTCACCGGCCGGGCGGCTCTCCTCCGGTCCCGCCGGGAGAACCCCGAAAGCCCGTACCGCGGCCTGTGCCACTTCGCCGAACGCCGCCCCGTCCGAGGGCGGCCGGTCATTCTCGGCCGTCATTGTGCCCTCCTCACCAAGGAGCCGGTTCATCGGAAGTGATGGAGCGGATAACCGCCCGGAGATTGATGTGCACCAGATCCACATCGGCGACGGAAAGCACCAGATCTCCGGTGAGAACGGCACCGCCGTTGAGCAGCCGGTCCAGCAGGTCGATCAGGGCGACCTGCCGGCCCGCCAGGGACTCGGTTCCGGACCCGATGGACGTGACGTCACCGCTCACTGCGTCCGCCCCCCGCCTCCGCGGGCGGGGTGGCGAAGGAGTACGGCGCCCAGGGACCGGTGATCTCGATCCGTACGCCGGGGACATCCTCGGCCAGGCCGTCCAGCGCGGCACGGAATTCCCCGGCTCGGGCCGCCGGGACCAGATAGGCGTCATTGGCGATGTTCTCGCCCTCGGCAGTGGCCAGTTCACCCTGCTGCGGCCGGTGAGCGACCCTGTCACGGGCCAGTGCGGCCACCCGGCCCGGCACCTCGGCCGCCAGGGCGCCCGCGGCCCGGTACACGTCCTGCGTGCTGCGCCGCTGCGCCCTGCGCTTCTGCAGATAGGCACGCCCGGGGCTGACCGGCGCGGGGGTGCTCACCGCGTCCGCCGTCTCTGCTTCCGCCGGCTGCCGCAGGTCCGCGTACACCTTGACGCCGAGTTCGACATGGTCCTCCAGCCGCGCGAGCAACCCGCAGAAGTCCGCCCCGCGTTGGTGCAGCATCTCCGTCACCCTGGTGTCGTCCAGGTAGACCGTCGCCAGGCGCATGGGGAGGACGGTGGAGCAGGCATACGCCGCTTCCACCACCAGGTGATGTGTACGGGCGATCTCCTCCAGCCGCTTCAGATCCTCCATCTGCGCCTTCATGCCCTCGGTGCTGAAGGTCCGAGCCGACACGGACGACACCAGCGCGTCGAGGCCGGCGGCACGCACCGTTCGCAGGACGCCTCCGTCCAGGCCGGGCACCGGGCCGGACATCGTGTCCAGCCCGGTGCCGGCGCGACCGACGGCATAGACGTAGGAGATGCCGGCTGCGGCTGCCGGGGCCTCGGTGCTCACTGCTTCTTCTCCCCGCTGCCGGTGTCGTCGGCCGTCTCCGCTGTCTCCCGGGCGGCGGGAAGGCCCGCCGCCGCGCGCAGTTCGGCCAGTTCCGCCTTGAGACGGGCGTTCTCCTGCGCCAGCGGATCAGCGTCCGCGGTGTCCCGGCCGGTGGTGACCTGCTGGGGTGAACGGGCGCGGGAGGAGAGGGAGGGGTCGTGCTCCCACCAGTCGATGCCCATCTCCTTGGCCTTGTCCACGGAAGCGACCAGAAGCCTGAGCTTGATCGTCAGCAGCTCGATGTCCAGCAGGTTGATCTGGATGTCACCCGCTATGACGATGCCCTTGTCCAGGACCCGCTCAAGGATGTCGGCGAGGTTGGCGGAGGACCCTTGCTGGCCGTACGGGGACGCCCCGGAGGAGGTCCCCATACGGCCGGCCAGTGAATCGGACACGTCTTCAGCCTTGTCTGTGCTGTCGGCTCACGTCAGCGACGGGCCGAGGCGGTACGGCGCCGGGAACGGCGAACCGGCTGGTCTTCTTCCTCTTCCTCTTCACCCTCGTCCTCTTCGGTGCCCCGGGGCTCGTCCCCGGCCTCGGCGTCCTCGTCCTGCGGGTCGCCCTCGGCCTCGTCCTCAGCGGGGATGTCCTCCTCGTCGCGGTACTCGGCGTCCTGCTCGTCGCTGAGTTCGTCGTCCTCCGGCTCGTCCTCTTCGGGCTCGTCCTCGGGCTCGTCCTCCTCGGGGATCTGCTCCTCGTCCTCGTACTCCTCGTCGAGTTCGCCGTCCGCATCGGAGAACCCCTCGTCAGGCTCCTCTTCGTCCCCTGCGTCCTCGGCCTCCCCGGAGGCGTCGGCGCCTTCCCGCTCCTCCTCCTCGGCGCGGGCCTCTTCTTCTTCCACGGCTTCGTCGTGCTCCACGACGACCTCGCCGTCCCGGATCTCGCCGCGCCAGCCGTCGGTGGCCTCGCCGCGCATCATGATGAACTTCCGGTAGAGCTTGAGGTCCAGCCGGGCGCGGCGGCCCTGGGCCCGCCAGATGTTGCCGGTCTTCTCGAAAAGGCCCTTGGGGAAGTACTCGAGAACGAGCAGGACCCGCGTCAGGTTGTCGGTGATGCGGTGGAAGGTCACCACACCCTTGACGGTGCCCTTCGCGCCTTCGGTGGTCCAGGTGATCCGCTCGTCCGGCACCTGCTCGGTGACGTTCGCCTTCCAGCTGCGGGTGGACTTGGCGACCTTCACCTTCCAGTTGGTGCTGGTGTCGTCCGCCTTGTCGACACTCACGACGCCCTTGGCGAAGGTGCTGAACTCCTGGAACTGCGTCCACTGGTCGTACGCCTCACGCACGGGGACACCCACATCGATGTCCTCGACGATCGTCACGCTCTTGGACTTGCCCCCGCCGCCCTTTCGGCCCTTGCCGAACATGCCCTTGACCTTTTCCTTGAGGGTGTCCTTGAGGTGGGCGCCGCCTGCGGACAGGGCGGCCTGCGCCGGGGACTTGCCCTCACTGAGCGCCTTGCCGCCCTTGGCCAGGCTGCCCGCGAGTCCGCCCACACCCGCTCCCGGGTCGGCAAGCTTGCTGACGCTCTCGCCGAGCTTGTGTCCGAGCGTGGTGACGGCGTGCTCGGCCCGGGCCCGCGCATAGTTCTGCAGTTCGTCCTTGAGCCGGTCGGTGGCGGGGTTCTGCGCCACCTCGCTCTTCAGCCTGCTGAAAGCGGAGTCACTCACTTCGCACCACCGCTCTTGGCGGTGCGCGTCCGCGAGGCGGACTTGCCGGCGCCCGACGCGCTCTGACGTGCGCTCGAGGCCGCCTTACGGCTACCGCCCGATGCGGCGCGGCGCGCCCCGGACGACGCCTTGCCCGAAGCCGACTTGGCAGCCGAACCGGCAGCCCGCTTACGGGGCGCCGGCTTCTTCTCCGGCTCCTGGTCGTCCTCGGCGGCGTGTTCCGTGTCCCGGTCGTCCTCGGGCTCCTCTTCGCGGTCCTCCTGGCCGGCGGCTCCGCCAAGACCCAGGGTCCGTTCGTGGAGCGAGTCGGCCAGACCGCTCGCCCGCTTGGTGAGGGCCGATGTCGCCGCCGACTTGGTGGCCTCGACCAGTTCCGTGCGGACCTGGTTGTTGAGGCTGCCGAGTACCGGCGAGTTGGCCACGAGCTTGCCCAGCTGGGCCGGGTCGAGACTGAGTTTCTTGCCGGCCAGGAACATGCCCAGGCCGATGGCCATCTTGGCCTTCTTGGTGCGTCCCAGCAGATAGCCACCCACCAGGGCCACGCCTATCTTGACGTTGCCTGTCATCTCTCGTACACCTCGTTCTCCCCGTTGTCAGGAATTGGTCCGCAGGCGCCGCTGGTTGGCTTCGAGCCATTCCAGCCTGTCCAGCAACTCGTCCTCACGGCGGTCGAACTCGTCCTCTCCGATGCGGCCGCTCAGCAGGTCCTTCTCGAGCGCCGCCAGTTCACCGCGTACGGGTTCCGGGTCGTAGTACTCCCGCTCCGCGGTCACCAGCACCTGGTCGATGACCCAGGCGGTGCCGCGCAACGGAGCCAGCGGCAAGGTCAGGATGTTCGTGATGAGTCCCATCGCGGTCCTCCGCTCAGCGGTTGCGGTCGTTCACGGGATCGGTCGGGAATTCGGTTCGGGACCGGCCGGTTCGTGGGGCTGGTTCGCCTGCTCGGTTCGCCGCGCTCCGCTCGCCGGCTCAGACGAAGCTGTAGGGCGGCAGTGGTCCGTTCAGTGAGAGCGTCCACGCGTCGCCCCGCGACTCCGCCTCTTCGTGGACGGCCTGGGAGAAAGCGGCCCCCTCGTCACGCTTGATGAGGAAGGACACGTTCAGGAAGTGCGTCCTGGTCGGCTCACCGACCGCGACACTCACCGAAGCGGGCGTCAGCCGCGCCACGATCTCCTCGGAGGCCCGTTCCTGACGGACCTGGACTTCGTGCGAGATCAACTCGCCCAGGGCCACCATCTCGTCGCGGGCCCCCGGGTTGTTGCGGGTGCGCTCGCTCAGCTCACGCACCTCGTCACGCTCGTTGGCGATCTCCAGCAGCAGGTCCTGCTCGTCGCGGGCGACCTTCAGGTTGTACTCGAGGCACCCGTCGACCTCCTTCAGCCGGCCCAGGTAGGCGTCACGCTGCTGCTCCAGGACGGCGATCACCTGATCGTCGTCGGGTCCCACCAGACCGAAGCGCATCGGCAGCGCGGGGCCGTCGGTCAGCAACCCGTCCAGCACGGTCTGGTGCGCCACGAGATCACGCCGCTTGGCGCGCAGATCCGGGGGTGCGTCGCTCACGACCGCGCTGAGATCCTTCGTCCGCACGACGCGCAGCGCCGACGGCGGTTCTCCGATGCCTGCGATGTCACTGAGACGCAACGGGTGATCGGCCGTGGTGACGGCGTATATGTAGGTGGACACAGAACTACTCCTCTCGGCGGCTCGAGCTGCGGCGGCTGCTCGAAGTGGTCTTGCGCGCGGGGCGCTCCTCCTTCTCCTCGGAGTCGTCCCGGCCCTTCTGCAGGGACTCGCTGAACGCCTCGACAGCGCCGGTCAGCGCGCCCTTGGACTTGCCCTTCGCGCCGTTCTCGGTCATGTCGCCGACGAGATCGGTGAGCTGGCTCGGCGCCTTGCGCCCGGACTCCAGGTCGAGCCGGTTGCACGCCTCGGCGAACCGCAGGTAGGTGTCGACACTGGCGACCACCACACGGACGTCGATCTTGAGTATCTCGATACCGACGAGAGAGACCCGGACGAAGGCATCGATGACGAGACCTCGGTCGAGAATGAGCTCCAGGACATCGTAGAGATTTCCCGAGCCCCCACCTGTGTTGTTCGACGAGTTCGACTGCTGGACAATACTCATGGTTCAACTCCCTTCCTGCTTAACGGGGAAGCGCTGGTTCCGGCGCGATAACAGCCGGTTCCCGATCCGACCTCAGCGGTCGATCTGCCCCTTCGCGTAACGGCGAATTCGCTCGTATCCCACGAGTTGGCCTTCCAGATCGAGGGAAACCCGATAGGTGGCCATTACGCTTGCGGTGTCGGGGACCTTCTCGAGCTCCACGACTTCGACGTCGGCCGACCAGCCGTCGTCCGTCGCTTTCAGCGCAGAGACGGAACTGGGCTCACATTGCAGCATTTGCGCAAGCTGGCCGGCAGCGCGCCGCATGGCCGTGGGAACATCAAGGCGCTCGCGGCTGCTCTTGCCGTCTTTACTGTCGGTCGTTGCCATCATCCCGCCTCGCGCCTTTAAGACTTCGTGCCTCTGTGAAGAGGCCGACGTGCCGCTCTTGCGGCTGTGAAACGCGTGCCCTTGGGATTCGAACCTATGCATCTCGTTCACATCCGCTGCCTTTGTGCAGGTCACACCGTGATCACATCCACCACAGGTCCCGGACGGCGCGGATCACTGTTCGCCGGATGTCCCGGAAAGGGGCGCTGTCCTTCCGCCGCACCTGTGCCAGGGACCGAACAGGCCGGGTGCCCTCAGTGAGCGGACGTCACGTTGTGTCGGGGCCGACTGGCGCACGGACCCCAACGAGCGGAGCCTTGACCGTGAAGACATGACCCGCGATTCAGACGGTGCGGGCGTTCTGGAGGTGCCTCATGTCAACGACCGTGCCGATGCTGACCGGTCCCCCGCGCATCAGAACCCTGCCCGGCGTCTACATCCCGCAGCACGACACACATCTGCTGCTCGGCGCTCTCCGCCGGGAGGAGAGCGTCTTCGGTACCGATCTGCTCGACATCGGCACGGGCAGCGGCGTGCTGGCGGTGCAGGCGGCGCGCATGGGGGCCCGTGTGACGGCCGTGGACGTGGCCCTGCGGGCCGTGCTGACCACCCGCCTCAACGCCGCGCTCGCCCGGCAGCGCATAGCCGTCCACCGGAGCGATCTGACTGCTTCGGCCCCGGACCGGTCCTACGACGTGGTGGTCAGCAACCCGCCGTACGTACCCGCACCCCACACCCGGCCGCACGGACAGGGCGCGGCACGCGCCTGGGACGCCGGGCCCGACGGCCGGGCGGTTGTGGACCGCATCTGCGACGCGGCGCCCGCGCTGCTGCGGTCCGGCGGTGTGCTGCTCATGGTTCATTCCGGTCTGTGCGGCGCAGGAGCGACGGTGCGCCGCCTGGAAGAGGCCGGCCTGCGGGCGAACGTGAGCGACCGGGCACTCGTTCCCTTCGGACCGGTGCTGCTCTCACGGCTGCCGTGGCTGCGCCGGCAGTCACTTCTGGAGGACGGCGCCGACAAGGAGGAGTTGGTGGTCATCCGTGCCGAACAGCCCTGACCGCGCCCGCCGCGTCACGATCGACGGCAGCGGCCCGCTTCTGGTGGAGGGCCCGGTGGAGGTGGTCGGCGATGACGGGTCCGTCTCCGTCTCGACCCGCTTCGTCGTCGCCATCTGCGTCTGCCGCAGGAGCCGTACCTACCCGTGGTGCGACACCAGCCACCGCCGGCGCGTACCACGCGGATCGCAGAAAGCGCCGGACATCGCTCCCCGCGGAAGGAACGAGGAGACGACGAACGAGGAGAAGGGGACCGGCTGATGGCCCCCTGCCACGATTCACGGTGCACCGCGGCGCGGCTTCCGGACCCGCGGGGCGAGCTGTCGGCCGCCGTCGTCTCGGCGCTGCGCTCCGGGGGCCCGCACCGGTTGCCGGATCCGGCAACCGCTCCCGAGGACCCCTTCGGCGACGACCTCCAGCTCGCCCTGTATGTCCTGTACGAGCTGCACTATCAGGGCTTCGAAGGTGTGGACGGCGAATGCGAGTGGGACCCCGGACTGCTGGGACTGCGAGGCGTTCTGGAGGAACGGTTCCTGAGTGCTCTGCGCACCGGGGTCCCCGGCGCGCCCACCGTGGACGAAGCCATGTCGGGCCTGCTGGTCGAGCCCGCCGGGGACGACGGAACGAGTGTCAGCCACTACCTGGCGAGCGAGGGGACCCTCCGGCAGCTGAGGGAGTACGCGGCGCTGCGCTCCCTCTACCACCTCAAGGAGGCCGACCCGCACGCCTGGGTCATTCCCCGTCTGCACGGCCGGGCGAAGGCCGCCATGGTGGCTGTCGAGTTCGATGAATTCGGTGCCGGAAGGGCGGAATCGGTCCACGCCCGGCTCTTCGGCGAGCTCATGGACGACCTGGAACTGGACACGTCCTACGGGCACTATCTCGACGCCTCGCCCGCCGAACTGCTCGCCACGGTCAATCTGATGTCGCTGTTCGGTCTGCACCGGGCGCTCCGGGGGGCGCTCGTCGGTCACTTCGCGGCCGTCGAGGTGACCTCGTCACCGGGCTCCCGCCGGCTTGCCTCCGCTCTTCGCCGTACCGGCGCGGGGCCTGCCGCCGCGAGGTTCTACGACGAACACGTCGAAGCCGACGCGGTGCACGAGCAGGTGGTCCGCCGCGACGTCATCGGCGGCCTGCTCAGCTGCGAGCCGCACCTGGAACCCGACGTCGCGTTCGGTGTCGAAGCCACCGGACTGCTGGAGGACCGGCTCGCCGGGAAGTTGCTGCCCGCCTGGCGGACGAACGGCAGCGCCCTGCGCGGACCGCCGGCCACCGGCTGAGACCGGTCAAGGCGCGGGGACCGGCGCTCCGGGGCGGGCCAACCGGCGGCAGGCCGTGGTCGGTTGATCTCCCGGGTGTCCGGAGAGCCGGACACCCACCGTCCCGGCGGCCCGGTGCGCGGTGCCACGGCTCCCGGTGGGCTAGCGTCGCATTCCGGGGTGTGCCGACACCGGGTGGAGGCTGCGGTGGAGATCATTACAGGACGGCTCATCCGTCTGCGTCCCGCCGTGCGGGCGGACCTCCGGCGCTTCCGGGAGATCCTGGCGGCTCCCGAGGTCGCCCGCTGGTGGGGCGACCCGGACGAGCAGGCCGAGGAGGCCTGCGCGCCGCCCGACGACATCCGCAGCTACGCCATCGAGTACGCGGGGGTCTGCGTCGGCATCATCCAGTCCTGCGAGGAGAACACACCCGGATACCGGCACGCCGGGATCGACATCGCCGTCCACCCAGGCCGGCAGCGGCAGGGCATCGGCGCCGACGCCGTTCACACCCTGGCCCGCCATCTGCTGGACGTGCGGGGCCACCACCGCCTCACCATCGACCCGGCGACCGACAACGAGGCCGCGATCAGCCTCTACCGGAGTCTCGGTTTCCGTCCGGTCGGCGTCATGCGCCAGTACGAGCGGCGCCGGGACGGCAGCTTCCACGACGGGCTGCTGATGGACCTGCTGCGCGACGAACTCCGGTCCCCCGAGCCACGCTGACCGTACGACGGCCGCCCCGCTTCGAGGCGGGTGAGGGCCCCGAGGACTCACCGGGCCATGGATCTCCCCGGATTTTCCCCGTATCCGGTTCGAACGCGAAAACCCCCGACCCTTTGCAGGTCAGGGGCTTACGGGCGGACGAGCCGGCCTGTACGCCGGGTTCTGTCGCCCGGTCGCCTCGCGGCGGCCGGGGAGACGGCCATCCATCTACGACCGGCATTGCTGCCGGCCTCCTGCGGTCTACCCGCGAACTCGGGCGGGCAGCCCTCGAACGTCCGCGCAGGGCCGTCTCGCGACGGCCCATCCTGACCTTGCTCCAGGTGGGGTTTACCTAGCCGCCTGAGTCACCTCAGGCGCTGGTGGTCTCTTACACCACCGTTTCACCCTTACCGGGAGCCGAAGCCCCCGGCGGTCTGTTTTCTGTGGCACTGTCCCGCGGGTCACCCCGGGTGGCCGTTAGCCACCACCTTGCCCTGTGGAGCCCGGACGTTCCTCGGGGAGATCCCGGAGGATCTCCACGCGGCCGTCCGGCCGACTCGTCCGCCGTGCCGCCCATGGTACCCGGCGCGACAGGACGCCCGGACGACGGCCGCCGGGCGCCCCAGAGGCTGCGCAGGGGGCGAACCGCGCCTTCGCGGCCGCCGGTCCCGGTGCGGAAGCCGGCGTGGCACGGGCCGCGCCGTCGGCGGGTGGGGCGGGGCAGCACCGCCGGGGGGACCGGCCATACGCTGGCGGTTGCTGTTGTACGTACGAAGGAGACCCGCCGTGCTCGTGCTCTTGCCGCCGTCCGAGGGAAAGGCCGCGAGCGGCTCAGGTGCCCCGCTGAAGCCGGAGTCGCTGTCCCTGCCGGGGCTGGCCGCCGCACGGGCCGCGGTGCTCGACGAGCTGATCGAACTGTGCGCGGCGGACGGGGAGAAGGCCCGGATCGTCCTGGGACTGAGCGAGGGCCTGCGCGGCGAGGTCGCCAAGAACACCGGGCTGCGCACGGCCGGCGCCCGTCCTGCCGGGCAGATCTACACCGGTGTGCTGTACGACGCGCTGGATCTCCCCTCGCTGGACCCGGCCGCGCGGCGCAGGGCAGGGAAGGCGCTGCTGGTCTTCTCCGGGCTGTGGGGCGCGGTGCGGATCGGTGACCGTATCCCCTCCTACCGCTGCTCGATGGGGGTCAAGCTGCCGGGTCTCGGTGCGCTGGGGGCACACTGGCGCGGCCCGATGGCCACCGTGCTCCCGGAGGCGGCGGGCTCCGGCCTGGTCCTCGATCTGCGGTCGTCGGCGTATGCGGCGGCCTGGAAGCCCCGGGGTGAAGTAGCGGACCGTACGGCGTCGGTGCGGGTTCTGCATGCGCCGACCCGGAAGGTGGTCAGCCACTTCAACAAGGCGACCAAGGGACGGATGGTCCGGGACCTGCTGCTGGCGGGCGCCGCTCCGGCCGGTCCGGCCGAGCTCGTCGTGGCGTTGCGGGACCTCGGCTACCAGGTGGAGGCATCCGCCCCGGGCAAGGCCGGGAAACCGTGGGAGCTGGATGTGCTGGTGACGGAGATCCACTGACCACCACCCCGCGTTGCACCCTGCGCAACGCGCGTTGCGCAGGGCGTGTGCACCAGGGCAGGATGACGCCATGACTTCCGTGCTTGACCTCGCCCCCGTCGTTCCTGTTGTCGTCATCGACGATGCCGCCGATGCCGTACCGCTGGCGCGGGCGCTGGTCTCGGGCGGGCTGCCGGCGATCGAGGTGACGCTGCGGACCCCCGCGGCGCTCGACGCGATCCGGGCGATCTCGGCCGAGGTGCCGGACGCGGTGGTCGGCGCGGGCACGGTACTCACGCCCGACGCGGTGACCGGCTCCGTCGCCGCGGGGTCACGGTTCCTGGTCAGCCCCGGATGGTCGGAGCGACTGATCGGCTCGATGCGGGACTCCGGAGTGCCGTTCCTGCCGGGCGTCTCCACCACATCGGAGGTCGTGACGCTCCTGGAGCGCGGGATCACCGAGCTGAAGTTCTTCCCCGCCGAGGCGGCGGGCGGCACGGCCTATCTGAAGTCCCTCGGCGGACCGCTGCCGCAGGCCCGGTTCTGCCCCACGGGCGGAATCTCCGCGGCATCGGCGCCGTCGTATCTCGCGCTGCCGAACGTCGGGTGCGTCGGCGGTAGCTGGATGCTGCCGCCCGACGCCATCGCCGCCCGCGACTGGGACCGGGTCGAGGAGCTCGCACGGGTCGCCGCCGGGCTCCGGGCCGTGTGAGGCACCCTCAGCGCAGATGCGATGTGTCGTTCAGCAGCCGTACCGACGCGTTGCCGTCCGCGAAGTAGGCAACCGTCGAGACGGACGCGGCCGACAGCTCCATCCGGAAGAGCGATTCGGGCGGCGCCCCGAGCGCCAGCCGGACCAGCGTCTTGATCGGCGTGACATGGGTGACCAGCAGAACCGTCCGCCCCGCGTACCTGGCGGTCAGCCGGTCGCGGGCGCCGGCGACCCGGCGGGCGACCGTGGTGAAGCTCTCGCCGCCACCCGTCGGCGCGGTCCGCGGGGAGGCCAGCCAGGCGTTCAGGTCGTCGGTGTACCGCTCGCGGACCTCACCGAACGTCAGCCCCTCCCAGGCGCCGAAATCCGTCTCGCGGAGCCCGTCCTCGATCCGGACGTCCAGACCCAGGCGGGCGGCTACCGCGCCGGCCGTCTCACGGCAGCGGCGCAGCGGCGACGAGACCACCGCCTGGATGGTGCCGCGTTCGGCGAAAGCCGCGGCGGCCCGCTCGGCCTGCTCCAGGCCCGTGGCCGAGAGTTCGGGGTCCGTGCCACCGCTTCCTGAGAAGCGTTTCTCCGGAGTGAGGGCGGTCTCGCCGTGGCGCAGCAGGACGAATGTCGCAGGGTTGCCGAGGTCGGCGGGGGCTGACCACCCCACGGTCGGTGAGGCAGCGTCGGGCCGGGCGGCAACCGGCGCCGCGGGCTCCGGCACGGAGCCCGGAGGCGCCCACTGCCTGCCCTGCTTGCCCGCGTCCATCGCCTCGTTCGCGAGCCGGTCCGCGTGCTTGTTCTGCGCACGCGGTATCCACTCATAGCTGACCCGGTCCCGCGGCAGCACCGAGGCCGCCTCCGCCGCGAGCGGCTTCATGTCCGGGTGCTTGATCTGCCAGCGCCCGGACATCTGCTCGACAACGAGCTTGGAGTCCATCCGGACCCGGACGGCGGCCGAGGGGTCCAGCGCCCGGGCGGCACGCAGCCCCGCGATCAGCCCCCGGTACTCGGCAACGTTGTTCGTGGCGACACCGAGATACTCAGCGGCCTCGGCCAGCGTCTCCCCGGTGACCGGGTCGAGCACGACCGCGCCGTAGCCGGCAGGCCCCGGGTTGCCCCGGGATCCGCCGTCGGCCTCGACGACGAACCTGCGCATCAGATGCCCGAGTCGGCCGTACGCACCAGAATGCGGCGGCAGTTCTCGCACCGCAGCACCGTGTCCGGGGAGGCGGCCTTGACCTCGTTGACCTCGGTGATGTTGAGCTCGAGACGGCATCCCTCGCAGCGCCGCTGGTAGAGCCGGGCAGCGCCCACGCCGCCCTGCTGCTCGCGCAGCTTCTCGTAGAGCTTCAGCAGGTCGGCGGGGACGGATCCGGCCACGACCTCTCGCTCCTTGGTGAGGGTGGCGGTCTCCCGGTCGATCTCCCCGGCCGCGGTGTCACGACGGGCGGTCGCGTCCTCGGCCTTGCCCTCCACCGACGCGACCCGCTCGGTGAGTTCGGCGGCCCGCTCCTGCGCGGACTCGCGGCGCTCCATGACTTCGAGGACGACGTCCTCCAGGTCACCCTGGCGCTTGGCGAGCGAGGCGATCTCGCGCTGCAGGTTCTCCAGATCCTTGGGCGAGCTGACCGCACCGGAGTCCAGCCGCTGCTGGTCCCGGACGGAGCGCTGGCGGACCTGGTCGACGTCCTGCTCGGCCTTGGTCTGCTCGCGGGCGGTGTCGCTCTCCTCCGTCTGCACGGCCACGCGCAGGTCCCGCAGCTGGGTGAGGTCCTTGGTCAGGGAGTCGATCTCGGCGTGCTCGGGAAGCGACTTGCGCTTGTGGGCGAGCTGCGACAGCCGTACGTCGAGGGACTGGACGTCGAGAAGTCGGATCTGGTCGGCGTGCGCGGCGTTCAGTTGGGGGCTCCAGAATGATCGGTTCGGGTGGACGCCGCGTGGGCGGTCCAGGGGTCTGTGACCGTACGGGAAACGTGGGTGCGCAGACCCCATCCGTTCCGTTCGGAAATCTCGTCGAGCTGAGCGGCGGCCTGGGTGCACCAGGGCCACTCGGTGGCCCAGTGCGCCGCGTCGACCAGGCCGAGAGCCGAGTGGTGCACCGCGTCGGACACCGGGTGGTGGCGCAGGTCGGCGGTGAGGAAGACATCGACCCCGGACGCGCGTACCTGGTCGAAGAGGCTGTCGCCCGATCCTCCGCTGACCGCGATCCGGCGGACCAGGGCATCCGGGTCGCCGGCGACCCGGATGCCCTGCGCGGTCGCCGGCAGCCGCGCCGCCGCCCGTGCGGCGAATTCACGCAGCGGTACGGGGTGGTCGAGCTCACACACCCGGCCGAGACCGCGGCGCCCGTGCGGGTCGGCCGGGTCGGGGACGAGCGGCCCCACGATCCGGAGGTCAAGTGCTCCGGCGAGCGCGTCTGAGACACCGGGGTCCGCGGTGTCCGCGTTGGTGTGAGCGACATGCAGGGCGATGTCCTGCTTGATCAGTGTGTGCACGACCCGGCCCCTGAAGGTGGACGCCGCGACCGTCGTCGTACCGCGCAGATAGAGCGGGTGGTGGGTGACGATCAGCTGGGCACCCAGCTTCACCGCCTCGTCGGCGATCTCCTGCACGGGGTCGACGGCGAAGAGCACCCTGGTGATGTCCGCGTCCGGATCACCGCAGACCGTGCCCACGGCGTCCCAGGATTCGGCCCGCTCGGGGGGCCAGAGGGCGTCGAGTGCGGCGATGACTTCAGACAGACGGGGCACACCTACAGGTTACCCGCGCCGTGCACCCCCGCTGCCGGTCGGCCCTGGCAGGACCGGCAGGCGAAGCGCCGCCCGGCCCGGCGGCGGTCCGGGGGCCGAGCGCCCCGCGCCGCCGCCCGGTCCGCGTCCGCCGCACCTGCCGTCGTGCGGGCGGCCTCGCGGGCACCTCGCACGGTGCGGCGAGCACACCCGCCCGCCGCTTCTCAGGCGAATCCATCGACGGCCACCCGTATGTGTGAAGTGGCACGTGGCGACTGGTTCGGCAGGACGTACGAAAACTAGCTTCGGTGTCCGGAGGTGACCGAACGATGACGGCCCCGGCTACGAAGACCGCCGTAGAGAACGGTGCACGGCAGATGGACTTCACCATTGCCAACGACGGGTCCTACGCCGCCCGGCTGGCCCGCCGCGACGCGGATGCCTGGTTCCCCGAGCGCTGGACACTGGACGGACCGGAGCCCTATGCCGTGGAGCTGCCGGGCAACCAGCCCGAGGAGCCGGACTCCGACGTACTGCCGATGGCCGATGGGCGGGTGCTCATCCGGCGCTTCACGGCGGGCCGGCACGCCTTCTCGCTGCTGTACCCGACCGGGCCGGGCACCGGCGAACTGCCTTTGGGCGCCGTCGAGTGCGAACAGCTGACCCTGCTGCCGCCCGCGCCCGGCGGGACCCGCGCCTACGCCATCACCGCGGGTGAGCACACGACAGCGGTGTGGCTCGTCGCGGGCGGGGCCTTCGGGCCCGAGTACGTCGGCGAGGTGCCGGGGCGCTGCACCGGCGGGGTGTGGCTGGACCGCTCGGGCCGGATGCTGGCACTGGACCGTGAGTCGGGCGGGGTCATCAAGGCGGTGGCGGTCGATCTCGAACGGGGCGGGGAGACGACTCCGCTGCTCCAGATCACCGGGTCGAGCAACGACCGGCTGCTGCTGGCCGATCCGGACAGCGGTCTGCTGCTCGTACGGTCGGATGCGCCGGGCTGCGACCGGCTCGGCTGGGGGGTGCTGGGCAGCCGCCGGCCGATACGGTTTCCGGAATGCCTGCATCCGGACGACGCCGTACTCTCACCTTTCGCCGTGCAGCCGGGGCAGGTACTGATGCCGGAGAGCTGTGGCGTCGCAATGCGGATCGACTCGGTGGCGGGGAGCTGGCTGGGGGTGTGGCGGCCCGCGGAGCGCCGGATGCTCCAACTGGCAGGACCCGAGGGGTGGTTGGCCGGGTCCGGGCTGTGGAGCAGCGACGGCGTCCTCCGACTGCCGTACACGACAGGCTCGGTGCCGTGCGGAGTGATGAATATCGAGCCGTTCGCCGGCGTCCCGGTGGACACCCCGTTCTACCGGGCGCACGACGCCTCCTATGACCATCCGATGGACGCGATCACACAACCTGCACAAGCGGATCCCGCAGGTCAGGAACCTTTCGGGCTCCTGGACACTCCTGGTGTGTGCAGGCCCGTGCCTTTGCAGCAAGCCCCTCTGACGAGCCGTCCGGCGGCTGGTTAGAATCTCGGACCTGCACATATAAATAACGATCACTACGGGGTGATTTCCCATCATGTCTGAAGCCCGAACCGACACGGCCCAGACGCGTCCGCAGCCTGCGGACGCCGACCGGGGCGAAGCCGGAGGCTCCGGAAAGCATCGAGGGGGTGCGGCTTCCACAGACGCATCCGCGGCGGAGACGTTCGGCCGCCACCGCCGCTCGGCGGAGCTGCACTTCAACGCGGCCTGACTGACCGCGCGTTCGACTCGGCGAGGGCCGGCCACCCGACGGGGGCCGGCCCTCGCTCTTGCCCTGACCTGCGCGCGAGAGGGCGGTCAGTGGTGTTCGACGATGGTGTCGGTGAGGACCGGCGCGTCGTCCCGCTCGACGGCCGAGACCGCGAGACGGACCCGGCCGGGCGACTGCCACATCCGCATTCTGAGCGTCTCACCGGGAAAGACCACCCCGGCGAAACGGGTGCGGAACGAGTCGACCCGGGCGGCATCACCACCGAGGACCGTGTCCACAACGGCCTTGAGCGTGATGCCGTACGAGCAGAGGCCGTGCAGGATCGGCCGGTCGAAGCCGGCGCGCCGGGCGAACTCCGGGTCGGCGTGCAGCGGGTTCCAGTCGCCGGAGAGGCGGTAGAGCAATGCCTGGTCCTGGCGGATCCGGCGCTCCTCGGTCCGGTCGGGCGCACCGCCGGGGGCAGCGGGCCGCATCGAGGGGCCGCGTTCCCCGCCGAAGCCGCCCTCACCGCGCACGAAGATCTGGGAGTCGCTCGTCCACAGCGGCCCCCGGCCATCTGCGACCTCGGTGCGCTGCACGATGACCGCGGCTTTCCCCTTGTCGTACACCGCGAGAACCCTGGTGGTGGCGACCGCGCTGCCTCTGACGGGGATGGGCCGGTGCGTCACCACGGTCTGCCCCCCGTGCAGAACGGCGGCGAGGTCCACATCGACGCCGGGCGCGGAGAGCCCGGCGTCGAGCGCCATCACTCCGCCGGCGACGGTCGCGAAGCTCGGCAGCACCTGCAGTCCGGATTCGAAGGTGTAGCGAAGCTCGTGGGGGTCGGTGGCGGGCAGGCCTGCGCCGACACCGAGGTGGTAGAGCTGGATGTCCTTGTGGTCCCAGGAGATCTCGCCGGAACGGGGCTCGGCCGCGACGGCCCTTTCGGCATCAATGGGCATGGTGCAGGCGCTCCTCGACGGCGGAGGGACCTGGGGGTCTGCCGGATCATCCCGGGGCCGCGGCCGTACGGCACCGGGCTCCCGCGCCGGACGGAACGACCGGCAGACGGCCGCCCCAGGTGGGGCGCACCAGCATCGCACGCGTGAAGGTTCCCTGACGAGTCATCAGATGGGGTCGCGGGCCACACACCCGTGACATTTGTCCTTGCCGAGTCCGTACATGCGCATCTGCCGCTGTCACCTGGCGCTCCCTAGCGTGGGAGCCATGACACAGACATCAGACACCGGCTCCGCGGTGAGCTTCGCCGGGGCGGTCAAGGCCTTCGGCGCGATCAGGGCCGTGGACGGCGCCGATCTGGAGATCCGCCGCGGCGAGACGGTCGCGCTCCTGGGGCGCAACGGGGCCGGCAAGTCCACCACCATCAGCCTGCTGCTCGGTCTGGACGAGCCCGACTCCGGACGGGTACGGCTCTTCGGCCGTTCCCCCGAAGAGGCGGTACGGGCCGGGCTGGTGGGCGCGATGCTCCAGGAGGGGCAGCCCATCCCCCGGGTGACGGTCCGGGAACTGATCGCCTTCGTCGCGAGCACCTACCCCGATCCGCTGCCGGTGGACGAGGCGCTGGACATGGCGGGGCTCGGCGAGCTCGGCGAGCGCCGGGTCGACAAGCTCTCCGGCGGCCAGGCGCAGCGGGTCCGCTTCGCTGTCGCGCTGGCCGGGAATCCGGAGCTGATCGTGCTGGACGAACCGACAGCGGCGCTCGATGTGGAGGCCAGGCGGGCGTTCTGGGACTCGATGCGGGCCTATGCGCGCCGCGGGAACACCGTGCTCTTCTCCACCCACTATCTGGAGGAGGCCGACGACAACGCCGACCGCATCGTGGTGATCGACAAGGGCCGGATCGTCGCCGACGGCAGTTCCGAACTGATCAAGCGCTCGGGCGGCGGCAGCCTGGTCTCCTTCGATCTGGCGGGCCGCAGCAGCGAGGGTCTCTCACTGCTGCCGGGTGTCACCTCGACCGAGATCCGCGGCGACCGGGCCTTCCTTCGCACCGACGACCCGGATGCGACGGTCGTCGCCCTTGCGGAGCTCAACGCGATCCGCGGCCTCTCGGTCGCACCGGCGACCCTCGAGGACGCCTTCCTGACCCTCACCTCGCACGAACCCGTTCCCGAGAAGGCGGCAGTCTGATGCTGGAATACATCACGCTCGAAGTACGGCGGACACTGCGCGACACCGGGTTCGTCATCTTCGGCATCGGTATGCCGGTGATGATGTACCTGCTGTTCACCAATATCGGCTCCACCAGCGACGCCGACTCGGACGCCTGGAAGATCACCTCGATGGTCGGCATGGCCGCGTACGGTGCGCTGGGCGCCGCGCTGGGTGTCGGCACCGGGGTCGCGTCGGACAAGGCGATCGGCTGGCTGCGCCAGCTGCGGGTGAATCCGCTGGCTCCCTCCAGAGTGGTGCTGGGGCGGGCCATCTCCGGTTCCGTGACGGTGCTTCCCGGCATCCTGGCGGTACTGGCCGCCGGTGCACTGATCAACGGAGTACGGCTGGACGTGTGGCAGTGGGTGGTGCTCACACTGCTGCTGTGGACCGGTGCGCTGCCCTTCACCCTGCTCGGCATCGGCAACGGTTACCGGCTGACCGCCCAGACCACCGGTGTGGTGAACGTGGCCGGCCTGATGGGGCTGGCCATCGTGGGCGGCCTGTGGTTCCCGCTCGCCGCCTTCCCCGGCTGGCTGCAGTCCGTCGCCCGTTACACCCCGGCCAACCGGTTCGCCGAACTGGGCTGGGCCACGGCCAAGGGCAACGCGCCGGGTCTCACCACCGTGACCGTACTGGCCGTCTGGCTGCTGGCGTTCGGTTCCTACGCGGTCATCTCGTACCGTCGGTCCGCAAGGACCGTGTGACAGGAGTGATGATGTTCGGAAAGCTCGCCGAGCTGAGGCGGCGGCGCCGCAAGCGGGTGCAGGAGATCCGGGAGCACAGACGCCCGGGGCCGCCGAACGCCTTCACCCTCCTGCCGTGGCTGCTGCTCGGTCTCGGCAGCTTCTCGAATCTGATCAAGGGCGAGGCCGCGAATCCATGGATCGGCGGTCTGGGGCTGCTCGCCTTCAACTCGATCTACATCTCCGTGACGTTCCGCGCCTTCGACAAGGAGAAGCGGCAGAGCCGGACGACCCTCTGCCTCCTCGGCGTCCTGATCGTCATCACCTACGCGCTCGCCATCGGCTACGCCGGCAACTGGCTGCTGTTCTTCCCGCTGCTCGCACTGGCCGTCGGTACCACGCTGCGCAACAGGCAGCTCGCCCTCGTCCTGCTCGTCATCGGTGGGTCGGCCGGCTTCATCTCGGGGCACGAGGGGAAGAACCCCTGGGACCCATGGACCCTGGGCTACGGCACCTTCATCTCCGGAGCCGTGACCGCCGCGATCCTGACGCTGTCCGAGACCGTCATGGAGCTGCGCTCCACCCGTCAGGAGCTGGCCCGCACCGCGGTCGAGAAGGAGCGGCTGCGGTTCTCCCGCGATCTGCACGATCTGCTCGGCCACACGCTCTCGGTGATCGTCGTGAAGTCCGAGGCGGCCCGCAGGATCGCCCCTCGCGACATGGACGCGGCGCTGGGCCAGATCGCCGACATCGAAACGGTCGGCCGGCAGGCACTCACGGAGATCCGCGAGGCGGTCACCGGCTACCGTGACGCCAGCCTCGCCGACGAACTCGACCGCGCCCGCTCGGCGCTGACCGCGGCGGGGATCGAGCCCGTCGTACGGCAGTCGGGTCCGCCGCTGGAGCCCCAGAGCGCCGCGCTGCTCGGCTGGGTCGTCCGGGAGGCCGTCACCAACGCCGTCCGGCACAGCAAGGCGAGCCGCTGCGAGATCACCGTGGACGGCACCCACTGCGAGCGAGTGCGTCTGGTGATCAAGGACAACGGCCGCGGCGTAGGCTCGACGTCACCCGGCAGCGGACTGAAGGGCCTGACCGAACGCCTGGCGGCGGCGGGGGGCTCGCTGGACGCCGGGCCCGGCCAGCGGAGCGGTTTCCGGCTGGTGGCCGAACTGCCGGTGGAGACAGCCCAGGACCCCTGCACAACAGCAGAGTTGGAGCCCAGAGAATGATCCGAGTCCTCCTCGCCGAAGACCAGGGAATGATGCGCGGCGCGCTCGCCATGCTGCTCGGACTCGAGGAGGACATCGAAGTGGTCGCCCAGGTGGCCACCGGCGACCGGATCGTGGACGCGGTTCTCGACGCTTCGCCCGACGTGGCGCTCCTGGACATCGAACTGCCGGGCCGCAGCGGGCTGGACGCCGCCGCCGACCTCCGCACCCGGGCACCCGGCTGCCGGGTGCTGATCCTCACCACCTTCGGCAGGCCCGGCTATCTGCGCCGGGCGATGGAGGCGGGGGCCGCGGGCTTCCTGGTCAAGGACGGCCCGGTGGAGGAACTGGCGGCGGCCATCCGCCGGGTGCTGGCCGGTGAGACGGTCATCGACCCCGCCCTGGCCGCGGCCGCACTGAGCGCGGGCCCGAGCCCGCTGACCGGGCGCGAGTGCGACGTGCTGAACGCGTCGGTGGACGGGGCCACCGTCGCCGACATAGCGGCGAAGCTGCACCTGTCGGAGTCCACGGTCCGCAACTACCTGTCATCCGCGATCGGGAAGACGGGGACCCGTAACCGCATGGAGGCAGTGCGATCCGCCAGGCGCCAGGGGTGGTTGTAGAGGAGCCCGGCCGGCGGGCCGGTCCCCCGGCAGAGCGGTCCGCGGCTGCCGGCCCGGCCTCACCCACCGGGTCGGACCCGGCCGGCCCCGGCGCCGGCGCGTGGCATCCACAGCAGCATCAGCGCCACCCCGCCCAGCAGGATGAACCCGCCCCACCGGAACGCCAGCGCGTATCCGGCGGTCAGCGCCTCCACCCCGGCGCCACCCCCGGTACGGGACGCCGCGACCGTCGAGAGCACCGCGAGCCCCAGCGCACCGCCCAGCGTGCGCGAGGTGTTGACCAGGCCGGAGACCAGGCCCGCTTCACCGGGTTCCGCACCCGATGTGGCGAGCGAGGCGAGCGGCGTCATCGCGAGCCCGGCACCGGCCATCATCGCCATCCCCGGCAGCATGATCGAGGTGACATAGGCGCCGTGCGCAGTCATCGTCGACTGCCAGCCGAATCCGGCCGCCGTGATCAGGATGCCGATGACGGCCACGTTCCTGGCGCCGATGACCCGCATCACCCGCGGCGCGAGTTTGGAACCGATGACCACGCTGAGCGAGCTGGGGATGAGCGCCAGGCCGGCGCCGAGGGGGGTGTATCCCAGCACGTTCTGCGCGTACAGGGTCATGAAGAACCACATGCCGAAGCTGCCCGCGCCGCAGACGAACATCGCCGCGTTGGCAGCCGCGACCGACCGCACCCGGAACAGCTTCAGCGGCATCAGGGGCACCCTGGTGCGTGCCTCGACGGCCAGGAACACGGTCAGCACCGCCAGACCGGCGAGCAGCGGCACCAGGGTGGCGGCCGCCGTCCAGCCCTCCGCCTCGGTCTGCACGATTCCGTAGGCGAGGACAGCCGTGCCCACGGTCACCAGCACCGCGCCCGGCAGGTCCAGCCGGCGTGAACCGCCCGCTCTGCTCTCCGGGACCCAGCGGGCCGCGCCCGCCAGCACGAGAGCCCCGACCGGCACATTGATCAGCAGGACCCATCGCCAGGACAGGCCGTCGGTCAGCGCCCCGCCGACGAGTCCGCCCGCCGCGCCGCCGCCCGCGCCGACCGCGGTCCAGGTGGCGATGGCCCGTGCGCGCGCCGCCCCTTCCGGCACGGCCGAGGTCAGAATGGTGAGTGTGGAAGGGGCGAGCACCGCTGCCCCGAGCCCCTGCACGGCGCGCGCCGCGAGCAACTGCCAGCCCTCCTGGGCGAGTCCGCCGCCGAGCGAGGCGAACGTGAAGACCCCGAGGCCCACCAGGAACATCCGCTTGCGCCCGAAGAGGTCCCCGGCCCGGCCCCCCAGCAGCATGAATCCGGCAAACGCGATGGCGTACGCGTTGACCACCCACTGGAGTCCGGTGGCGCTGAGGCCCAGGCTGCTGCGCATGGAGGGCAGCGCGACGTTCACGACGGAAACATCGAGAACGACGAGGAACTGGCCCGCGCAGGCCGCGAGGACGACCAGCCAGGTACCGGCACGGACGGCGGACGGATCTGCTGTGCGGGTGTCCGATGAGGTGTGCAGCATGGCCGTCATGCTGTCAGGCGGCCGGCGGCCGGTGCATCCGCATATCGGCCCAACGGCGCTCCGCCCTGCGGACCAGGACCTCGCCTCCCCCGGCCACTCCCCTGACGGACGCGGGCATGATCTGACGCCCCGTCACACGACGGCACGCACGGGCGGGTGACGCATATCACGTACCACTTATCCGGCGTTTACCGGAATACCACAGGGCCCGGGAAGGTTTCACCCTGCATCCACTTACCCCCGGAGGCTTCACGCATGGCACTGGCCGCTCCACGTCTGCCCGAGATCACTGCAGAGGAAAAGCGCACCCGCGGCGGAGCCGGCATCGTGCCGGTGCTCGCCTTCGCAGGCATCGTCGTCGCTGTCATGCAAACGCTGCTCGTCCCGGTCATCAAGGACCTGCCGACCCTGCTCGGCACGGCCCCCTCCAACGCCACCTGGGTCATGACGGCCACACTGCTGGCGGGCGCGGTCTCCACCCCCATCATGGGGCGGCTCGGTGACCTCAACGGCAAGCGGCGGATGCTGCTCGCCAGTCTCGCCGTCATGGTTGTCGGCTCGCTGATCTGCGGGTTCACCGACAACCTGCTGATCATGATCGTCGGTCGTGCACTGCAGGGTGTCGCCATGGGCGCCATTCCGCTGGGTATCGGCATCATGCGTGACGAGCTGCCCCGGGAGAAGCTCGGCTCGGCCATGGCGCTGATGAGCTCCTCGATCGGGGTGGGCGGCGGGCTCGCCCTGCCGGCCGCGGCCCTGGTGGCCCAGCACGCCGACTGGCACACGCTGTTCTTCGGCGCCGCCGGGCTCGGCGTCGTCTCGATGGTTCTCACGGTGATCTTCGTCCCGGAGTCCTCGGCCCGGGCCCGCGGCAGCTTCGACACCCTCGGCGCGATCGGCCTCTCGGCCGGCCTCGTCTGCCTGCTGCTCCCCATCACCAAGGGATCCGACTGGGGATGGGGCTCCGGCACCACGCTCGGGCTGTTCGCCGGCGCGCTCGCCATCCTGCTGCTGTGGGGTGTGATGGAACTGCGGACAGCCGCCCCGCTGGTGGACCTGCGCACCACCGCCCGCCGTGAGGTGCTGCTCACCAACCTGGCGTCGATCATGGTCGGCGTCGCCTTCTACGCCATCTCCCTGGTCCTCCCGCAACTGCTCCAGCTGCCCGAGGCGACCGGCTACGGTCTCGGCCAGTCGATGGTGGTGGCGGGCCTCTGCGTGGCGCCGCTCGGCCTCACCATGATGTTCACCGCGCCGGTCTACGCCAGGATCGCCGCGAAGTACGGCCCCAAGGTCTCTCTGATGATCGGCATGCTGATCATCGCGATCGGATACGGTGCCGGGCTCGGCCTGATGAGCGCCCCCTGGCAGACCATCATCATCTCGGTCGTGGTCGGCGCCGGGATCGGCCTCGCCTACTCCTCCCTCCCCGCGCTGATCATCGGCGCGGTCGACCCGTCGGAGACCGGCGCCGCCAACGGCCTGAACACCCTGATGCGTTCCATCGGCACCTCGGTGTCGAGTGCGGTGATCGGCATGGTTCTCGCGCACTCCTCCACGGCGCTCGGCCCGGTGTCCGTGCCGAGCATGAGCGGCTTCCGTACGTCGTTCATGATCGCCACAGGAGCGGTGCTCGTCGGTCTGGTCTTCGCGGTCTTCCTGCCGTCGCGCAAGCGGACCGCCGCCGGTGCGGCCGTGCTGTCCAAGCCGGTCGCCACCGGCACGGACCCCGGCGGGACCACCGGCCCCTTCACCGGTTTCCGCGGCAAGGTCCTCGACGCCGACGGCCTCCCGGTGCCGCGCGCCACGGTCACCCTGATCGACCGCCGCGGCCGGCAGGCCGGCATCACGGTGGCCGCCGACGACGGCGGCTACGCCCTCGGCGTACGGGTGGCGGGTCCCTACATCCTGGCCGTCACGGCAGCCGGACGGCAGCCGGTGGCGACGCCGGTCTCGTACACGAGCCTGGACGAACTGGTGGCGGTCGACCTGCGGCTGACACCCGTCGCGGAGGGCGCCTCCCAGCGGTGACGCACACCGCCGGGCCGGGCGCCCTGCCCGCCCGGCGGCCGCCGGACCGCCGTACATGTGACACAGCGGGAGGGGCCGGGCCCGGGGAGGGGTGCAGGGACCCAGGTCGTGCGGGGGAAGCAGCCCCGTCCACCCGGGGGCTGGGCAGGCGGGACCTCTCGGACACGGCCTAGCATGGGCCGCCGCACCCGCCACCCTCAGGAGGACCCGATGGCCGCCCCCAAGCCGGAGACACTGGCCGCATTCGAGGCCGCCAAGGGGTTCATGCCCGTACACGAGGGTCTCGCCCTGTACGAGGCGGCGGCCGAGGCCGCCGCCCTCGGTCTTCCGCTGCTCGAGGTCGGCACCTACTGCGGACGCTCCACACTTCTCATCGCGGACGCCGCCCGCGAAGCGGGGGTCACCGCGATCACCGTCGACCACCACCGGGGCAGCGAGGAACAGCAGCCGGGCTGGGAGTACCACGACCCGACGGTGGTGGACCCCGAGGTCGGCAGGATGGACACGCTCCCCACCTTCCGGCGCACCCTGCACAAGGCCGGGCTCGAGGACCATGTGATCGCCGTCGTCGGCCGCTCCCCGCAGGTCGCACGTGCCTGGGGCGGGCCGCTCGGCCTGGTCTTCATCGACGGCGGCCACACCGACGAGCACGCGAGCGGCGACTACGAGGGCTGGGCCCCGCACGTCGCCGAAGCCGGGCTGCTGGTGGTCCATGACGTGTTCCCCGACCCCGCCGACGGCGGTCAGGCCCCCTACCGTGTCTATCTCAGGGCCATCGCATCGGGCGCCTTCACCGAGATCTCGGTGACCGACTCGCTCCGGGTTCTGCGGCGCACCGGAACTGGGATCTGAACGCCCCGGATAGGCTCGCCCCGTGCCGTACGACGATGACGATCACCAGCCCTCCGCCCCGCGCCTCCTCCGCCGCTCGACCCTGATGATCACGGTCGCCGCGCTGGTGACGCTCTGTCTTGCCGGCTGGGCCGTCCGGCAGATGACGGGCGGGTCCCACGACACGGCGACCGCGCGGAGCACCGCCGGCGCGTCGCCCTCGCGGACCGGGCCCACGTCATCCGCCGCACCGGACACCCCGGGAAGCGGCAAGGGCGGCGGGGCCTCCGGGGCTTCGAAGCCCCCGCATTCCACAGCCGGGGACGGCAAACCCGCGAACACCGGACCGCTGGCCGGCAAGGTGGTAGTGATCGACCCCGGCCATAACCCGACGAATTACCGCCATCCTCGCGAAATCAATCGCATGGTGAATATCGGCAGCAAATCCAAGGAATGCGACACCACGGGTACATCGACCAACAGCGGTTACGCCGAGGCCCGGTTCACCCTCGATGTCTCGCACCGGCTTCGCGCCCTCCTCGAAAAGGAGGGCGCCACCGTCACGTTGACCCAGGACAACAACCGTCCGTTCGGCCCGTGCGTGACGGAACGCGCCGATATCGGCAACAAGGCTGCGGCCGATGCCGCGATCTCGGTGCACGCCGACGGCTCGGCAGCCGGCCATCGCGGGTTCCATGTGATCCTTCCCGCCCTGGTGAAATCCGGTTCCGCGGACACATCGAAAATCGTCGGCCCCTCGCGTGACCTGGGGACCCGTATCGCCGGCACCTTCGTCCGGGACACCGGAAGTGCCCCTTCCAACTACATCGGCGGCGGTACCGGGTTGGACACCCGAGGCGATCTCGGTGGACTTAATCTCTCGACCGTGCCGAAAGTGTTCATCGAATGCGGCAATATGCGCGATCCTGATGATGCCGCTCTGCTGACGAGCGGCAGCTGGCGCCAGAAGGCCGCGCGGGGGATCGCGGACGGCATCAGCAGCTTTCTCCACGGGGCGTGACGAGACCCGACACATGACCCGCTGGGGCAGGCGATAGATTCATCCCTGCGATGGGGAGCCGCCCCCGAGCTCCACGCCGCCCCGACGAGCCGACCTACGAAGGATTCTTACGTGAACATCCGCTCCCTCACTCGAGGCGACGGCGTGGTGATCGGAGCAGCGGTGGTGCTGTTCATCGCCTCGTTCTTCGATCTCACCTCATACGGCCGCCAGTGCAGCGGCGGTTACTGCTCCAGCCTCGACGACGCATCCGCCTGGGATGCGCTCGGCACGCTGATGAGCATGTTCCTGGCCGGTGTCATCGGGGCAGTCCTGATCGTCGTGACCCGCACGCTGGCCCAGCCGCGCAAGGTCGCCGGTCTGGACATGGAACAGTTCGGCGTCGCGTTCACGATCTTCGCCGCGTGGACCGGTTTCTGGACTCTGATCGACGCCGGAAGCCGTGGCCCGGGGCTCATCCTCGGCTTCATCGCCGCGCTGGTGCTGGCCGGGGGCGCGGTGGCCGGAGCGCTGCTGCCCGCACTCAAGGCACCGCTGATGAGCGCGCCGAAGCCCGCCGTCGCCGGTGCGCCGTACGGCGCCCAGCCCGGCCAGCCGAATCCGGCCTACGGCTACCCGGGCGGCGCCCAGGGGCAGCAGCCCTACGGCACTCAGCCGCAGCAGGCGCAGTCGTTCGGCGGTCAGCCGGGCCAGCAGCAGGCCCAGCCCGCCGCCCAGCAGGGTCAGGCACAGCCCGACGCCGCCGGCGCGCCGGCGGGAGACTTCGCACCGTTCTGGTTCGCGGTTCCGGTCGCCCGTCCGCTGTACGGGGAGGACGGGTCACCGGCTCCCATCGCCGAACTGGCGCCCGGCACCTGGTACCTCGCGGTCGAGCAGCGCGGTCCCGGCCTCATCGCGCAGACGCAGGACGGCCGGCGCGGTGTGCTGCAGGACACCACGGGCATCCAGCGCGGCTGACCGGTGACGAACGGCCGGTAGCCCCGGCCCCTCGCGCAACGCGCTCGACGGCCCCCGCCCCTCCGGGCGGGGGCCGTTGTCGCTGCCGCTACTGACGGGTCGTCAGAATTGCTCGGTGTCACCGCAGTCGACGGGCCACCCCGGTCCGGGCTTCCCTCCGGCGGGAGTCACGGCCACGCACTCGACCGAACGACGCGTGCTCACCCGAAGGCCGCGCGCTCCAGCCAGAAGTCCAGCAGCTCCGGCTCCCCCTTCACCTCGACCCGCTCGCTGCTCGCCGGCAGCCGCCGGTAGAACAGCAGAAGCACGTCGGCCAGCGCCCCCCGGACCTCCACCGTGCCCGCCGTCCGCCCGTCGCCATCCGAAGCCGTCCGGCCCCAGCTCGATCAGCCACCGCGCCGCGGCCACGTCGTTCGCGCTCAGCAGGATCGACCGTCCCGGTCCCCGAAGTTCCGCCGCCTCCGGGTCACCCGAGGCGGCGGCGAAGGCCACGATCTCCAGCCACTCGTCGATGGTGTCGGCGGCGACCTCTCCTTCCACATCGAACGGCACCCCTGCGGCCAGCGCCGCGTCCGCGCGGTGGACCACCGTCTCGTGGACCATCCGTCTGGCCCAGAAAGCCGCGCTCCGGTCCCATCCCCAGGTCCACACCTCGGCATCGGGTCCCGCCGCCCGCAGCGTCTCCGCCAGCATGGACGCGCCCTCGGCCAACCACGAGTCCAGGGCGGCCGGTTCGCTGTCGGCGGGACCGGGCGTGCCGGGTACCTCGTCGTCGGGTATCCCCTCCGATGCCTGGGTCCGTACGATCGCCTCGGCCCAGCGGTGCGCCCCGCCCACATGGCGGGCCAGGTCTCCCAGACTCCAGTCCGGGCAGGTCGGTACCGTCACCGCCAGATCGGCGTCGACCAGCGTCGCCCTCAGGAGATCGGTCTGCTGAACAAGTTCGCCGCAGAAGCGGTCATATGCCGTTGGCGTCATGGCCACACGATAGACAGCGCACACGGCTTGGGCCCAAGGGGTTTCACGCAGTCACAAGCGGCAACACGCTCGAACATGTCTCGGTATTCGAACACAAGCAACCCGGCGGCGAACGTCATCATCGTGATCGCCGATGTCATGGCCTTCATCCTGGGCCTGTGGATTCTGATGTACCTCCTGGACGCGAACCGGGCCAATGACCTGGTGACCTTCATCCACCACGCGGCCGACTGGCTGGCCGGCTGGTCGCGCGACCTCTTCACCTTCGACGACGCCTGGGCACGCGTCGTCGCCGGCTACGGCCTGGCGGCAGTCGTGTACCTCTTCATCGGGCATGTACTCGCCGGCCGGGTGCGCCGCTTCTGATCAGGGCGCACCACGGCCGGGCCGCGATCAGCGGCAGCAGTCCGGCTCCAGTCCGGCCGGCAGCCGTTCTCCGCTGAAGACAGCGGTGGTCGCCTCGTCCCCGCCGAGGGCGGCCACCGCGAGCAGCAGTGAGCCTGCCGTCCAGCTGGTGCGCTCCTCAGGCCAGAAGGCCCGGTCGTCGAAGACGTAGCCCGTCCAGTACATGCCGTCGCCGGCGCGCAGGTGTCCGATCGACTGCAGGATCTCCAGGGCACGGTCCGACTCCCCCATCACCCAGAGCGCCAGGGCGAGTTCACAGCTCTCGCCGCCGGTGACCCAGTTGTTGGGCAGGACACAGCGCACCCCGAGGTCCGGCACGACGAAACGGTCCCAGTACTCCTCGATCCGTTCCTTGGCGGCCGGCCCGGTCACCGCACCGCCGAGAACCGGGTAGTACCAGTCCATCGAGTAGCGGCTCTTGTCCAGAAAGCGCTCGGGGTGGCTGCGGATCGCGTGGCCCAGTGCGCCGGTCGCCAGCTCCCAGTCCGGCTGAGGTTCCTCGCGGGCCTCGGCGAGCGCCAGGGCGCACCGCAGGGCCTGGTGCACGGATGAGGACCCGGTCAGCAGCGCGTCGGTGACGGCCGCGCCTCCCTCCTCCGCGGGTTCCCGCTTCCACCCGATCTCGCCGCCCGGCTGCTGCAGTTCGAGGACGAACTCGATCGCGCGCTGCACGACGGGCCACATCCGGTCGGCGAACGCCTCGTCACCGGTTGCCAGGTAGTGGTGCCAGACGCCGACGGCGACATAGGCACAGAAGTTGGTCTCCCGGCTCCGGTCGGTGACCTGCGCGGCGTCTCCGTCCTGGTAGGCCGCGTACCAGGAGCCGTCGTCGTTCTGGTGTCCGGCGAGCCAGTCGTAGGCCCGCTCGGCGTCACCGTGCTGACCCGCCGCGTCCAGCGCCATGGCCGCCTCGGTGTGGTCCCACGGATCCAGGTGATGCCCGCGGAACCAGGGGATGGCGCCGTCCGGACGCTGCATGGCGAGGATCCCGGCGACCGTCAGATCGGCCTGCTCGGCGGTGAGGACTCCGGGCAGCACCAGGTGCTCGGTCCGCCCCGGTGAGGTCACGCGCCCACCCCGGGGGTGTGCGGCTTGGTCGCGTACGCCACGAAGCTCTTGCCGACGACCGGGTTCAGCGCGCGCTCGGCGACCCGGGTGGCCAGCGGCTTCTTCATGATGTCCCAGACCAGCAGCTTGTGGTAGGCGCGCACCGGCAGCGCCTTGTCGTTGTCCACTCCGAAGGCGCACTTGAGCCACCAGTACGGGGAGTGCAGTGCGTGCGCGTGGTGGCTGCCGTACGGCTTCAGGCCCGCTTCGCGGATCTTGCCGAGCAGTTCGTCGGCCTTGTAGATCCTGATGTGG
Organism: Streptomyces sp. NBC_00344; assembly: GCF_036088315.1. Classification (NCBI taxonomy): domain Bacteria; kingdom Bacillati; phylum Actinomycetota; class Actinomycetes; order Kitasatosporales; family Streptomycetaceae; genus Streptomyces; species Streptomyces sp. NBC_00344. Next base: position 4,997,190 of record NZ_CP107996.1, on the reverse strand, counting down.
CCGCCCTCGACCTCGTGGTACGCGTCCGACAGCGCCCAGCAGATCTTCTCCGGCCCGTACCGGGGCACGGTGATCGCGATGCGCCCGCCCGGCTTCAGCACCCGCACCATCTCGGCGAGCACGCCCTTGTCGTCCGGGATGTGTTCCATCACCTCGGAGATGATCACGACGTCGAACGAGGCGTCGGGGAACGGCAGGTTGAGCGCGTCGCCCTCCATGGCGGTGGCCGTGGCACCGGCCGGCGCCTCGCCCTCCTCCTTCATGGCGGCGAACCACTTGGCGACCTCGCGGATCTCCTCGCCGTTCTGATCGAGGGCCACGACCTGCGCGCCGCGCCGGTAACACTCGAAGGCGTGCCGGCCTGCGCCGCAGCCGAGGTCGAGCACACGGTCGCCCGGGGCGAGCGGGAAGCGGGAGAAGTCCACGGTGAGCACGGGGTCTGCCTTCTTCGCTGGGAGGTTTTCGCTGGGAGGTTGCGCTGGGGACGTGAAAACGGACTAGGCGCTCCGGCGGGCGGCGATCGCCTCGCGGTAGCGCTCCGCTGTGCCGATCGCGGCCTGCTTCCAGGTGAAGCGGGCCAGCACGCGATTTCGGCCTGCCGCACCCAGCCGGGTACGGAGCCCTGGGTCGGCCAGCAGCCGCGACAGGGCCGCGGCCAGCGCGCCGGCATCGCCCGGGGGCACCGCCAGACAGCTCTCGCCGTCGGGGCCGCTGACCTCGGGGATCGCCCCGCCGGTGGTCGCGACCAGCGGCGTGCCGGTGGCCATGGCCTCCGCCGCCGGGAGCGAGAACCCCTCGTACAGCGAGGGCACACAGGCGATCTGGGCTCCGCGCACCAGGTCCACGAGTTCCTCGTCGGTGATGCCCTTGACGAACTGGACGGCGTCGTCGAGGCCGTACCGCTCGATGGCCTGCGCGACCGGCCCGTCCTCGGCGCGCCTGCCGACGACGACCAGATGCGCGGCCGGGTTCTCGGTGCGCAGCTTGGCCAGCGCCTCGACCAGGTGGATGAGTCCCTTCAGCGGGACGTCGGCGCTGGACGTCGTGACGATCCGGCCGGGGATCTCGGCGACGGACGGATCAGGTGACCACAGATCGGTGTCGGCGCCGATGTGCACCACATGGATGCGGTCCTTGCGCACCTTGAGATCCTCGATGATCTCCTGTTCGGACGAGCCGGAGACGGTGAGCACCGAGGGGAGCCGGCGGGCGACCCGCTTCTGCATCCGGGTGAAGCCGTACCAGCGCCGCACGGAGGCTCTCCGCCGCCAGCCGCCCGCGGCCTCCAGATCGAGTCTGCGATCGACGGTGATCGGGTGGTGGATGGTGGTCACCAGGGGGGCGCCGAGGTCGCCGAGCAGTCCGTAGCCCAGCGTCTGGTTGTCGTGGATCACATCGAACTCGCCGCGTCTGGCGATGAGGTGGCGCCTGGCCCGAAGCGAGAAGGTCAGCGGTTCCGGGAAGCCGCCGGTCCACATGGTGGCCACCTCGACGGCGTCGATCCAGTCGCGGTACTCGTCGCGTCCCGGGGTGCGGAAGGGATCGGGGCTGCGGTAGAGGTCGAGGCTGGGCAGCTCGGTGAGCGGTACCCCCTCGTCCAGCACCGGGAAGGGCTGGGCACCGATCACTTCGACGCTGTGTCCGAGCCTGGCGAGCTCCCGCGAGAGATGCCTGGCGTAGACGCCCTGCCCCCCGCAGAAGGGGTTGCCCTTGTAGGTAAGGAACGCGATGCGCAGCGGGCCGTCCGCTCCGGTGCCGGGGCCACCGGCAAGGGGGCCCGCTTCTATGGCCTCAGCGGTCACGCTCGGCCCCCTTCTCACTGCAGTCCCGGCGGAGCGTAGCCGCTCACGCTAATCTAGAACAAGTTCTTGCAGGCCTGGGGTCCGAGGGCGCACCCCTGGAGAACACAGCCAGACTTGATCGTTCAATGAGCCTCGAATCTACCGGCAGGTAGCACCGTCGTCCCAGCCGGATCGGGTGATTCGCGCCACGGCGGGAGTGGATGGGACACATGACAGTGGAAGCCGGGACGACGTCGCCGCCCCTGACGGAACGCCAGCAGGCCCGGCGCCGCCGCATCCTCCACGCCAGCGCCCAGCTGGCCGGCCGGGGCGGCTTCGAAGCGGTGCAGATGCGGGAGGTCGCCGAGTCCTCGTCCGTGGCACTGGGTACCCTCTATCGCTACTTTCCCTCCAAGATCCATCTGCTGGTCGCGACGATGCAGGACCAGCTGCAGCACCTGCACACAACCCTTCGCAAGCACCCTCCCGCAGGTGACACGCCCGCCGAGCGCGTGGCATCGACCCTGATGGGCGCCTTCCGGTCGCTGCAGCGCGAGCCGCAGCTGGCGGACGCGATGGTGCGGGCACTGACCTTCGCCGACCGCAGCGTCAGTCCCGAGGTGGACGCCGTCTCGCGGCTCACCACGGCGATCATCCTGGATGCGATGGAGCTGGAGGATCCGACACCCGAGCAGCTCTCGGCGGTCCGGGTCATCGAGCACACCTGGCACTCGGCTCTGATCACCTGGCTGTCGGGGCGGGCCTCAATCGCCCAGGTGAAGATCGACATCGAGACTGTCTGCCGGCTGATCGATCCGGCCGATCCGGCCGGGCACCTGCGGACACGGACCTGACCCCGGCACCCGGTCGTGGCCGACTGCCGCCAGGCGAAGACTTCCTGACGCCCCATCAGAACTGTTACCGGTTGCACTCGGGCCGGGCGCTCCCCTGGAGGCCGGCCGGCGCCGCTCCGATTCACCGGGCCCGGCCACCCGGCGTCCGGAGGACGGCGCGGTACCGGAGGACGGCGCACACCGGTGCCGGAGGACGGCGCACACCGGTGCCGGAGGACGGCGCACACCGGTGCCGGCTGCCGGGGCCGGGCGGCGCGCAAACCCCTCCCGGGGCACCGGTCCCGTGACGTATGTCCCGGTCCGGCTACGGCCGGCAACTCATCACAGGCTGAGGATAGTCCGCAGGTCGGAGTAGCGTTAAGGTCTGGATCCAGTACCGCAATCACGAGGGGAGCGGCCGCCGATGGCGCCGGACGAGGCTGTGATCGGCTGCACGGGGAAGCTGGTTCTGGCCACGCGCGGATCCGCCGGCCCCGGTGAGGTTCTGGTGCAGGTGAGAGGTGGCTGGGAAGCCTTTCTCGCCTGGTCCGAAGAACCCCTTGCGTACGGGGTGACCGTGCTCGTGATCCATTCGCGCGGTACTCGCCAGGTCGACGTCATCGATTGGACCGATCCAGTGGATCCGCTCGATGCGCTGACCCTTGACCCCGGCGACGCTGACTAAGGAGACCAAAAATGTTCGGTTACCGCGTGCCCGCGCCAGACGAGGCGATGCTGATCTCGGGCGGCAGGCGTGGGCTGGGGGGCGCACCGTTCAGGGTGGTGACCGGCCACGGCAAGTTCGTACTCCCGGTCTTCCGCAAGACCCGCTTCCTGACGCTCGCGATGTGCGAGGCGGAGGTTGCCGAGACGTGTGTGACCCGGCAGGGCATTGTGCTGACCGTCAAGGCCGTGATCGCGTTCAAGGTCGGCAACGACACCGAGAGCATCGTCAACGCGGGCCAGCGGTTCCTCTCCGACCAGGACCAGATGTCGGTGCTGACCGGGCGGATCTTCGCCGGTCATCTGCGCTCGATCATCGGCTCGATGACCGTCGAGGAGATCGTCACCGAGCGCCAGAAACTGGCCACCGAGGTGCTGGAGACCTCGAAGACCGAGATGGCGAAGATCGGCCTGATCGTGGACTCGCTCCAGATCCAGTCGATCGACGACGGCGCGACGGGTTACATCGCCGCGATGTCGGCCCCGCACACGGCGGCCATCCAGCGACAGGCCCAGATCGCCCAGGCTCAGGCGAACCAGGCATCCGTCGAGGCGCAGCAGGAAGCCACCCGTAACCAGGCCGAGTACCAGAGGCAGACCGCCGTCGTTCAGGCGCAGTACTCGGCCGAGGTGGACCGCGCGCAGGCGGAGGCCGCTCAGGCGGGCCCGCTCGCGCAGGCACACGCGCAGCAGGAAGTGCTCAAGGCGCAGACCGAGCTCGCGGAGCGCGCCGCCCAGCTGCGCCAGCAGCAGCTGGTCGCCGAGATCGTGAAGCCGGCGGAGGCCGATGCCGAGCGCATCAGGGTGCTGGCGGTGGCGGAGGCCGAGCGGATGAAGATCCAGGCGGCAGCGGCCGCCTCGTACGACCGGGTGGCTCTCGACCGGATGCTGATCGACCAGCTGCCGCAGATCGTGAAGGAGGCCGCAAGCGGTCTCGCGGGCGCCAATGTCAACGTTCTCAACGGCGCGGACGGCCTCGGCGAGATCGCCGCCGGTCTGGTGGGGCAGGGCCTGACCATCCTCGACTCGGTCCGCAAGAACCTCGGCGGCTCCGAGGAGCACCAGGGTGACCGCGGGGCCGAGATCCAGCGCTACCTGAGGCCGTCCAAGCCCGGCGACGACAGCGACAACGGGCCCATCGACATCAAGTAACCAGCGTGGAGCGGGGAAGACACCCACAGGCGACCGCCCTCGGGGGGGCCGGTTGTGGGCCGGTAGAGTGAATCCGTCGTCATCACACCCGCACAGGGGGAAGCCGGTGCCATTACGGCGCCGGCCCTTCCCCGGCTCTCGGCCATGTCCGAGCAGGGGAGACCGTATTCCGTGAGTGCCACCGCCCAGCGGTGGCCCGCCGGAATGCCCTGACCCGCGGACGTGACCGGCTCGTGTCACCGGAAACCTCCGGTGACCGGCACCGCCGAGGTAAGCGGAGCCGGAGCCCAGGTGCCCCGGTGCGCCGTGCCCGGCTCCCCGCAGGAGAGGCCCCGCCCGCCATGACCCTTCGCCGCAGCGCAGCAACCGCGCTCGCCGCTTCTGCCGTTCTCTGCGGGGCCGCTGCTCCGATGGCACACGCCGACGCCTCGCCCTCGGCTTCCGCTTCACCGTCCGTGGTGATCCCCTCGGGGCTCTACGGCAGGACGGATCCGAAGTACGACGGTGTGTGGCGGCAGTCGCTCGCGTTGCTCGCCCAGGACACGGTCGGGGTGAAGCCGGCGGCCGAGGCCATCAGCTGGCTCACCGGACAGCAGTGTGCCGACGGCGGCTTCGCTTCCTTCCGTGCCGACCCCGCCAAGCCCTGCGACGACAAGACGCTGCTGGACACCAACGCCACGGCTGCCGCCGTACAGGCGCTCGACGCGCTCGGCGGTCACGACGACGCCGTCCGCAAGGGCGCCGGCTGGTTGAAGTCGGTGGCCAACAAGGACGGCGGCTGGAGCTACAACCCGGGCGGTGCGTCGGACGCCAACTCCACTTCCGTGGTGATCGGTGCGCTCGCCGCGGCGGGTGAGCCGACCGGAGATGCCAGGAAGGTGCTGGTCGCGCTGTCCATCCCGTGTGATGCCGGGACGGGCGCCGGGGCCTTCGCGTACCAGCCGGAGAAGAAGTCCGGAAAGCTGTACGCCAACGCCGACGCGACCGGCGCCGCGGTCCTGGGCACTCTGGGCGCGGGGCTGGCTCCGGACGCCGGGAACAAGGACGCCGGAGGCACCGGCTGCCTCAACGCGTCGACCCCCGCGCAGGCCGCGCACAACGGCGCGACGTATCTGGCAGGGGCGACCGCCGGGAAGTCGTATCTGAAGTCCGCGATGCCCGGCGCGGAGGATCAGCCCGACTTCGGCAACACCGCGGACGCGGTCACCGCGCTCGGCGCCGACGGTCTCAGCGCCCAGGCCAGGCAGCCGCTCGCCTGGCTCGAGCAGAACTCCGCGGCCTGGGCCAAGGGCGCCGGGCCGGCCGCCTACGCCCAGCTGATCTTCGCCGCGCACGCCAACAAGGCCGATCCGCGCGCCTTCGGCGGCGCCGACCTCGTCGCGAAGCTCGACGCGACCGGTCCTGCCCCCACGTCCGAGCGGGCGACCGGCGGCATGCAGAAGAAGCAGAGCGACAGCAGCGGCATCAACGTCTGGTGGATCGTCGGTATCGGTCTGGTCGCCGGTGTCGGCATCGGGTTCCTGATGAGCGTGCGCGGCAGGAAGCGGCAGCGCTGATGCGCACCCGCCTGCCGGCCCTGGCCCTCGCACCGGCCGTCGCACTCGCGGTGCTCGGCGGAACGGGGACCGCGCAGGCCGCCGGCTACCGCTACTGGTCGTTCTGGGACCGCGGCGGCGACACCTGGAAGTACGCCACCCAGGGCCCCTCGTCCGCCCGGCCCGCCGACGGCGATGTGCAGGGTTTCCGCTTCGCCGTGAGCGCGGACTCGCAGGACGCGAACAAACCGCGCGGCGCCGCCGGTTTCGGTGCCATCTGCGGGAGGACACCCGCCGTCGACGGCACCAAGCGGATCGCGCTGGTGATCGACTTCGGTACGGCAGGCGACGCCCCCGGCGGTGAGAACCCGCCCGCCGGGCGCACCGCGTGCGCCCGGGTCGGCGAGGACGCGACGAGCGCGGAGGCACTGGCCGCGGTGGCGAAACCGCTGCGCTACAACAGCGATGCGCTGCTCTGCTCGATCGCCGGATACCCGAGGACCGGCTGCGGTGAGCAGGTGTCGGCATCCCGCCCCGGCAAGAACGCCGGCAAGGACGCGGAGAGCACGGGGAGCGACGACGGCGGTCCTTCGACGGGCCTCCTCGGCGGGATCGCCGCGGTACTGGTGCTCGGCGCCGCCGGAGTGTGGCAGGCACGGCGGCGGCGCGACCAGGGATGACCATGTCGCTCCGCGCCCCCGCGGTCGGCCGAAGCAACGCCCTGCACGCCGGTGCATGGTGGCTGTGGGCGCTCGGGCTGGCCACCGCCGCGTCCCGCACGACGAACCCGCTGCTGCTCGGACTGCTGGTCGGGGTCGCCGGCTATGTGGTGGCGGCCCGGCGGACCGATGCGCCGTGGGCCCGCTCGTACCTCACCTTCGTCAGGCTGGGGCTGCTCGTCATCGGTATCCGGCTGGTCTTCTCGGTCGCGCTCGGTTCACCGGTCCCCGGCTCGCATCTGCTGGTCACGCTGCCCGAAGTGCCGCTGCCGCACTGGGCGCAGGGCATCCGGATCGGTGGCCGTGTCACCGCCGAACAGCTGGTGTTCGCGCTGTACGACGGGGCCAGGCTCGCCACCCTGCTGATCTGTGTGGGCGCGGCGAACTCTCTGGCCAATCCTGCCCGGCTGCTCAAGTCGCTGCCCGGCGCGCTCTACGAGGTGGGCGTGGCCGTTGTCGTCGCGATGACCTTCGCACCGAACATGGTGGCCGATGTGGCACGGCTGCGCACCGCGCGCCGGCTTCGCGGGAGACCCACCGGCGGTATCGGTGCCGTGCTCCAGATCGGGCTTCCGGTCCTGGAAGGGGCCCTGGAGCGCTCGGTCGCCGTGGCCGCTTCGATGGACTCGCGGGGTTACGGCCGTACGGCCCGGGTCTCGCCGGCCGTTCGGCACACCACGACCGCGCTCGCCCTCGGCGGGCTGCTCGGCGTCTGCGCCGGTACCTACGCACTGCTGGCGGCCGAGGGCGCCTCCTACGGTCTTCCGGTGCTGGCCGTCGGACTGCTGGCGGCCCTCGCGGGGCTGCGCCTCGGCGGCCGCCGCTCGGTGCGCACCCGCTACCGCCCGGACCGGTGGGGCGCCCGTGCCTGGCTGGTCTCCGGTTCGGGGGTCACCGTTGCCGTGCTGCTGATCCTGGCGGGCCACTACGACCCGGCAGCGCTGCAGCCGGGCGTCGTTCCACTGGTCGCGCCGGATCTGCCGCTGTGGCCCGCGGCCGCCGTGCTGACCGGCCTGCTGCCCGCCTTTGTGGCCCCCCTACCGAAGGAGACGAGGTAAGTGATCCGCTTCGAGCAGGTGACGGTCACCTACGCCGACGCGCCGGGGCCCGCCGTCCAGGGCGTCGACCTGACAGTGCCCGAGGGCGAGCTGGTGCTGCTCGTCGGCCCTTCGGGTGCGGGGAAGTCGACGCTGCTCGGCGCGGTGTCCGGACTGGTGCCGCACTTCTCCGGGGGCGTACTGCGCGGCCGTGTCACGGTGGACGGCCGCGACACCCGTACCCACAAACCCCGTGAACTCGCCGATCTGGTCGGCACGGTGGGCCAGGATCCGCTCGCTCATTTCGTGACGGACACCGTCGAGGACGAGCTGGCCTACGGCATGGAATCGCTCGGCATCGCACCCGACGTGATGCGCCGCCGGGTCGAGGAGACCCTCGACCTGCTGGGCCTGAGCGAGCTGCGCGATCGGCCGATCGCCTCCCTCTCCGGCGGCCAGCAGCAGCGCGTCGCCATCGGTTCGGTTCTGACGCCGCATCCCCGGGTGCTGGTTCTGGACGAGCCGACGTCCGCACTGGATCCGGCGGCGGCCGAGGAGGTGCTCGCGGTACTCCAGCGGCTCGTCCATGACCTCGGCACGACGGTGCTGATGGCGGAGCACCGGCTGGAACGGGTCGTTCAGTACGCCGACCAGGTCATCCTGCTTCCGGGTGCCGGACGGGAACCGGTGATGGGACCGCCGGCGGACGTGATGGCGCTCTCCCCGGTGTTCCCGCCGGTGGTGGCTCTGGGACGGCTGGCCGGCTGGGACCCGCTGCCGCTGTCCGTGCGCGACGCCCGCCGCAGGGCCGGGGGGCTGCGCGGACAGCTGGCGCTCGCAGAGCCCCGCGCGGCGGCCGCTCCCCCGCCCGCCGGACCTGTCGCCGTCACCGTGAAGCTCGGACTGCGGCGCGGCCGGGTGGAGGCGCTGCGGGACGTATCGCTGTCGGTGCGCCCCGGCGAGACGGTGGCGCTGATGGGGCGCAACGGCGCCGGCAAGTCCAGCCTGCTGGGCTGCCTGGTCGGGGTTCACCAGCCCACATCGGGTTCGGTCGAGGTGGCCGGGAAGACCCCGCACCGGACCCATCCGCGCGAGATGATCCGCCGGGTCGGGCTGGTGCCGCAGGAGCCGCGCGACCTCCTCTACGCGGACACGGTGGCCGCCGAGTGCGCGGCGGCCGACGCGGACGCCGGCGCCGAGCCGGGTGCCTGCGGCGCGCTGGTCGGCGAGCTGCTGCCAGGTGTCGCGGGCACCACGCATCCGCGCGACCTCTCCGAGGGGCAGCGGCTCGCGCTGGCACTGGCGATCATACTGACCGGACGGCCTCCGCTGCTGCTGCTCGACGAGCCGACGCGCGGCCTCGACTACGCGGCGAAGGGCCGGCTCGTCCGGATCCTGCGGGAGCTCGCGGCGGACGGGCACGCCATCGTCCTCGCCACCCATGACGTCGAACTCGCCGCCGACCTCGCTCACCGCGTGGTCGTTCTCGCCGACGGGGAGATCGTCGCCGACGGTCCGACAGCCGATGTCGTCGTCTCATCGCCCTCCTTCGCCCCCCAGGTGTCCAAGATCCTCGCGCCCCAGCAGTGGCTGACGGTCACCCAGGTACGGGAGGCGCTGTGAGAGCCGTCGGGCTCGGCCCGCGTTCGGTCGTCGCGCTGGTCCTGATCACCGTGATCGGCGTGTTCGCCTTCGGCTGGCCGCTGCTCGCGGACTCCGCCTCCGGTCTTGCCCACTCCCGGGACGCCCCCTGGCTCTTCGCCGCGCTGCTCCCGCTGCTGGTCGCGGTGGTGGTGGCGACGATCGCGGACACCGGGCTGGACGCCAAGGCGGTGGCGATGCTCGGTGTGCTGGCCGCGGTCGGCGCCGCGCTGCGCCCGCTCGGTGCGGGCACCGCGGGGCTCGAGCCGATGTTCTTCCTCATGGTGCTGAGCGGCCGGGTGCTCGGACCTGGCTTCGGCTTTGTGCTCGGCTCGGTGACGATGTTCGCCTCCGCGCTGCTGACCGGCGGGGTCGGGCCCTGGATGCCGTTCCAGATGCTGGCCATGGGCTGGTTCACCATGGGCGCCGGACTGCTGCCGGGTGCCGGGTGGCTGCGCGGCCGGGCCGAACTGCTGATGCTCGCCGGGTACGGATGCGTGGCGGCCTTCGCGTACGGCACGGTGATGAACCTGCAGGGCTGGACCTACATCGGCGGTCTCGCCACCGGCGTCTCCTTCCACCCGGGGGACCCGGTCGGCGCGAACCTGGCCCGCTTCCTCGCGTACTGCGCGGCCACCTCGCTCGGCTGGGACCTGGGACGGGCCGTCGTCACGGTGGTACTGACGCTGGCCATCGGCTCGACGGTCCTCAAGGCGCTCCGCCGGGCCACCCGCCGGGCGGCCTTCGACGCGCCGGTCACTTTTGCCGCGCCGGTGCCCGGTGAGCCGCCACCCGGTCGAACCAGCTGACGACCTGCGGCCCCGACTTCAGGTAGGTGCCGTTGTGGTCCTCGTTCCCCTGGTCGGTCAGTACGGCCCTGGTGCCGTGCGCCGCCAGTCGCCGTCGAAGAGGCCTTCGACCGTTCCCGCGTACGGCGCACGGAAGACCTCCGCAGGGTCCTTGTACAGCGGGTGGAGCCTGTTCTGCGCGGTGAGAAAGTACGACATGTGGATGGCGGCCGGGCCCCTCGCCGAGCCCCAGGCAGTCGGGGGCCGCGACCGCCCGGCCGCCGGATGCCTGGAGATACGGCGAAAGCCGCCCCGGATCCTCGCTCGCCGAGGGTGCGTACACCCGGTTGGCCATCGTGCCGTGGGTGTCGGAGACCAGCGGCAGCCGGTGCGCACCGCCCTTGGGCAGTACGAAGAGACCGGTGGCCACGGTCGGCCCGCCCTGCGGCGTGACGGTCCGGTACGTGAGGCGGTACGCGGTGATGGGTACCCGGCCCCCGCCCCGCACCTACACCCGCTGGATGATCGTGCCGGTGGCGAGCGCTCCCTCCGCGCACATCACGATCAGCGCGAACTCCTGGCCCCGCCGCTCCAGTTCGTGCAGCGCCGTGGTGATCAGCCGGGCTCCGGCCGCCCCCACCGGATGGCCCAGCGCGATCGCCCCGCCGTTCACGTTGACCTTCTCCAGGTCCTGCCCGAAGACCTGTGCCCAGCTGAGGACCACCGACGCGAACGCCTCGTCGATCTCGACCAGGTCGATGTCGTCGAGCGACATCCCGGCCTTCCCGAGCACCGCCCGTGTCGCGTCGATCGGCCCGTCCAGGTGGAAGTGCGGGTCCGCGCCGACGAGCGCCTGCGCGACGATCCTGGCGCGGGGGGTGAGTCCGAGCGCCCGGGCCGTCCGCCTGGACGCCCACATGATCGCGCAGGCGCCGTCGGACATCTGCGCGGAGTTGCCCTCGGTGTGCATGGCGAGCGGCATGACCGGCCCGAGCCCGGCGAGGCTCTCCATCGTGGTGTCGCGCAGCCCCTCGTCACGCTCGACGAGCCGCCACATGCCCTGGCCGGCGTCCTGTTCGTCCTCGGTGGTGGGTACCCGCACGGCGAAGGTCTCCCGCTTGAAGCGCTCCTGCGCCCAGGCGGCGGCCGCCCGCTCCTGCGAGATGAGACCGAGTGAATCGAGGTTCTCCCGGGTCAGCCCGCGGTTGCGGGCGATGCGCTCGGCGGCCTCGACCCGGTCCGGCAGGTCGACGCTCCAGTCGTCGGGAAACGGCTTGCCCGGCCCGCGCCCGGTTCCGCTGCCCGGCGGTACCCGTGACATCACCTCGACACCGCAGCTGATGCCGATGTCCACGACCCCGGCGGAGATCATGTTGGCCACCATGTGACCGGCCTGCTGCGAGGAGCCGCCCTGGCAGTCGACGGTGGTCGCCGCGGTCTCGTGGGGAAGCCCCATGGCCAGCCAGGCGTTGCGTGCCGGGTTCATGGACTGCTCACCGGCGTGGGTGACCGTACCGCCGACGACCTGCTCCACGCAGTCGGCAGGGATACCGGTGCGGCCGAGTATCTCCCGGTAGGTCTCCCCCAGCAGACGGACGGGGTGAAGACCGGCGAGCGCACCTCCGCGCCTGCCGGCAGGGGTGCGTACGGCTTCCACGATGACGGGTTCCGCGGCCATCAACTCGTCCTCTCCTCCACGCCCGTTCGGACGCCCCGGCGCCCGCACGGCAGACTGATACGCGTTCTAGTTCGCTGCAGTCTTATGAGTGCTACCCCCGGTACGCAAGGGCGTCGCACGCTCCCGCCGGACAAAGGCGCGCCCACCGCCGGGTTCGCCGCGGTTCACCCGGCTCTGTGACACCGGGGCATCCCTGGCCGACCCGGCGGGTGCCCCGGCGGTACGAGGAGCGCAGCAGCGGTCAGACCGCCCCGGACGCCTCCGGCTGTACGGCGGGCGGGGCGGGCCGGGGGCCGGGCAGAACCCTGGGAGGCAGCAGGGTGCGCCGTCCGGCCAGCAGATGGGTCAGCCCGAAACCGAGCACGACGACCGTCGCACCGCCGATCGCATCCAGCACCCAATGGTTGGCGGTCGCGACGATCGCGCTGACCGTGAGGAGCGGATGCAGCATCGCGATCACCTTCAGCGTCCGCTTCGGGACCAGCAGGGCGACGACGACGCCGCACCACAGAGCCCAGCCGAAGTGCAGTGAGGGCATGGCCGCGTACTGGTTGGTCATCGCGGTCATCGCACCGTAGTCGGGGTGCGCGAGGTCCTGCACCCCGTGGACGGTGTCGATGAATCCCAGGCCCGGCATCAGCCGGGGCGGGGCCAGCGGGAAGAAGAAGAACCCGACGAGGCCGAGCAGCGTGGCGAAGGAGAGCGAGGTCCGCGCCCAGCGGTAGTCCGCCGGCCGGCGGACGTAGAGCGCGCCGAGAATCGCCAGCGGCACGATGAAGTGGAACGTCTCGTAGTAGAAGCTGAGGAACGAGTCCAGCCACTGGATCTTCGCCACCGCGTGGTTGGCCCAGTGCTCGATGTCGATGTGCAGGGTCTGCTCGATGGAGACGACCGTGCGGCCGTGTGATTCCGCGGTGGCCCGGCCACCGGTGGCCGCGGCCCGGATGTGCGAGTACACGGAGTATCCGACGCGGATCGCCAGGAGTTCCAGCAGCAGATTGGGACGGGTGGTCACCCGGCGCCAGAACCGCAGCAGCGGGACCGCCCTCCAGCGAGCCGGGGCCGGCTCGGCGTACACCGTCGGGACCGCGGCCCCCCAGTGCGGCGATGCGCGTTCCAGGAAGGGCACCGCGCAGGCCGCGGCGAGCGCGGTCAGCAGCACGGCGTTGTCCCGCACCGGGTACACCGCCGCGATGTTCGGCAGCAGCATGGTGCCCGGCAGGGTCATCACCAGAACAACCACGGCGGGCCACACCATCCGGTCGGCCGCGCGTCTGCCCACCCGTCCCACGACCGCGAGCAGCACCCACAGCAGTTGGTGCTGCCAGGTGGCCGGTGAGACGGCGACGGTGACGCAGCCGGTCACCGCGACCGCCAGCAGCAGCTGCCCGTCCCTGGCGTAGCGGACCGCGCGGAGCAGCCCGAGCACGGTGACCAGGACGGCGAGCACGAGGAAGACCGCGATCTCCAGCGGCCCGGCCAGCCCGAAGCGCAACAGAGCGCCGTGCAGGGACTGGTCGGCGAGTCCCTCGGGGTGCGCGCCGAGGCCGGTGCCCGCCACGTGGTGGGCCCAGTACGTCCAGGAGTCCCGCGCCATCACCGCCCACGCCAGCGCCGTGCACACGGCGAAGGTCGCCGCCGTGGAGACTGCCGCGCGCCTGCGGCCGGTCAGCCAGAGCAGCGGCACGAAGAGCAGCACTATCGGCTGCAGCGCCGCACCGAAACCGATGAGCAGACCCGAACCGCGCTCTTCGCCGGCGACGAAGAATCCGAGAAGGACCAGCAGCACCGGGATGATGCTCGTCTGGCCGAGGTGAAGTGTGTTGCGGACCGGCAGCGACAGCATCAGCAGGCTGATCGCGCAGGGAGCGCCCAGCTGGCGCGTACGCCGGGACAGCGGCCCCGGCAGCGCCCGCGCCACGACCGTCCCGAGAGCGACGACGAGCAGCAGGGTGCCGAAGGTCCAGGCGACTCCGAGGCTCGCCTCGGCGGAGCGGGTGAGCGGTTTCAGCACGAGTCCGGCGAACGGGGTGTCGGTGAACATGCCTGTGGCGTAGAGCGGATCCCCGAGGTGCAGAACCCCGTCGGCACCGGTCCAGGTCTCCAGATCGGTCAGCCGCCGGCTGGGTGGCAACCGCAGCACCGCTGCCACCTGACGAACGGCCAGTGCGGTGACGACCAGCCACAGCACCGCGCGCGCCCGCTCGGATCCCGCCCCGTCGCCGACGGCATTACGCACTCCGCTGTGCCCGTCATTCGCCACGCCCTGCCGGACCTCCACCCTTTTCCACACCGGCCCCTCCGACCGGAGCCTCGCACTGTTCCGGGGGCGTATGCACACAACCCACGGTTCATCCGACGCAACCGGTACGTTTCCCGCCATTCAAGCACTGTCCCGCAGCTATCGGCCGGTCAACCGCTGTCCGTTGACGTCCGCCGGCCCGCCGCGGGGGGAACCGGCCCCGGCCGCACTCCGTCTGTGCTCGTGTCGGACGGCGGGAGGTACGGGGGATGCGGAACAGAACGTTGCTGGTGGTACTCACGTTCTTGGTGGTCCAGTTGGGTTCACTGATGGCACCGGCGTACGCCTGCGGCTGCGGCGCTCTGGTGCACGACCCGTCATCGCGGCTCAATGTCGACCGGGAGACCTCGGCGGTGCGCTGGGACGGCCGCAGTGAACAGATCGTCATGAGCCTGACCGTCGACGGGGACGCAGAACAGGCGGCCTGGATCATGCCGGTGCCGCACCGGGCTTCGGTCGCGCTGGGGGACAGCACGCTCTTCGACGCACTCGAGTCGGTCACCGCGCCTGTGCACCGGACCCGCGATCACTTCTGGCCGCACAGCGGTGACTGGCCCTTCGGCGGGCACGCGGACCCGGGCGACTCGGCTGCCGCTCCCCCGGCGGCGGGCGCACGTCCGGTCGGTGTCGTCGGCCGTGAACGCCTCGGGCCGTTCGATGTCGCCGAACTGACCGCCACCGACCCGAAGGCGCTGGGCGGCTGGCTCGGACGTAACGGCTTCCATCTGCCCGAAGGTCTGTCGGGCGACCTGCAGCCGTATGTCGACCGGAAGTGGGAGTACGTCGCGATACGGCTGGCCCCGGAGAGCACCGGCAAGCCCCTGGCCGGCACGCTGGACCCACTCCGGCTGACGTTCGCGAGCGACCGGCTGGTGTACCCGATGCGGCTGTCGCGGCGGGCGAAGACCCCGCAGTCGCTCGGGCTCTATGTACTGGCAGCCCACCGGATGGAGCCAACCGGCGCGATCGGTGGCCTGCCGCCCGTGGTGACGTACGCCGGAAAGGTGGCAGCCACCGGTGAGTTGGGGCGTTTCGCGGACGGGCAGCGGTATCTGACCGCCGTTGAGCAGAGCTTCCCCGTGCCGTCGCGGATCGACGGGGACCACCGGATGGCACGGACCGCTTCCGACACACCGTTCCAACGGGTGGTCTACCGGGACCGCCTGCTCACGGCGGGCGGCATACCGGCCTGGCTGCTGACGGCGGCCGTAGCCCTGCTGACCCTCGCGGCCGGCGCACTCCGGCTGGTGCGCGCCGGGCGCCGGCGCCCGGTGGTACCTCCGCCGCCGGTGCACGCACCGCCACCGATCTCCTGAACCAGCTTTCACAGCGGCGTGGATGCGAGTAAGTTCCCAAGAGGAACTTACCGCGCACCACCCACAGCGCCGCACGTACCGGTGAGAGGAATCGCATGTCACAGGAACAGTGGACCGAGGTCGACCGCTACTTCACCGATCATCTGGTTCCGTCGGACGGCGCACTGGACGCGGCGCTGGCGGCCAGCGACGCGGCGGGGCTGAGCCCGATCAACGTCGCCCCCAACCAGGGCAAACTGCTGCATCTGCTGGCCCGGATCCAGGGCGCGCGCAGTGTCCTGGAGTTCGGCACGCTGGGCGGCTACAGCACCATCTGGCTGGCCCGGGCGCTGCCCGCCGACGGCCGGCTCGTCTCCCTCGAGGCGGACCCGCAAGCGGCGGACGTGGCCCGCGCAAATCTCGCCCGGGCAGGTCTCGACAAGATCGCCGAAGTGCGGACCGGCGCCGCCCTGGACACCCTGCCGCTGCTCGAAGCGGAGCGGGTCGGCCCCTTCGACCTGGTCTTCATCGATGCCGACAAGCCGAACAACCCGCACTACCTCGAGTGGGCCCTGAAGCTCACCCGTCCGGGCAGCGTGATCATCGTCGACAACGTGGTGCGCAACGGGGAGGTCGTCGATCCGGACAGCCAGGACCCCCGGGTTCAGGGCACCCGCGCGCTCTTCGAACTGATCGCCGAGAGGCCCCAACTGAGCGCGACCGCACTCCAGACGGTCGGCAGCAAGGGATACGACGGCTTTGTCATCGCGCACGTCCTGGGCTGACCGGCCGGTGCGCACGGCGGCGGCACAGCGGGACGGCCGGTACGGCACGGCGGCGGTACCGCGGATACCTCATGGTGGCGGTACGGCAGTATGGCCGGTATGAGCATCGTGAAGATCAACGTTCTGACCGTGCCCGCCGAACAGCGGGAGGTCCTGGAAAAGCGGTTCGCCGCCCGCGCCGGGTCGGTGGAGAGCTCCGACGGCTTCGAGTGGTTCGAGCTGCTGCGCCCGGTGGAGGGCACCGACCAGTATCTGGTCTACACCCGCTGGGCGTCCGAGGCGGACTTCGAGAAGTGGATGGCCACGTCCATGCGCGGTGCACACGGAGGCGGCGGCGCCGAAGGCGGGGACCGTCCCCGGCCCGCCGCCTCCGGCTCCACCCTGTGGTCCTTCGAGGTCGTCCAGCAGACGGCCCCGAAGAACGGCTGATCACAGTTTCAGCAATCGCTCCGTCACCTCACGGTAGGTACGGAGCGCGAGACGCAGTTCCTCCGTCGCCGACTCCTGGTCGCTGCCGTGGTTCCAGGCCGTACGGAGGCTGCCGCCCCGCTCGTTGAGGGTTTCGGTCACCCGGGCCGCCGTCTCCTCGAAGATCCGGTCGGCCTGCTCGACCGCGCTCCGGGGAGCGTCGACGAACCCGTTGACGGCCTGCTGGAGCCGCAGACCCAGCTTGTCGCGTTCGGCGGACGGTATGAGCCGGCCGCCGTCCGCCGGGTCCCGCTCCGCGACGTGCCCTGCCGGGTCCCGACGCTCGTGCCCGGCCGGGTCCTGCCGCTCGTGCCCGGCCGGGTCCTGCGGTCTCACCGACGTGTCCGCCGGATCCAGGTCCCGCACGGTCCCGTCCGCCGGGTCCTGCTGCTTCACGGGCCCGCCCGCCGGTCCACGCAGCTTCGGGATCCGCTCCGTCGGCGCCGGTTCCCTGCGGTCCGCACGGCCGGCGCTCCCGCCGCGCGCGGGCCGCTCAGCACGGGCCGGGTGCCCGGTGAGCCCCTCCCGCCGCGGCTGCTCCGTCTCCTGGCGCTCCACCGCCGCGTCCCGCTCCGGCTGTCCGGGTTCGTACGCCATCACACACCACTTCCCTTCACGTGCCGCCGCACCGGCAGCACCTTCGAGCGGCCCCGCTCCCCGGCCTTCTCTTCGCCGGTCCGCGCCCGCTCCGGATCGTGTGACTTCGTGGACACTAGTTCCCCGAAGAGTCCCCGGGCCTCGAGCATCGCGGTCCGCAGCTCCTCCGTACCGCCCTCACCCTTCACCGAACCGTGCAGCGCCCGGTAGCCGTTGACGTGAGCGGCGTGGTGCACGGAGAGCGCGGATACCTGCTCCTCGTAGTCTTCGGCTGCCGGAAATCCCCGCTCGCGGGCGAGCGCGCCCAGCAGTTGTTCGGCCTCGGCGACCGCCTGCTGCGGCGAGTCGACGAACTGTTCCTGGAGCCCGGCCCAGCGGGCGACATAGCGCTCGCGCGCCTCCACGGAGAGCGGGCGCTTCTCCAGCGAGCCGTGCCGCTTCACCCGTTCACCCAGCTCGGCCTCGGCCGCCTTGGTGTCACCGTTGTGCCGGGCGACGACCCGGTCGTACTCGGGGCCGAAGCGGCGCTTCAGGCCACCGCGCCCGGCACCCTTGCCGGGCCCGATGGCCAGGACGGCGGCGACCACGACGAGGAACACCGCGATCATGACGACGATCACGACTGTGGACATGAGTGCCTTCCCTGTTCTCGGACGTTCTCGGACCCGGTCGCGCGTTCTCGACCGTGTTGTGGTTCGTGCACTCTCCGCGTTGCCCGTAACTCGCGTGCGAAACAGCGGTGTCCCGGCCACACTGTCCGGCGTGAACTGGATCGTGGCCGCTGAGCCTTTCCACACCGCCGATGCCACCGCGCTCCGCCGCGACTACTACGACGAGGTGGCGAGCCGCTACTGGCGGCGTCCCGCGACCGCGCAGGAGATCGACGCGGGACTCGCCGGCGACGGGGTGGAGCAACTCGCGCACCCCACCGGGGAGTTCGTCGTAGGTCGGCACCGGGGAGAGGCCGCGTCGTGCGGCGGGATACTGCTCCGCGATCCGGCGACCGCCGAGCTCACCCGGGTCTTCGTGCGTCAGGCCCGCCGGGGCACCGGCGGGGGCGGCGCACTGCTGAGCGCCCTGGAGGACGCGGCGCGGCAGCTGGGTGCCCGGCGCATGGTGCTGGACACCCGGCTCGATCTGGTGGAGGCGCGGGCGCTGTACACCCGGCACGGGTACGGCGAGATTCCCGCGTACAAGACAGGTCCGTACATGGAGATCTGGTACGGCAAGGAGCTCTGAAGCCCCGAGTCTCCGGAGTCCTGAAGCCCTGGAGCTCTGACCGGGGCGGAGGGAGAGGGGCGGCGGGCCAGGCCGCGCCGGCCTGCTCGCTCCGTGCCCCGCGCGGCCGCTCCGCGTCGGAACCGCACAGCTCGGCGTTCAGCTCTTCGACCAGTACGACCAGATCGGTCGGCCGCTCGGGCCCCCACCAGTCGCCCAGCAACTCGGCGAGGGAGTCCTCGCGCGCCTTGGCGAGCCGCGCCGACGCGTTCACCCCGGAGTCGGTGAGTGTCAGATCGACACCTTCGCGCGCGGCCAGGCCCCGCTCCTCGAGCTGCCGGGCCGCTTCGGTGATGGCCCGCAGCGAGACCGGGGATGTCTCGGCGAGCCGGCCCGGTTCGACCACTCCGTGCCGTTTGATCCGCAGCAGCAGCCAACTGGCCGCGGGGAGCAGGTCGTAGCCCGCCTTCGCGGTGATCTTCTGGTAGATCTCGTGGCGCCCCTCGCGGCTGCCCAGCACCGAGAGGGCCCGCACCACCTCGTCGTACGAAGACCGCTCGACCGGGTTGGACGCCAGGGTCTCGGAGACCTCGGGAGTGGTCACCGATGCGCGCAGCTTGTCCTCCTTGAGGAACCAGGAGATGACGAAGGCCAGCAGCACCACGGGGACCGCGTAGAGGAAGACATCGGTGATGGAGCTGGCGTACGCGTGCAGCACCGGTGCACGCAACTGGGGCGCAAGATCACCGATGGCGCGTGGGTCGGCCTCCAGGCGCCGGGCGCTCACGCCGGGCGGCAGCTGCTTCCCGGCGAGCGCGTCATCGAGTTTGCCGCCGAGCCGGTTGGTGAAGATGGTGCCGAACACCGCGACACCGAACGAGGCACCGATGGACCTGAAGAAGGTCGCCCCCGAGGTGGCGACGCCCAGATCCCGGTAGCTCACCGCGTTCTGGACCACGAGCACGAGCACCTGCATCACCAGTCCGAGCCCCAGCCCGAAGACGAAGAAGCACAGGCTCATCGACCAGGTGGAGCTGTGTTCCGTCAGCCGGTGCAGCAGCAGCAGTCCCACCGCGGTGATGCCGGTGCCGGCGACCGGGAAGACCTTCCAGCGGCCTGTGCGGCTGACGATCTGTCCCGACGCGGTGGACGAGAGCAGCAGACCGAACACCATCGGCAGCATGTGCACGCCGGACAGGGTGGGGCTCACGCCCTGGACGACCTGGAGGAAGGTCGGCAGGTAGGTCATCGCGCCGAACATCGCGAAGCCGACGATGAAGCTGATCACCGAACACAGCACGAACGTCCTGATGCGGAACAGTTTCGGGGGAAGCACCGGCTCGGCGGCCCGCCGCTCGACATGGAGAAAGGCGAAGAGCAGCAGCACCCCGAGAACAGCCAGCCCGATGACCGGCGCGGACACCCACGCCCAGGTGGTGCCGCCCAGCGACGCGACCAGCACCAGACACGTGGCGACCGACGCGATCAGGAAGGTCCCGAGGTAGTCGATGGTGTGCCTGGTCGAACGGACCGGGATGTGCAGGACCGCGGCGATCACCCCGAGCGCGACGACGCCGATGGGGAGGTTGATGTAGAACACCCAGCGCCAGCTGAGATGTTCGGTGAACAGCCCGCCGAGCAGCGGCCCCAGCACGCTGGTCGCGCCGAAGACCGCTCCGAAGAGCCCCTGGTACTTTCCCCGCTCACGCGGCGGCACCAGGTCGCCGACGATGGCCATCGACAGCACGATCAGACCACCGCCGCCGAGCCCCTGCACCGCACGGAACCCGATGAGCTGGGGCATGTTCTGCGCGATGCCGCAGAGCGCGGAGCCGATCAGGAAGATGACCACGGCCGTCTGGAAGAGCCTCTTGCGGCCGTACTGATCGCCGAGCTTCCCCCAGAGGGGGGTGGCGGCCGTCGAGGCCAGCAGATAGGCCGTGACCACCCAGGAGAGGTGTTCCATTCCGCCGAGGTCGCTGACGATCGTGGGAAGTGCGGTGGAGACGATCGTCTGGTCGAGGGCGGCGATGAGCATGCCGAGCAGCAGAGCGCCGATGGCGACCAGAACGCTCCGCTGGGGCCGCCCGCCGGACTCGGCGGGGGCCGCCGGAAGTGCCGGGGTTTGCTGAGCCATGCACTCCATCCTGGTGCTGCGGCATAATCGCCGCGAGTTCAAGGGGGGTGGCCACAGTGAGCCATGAGGATTTTGAACCGCTGCGGATACGGCCGTACGTCACGCTGCCCGATCCCGAGCCGGATCCGGCGGACGACGTCGTGGGTGCCGCGTACCCGACCGTGCCGATCGCGGCGGCACCGGTGCTGGAGGCGGAGGCGGCCGGCCCGCCTGATCCGCCGCGGCCGCCGGGCAGGAGGCGAAGACCGTTCACCGTGATCGCGGGCGGAGTGGCCGCGGTGGCCGCTCTGGGCACGGTGGCGTTCGCC
This sequence comes from Streptomyces sp. NBC_00344, assembly GCF_036088315.1. Classification (NCBI taxonomy): domain Bacteria; kingdom Bacillati; phylum Actinomycetota; class Actinomycetes; order Kitasatosporales; family Streptomycetaceae; genus Streptomyces; species Streptomyces sp. NBC_00344. Next base: position 4,976,193 of record NZ_CP107996.1, on the reverse strand, counting down.
GGAGGGCTGTTCTCCGCCGATGACACCGTGCGGGACCAGGCGCTGCCGGACACGGCCAGCAGCACACCCGACGATCCGGTGCCCCCGCCCGCCGCGCCCCCGTCTGCGGCGTCGGCGACCCCGTCCGCGGCTCCACCGGCCGCCAGGCCCCCGAGGCCCGTCACACCGTCCGCGCCGGCCGCCCCCGCCCCACGCGCCTCGGCCTCCCCCACCGCCGCTGCGTCCCCCTCGCCTTCCGCGCCCACCGCACGGGCCACCGCGGAGATCAGCAGTCCGGCCACCCGGGCACCGTCCGCCGCCGTACTGCAGCTGGGCGACAGCGGGCCCGGTGTCGTCGAACTGCAGCAGCGGATGAACCAGGTGTACGTCTACCGTGCGGCACCCGACGGCAGGTACGACGCCGATGTCGAGGACGCGGTGCGCCAGTACCAGTCGTGGCTGGACATCCGGAGCGATCCACCCGGTGTCTACGGGCCCGAGACCCGGCAGGCCCTGGAAGCGACGACCCAGGAACCCCGGTGAGTCACCGGGCAGGCTGGCGCGACCCCCGCTCCGTTTTGTATCCTGCTGAAACAAAGTGGTTCCGCCCGCACTCCCTGACCGGCGGGCGGGGCCGCCTTGTCTCTGCTCACGCCCTCCTGGAGTCCCCTGATGACCGTCCTGAACGCCCGCGCCCTGCTGCTCGACATGGACGGCACCCTGGTGAACTCCGACGCCGCCGTGGAGCGCGTCTGGAGCCGCTGGGCCCTGGCGCACGGCCTGGACCCGCACGAGACCCTCAAGGTCGTGCACGGCCGCCAGGGGTACGCGACCATGGCCGTACTTCTCCCGGACCGCCCGGTCGAGGAGAACTACGCGGACAACCGCGACATGCTGGCCCAGGAGACCGCCGACACCGAAGGCGTGGTGCCGGTTCCCGGCGCCACGGAGTTCATGGCTTCCCTCGCCGGGGTGCCGCACGCCCTCGTCACCTCGGCCGACGAGGCGCTGGCGACGGCCCGCATGACGGCGGCGGCCCTGCCGATGCCGTCGACCCGGGTCACCGCGGAGGGTGTGGGCGCCAGCAAGCCGGACCCGGAGGGCTTTCTGAAGGGCGCGGCCGAGCTGGGCTTCGCGCCCGCGGACTGCATCGTCTTCGAGGACTCCGAGGCCGGTATCACCGCAGGCCGGGCCGCCGGCATGCGGGTGGTGGGTGTCGGCCCGCGGGCCGCGGTGCACGCGCCCACCGCGCAGGTGGCCGATCTGACCGGGGTCCGCGTCGAGCCGGCCGCCGACGGCACCCTGAACGTTCACATCACCGCCTGAGGACCCCCGCACGGCGCGGCGGGCCCGCACCCCCTTGGTGGGGCCCCGCCGCCGCGTCAGCCGGCGATCGCCTCGTAGATGCTGAATCCGGCGAGCACCAGCATCAGACCGGCCGCGATCCTCGTGATCAGTTTGAGCGGCACACGCCTCATCAGCGTCCGGCCACCCACGATGCCGAGCCCGGCGACCGCCCAGAGCGCCAGCACCGCGCCGATGCCCACCGATACCGGGCTGTCGTAACGCGCCGCCAGGTTGGCCGTCATGATCTGGGTGAGGTCGCCGAACTCGGCGACCAGGATGAGCATGAAACCGGCCCCGGCCACCCTCCAGAAGGACTGGTCCGACGGGGCCTTCACCTCGTCCTCCTCGTCGTCCCCCTTGAAGAGCAGCATCGCCGCTCCGGCGAGGAAGAGGGCGCCGACGATCGCCTGGAGCAGCCGGTGCGGAACAAGGGTCAGTACGCTGCCCGCCGCGATGGCCAGCGCGACATGGACGGCGAAGGCCGCCGCGACGCCGACGAAGACATACGAGGCGCGGTAGCGGGTGCCCAGCATCAGACCGGCGAGCGCGGTCTTGTCGGGTAGTTCGGCGAGAAAGACCACGCCGAAGGTGATCGCCAGGATGGTGAAGCTGAACACGGGTTGACGTCCTCGATCGGTCGGGGCTGCCCGTGCCGAGAAGATCCGTCTCAGAGAAGAACCCGGAGAAAAGGGGTCGCTTCGGCACGGCAGCGTCAATGGAAACACTGCGGCCGAAGGTCTCGCTGGCGGGTCTCCTCAGAGATCCGCCTCCGGGCGCCGGCCGAACCGAGGTTCAGCAGTATGTCGACGTTCCGGCGAAGAGCTACTCCCCTTCTGCTCCATCCAGGGTACGGCACCGGCTCATCGGTTCAGGCGCCCCCTGGCCACCAGCTCCAGCACCAGGGCGACCGCCACCGCCTGCACGGCACACAGCGCGACGAGGACGAAAAGCTGAACGGCCCCGGCCTTCACCGGGGAGGCGCCGCCCAGCAGCATGCCCACGAAGGCGCCGGGGAGTGTGACGAGACCCACGGTCCTGGTCTGGTCGAGTCCCGGCAGCAGCGCGTCGGCCGCTGCGGGTCCGGCTATCTCCAGGCGGGCCTCACGGTCGAGCAGCCCGAGCGCCATGCCTGCCTCGACCTCCCCCCGTCGCACGGCCAGTTCGTCGAGCGCGCGCCGCCCGCCGAGCACCGTCGCGGTGAGCGCACCGCCGACGAGGATCCCGGTGACCGGAATGACCGCGATACCGCGCAACGGCACCAGCCCGGTCAGCAGCAGCACGCCCACCACCGGGAAGACTCCGGCGGCGATGGGTACCGCGGCCCACCACCAGGTCCGGTTCTGTGTGATGCGGCGCCCCGCGGTCCGTACCGCGACCGCGTACATCAGGGCCACGAAGCCGAACGAGAGTCCGGCCCTCACCACCCAGCCGATCAGCAGCGCGACACCCGCGAGCTGCACCGCCGCGCGGAGTCCCGCGGTAAGGATCTCGCGGGCGCGGCCGAGGTGCGCGAGGGCGGCCACCGACGCCGCGACCACCAGCAGCACGGCGAGAACGACCCCGAGAGTCACATCGACCGGAAGCAGCACGCGCCAACCGTACGGCGGCGCAGGGGATTCGGCGGTGCCGGAGCTTGTCGTATCCGCAGCGTCCCAGCTCTTGATATGACGTGCTCATGTCGCCACTCTGTTACCTGGCGCCCACCCCACGGAAACCCGGCGCCTCCATGCTGAGCGAGCAGGACCGGTCAATACCCCTCCACCCCACAGGAGTTCGCATGTCAGGTGTCTACGCGCGTCGAATAGCCGTCCTCGCCGCGACCGCCGGCCTCACGGTCGCCGGACTCGTCACCGCACCCTCCGCCCAGGCGGCTCTGCCCACTCCGGTGAGTGCGTCGACCGCGCGGTCCTATCTCAGCTCTCTCACCGTCGCCGCCGAGGGCTCGACCGACGGCTACAGCCGAGACAAGTTCCCGCACTGGATCACCCAGTCCGGCTCCTGCGACACCCGCGAAGTGGTGCTGAAGCGCGATGGCACCAACGTCGTTCAGAGCTCCACCTGCGCGGCGACCAGCGGTAGTTGGTATTCCGAGTACGACGGTGCGACCTGGACCGCGTCCGGGGACGTGGACATCGATCACATGGTCCCGCTGGCCGAAGCATGGCGCTCGGGTGCGAGCAGCTGGACCACGGCGCAGCGGCAGGCGTTCGCCAACGACCTCACCCGCCCGCAGCTGATCGCCGTCACCGACAACGTCAACCAGTCCAAGGGAGACCAGGACCCGGCGAGCTGGCTGCCCTCGCGCACCGCGTACCAGTGCACCTACGTGCGGGCCTGGGTGCAGGTGAAGCACTACTACAACCTCACTCTCGACTCGGCCGAGAAGACCGCACTCCAGGGCGTTCTGAACGGCTGCTGACCCGCCGCGTGACCACCTCCTGCGTCGTTCCGTACGGTACGGAACGACGGAGGAGGATATTCATGGCCGAACTGCGACTGGGACCACTGCTGAGGTACGTCGACTGGGACCGGGGGGAGTCCGCGACCATCTGGGTCGAGGCCGACCGTGCCTGCACGGCCGAAATACGGTGCGCGGACGGTGCGGGAGGCTCGTCGGGCACCTTTCTGATCGCCGGGCACCACTACGCGCTGGTGCCGGTGACCGGCCTGGCCCCGGGGACCGACACCGCGTACGAGGTGCTGCTGGACGGCGCGAAGGTGTGGCCGCCGGCCGAGTCGGACTTCCCGGACAGCACCATCCGCACCCCGCTGCCCGGCGCCGACCGGGTGCGGGTGTCCTTCGGCTCCTGCCGGTGGGCCGCCCCGGTCGGCGGTCCCGGCCGCTCCCCGGTGTCAGCGCCCGGCCCGCACAAGGGGGACCCGGTCGGGCCCGACGCCCTGGACACGCTCGCCGTCTCGCTCGCCGCCGACCCGTCGGCCGAACGTCCGGATGTCCTTCTGCTGCTGGGCGATCAGGTGTACGCGGACGAGGTCTCCCAGGACACCAGGGACTGGCTGGCCACCCGCCGCGATCTGAGCGTCCCGCCCGGCGCACAGGTCGCCGACTACGAGGAGTACACCCGCCTCTACTACGAGTCCTGGCTCGATCCCGAGGTGCGATGGCTGCTGTCCACCGTCCCCAGCTGCATGATCTTCGACGACCACGACGTGATAGACGACTGGAACACCAGCGCGGCCTGGCTGGCCGAGATGCGCCGTACGCCGTGGTGGCAGGAGCGGATCCTCAGCGGGCTGATGTCCTACTGGGTGCATCAGCACATCGGCAATCTCTCCCCCGAGGAGCTGGCGGCCGACAAGCTCTACGCCGCGGTGCGCGACGTACCGGACGGCACCGGCCTGCTGCGGGAGTTCGCGGCCTCCGCGGACAACGAGCCGTCCCTGCACCGCTGGAGCTACCGCCGCGACTTCGGCCGGACCCGGCTGGTGATGGTCGATTCCCGTGCGGGCCGGGTGCTGGAGGAGCAGAACCGTTCGATGATCGACGCCGTCGAGGCCGACTGGCTTCGCCGGGAGACGCTGGACGGGCCGGGAACCTACGACCATCTGCTGGTCGGGACGTCACTGCCCTGGCTGCTGCCCCCGCTGATCCATGACGCGGAGAGCTGGGACTCGGCGCTGTGCGGCGGGGTGCGCGGCGAGCGCTGGGCCCGCCGGGGCGAGAAGCTGCGCAGAGCGGCCGACCTGGAGCACTGGGCCGCCTTCCCGGAATCCTTCGACCGGCTGACCGGACTGATTGCCAGGGCGGGCACCGGTGACGGGGCGCCGGCCACGATCTGCGTGCTGTCGGGCGATGTGCACCACGCGTACATCGCCGAACCGCACTGGCCCTCACACCCGGGGAACACAGGACCGGCAGCCCGGGTGCTGCAGTTGACCTGCTCCCCCGTGCACAACAAGGTCCCGGCGTACATGAAGTTCGGCTTCCGCTTCGGCTGGAGCAGGGCGGGCCGCGCCCTGGGACGGGTGCTCGCGAGGCACGGGCGGGTGGGCGAACCGCCGGTCCGCTGGCACAACGCCGGCGGACCCTGGTTCGGCAATCAGCTGATGACGCTGGACCTGCGCGGCCGGAGGGCCGGACTGCGGCTGGTGCAGGCGCGCGGGGAAAGCAACGGCGCCCGTCTGGAGACGGTGCTGGAAAGGGACCTGACGGCAGACCACTGAGCCCGGCCGGGCCGGCCCTGTCCGCCGGCCGCCCGGTACCACCACACCGAGGCGCACATCCGAGCGAAAACGTACGAACACAGACGATCCGGGAGGTGCCACGGGACCCGGAACAACACGGCGGAAACACCAGGCGTACGCTGTACGGCTGTACTGCCGCTGCTGCCTTTCCCGAGCTCTTCTCGAGCAGGGGGCTGTTCGATTCCCTGCGAGACGCGGCCTTGACAACGATACGGGGGAGTTCCGAGTGCTGGAGAGCGTGCGGTCGCTGACCGGCAGTCCATGGATCTATGCCGTCGTCGCGCTCTCGGTCGTCCTCGATGTGTTCGTACCGGTGCTGCCGAGCGGGGTGCTGGTGATCACGGCGGCCACGGCGGCCGCCGCGGGCTCCACCACGGTCGCGGGTCAGGTCCCGCACAACGTGCCCGATCTGCTGGCCCTGATGGTCTGCGCGACCGCCGCCTCGGTGCTGGGTGATCTGGTGGCGTACCGGCTGGCCTGGCGTGGCGGCGAACGTCTCGACCGGGCCATCGCGCGCTCCCGCCGGCTGACCCGGGCGCAGGAACGTCTCGGCACGGCGCTCGCCAAGGGCGGCGGACTCCTGGTCGTCATCGCCCGCTTCGCACCGGCAGGCCGCTCGGTGGTCTCGCTCGGCGCGGGTGCGGCGCACCGCAAAGTGAAGGAGTTCCTGCCCTGGTCCGCCCTGGCGGGTGTCGCCTGGGCGGGCTACAGCGTGGGACTCGGCTACTTCGGCGGCCAGTGGCTGGGAGCCGGCTGGCTGGGCACCGCGGTATCCGTCCTCTCCCTGTTCGGCGCGGGCTCGCTGGCCGCGCTGCTCATGCGCCGACCGGACGCACCGGCTCCTGCGCCGGCTTCGTGACCCCTCTGACCTCCAGCTGGTCGAGCAACCGCTGCGTCGCCCCGGCGATCTCGTCCACAGCCCGGTCGAACACCTCCCGGTTGTGGGCGGCGGGCGCCCGGAAGCCGGAGACCTTCCGTACGTACTGAAGCGCGGCGGCCCTGATCTCCTCCTCGGTCGCTTCTTCGGGGAGGACGGGCGGGCGGAGAGTCTTGATACTGCGGCACATACCTCCAGTCTCACTCGATTCCGGCGAACTTGTCGGGGTTGGTGATGGAGTAGATGCCCTGCACCCGGTCGCCGTCCGGTGACAGGTCGATGACCAGCACGGAGAACAGCGAGCCCGCCGAATACACCAGCGCTGAGGGTCCCCCGTTGACCCGCTGGTAGCGGATGTCCAGACCTGCCAGCGGCCGGGCGGTGCGGGCCACCAGCAGCTTGGCCACCCTGGCCCGGCCGTGGATCGGCCGGCGTCCGGCAGCCGCCCCCTTGCCGCCGCCGTCGGCCCACAGGGTCACCTCGGGCGCCAGCAGCTCCATCAGTGCCTCCAGGTCCCCTCCGAACGCGGCGGCGACGAAACGCTCGGTCACTTCCTGACTGAGCCGGGGGTCGGCCCGGAAGCGGGGGCGGCGGGCCTGGACGTGTTCCCTGGCCCGGTGGGCGAGTTGACGTACCGCGGCGGGGGTACGGCTCAGGACGGCCGCGGTCTCCGTGTGCGCGTATCCGAACACCTCGTGCAGCACGAACACCGCGCGCTCCAGCGGTGTCAGGGTCTCCAGGACGACGAGCAGCGCCATCGAGACCGACTCGGCCCTTACGGCCAGTTCGGCCGAGTCCACCGGCCCGGTGTCCGGCACCAGCGGGGTCACCAGCGGCTCGGGCAGCCACGGCCCGAAGTACGCCTCGCGGCGTTTGCTGATCGCGGCCTGCCGGGCCAGCGCCTTGTTCACCGCGATCCGCACCAGATAGGCGCGCGGGCTCTCGATGCCGGGCGCATCGGGCGCCGCACTCCTGGCGGCCCAGGCCAGCCATGTCTCCTGGAGCACGTCCTCGGTGTCCGCGACACCGCCGAGCATGTTGTAGACGATGGAGAAGACCAGCTCACGATGGTCCACGAACACCCGGGTCGCGACGTCGGCCGCATCCGCGGGCGCGGTGCCGGGGCGCGCGGTGCCGGGCGCCGGAATCTCGGTCATCGTGGGTCCTCCTGTCGCCGTTTCCCGTCGAGAGCACCACGGAGGAGGGAAGTGTGACATCGGGATGCGCGCATGTGACCCAGGTCTCACCCCGTCCGGCAGGGCGCCGGTGTCCCGCGCCCGCCGTTCCGGGCGACAGGTCGCTCCCGGGCGCAGCGTCACGTCCAGGCGGAGCGTCGCTCCGTACGTCAGGTCCGGGCAGTACCTCCGGCCGGCCCCGGGCGGCCGGTCCCGCGGACCTCGATACGCGGGATCCGGTAATCCCCGTCCAGCACCGGCTGCCGGGGGGTGTAGAGCCGCAGCATGGGCCGGAAGGCGCCTTCCGGTGCGGGCAGCCAGTTGGCGGCCTCCGCGGGGTCGGCCGGCCGCTCGTGCTGGATGTACAGCGTCAGCGAACCGTCCTCGCCGTACACCAGACCCGGCGTGCGGTCCCCCACCGCGTACCGGTCGGCCGGATTGTCCGTGAGGTAGAAGTCAGGGGTGTCGTACATGGTCACGGACCAGAACGAGTCGACGGGCGGCGGGACGTCGAAGCGCAGCCTGTAGGTGTTGGCCCCGGTGAGCCACTGACCGTCGGAGTCCTGGAAGGTGTGCGCGTACACCGCCTCGTAGCCGTGGTTGCCCCACAGGGCGGTACGCGCGGCCACCGCCCTTGTCGTGTAGGACGCCTCCCGGTCCGCGATCCTCCACTCCGCGGAGTCATGGGTGCCCACCCCGTACCGGTCCAGGTTGTAGTCGAAGAGATGCGGGTCCATCTGCCACGCCCCCTGCTGCCGGCTGTCCGCCGGCGCGCGGGAGGCCTTCTCGACGCGTTCGGTGCCCCGCTTCTGGCCTTCGGCCAGCGCCCTCGCCAGGCCGGGTTCGGCGGCGGCGTAGGGCGAGGGGCCCTCCTCGAGCAGCCCCAGCGGCTGGAAGCGGTCCTGATAGGCGCGGTCGGCCGATGCGGGCGGGAAACTCGCCATCCAGACCCTGAGCTGCTCGAAGAACCGGAGTGTGGCGGGGACCCCGGGATCGGGCGCGGGCAGGCCGGTGCGGTGGCTCTCCCCGTCGAGCGGCTCCAGGGTGAACTGCCGCTGGAGCGCCCGCACTCGGGGAATGTCGTCCAGCCCCTCACAGGCGTTGCGTCCGACGACGGTGACCACCGCGGTCGGCGCGTCGATCACCCCGTCCACAGTTGCGGACGCCTCCCCCGACCAGCCCGGCGGGACGATCATCCAGGTGCCCGCGCCGGTGCCGGTGGCACGACGGCCGAGATACGCGAAGTTGTTGCTCCACACGTCGATGAACTGCAGTACGTAGTACGCGCCGGCCGTGTCGGGCACATGCAGCAGCAGCGGCCCCCCGGAGAGGTCGAGCTGTGCGATGGAGTACAGGGTGTCGTTGTTCACCGAGACGAAGTGCACCTCAGGGGTGGCCAGCCGGGAGGAGTGGGCGAACTCGTTGAAGGGCGCCGCCGGCAGGGGGCCGAAGCCCTTCGTGACGGCGTGCCGGACCATCGTGAGATCGAAGACCAGCGGGTAGCCGTAGACGTACGCCTCTGCGGCGAGTTCGGCCAGGTCGCTCATTCCGGGCTCCTGTCAGCGGCACAGGGATGCGTCCGAGTCTCCGCCCGCCCACGGAGGGCCGCCACCGCGGCGCGTCCGTTCGAGTGACGGGACGGCTCCGGACAGGCAGGTTAATGGCGGCTTAAGGCACTTTTATGCAACCAGCTTTCATAAAAAGCCGCAGCTCAGAGGTCCCGCCTGCTGGCCGCTCACCGTTGGCCCCTGCTGTCACTCTGCGTACCATCAAGCTCTGCCGGCAGCAGCCACCTTGGTTTCGAGAGCGCTCTCATCGCCTGGTCCGGCCGTGCCCGTACCGGGGCGCGGTAACGCCCCTCCGGAGGCCGCGGGCGGTTCACCGGCCGCACCGCTCCCGCACTCCCGCACTCCCGCACGGAAGGAACCACCCCATGGCACCCCGTCACCACCGCCCCATCACCCGCAGGAAGCTGCTCACCGCGATCGCCGGCGCTGCCGTCGCGGGTCCGGCTGCCGCCGTGGTCGCCCCGCACGCACTCGCGTCGGTGACGTCCGGCAGCGCGGGACCGGCGCCCCGGACGGCCGGCGCACTCCCCCTGAAGGTCGTCAACAACACCGGCTCGTACACCAATTCGTCGGTGCACCTGTACATCGTGGGCAATCAGGACGGTAAGCAGGTCCGGGTCACCCAGGACGGCGCCCTGTCCCCGGTGTCCCTGTCGGACAACGGCCCGGACGGCTTCACCGACTACGCCATCTCCCTGGCCGGCAGCGGCGCGACGACACTGTCACTGCCGTACATGTCGGGGCGCATCTACGTGGCGCTCGGCGACAAGCTGAAGTTCAAGGCCGTGGCGGACGGCAACGGGAATGCCGCCCTGCAGTACCCGGCGGGCTGGGTGAAATCCGACCCCAGCTACCCGGTGCTGCACGACTGCGCGGAGTTCACCCACAACGCGTCCGGAATGTTCTGCAACACCACCATGGTCGACATGTTCAGTGTCCCGCTGAGCATCAGGCTGACCGGCGCCAGGGACTCGACCACCGGGACACTGCGCGAGGGCGGACGCGCCCAGGCCTTCGCCGCCGTCAAGAAGTCCCCCGCGTTCGCCCCGCTGGTCGTCGACGATCTGCGCATCATCGCCCCCGGGCACGGTCTTGACGCGGGTATCTTCGCGGCGGACTACTTCGACCCGTACATCGACGAGGTGTGGAGCACCTACGCGGGCAGGGACCTCACCATCACCACCAATGCCGGGACCTTCACGGGCCGGGTCAGCGGCGGCACGTTCGGCTTCACGGGGCCGGCCCCGGTCTCCTTCGGCAAACCGACCACCCGCGACGTGCTCTTCTGCGACGGCAGGCTGGCCGCCCCCAACGACGGGACCACCGGCCCGGTCGCCGCCGTACTGGGCGCCGCGTTCAACCGCTCCACGCTGGCCGGCAGCGCCGCGCAGCCCGCCACCGACCCGGCCTCCTTCTACCGGGGCGACGTCACCAATCTCTACGCCAAGTCCGTCCACGCGGCGACAGCGGACGGCAAGGCCTACGGATTCGCCTTCGACGACGTGGCCGACTTCGCCTCCTACATCCAGGACACCGCGCCCACCGGACTTCAGCTGACCCTGACGCCCTTCTAGGTACACGTACAGGTACGGGCAGAGGTACGGGTACGGGTACGGGCGGCGCGGCTCATGGCATCGCCCTGGCCCGTGCCCGGGGCCCCCTCGCCAGGAGTTCGGCCAGGCCCTGCCGGGTCGCCGCGAGGACGACCCGGTCCTGGGAGCGCAGCACATAGCCCGGTGGCAGATTCCAGACCAGTTCGGTGCGCCGCTCCCCCGCGGCTTCAGGACGCGGCGCCGTGAGGTCGGGACGCCGCTCCCCCGGCGCCGCGAGATCCAGCGCGAGGATGCGCCAGGCTCCGGGCCGGAAGACCTCCTCGACGGTCAGCCCCTCCAGCAGTGGATGGCCCGCCACGTCGACCGCGGCGAAGAGCAGCATCGTGCGCTCAACCGGCATCGCGCCCAGGATCTGACGCCCCATCATCGCGCCGGCGAACGCGGGTGCTGCGAGCGTCGAGACACTGCGGCTGCGGGTCACGGCCCGTGGGTGGGCCGCGCGCAGCGTCCGGTAGACGGCGGAGGCGAATTCGTCGTCGAACAGCCGCATCGACACCTGGAGTTCAGGCTGCACCGTACGGGCGTACAGCGCGGCCTCCAGGTTGGTGATGTCCGCGCTGGTGACCGCGAGGAGCGCGTGCGCCCGTTCGATCTTGGCCGCCTCGAGCACCCCCTCGGTGGCGACATCACCGATCACGATCGGCACCCGGAGCCGGCGGGCGAGCGCGATACCGCGTGCTTCGGGGTCCGACTCCACGCACACCACGGGGATGTCCAGCTCGCGCAGGCTCGTCAGGACGCGTGAGCCGATCTTGCCGAGGCCGAGCAGGACGACATGGCCGGAGAGCCCCCGGGGCGGGCGGCGCAGCGCAGCGGAGGTGCGGAACGTCCCGAGCCCCTCCAGCACTGCGGCGATCAGCACCGGCAGGAGCAGCAGTCCGGTCAGCCCGGACAGCAGCTGGATCACCTGGCGGCCTGCCGGTTCCCCGATGGCAGGATCACCGATGGCGAAGAGGTCGAGCAGCGTCAGATAGGCGGCGTGCAGCGGGTTGCCGCCGGCCGTCAGCCAGGACGCGAAGGCCAGTCCGCACACCGAGGCGAGGACACCGGCGAGCGACCAGCGCAGCCTGCGGGAGAAGAGCTGCCGCAGCGGTGCTCCGCGCCCGGCCAGTCTCCCGGGTGACAGGGCGGGTCCGGTGTAGGAGACGGCCTCCAGTACGACGGTGCCCCGGCCGGTGGCCGCCCCGACGCTCTGTTCGTCGGGCAGCAGTTGCGGTCCTGCCCCGCCGCTGCCGCCGGCCGCCGCCGGGTCACCGGGTGCGGCCGAGAGGAGCGCGAGGGTGCACAGCTGAGGCCCGGCCGTCCGGCCCTGTCCCGCGGGCAGCCGTTCCACGGCCCGCAGCAGCAGCCCGTCGGCCCTGATCACCTTGCTGGTGCCGGCCACGGCGGTCGCCGCCAGCGAGGGCGCGGCGGTGTCGGCGTCCGAGAGCACGGTCGTGGAGGCGTCCACCTGGTCGTGGTCCAGGCCGGGCGCGCCGACCGCGGCCGCCTGGTCGAGCAACTGCTCCAGATACTGGCCGAGCTTGCGGTTGTAGAGCCGGATCACCAGCCTCAGCCGGGGGTTGAGGCGACGCGCGGCGAGTGCGGCCCGGATGTTCACCTCGTCGTCCTGGTGGACCAGGGCCAGCGCCGACGCCTGGGCGACGCCGGCCCTGGTCAGTGCGTCCTCGTCGAGATCGGTCTCCTCGAGCAGCCGGTCGGCGACCGCGCCGCGGTCCCCGGGCTGCGGCCTCGCGACGACGGCGGACATCCTCCCGAAGAGAGCCGACGCGCGGCCGGCCGGCACGGCCCGGGTCTGTGAGGGCGCCCCCGCGCCCCCGGCCGGCGGTACGACGAGGGTCACTCGCTCCCCGTACACCCCGCGCAGTTCCGCGGCCAGCCGGTGAGCGAGACCGCCGTCGCCGCAGACGACCATGTGGCCTTCCGCGGTGCTCTGTTGGTCCTGCTGCGGCTGCCCGGGCGGCCTCGGCTGCTGAAGTGAGTACACAGCAGCACAGACTGCCGTACCCAGATGTTCGGTTTCACCCGGGGAGCCCGGAGCCGTCCGCGCAGAGGAACAACGGTGTGACCGAGAACGGCACACGCACGGTGCGGCCCTCCCGTCCGGTGTCGGCCGAGCCGCGCCGAGGTGTCCCGATGGGTACATCGGCGCCGAACACGTCGACGGCACGGGCTGTTCCGTGCGGCCACGGCCAGTCGACGACCGTCGCCGGTCCGTCCTCCGCGCTGAAGGCGTCTCCGCGCGCCCACAGGACGTGCAACGGCCCCCGGCCCTCGCGCGACACCTCGAAGGCGTACAGACCGGGGCGGTCACCGGTACCGAGGGACCGGACACCCGAAGTGCCCCGGAGGAAGGCGGCCAGCAGGGCGAAGGTGTCCGCCGATGCGTTGCGCCGGGTGAGGCCGCCGTCGGCGTAGTCCATCAACGCCAGCTTGCCGAAGAGGAATCCCATCATGTTGAGCCGGTCGCGGTAGCCGGGGATCTCAGGGGCCAGGTTCCAGCAGACCGTACGGGTCACACCGGCGGCGATGGCCAGCACGTTGCGGGTGACGATCTGCCGGCAGTTGATGCGGTCCCGCTTCGCCGCGAGCTCCGGCGGACAGTCCTCCATGAACATCCGGAGCTGCGGGGGCAGTCGGCCGGCCCGCTCGTAGAGCGTACGCATCGTCCTGCGGTCCGGGCTCTCGTCCGGGGTCCGGCCCGCGGACCGCCCGGGATCCGCGGGGGCCGCAGAATCCGCGGGGGCCGCGGAGTCCGCATCGCCCACAGGGTCGGCGGGGGCTGCAGGGGCCGCGGCGGCGAACTCCACCATCATGGCGTGCTCGAACTCGGCCTGCGCCTCAGGGAATTCGAAGAGGGTCGGGCCGTTGTACTCGCCCGCCACCACGGGGCGTTCGTAGCCGTGGCGGCGCATCATCAGGCGCACCTCGTCCACCTGGTCCGGGATGCTGTGCGGGTCGCCGTACAGGTTGACCGAGAAGAGGTCGAAGGCATCCCGGCCGTGCTCGACGACATGGTCGAAGAACCGCCGGGCCCCGCTGCCGGCCGGGCTGGAGAGCACGTCGTGACCGCAGCCTCCCAGGATGGTCCGCGCCTGCGGGTCCGCGCCCCGCACGCTGCGGTGGAAGGCTGTCAGCTGCTCCACATAGTCCGGTGCGGTACCGGCCCACAACAGACCGGTGTTGCTGGGCTCGTTGTTGCACTGCCAGTAGTCCACCCGGCCGCGGCAGCGTGTCACGAGTGCGCCGATGAAGCGCTCGTACTGCCCGACGTCATGGGCGGGCGACGAGGGCAGGAAGCCGGCCGGCTGCCGGGTCGCCCAGGAAGAACTCGAGCAGACGGTCACCCACACCTCGTCGCCCGGATCGAGCTGGCCGAGGATCGCGTCCACGACCGTCCAGTCATAGCGGCCGGGCTCGGGCTCGACCTGGCCCCAGTAGACGTAGACCCGGGCCAGGGTGGAACCGAGCCCGCGCATCTCGGGCACAAAGCTGTCCGGCGCTCCGAACATTCCATAGCTGATCCCTCGAACGATTCCCAGACGGACCCCGTCCGGGGCGGCTGGCCGGCTCATGCGGCCTCCTCACTCTTACGTATATGACATATACTCTAGCTGAACCAATAAACTCCCACCGTGAAGGAAAATCCGGGCGGCTCACCGGCGCCCCTGATCTGGAGCCGACCGGTCACCAGACGCCGCCAGAGCCCGCTGGAGCGGGACGACATCGTGCGGGCCGCCGTCGAGCTCGCCGACGAGGGCGGAACCGGAGCCCTCACCATGGCGGCGGTCGCCAAGCGGCTCGGTCCTTTCACGCCGATGGCGCTGTACCGCCATGTGCTCAGCAAGGACGGACTGATCGACCTGATGCTCGACAGCGTCACCGCGGAGATCCCGCTGCCCGATGAGCCCGGCGGCGACTGGCGGGCGGATCTGCGCGCGGTGGCCACGGAGAGCTGGGCGATGGTCAAGCGGCACCTCTGGTACGCCCAGCTCGCACCCACCCGCCCGCCCCTGGGACCGCACCTGATGCGCCGCACCGAGTTCGTGCTGGGGGTGCTGGTAGGACAGGGCGCCACGGTCGGCGAGGCCATGACCTACGCAGCCCTGCTGGACCGGCACGTCCTGGGCAGCGCGCAGCAGGAGGCGGAAGAGCTCGCCATGCGGCGCCGCTACGGGCTGCACACCGCGGAGCAGCTCGGTGAGGCCATCACAGCGGCCCGGGAACTCGCGGCGGCCGGCGGGCGCCATCCGCTCCTGACGCAGTGGATGGGCTCCCCGTCGGGAGCCACCATGGACGAACAGTTCGAACTCAGCCTGGCGTTCCTGATCGACGGCATCGCCACCCGGCTGCCGGGCACCGGCCGGCGGCATCACTGACCGGACGTCCGCGGCGCCCGGTCCCGCTCACCGTTTCGGAGAGCGTGCCGCGACCTCCAGCCTCACGAACGGGATCCGCTCCCCCGCCGCCCGGAAACTCGCCACGCTGCCATCGGTCCGGAAACCCATGTACCGGCAGAGCGCCTTCGCGGCACGCGGATGTAGCGGCGCGTAGCGTGCCATGACCTCTCCGCCCTCGGCGCCGGCCAGGAAATGCGCGGTGACGGCGTGATATCGACGGCCGATCCGGATGGTGGCCTGCGGGGTGTGCCGCAGGTTCCGGTACCACTGGGCCTGCGGTCCGAAGCCGGACGCCACCGTCCAGGACTGTGGCGCAGCGGCGTGCGTCACCACCTCGATGACGACCCGGCGGGCCAGGCCCGAAGTGCGGCCGGTGTGAATGAGCAGCATCATCCGCCCGCCGAAGAGCGATCCGAGGCCCGCCCGGTACAGATGCACCGGCGCCCTGGCGACCAGACGCTTCCAGCCGGTGGGTGGTCGGGGCCGGTTCGGCTCTGCGGGAAACACTGTCATGTCCCGTCCTCTCCAGGAGTCCGGCCGCGTCCCGGCGGCCTCGATCCCTCACGGCGTCACGCTCCCGTGCCCGGCGGGGGGGGCACGTCCGCACAGCGTAGGCACCGCTGCGAAACCGGGGGCCTGCGGCCGTCGGATCCCGGCCACCGCCACGGCGGACCGCGGACCGGCCGGCAGCCGCCCTAGGGTGCCGGCCGAACCGCCGCGTCCACCGCTTCCCCGGTCGTCACGACCGTCGCGAATCCCCCGCCGTGCAGCGACACCGCAGACGCCTGCGCCAGTTCGTCCGCGGACCGCCGCCAGCCGAACGGCCCTTCCAGATCGAAGGTGTAGGTGGCGTCCACCGCGAACACCACCTGATAGCCCAGGTTTCCACCCATCCGAGCCGTCGTCTCCACGCACATATTGGTCTGGATCCCGGCCACCACGATCTGCGAGATGCCCTGGGCCCCGAGCCACTCGCCCAGGTCAGGGCTCCCGTAGAAGGCCGAGTTGACCGTCTTGGTCACCAGCAGCTCCGGCCCCGCGCCCTTGCCCCGCCGCTGCTCGACGTACTCCTTGAACACATTCCCCGGGTGCCCCGGTCGCAGTGGCGAGTCCGGCCCCGCCGAGTCGTGCCGTACGAAGACGACCGGGCGCCCGGTGGCCTGCCAGGTGTCGATGAGCGATGCGATGTTCCCGTCGGCATCCGGATTGTTGCGCGGCCCCCAGAAGCCCAGGTCCTCGAATCCCTGCTGCACATCCACCACGACCAGCGCCGCGTTCTCTTTGATCTCCATGCACACCATGCTGGTGCCGGGGCCCGGCAGCGCCCAGAGGAACATAAGTCAGCGATCGATGGTTTACTGCCGATGTGCCAGCCCGTACCCCTGCCGATCCCCGGCCGCACCGGATCGCCCTGGTCTGTTTCCCGGGCATCCGGGCCTTCGACGTCTCCGTCATCAACGAGGTCTGGGGCACGGACCGCACCGACCGCGGGGTGCCCGCCTTCGAGCTGCGGCGGGTCGCGGCAGATGCCGCACCCGTCCCGATGCGCGGCGGGCTCGCCCTCGCCCCCGACCGCACCCTGGACTGGCTGGCCCGCGCCGACCTGGTCCTGGTCCCCGGGCTCGACGACCACCTCACCCGCGCCCCGGAACCCGTACTCGAAGCCCTGCGCCGCGCACACGGCCGGGGCACCACCGTCGCCGCACTGTGCGGCGGGGCCTTCACCCTGGCGCAGGCCGGACTCCTGGACGGCCGACGGGCGGTCACGCACTGGAATCTGGCCGAAGACCTCCGCGCCCGGCACCCCCTCGTCACCGTGGAACCTGAGGCCCTCTTCATCGAGGACGGCGCCATCTGGACCGCCGCCGGGTCCGCCGCCGGCATCGATCTCTGCCTGCACCTGGTGCGGACCGTCCACGGTGCGGAAGCGGCGGCGACGATCGCCCGCTCGATGGTCACCGCGCCGTTCCGCACCGGTACGCAGGCCCAGTTCATCGAACACCCGGTGCAGCGCACCGACCGGGACGCCGACGCCATCGCTTCGGTGCGCGCCTACGCCCTGCGGCATATCGGCGAACCGCTCGGAGTCGGCGGCCTGGCCGCCCTGGCGGGCATGTCGGCGCGTTCCTTCGCCCGTCACTTCGGGGCGGCCACCGGTACGACTCCCCTTCGCTGGCTGCTGGACCAGCGCATCGCCGCCGCCCAGAAGCTGCTCGAACACACCGATCTGCCGATGCCCGAGGTGGCCCGCCGCACCGGCTTCGGCAGTGAGATCACCATGCGCCAGCACTTCGCCGCCCGTCTGGCCACCAGCCCGCGGGCCTATCGCGCGGCCTTCACAGCACGGAAAGCGGACCGGCCCGTACGCCAGCGGCGGGCAGCCGAACCCGGGTAGAGCCCGGCCAGGGCACGGAAGGCCGCTCTCGGCTCCCAGCGTGCCCGGGTACGAGCGGGTGCCGGGTACGAGCGGGTGCCGGTACGTACGGGCGGCCTTCCCCTCCACGGACCCGGGTTTTCAGGGCGGCGTCCGGGCCGGCGCGCGGTCCGGTAGGGAGCAAGCCCCCCGCAGAGAGGCGGCTACCGTGGGCCGATGCCAACGACCTCCGCCCTCCTCGTCATAGACATGCAGAACACCCCGGTGGCGATCGCCCACCGGGGCGCCGAGACCGTCGCCGTGATCGCCAGGCTCCGGGCGCGCGCCGCATCCGCCGGTGTTCCGGTCGTGACGATCCAGCACCACGACGACGAGATGAGGACCGGTAGCGAAGGCTGGCGGATGGTCCCCGAACTCGGTCCTGCCGCCGGCGAGAAGGTCGTCCACAAGACCAGCGCGGACAGCTTCCTGGACACCGATCTCGACAGGACCCTCAAAGCGCTGGGAGTCACCGAGGTGATCGTCACCGGTTTCGCGACCGAGATCTGCGTGGAGACCACGGCGCGGCAGGCGCTGAGCCACGGGTACGACCTGGTGCTGGTCGCCGACGGGCACACCACATCGCACAGGCCCGCCTCCAGCGCGTACGTCCCGCCGGACCGGTCGATCGCGCACCACAACGAGATCTACCGGCATCTCGCTTTCCCCGGGCGGTCCGTCCGCGTACTGCGCGCGTCCGACGTGGACTTCGCGCCCGCCCTGCGGTGAACCGCGCCTGCCGCCACGCCGCTACACCCAGGGCCAGGTGGCGTCGCGGCCGGCCTCGATGAGCGGGATCGTACGGAACGCCTGGTCGGTGAGACCGCCCATGGCATGCCGGTTCCCGCCGCCGGACGGCATGGCGCCCGCCCGGTACCCGGCCATGTTCCACATGTACACGGGTACCGTCCTCGGGACGAGTTCGTCGATCTCCGTCTCGCGCATCCCGCCGTGATCGGCGCAGTTGGAGGGAAGCCATCCCGGCCGGGTCTGTTCGTCGGTGACGACGACGATCCGGTCGTGCCGGTCGAAGTGCTGCTTCACCGCCGTCGGGATGTCGGTGCCGGCGATGCGGCCGAACTTCTCGATCAGCTTCAGCACGCTGCCGCCCCTGGGAACATGCATCAGCCGGCTGGACATACCGAACTCGACGAGTGACGGGTTCGCCGCGCGCACCGCAAGCGCCGAACCGAAGACAGCGGCCTGTTCCGCAAGAGTGATGTCCGACGCGTTCGGCGTCGAGTAGCCGTATCCCGGGAACATCGAAGGGGACCTGTCGACGAGGATCAGCGTCCGGCCCGGCAGCGCGGGCACATTGGCCAGCGAGTGACCGAGCGCCTGCTCGAGCGCGTGAGCCCAGCGCAGGGACGGGGCATGCTTGTACGCGGCCCAGAACCTGAACGGCAGCATGCGAGACCGCGACACCTCTCGCGGATCGGCGATACGGGCGGCGGCCTGCGCCGCCGCGGCGTCGCGGACCCCGGCCTCGTCGAAGTTGCGGAGATTCCGGCACAGCGCCATCAGGCCCATCGACGGGATGACGGCTTCCCACGCCTCGGCATCCATCGGGCCCTGCAGCCAGCCGGCCAGCGCCTCCCAGGTCATACCCGCGGCGCGCAGCAACTCCGGCTGGGTCCCCAGGATGTGACGGCGCTGCTCGACGGGTGTCGCCATCAGCCGCTGCCGTGCCAGGAGCAGGGGCAACCGGGCGGGTATCTCGTCGCCGCGCTTCTTGCGCCGGTCGATGGCGTGCTCGAACAGGTCCCCCTGCCACGGCTTGTCGGCCGCGGGCGCCGGGTGGGCGAGGTTCAGGACATCGCCGAAGCGGTACCCCTTGGACTCGGTGTCGTACTTGAGGAGCGACCGCTCCGTGTAGAGCCGCCGCGCCGCGTCGGCCAGGCCACGCTTCACCGGCTTGGGGAGGGCCCGACCGTAGTTGCCGGTCCAGTAGCCGAGGAACTCACCGGGCTCGTCGGCACGTTGCAGGACGGAGTCGATGACCTGCCTCGAGTAGCCGGGCGCCTCGCGGACGATCCGTTCGGCCGTGAACTCCGCGGCTCCCACGAGAGCCGCGCTACGCATGTTGCCCTCGCCCCGCAGCCACTTCAGCAGACCCGCCACCCAGGCGGGGTCTTCGATGGCGAGCTCGCGGACCAGGCTCCGGTAGCGCTCGTCGCGCTCGTCACCCTTCTCGTAAAAGGCGTTCGCGCCGACGAAGTTGGACACAGCGAGGAGGAAGAGCTCCGACCTGGTGTCGCGCAGGTGCCCCGCGCCGCCCTCATGGGTTGTTGTGCGCTCGTCGACGGACGTCACCGGGGAGCCGGCAGCCGGCCGGGCACGGCGCTGGTTGAACCTGGACATGAGAGAACCCCTCGCGTGGAGGGGAAGCCCAGCAGGGGAGGTGCCCGAGATCAAGGTCGGCCGGGGAGACAAGGTGCTCTACCGCTGAGCTACGGAAGCCCGGAGCCTCCGACGGGACTCGAACCCGCGACCACCCCATGGAAAGTGGAAGTATCCCCGATCTGCGCACCGGACACCCCCCGATGCTGTGCCTCCCGAGATCAGAGTGGCGGCGGTCCTGCGGGTATCGAGCCCGCATGCCCGAAGGCATTTCACCAGAAGAAGTAACCGCAGCCTGCGCACCGGGAGATGCAAGAACCTGTGGCCTCACATTACAGGCGCCCGGGGAAAGCACGATGGAATTTCTCTTCCAACCCCGGCCGGCCCCTCTCCCACCATGTGCCGTCACCGGTGCCGCGCCGGCCCGGCCGGGGACGGGGGGTTCGTATGCCTCCGTGTACCGGCGTACAGCTGAGGGGCTGTCGCGGATCCCGCGGTCGCGGGCGTTGCGGGAAGTGAGGAGCGCGGCGGCCCGCGGCCGTCCCGTCGTACGGATTCTCGGCGCGCACCAGGTTGCTGCGCAGCGTCTTGCGCGCGCCACCACGGGAGTTCCCACCCGCGCTGAATGACAGCGCCCATGTGACCGTATTCCTTGGCACGACGGGGCCGAGGCGGGTCCGGCTCCCACCGGGGTGCGGACCCTCCGCCCACCCCGGCGCCCGGATACATCATCGAACCGGAGACACGGCCGGAGACCGCTGCACCGGACGAAGGCGGGGATTGCCGCGGAGGCTGCGGCGACAGCCCCGGCAGCGATATGAAGAAACCAAGCACGGCCCATGAGCCGTCGGCCGGACGGGCTTTGCCGGAACGGCCGATTCCCTGAGAGGACTCGCGATGGTCGACACGACCGCCTGGGACACGAACGCACGGCAGAGGCCGGAGCGGCCCCCGCATGGCGCAGGCCGGCGCACCCGGTTCGACTTCACCCAGTACCCGGACCACGGCCCCGGCGCGGACGTTCTCGGCATCGGCCCCGGCTCATCGGTCCTCGACCTCGGCTGCGGACAGGGCGGCAATCTCGCCCACCTCGCCGCCCTCGGTGCCCGCGCGGTCGGCGTGGACGCCTCGCCCGCGCAGCTGAAGGCAGCGCAAGCCCTCTGGAACGGCGCCGGCCTCGACCTGAACCTCGGGGACGCCGTGACGTACATGGAGAACACGGACGAGGACTTCGACGCCGTGTACTCGGTGTTCGGCGCGGCCTGGTTCACCGACCCGATGGTTCTCCTGCCGGCGGTCCGCAAGGCGCTGCGTCCGGGCGGGGTGTTCGCGTTCTCCCAACGACCGCCCGTCGGGAACCACTACGGCTGCCGGTCCGCACACATCGGCCGGTCCGATGGATTCGATGGGTCCAATGGGTCCAATGGGTCCTACGGGTCCGGTGGATCCGGTGGGTCCGGTGACGCTGACCCGCTCGTCATGCAGCACTGGGACTACGAGCCGCAGGCCTGGCTGCACATGCTCACGGAGCACGGATTCACGGCAGCCACCGCGGGCGTACTGGCAGCTCCGACGGGCACCCGCGAGATCGGAACACTCCTCGTGCGGGCGCTCTGCTGACCACGCGGGACCCCCCGGGCGTGCCCATCGGCGGCCTGCGGTCCCAGGGGGTGCCGTGCCCTGTCTGTCCGGCAGTTCGTCCCCCAGGTGCGGCCCCGGCCGGGCCGGACCACCCAGCGGCGGCCGGGCGGCGAGGGGATGGGGCCCTCGGTATTGCCCGGGCCCAGGAGAACCAGCGGGCCATGGCTCTCCGGGCCTTCCCGCTGCGCTGCGCTCATGGCCGCCGCCGTACGCCGCTCCGCGCCCTGCTGGTGCGTCAGGACGCCCTGGACAGCCGCAGTTGCTTGAGACTGCGGTAGTGCGCTGCTGTCCCGACGAGGCGGGCAAGTGCTGCGGCCGGGTGGCCCCGGCCCCCAACGGGGTACGGTGCCCGAGGTCGCGCCACTTGGGAAGTACGGCAGCTGTGAGCGAAAAGGGGGCCAGGCAACGATGCAGGCGTCAGAGGTCCCGCGTGCAGTAGCTGCGGCCTTGTCAGCAGCCTCATCGCTCGACCTGACAGTCGACGACGCCATCGTTGTTCATGACTCGAACAAGCTCAGTCTGCGTCTGCTGCCTTGTGATGTCCTGGCCCGCGTGGCACCTGCAGAGCACCAGGTGGCACAGTTCGAGATCGAGCTTGCTCAACGGCTTGCCGAATCCGGGAGCCCGGTGGCCGCTCTTGACCCTCGAGTGGAGCCAGGCGTATACGAGCGGGATGGCTATGTGGTCACGCTGTGGACCTACTACGAACCCGCGACGCCTCATGAGGTCTTACCAGCGGACTACGGCAATGCACTCAAGCGGCTGCATGCCGGTATGCGCACACTCGATGTCCCCACGCCGCATTTCACGGATCGAGTCGAGCAGGCCCAGCAACTCGTGGCAAGCCGCGACCGTACGCCGACGCTCGCCGACGCGGATCGCGAGCTCCTCGGCAACACCTTGCGAAGCGTGAGGCGAGCCATCACTGAGCGCGGCACAGCCGAGCAGCTCCTGCACGGCGAGCCGCACCCCGGCAACGTGCTGACCACGAAGAACGGGCCGCTGTTCATAGACCTCGAGACGTGCTGCCGTGGGCCTGTCGAATTCGACCTCGCCCATGCGCCCGATGACGTCAGCGAGCACTACCCGGGTGTCGACCGAGGATTGCTGCGTGCGTGCAGGATCCTCGTGCTGGCGATGATCACAGCATGGCGCTGGGATCGAGAAGATCAATTCCCGAACGGGCGCCGGCTCGGCACGGAGTGGCTCTGCCAGACCCGAGCAGCCCTGGATCGCAACGGGCTGGATACCGGCAGCTGATTGCGAGCCGCTGTGTGGGGCCGGCCGCCGCTGTCACCCCGCCTTAGCGGGGTCAACCCCGGACAGGACAGCGGCGGCCACTGCCTGCTTCACGCCACAAGCCTCCTGCTCATCGGCTGGGGCGAGCCACAGTGGTATCAGACGCGACGCGGAAGACGAGGAGTCCATGCGCAGGTAGTGGCAGGCGCCGTTGATGTGCACCGCGAGAACGTAGACGTCATCGCCGTCAGCCTTGCCGGAGACCACGCGCACGGTGTCGCGGGCGGATACGAGCCGCTTGTCCTTCAGCAAGTC
Organism: Streptomyces sp. NBC_00344; assembly: GCF_036088315.1. Lineage (NCBI taxonomy): Bacteria > Bacillati > Actinomycetota > Actinomycetes > Kitasatosporales > Streptomycetaceae > Streptomyces > Streptomyces sp. NBC_00344. The sequence goes on along the minus strand of NZ_CP107996.1, from coordinate 4,953,083 downwards.
CACAGCGCCTTGCGGAGTATGCGCATATCCCGCGGTAGCCACTTGCCGGTACACATAAGTCCCGGTGGGCTGCCGCGCAAGCAGCTCACCCATCTGCGCCACGAGGCTGCCGGGCTTGCTATCGGTCCGCGAGGCGGGGCAAGTCATCGTGGACTGTTTCACGCTACCTGCGCCGAAACTGTAGGTGTAGCGGTAGCAGCGGACCGGATAGGCGCCTGCGGCGACGGTCTCCGTGCCGGGCGGCAGCAGCCCCAACATCACCTTCGCCGTGTGGTTGTGACCGCCGGACTGCCCCTGCCCCGTGCCGGCACTCAGCAGCGCTCCGCCGTGTGCCTCGACCTGGGCGACGAGCGTGCCCTCGGTAAACTGCCCCCCGAAGGTGTGCCCTGGCGACCAAAAACCTGCATTCAGGTCGCGACGCAGGTCCTTGGCGAGCTCGGCGGCCTGAGCGTCGACGGCGGACGTGTCCGGAGCGGTGATTCTCTGGTAGAGCAAGGTGCCCGCCACTCCCGTGGCCCCGGAAACGAGTGCCGTCACCGTGAACAGCAGGACTCGCAACCCAGCACCGCGCCCCCGCGCCTCCCCCGAACCGGACAACCGGTCCTCTTGAGCCTCCGCAGCGTGCGTCGTCATGTCTTTGCCCCTGTCAACGGGAGGTCTCAACTGCCTCGCTGCCGCCGTATATTGCCAGCCTCCTCGTAACGCCAGGCCGGGGGCTACCGCTCCGGCTGAGCTCCCCCCGCCGGGGGCAGCCGCTCCGGCATGAACTCCGCCGCCTCTGCATTCGGGCTGCCCCGGCCTTCACTTCGCGTGGCGGGTGAAGAGGAAACGGAAGTTGGGTTCGCGGCCTTATCTTCAGCAGGTCGATCACGATGAATCGTCTCCCTCTGACACATCATCCTGCTTCAGGACAGGCGGTCCGCACTGGTGCGGCGGCGATCGCTGTCGTTCGCGCCTGTTGATGGCAAACGCTGATGTCCGGTGCAAGGGCTCCCTCTACGGATTCCACTCGGCACCTATGAGGCTTGCGCGCGGGCTGCTCCACATTGGTCGGCCGGTGGCACGCTGACTGCGGCGGCGCGATGAGGGCGGCGCATCCACATGGTGTGCTCATGTGTGGTGCCTGCCACGACAGCATGCTGGACGGCATGCGAACAACAAGCTGTCACGCGCAAACGGAACGGTGCTGGGTATGAGGCCCGGGGGTGAGCCGTCGACTGGCGAGCAGGTCGGGGTCAGCGTGGCGCTACTCATCATCGATCTGATGGTCATCGCCTGGTTGGTGTTCCGGTACGGGATGACTGGCTGGGCCGACAGCTACGACCAGGACAATCCGCCCAGCGCGCCCAAGGAAGCGTTACAAGGAATGTGGCTCCTGGTCGGCGGCGTAGTCGTCACAGGCGGTGGGCTCCTTGCTCTGCGATGGCGTATCCCTGGCGTCATGCAGCTGGTTGGCCTGGGTCGGAGCAGCGCTGCTCGCCTTCTCTGCCTACCCGTGAATAGCGCACATCGGATCCACCCCAACCCATCGCATCCCCGGCTCCCATCACGTCCGCCTTCGACCCACACACCCTGGAGCGGGCGTGGTCCAGGGCGCCAAGGTGGAGCGCGCCCCGGTACGAACGCCCTTCACACCTCGGGCTGCCACTGCTTGGCTCTGCCTCGGTCGAAGGCGTTCGGGATGGAAGCCCCACAACGCTCCCACCAACCCGCCGGCACCCGCGAACGGCGCCCGACTCCAGCCCGGAGCCTGAACGCCCACGCCGGAGGCATGCCTTGTGCCTGTCGTTTACCTCGGTGAGGATCTCTGGCTCCGGTTGCGCGACCGGCGTAGCCAAGGCCCGGAGCAAGGCGGAGGCAGCCGCTCAGGGCTGCGCCCACGCCATGCGCGGGGTTCTTGAACCCGTAGAGAAGGTTTCTGCCAACGCCCAGGAGGAGGATCTTTCGCCCATCACGAGGCGGTTCCGGTCAGCGGTGACCAACCTCCACCCGCTGACGTCAGAACTGAATGTCAAAGGCCCCCAACCATGATCAGTTGGGGGCCTTTGCACTGGTGGGCGCGGACGATTTCGAACCGCCTACATCTGCTTTGTAAGTTCGCCCAGGAAGGGTCAACCGGGCCCCCGAGCTGGCACCGACCTACCGCCGCTGCCCGCCTGACACCGCCCACGTGCGTTGCCGTTGATGTCACCGGATGTCAGAGGCCGGCCGACGTCCGGCGCCCGCCCGTCCACGATCACCAGTTGCGCCAAGTGTCAGCGACCTCCCCACGGGTGACGCCGCCGTTCGCGGTTAGTGCTGCCACGTCCACACCATGGTCGCCCAAGGTGACGTCGATGTACTTGCACAGCTGTTCCTGCTCCGCTGGCGGCCGGTCTGGGCACCGACATGGTCACACCTCCGAGTCCAAGCTCAGTACGATGCGCCGAACGAAACCTACTGGAGGGACGCTTGTGCTTTCACAAATTTCCGCCATCTGGAACTCTGCATCCAAAGAGGTTCGATTCATAGGCAAGACTCTTCCGATCGCAGGAGGGGCGCTCCTCACGGCGGGAATTATATTTGACCTAACTCACTTTTGGGGCGAATTTTCTTTTCTTGTCAACATGACCTCCAGCGTGGCCGCCGCATGCTTCGGTGTCCCCTTCGTACTCTTGTTTCTTGGATGGCTCACAAGAAAGGAGTCCGACGCCGCAGACCGCAGACTGGCAACAGCAATTTCCATTCAGTTCGCTGTCGATTTCGAATCTTCGACATTGGCAGTAGCCAAGCCTGGCGTTCCGGCAACCGTTCGATCAGACATGGAGCTATTATGCCGCGACTTCGAGGCATCCATGAAACGAAGTATGAGACTCCTGACAAACGCAAACGCGTTCAGCAACCCGGACGGGTCGGCGAGGAATAGGGACACGGAGCGGTATAAGACTGATCGGGATACTCAAACCCACGCATGGCAGTGCGAAACAGGATCCAATGGTATCTCCGAGGTTGCTTCAATTCTGCGCGACTTGGCAAATGAGACCGAAATACAGAACCGCCTCATCAAATCCGCCATCCAACCGATGGGACGCAAGGAGCGCGCCAATTGGATTATGCGAGTTCGATACCAGTGGGAAGCACTGGAGAGGAATGCTCGGCCGCGGCTCGCAGTGTGCGGATACCCGTGGATTTCGACACCGGAAGTGATCGTTCATGCACTTGGCACTCTTGACGAAGTTGCAGGCAAGAGATGGGAGTTCAAGGAATTTCGCCTATTTCACAACAAGGGGGAAATGAATTTCACTCACATACTAAATTCGGCACGTGTCAACAACGCAGCCAACGTTGACCGGATTGCCTGGATTAAAGCCGCTACTGCTCTCTGCACAGAGGCCGGAAGCGCGCGTTCTCATTTTGAGGGCCTGAGTTGAGGTGCCTCCCCTAAGACGACCCTAGCCCCGCTTGGGCGTCGACTGCATCCAGCTTCTCAGCGCAGTCGGCGTTCCGCCCCGGTCGTTTCGGGGATCCTCGGGCGCAGTCAGAACGCCGTGACGACAGCGTGGGCAGAGAGACGGGGCGCTGCTCGACAGCGCGCTTACAGTCGATCCCGACCAGGCCGGCCGGGAGCTTGGCGAGTTGAGGCCCCTCGCCATGATCGGCGAGGGGCCCTTGCACTGGTGGGCGCGGACGGTTTCGAACCGCCGACATCTGCTTTGTAAGTTCGCCCGGGAGCCCTTACGAGCTTGGCCAACGCGGCTTCTGTCACGCTGCGCTGTGCGTGGAAGTGCTCTCCGGTGCAGTGGTGTGCGCCCACGTTGCCGTCACTGATTGCCGTCAGGCGCCCTGCCGACGGCAAGCAGGTGCGAGCTGGCGGCGAGCAACTCCGGGTACGGCTCTGCCATCCGCGCCGCCGCCATGGCAGAGGCAATCAGGTCATCCGTCGGCCCATCGCCCGGCTGCTGTTCAGCCGCCTTCACGAGGGACCATGCCGGTCCCTCGATCCCGAAGACCTGAACGTCCTGGAGACCTGCGGCGACCAGTTCCGCCACGAGCTCTTCGGCTCGGTGGAAGTACGACAGGGTGAATCCCCGCACGCCGTCGTAGACAGCCGTCTCCAGGATCTTGGAGACGGACGCATGGATTCGTTCGGTGTGCAGGTGGGCGTACGTGACGTGCTCGAAGAGCGACGCATAGCGATTGATCGCGGCGGCGGCGACCAGCCCGCCGGGCTTGGCGACACGGGAAGCTTCCGCCAGCGCCTGTTGCCTGTCGGCGGGGTCGGGCAGGTGGTAGAGCGGCCCGAGGAGCTGTACGACGTCGAAGCTGTCGTCTGGCTCGGACAGGGCACGAGCGTCCCCTACGGCCGCTGGGCACACCGCCGACGCGGCCTCAACGTGACGGGGCACCGGGTCCACCAGAGCGACGTTGTAGCCGTCCTTCACCAGCCACTCAGCATGAATCCCGGTTCCCCCGCCCACGTCGAGCACACGCGCCGGCGCGGGGGGCAGAAAGCGTCGGAGGAGTTCTTGAGTCCTGGCCAGTTCCATCCGGCCGTCTGCCGAGCTGCGCAGGCGGCTGTCCTCGTTGACCGTCTCGCCATAGAACCGCATCACGGAGGGAGCCAATTCGAGATTCGACATGGTCGCAGTATCGTGTGTACCGGTGGACCAGTCCAGGGCAGGAATTAGGGGAAACCATGGCAGTCCTGAAGTACGAAGAGATCGCAGAGTTCCTGCGCGCCCGCATCGCCGCTGGTGAGATCGCTCCCGGGGAGACGATCCCGTCGGGCCGCGAGCTGGCCGAGCAGTGGGATGTGTCACGGGCTACCGCCATCAAGGCCGTCGATGTTCTGCGGAACGACGGCGTGGTCGTGGCCAAGCAGGGAACCGGATTCGTCGTCACGGAAACGCCCGTGGCACGCCCCGCCGGCGCTCGCCGCGCAGGGTCGGCGCGCATCCTGGGCGGCATGCCGTTCCTGCGCGTTGGTACGCCTGACTGGGCGGAACCCCCTGCCCACGTCGCCGCCGCCCTCTGCCTCTCCCCCGGGACTAAGGCGCTGCGGCGCGTTCGCGTCCTTCAGCTCCCGGACGGAACCCCGAATAGCTGCGTCGAGGCGTGGTTCCCCCCGGATGTCGCGGAGGTATCACCACGCCTCGCCGACACCAACCCGATCGCCGAAGGCACAACGCGCTACGTCCGACGTCAGACCGGGCGAGGCCCGGCCGAAGGCGTGGACGTCACCACCGTGCGCCTTGCGTCGGAGACGGAGGCAGACCGCCTGAAGGTGCCGCAGGGGGCACCGGTGGCCGTGCTTCTGCACACGGCGTATGACGAGCAGGGGAAGCCGCTGGTCTGCGAGGAGGGCGTCACGCCGTCCTCGTACTTCGAGCAGGTGGACACCTACGCCATGTAGGCGCAACACGAGCAACAGAGACGGCTGGACCGGTCCACCGGTTCAGCTTTTTTTGTTGCCTTGAAAGCGCTCCCCACCTGCACCTTTATTCGTGATGGAGTGACGCCGCGCGGATTCATCGCTTGACTGGACCGGTCCACCGGTCCAGTCTCTTGTTGTGGCCATCGCCCGATCCGGAATCTCCGGAGGGGGCCAATTCCGTCACGCCAAAACTCAACAGCGTGATCCACCGCAGCACGGCGGCCGTGACCGTTCCGGCCGAGGCGAGTGGAGACCAGCCGACCGAGACACGGCCCCCTTCACACCGGGGCCCACACCCCCTGACCGGGGAACGCCATCGGCTCTAAGAACCTCGCGGCACACCTTCGAAACTGCGACGACTTCCGGGATCTCGGACCTCCCCGGAACAAGCAGCGCCGCGCGACATCAGGAGAACCGAAGCACCAGCGTTCACGGTGCCCGGCATTCGGGCCTGCCTCTTCGGCGGGCTGCGGTGCCGGGTCGCCGTGGTCGCTCGTAGCCCACGAACGACCAAGACGGCGCGCGGCCCCGGTGGTGAGACACCGGGGCCGCTGTTCGGGCCGTCCCACCTACCAGGGAGAAAACGACCCATGAAGACCATCGCTGCACTTCAGTCCCTTGTTACGGCCGAGTCGCTCGACATCGAGCCGACCACTGCTGAGCTGGACGCGATCGAGCAGGAGATGCCGCTCATTCAGGCGGAACTCAAGCTGCTGGATGCACAGATCATGACCATGGACCGCCCGGCCAACGAGCTGGACGCCCGGCGGGTTCGCCGGGCAAGCAACCGGGTGCTGGCCACCCGCCGGGACCTGACGAACCGCGCCCGCATCGTGCAGTCGGACGGTGCGGCATGAACCGCTTCGGTAAGGGCCTGCTCGTGTTTGCCCTGATGGTCGTCGTCGCCATGGCATTTCGCGTCTCGTGGAACGCACTTCGAGACGTGGCCAGCGCGACCGGCGCGGACAAGACCGCCGCCCTGCTCTACCCTTTCGTCGTCGACGGACTCATGGCGCTGGCGCTGGTCGCCACGCTGGTACTGACCGACGAGGCCCGGCGGTTCGCGCTGCGGGTGCTGGCCGCCTACACCCTGGCTTCCCTGGTCCTGAACTACGTGCACGGCCTCGTCCCGGAGCTCCACGGCGGTTCGGTCGACTGGGGTCGACTGGCCGACTGGGACCCCGCCAACTGGGCCCTGGTCCTGCTCGCCACGTCGCTGCCGGTCGGGTCGATCTACTTCGGCTCCGACCTCGTGGCCAAGGTCCTGCATCACCGACCGGTCGAACCGGCGAATGCGGCGAAAACGACAGAGACAACCGTAAATCGGTCTACCCCTGACCTGGGAGAGTCGATCCCAGCCCTGGTTGCTCCGGTCACTGCGCGGCCTGCCCTTCCGGCTTCCGTGCCGGTCGACCTGGTGAAGCGGATCGAGCCGGTTCCGGTGCGGGCGGTGGCTGCCGAGTCGGCTCGACCACGTGCGGCGACCGGCCGCGTCCCGGACGCCGCACGGACGCCCCGACCGGTCCGCACGGCGGGTGAACTGCTGGACGAGGCACGCTCGGTGACCTCCGACTGGCCGATCGGGGACCTGACGGCCGAAGGGATCCGCAAGGCCGTCCACACCTCCGCCGCCAAGGCCCGTGTGCTGCGCGAGACCCTGCGGACCGAGCGTGCGGACGGTCCGGCCAAGGCAGTGGCCTGATGCGCCGGCCGCGAGTCCTTGATCTGTTCTGCTGCGCGGGCGGGGCGTCGATGGGCTACTACCGGGCCGGGTTCGACGTGGTCGGCGTCGACATCGTCCCGCGCCCCGCCTACCCGTTCCGGTTCATCGAGGGCCATGCGTTGGACGCGGCGAGGGAGATGTGCCAGGAGTTCGACCTGGTCCACTACTCACCGCCCTGCCAGGCATCCTGTGCACTGACCAAGGGAACCAACCGGGGCCGACGTGACCACCTGGACCTAATTCCGCAGGTGCGGGAGGTGTGCGAGTGGTACGGCGTCCCCTACGTCATCGAGAACGTCCAAGGCGCCCAGCTCCGCAAGGACCTACTGCTGTGCGGGGAGATGTTCGGCCTCTCGGTCCTCCGCCACCGCTACTTCGAACTCGGACCGTACTGGGCCCCCCGACCAGCCCCGCACAAGCCACACCGTGGCCCCGTGCGGGGCTGGCGGCACGGCGTCTGGCGCGACGGCCCCTACATCGCCGCGTACGGCAAAGGCGGCGGCAAGGGCTCCGTCACCGAGATGCAGCAGGCCATGGGCATCACCTGGACTGACGTCCACGAGGAACTCACCGAAGCGATCCCGCCCGCCTACACCGAGCACATTGGCCGGGACTTCATCGCCGACGACTGGGGCGCGGCCACCGTGCCCTGCCCAGAGGTCCGACTCGTGCAGCTCGCCCGCAGCGCCCCTCATCCCAGCGAACTGGGGGTGGCTGCCTGATGAGTATCCCGACCTATCGGTGGCGCCTGGCCCCGGACGGCTACGCGACCCGCCGCCAGCTCCGTGCCCTCGGGCTGCGGCCCGGCGGTCAGGACGTCGCCGCACAGCTCGAACGCCCCCGCCGACGCCGGGGGCCGCTGGTCGCCTACCTCTACCGCATCGACCAGGCCAAGCCCGTCCGCCCGATGACACCGGGCCGCGCCGCCGCTCTCGCCAGGGCGATGGCGGCCCGCCGGACCTGCCCTGAGTGCCGTCGTGATGCCGGGTACTGCATCCCGCGCTCGCTCGGCATGTGCGTGCCCTGCTCCGACTCGTTCGCCCCCGCGGCTTAGATCGAAGGAGAACCATGGACCAGCACCTTCCCGCCCCCAGGGCGGTCACGGTCGTCCAGCTCCCGGACGGCACCTACACCTACGCCGACGCCACCCACCTGCCCGCACCCCAGCAGGCGGCGCCGCAGCAGATCGTGCAGCACATCCACCAGGCGCCGCCGGACCGCACCGTCCAGCGCATCGCGCTCGGTTCCGGCGTCGGTGCGGGCGCGGTCGCGGCCGGTGTGTACTTCGGCCCGCTCCTCGTCGGTGTTCTGACCGCGATCGCGGCGAACCTCGCGCTGCTGGCCTTCCTCGCGGCCGTCATGGCGTGGGGCGTGGTCACCGTCGTGAAGTCCGTCAACGGCACCGGCACCAAGACCGCTTCGAAGTCTCTGCGCCGCCGGTAACCACGCCCCTGAACACCCAAAGGCCGTAGGTGGCTCGTAGGGCTCCCGACCCCCCTTCCGGGTGGGTTGAGACCCCCCGGTCCGCGCACGGCCGCCACAACCCCCGTAGCGACGCAGGGTGACCGGAGTTTCCGGCCTCGCGCGCACACGCGTAGGGGCCCCTGGGAAACCAGGAAACCGGAAACACCCTCACTCCACGTACATACGCACCCGCGTGAGGGCGGGCCGTGCAGGGCCCGCCCTCACCGACTCAGAACCCTTGGAGAAGATCCCGTGAGTCAGTCTCAAGTCTGGCGTACACACCGCCAGTACACCGCCACCGCCGCCCGATGGAGCGCGGACCGGTGGCGCAAGGAAGCAGACCGCCGCCGCACTCTGCGCGCCGACCGCAAGCCCCTCGTACGCGATGCCCGCCGCGCCCTGGCCACCGCCCGCGCCATAGACCCCGAGGGCATCACCCCTCTGCGCCACCGTGCCGAGCGGGAGTTGCGCACGGCCAGGCGTCGGGTCCCTGACCCGATGTGGCTGTTCGCGTCGAAGACCGCCACCGCCCTCGGGGTCGCCGGGTACGTGTGGCTGCCGCAAGTGTCCGTCCGCGCGTGGGTGTGGTCCGCCATCGCCGTGGTCGCAGCCGTCACCGCCCTGACGGTCTGGGCCGCCGTGCGCGGGCGCGACACCACCGGACTCAAGCCCACCGCCGAAGAGACCGCGCTGCTGAAACGCCTCCAGCCCCAGCACTGGAAGGAGCACGCCGAACAACGCGGCCTCGCCGGAACGCTCACCGGCCGGCCGAAGCTCACCGACGCCGGAATCATGTGCGCGGTCCGCCTCGAAGGGACATGGACCGCGACCAAGCTCCGCAGCGCTGAAGACCACATCCGCGCCCTGCTCGGAGCCCGCACCAGCCTGCGCATCCAGACCAAGGCAGGCAAGCAGGGCGGGTGGGCCGAACTCATCCTGCGCACCCGCAGCGCCGCCGACGGTGACGACCTGACGTGGACGCCCGAGCGTCGCTCCCTCGGCATCGACAACGTGACCGGCGAGCAGGTGACCGTGCCTCTCGGGGAACGGCTCCTGATCGCCGGACGCTCCGGCGCCGGAAAGTCCGTCGCCTCCCGCCCGCTCCTCTACGACGCCTCCGAGGGCCCGGCCAACGCGCTGGTCATCATCGACCTCAAGCGCGTGGAAGGCCGCCTGTGGGACCACCGGGCCCGCGTCGCCTCCACCCCGTACGAGGTCATCGACGTCACCGACGAGCTGGAGACGGAGATGCTGGAACGGCTCTCCGTCCTGCCCAAGGGACAGGACACCTGGACCCCCACCCCGGACCGGCCCCGGATCACGGTCGTCGTCGACGAGGGCGCCGAAGTCATGACCGCCGCCGACAAGGTCCCCTACGAGACAGAGACCACCGACGGCAAGACCCGCACCGCTAACCGGTCCGCTCTGCCCGCCTTGGAGTCCATCGCCCGCATGGGGCGGGCCGCGTGCATCGACCTGTGGTGGATGACCCAGAAGCCCACCATCGGCGACGGCATCCCCAAGCAGATCGCACCACAGATCGGCGTCTCCATCTGCCTCGCCGTCCGCACGCCGGCCGAAGCCCGCGTCGTCCTCGGAGAGGACGCACAGGCCAAGGGATGGACCGCCGACGAACTCCCCGTCCCCGGTGTCGCCCTGATCCGTGACGGCAAGCGCAAGCCCGACCCGGTCAAGGTCCGCTACATGGACAAGGCCGTCGTCATCGCCCTGCCCGACCGCACCCCCTGGTCACGTTCGGGGACGACGACAACGGAAGCCGCGGGCACCCCGACGCTCACCCTCGTGAAGGACACCGCGCCCGAGACGGCACCGGCCACGGACGGTGCCACCGCCCGCGTACTCAAGGCCATCGAGACCGCCGACGAACCGGTCCGACAGAAAGACTTGGTGACACTCACGGGCCTGTCGAAGGGTGCCGTGTCCAAAGCCGTCAAGTCCCTCACCACCGGTGGCACCGTCGCGCGCACCCCGGACGGCTGCCTGACCGCCGCACGCGGCGACGAGTCCGCCGCCGCCTGACACACCCGCACAACAACGAGGGCGGCCGCCCTCTCACGCCAATGAATCGGGGCCGCCCTCGTCAACCAGCACTCACGAGAACTGGAGACACCCAGCATGACCCATCACCCGCCGACCGCGCTGCTGTCCGCAGCCTTACAAGCCGCCGAACACGGCTGGCACGTCTTCCCGCTCCGGCCTGGGGGCAAGCGGCCCGCCCTCCACGGCGAGACCGCATGCCCCCGCACCGGCCCCTGCACCACCGGCCACCTGAAGTGGGAGCAGCGCGCCACCACCGACCCCGAGCGGATCCGCGCCGCCTGGTCCACCGGAGCGTGGAACGTCGGGATCGCCACCGGGCCGTCCGGGCTGGTTGTCGTCGACCTCGACCAGCCAAAGCCCAACAGCGAAGAGGGCACGCCTGACGGCGCGGCCAACCTTTCTGCGCTCTGCGAGCGCGCCGGGCACCCGGTGCCCCGCACCCGCACGATCCGGACCGCGAGCGGCGGACACCACCTGTACTTCACCGCCCCCGCAGCCGCCCGCCTCCACAACACCGCCGGAACCCTGGCTCCCCTCGTCGACACCCGGGCATGGGGCGGGTACGTCGTCGCCACTGGCAGCATCATCAACGGCCACCGCTACACGGTCGAGGGGCCCGCCCTCATCAACCCCCTGCCCGCATGGCTCCTGCAGCGGCTCACGCCTCCGCACCCGAAGCCCGTGGCCACTGTCCCCGGGCCTGTCTCGGCACCCCTGCGGACCCACCGGTATGCCGAAACCGTCCTCCAGCGCGAGCGGGAGACCGTCCGGGGCGCACCCGAGGGGCGGCGCAACACCACCCTGCTCGCCTCCGTCCGGGCAATGGGCCGGTTCGTGGCATGGCGAGACCTTCCCCGCCACGTCGTCGAAGCGGCTTTTCAGGCAGAGGGCGAGGCCGTGGGGCTCACTCCGGCCGAGTGCCGCGCCACCATCGCCAGCGCCCTGGGCTGGGCCATCCGCACCTGCCGGCCACGACCGGAGGCAGCATGACCACCCGCGCCAATCTCCCTCTGAAAAGCCTCCCCAACCCGCCCCAGCCTCGCCGAATCGGCCCCGGCCACACCGGCGGTGATGCGCCGAAGGTCGTCGTCGAAGGCGTCCGCGTTGCCGTTCTCCCTGGCCCGCGCACGGTCACCGTGACCGGCATCCAGCCCGGTCTGACCGTGCGCGGACTCGGCCGCAACGAGACCCCCGTCGCGGACTGGCTCTGTGCCTGCGGCCACCACGAACGCGCCCGGGGCCGCCGCGCCGTCATCGAGCTGAACGCCCGCGCAAGCGTCCAGCAGTGCCCCCACACCACACCCGCCGTCTCTGGGAGGGCCGCCGCATGACCGACCCCACACCGACCACACCTCCCATCGACGGCGCCGCTCTCCTCGACGAGGTAGAGGCCTTCCACCGCCGCTTCAACGTCTTCCCGAGCGAAGCGGCGTTCGTCGCGGTGGCTCTGTGGGACGCGCACGCTCACCTGCTCGACTGCTTCGACTCCACCCCCCGCATCGCCTTCCTGTCCCCCGAACCGGGGTCCGGGAAGACCCGGGCACTGGAGATCGTGGAAACCCTCGTCCCGCAGCCCATGACGGCCGTCAACGCGTCCGCCGCGGCCCTGTTCCGCAGCGTGTCCAGCGGGAACGGGAAGCCCACCATCCTGTTCGACGAGATCGACACCGTCTTCGGGCCCAAAGCCGGGGACAACGAGGAACTGCGCGGCTTCCTGAACGCTGGACACCGCCGCACCGGGGTCACTTACCGGTGCATCGGCGACGGCGGACAGCAGACCGTCCAGGCCTTCCCCTCGTACTGCGCGGTCGCGGTCGCCGGTCTCGGCTCGCTCCCGGACACGATCATGAGCCGGGCCGTCATCGTCCGCATGCGCCGCCGGGCCCGCAACGAAACGGTCGAGCCGTTCCGGGCCCGCATCCACGAAGCCGAAGGGCACAAGCTCCGAGACCGTCTCGCCCAGTGGGCTGAGCACGACAGCAGCTCCATCATGGGCGCTTGGCCGGAAATGCCCGACGGGGTCAGCGACCGGCCGGCCGACGTGTGGGAACCGCTGCTCGCCATCGCCGACGCGGTCGGCGGTCACTGGCCCGAGCGGGCCCGCGCCGCGTGCGTGACTCTCGTAAATGCCTCCCGTGCCAACGACAAAGGCAGCATCGGTGTCCGGCTGCTCACCGACCTGCGTGACCACGTCATGGTCGGCATCGACCGCCTGCCCACCGTCGCCATCCTCGACAGGCTCAACGCCCTGGATGACGCCCCGTGGGCCGACCTTCACGGCAAGCCGCTCGACAACCGGCGCCTGTCCAAGATGCTCGCCGAGTACATGACGGCCGACAACGAGCCCATTGCCTCCCGCAACATCAAGACCGCCGGAAGCGTGCTCAAGGGCTACTACACCGCCGATCTCTGGGACGCCTGGGCCCGCTACTGCCCCCCACCCCCGGAAAGTCCGCTACCTCCGCTACCAGGCACCGAAAATACGGCCTGACCAGCGCAAACCCGGTAGCGGCAACCGGTCTCGGCTACCGCTACCCATCCGCTACCGCTACCTCGTCCGCTACCTCCGACAGACCCTCTCACCTGCGAGGTAGCGGCGGTAGCGGAAGTAGCGCCCCTGACAGGAAGGGGCCCCGGCCCCTCTTTCGCTCTGCCCAGGAGGCAGTGACCCGATGAGCGCTCCCCTGTCCAACATCCCCGAGGCATTGACGGTCCCCGAGGTCATGCACGCACTGCGCCTCAGCAGGTTCAAGGTCTACGACCTCATCCGCTCGCGCGAACTCAAGAGCATCACAATCGGCCGATGCCGCCGGGTGCCCGCCGACGCTCTCCGCACCTTCATCGACCACCAGTTGGAAGAGGCTGCCTGATGGCACGTAAGAGGAATCCGAACGGCGCCGGCAGTATCTGGCAGCGCAAAGACGGCCGTTACGAAGCGCGCGTCTACGTTCCCCAGCCGGACGGCACGCGCAGGCGCAAGACCGTCTACGGCAGCACCTGGGACGAGTGCGACACCAAGCGGCAGGAGCTGGTCCTTCGTGACCGGCAAGGCGTCCCGACGCCCACCCGTTCGGCCAGGCTCTCCGAATGGCTGCCTTACTGGCTGGAGGAGTTCGTCAGGGACGACCGCAAGAAGACGACGTACGCCAAGTACGAGACGCACGTACGCCGGTACCTGATCCCGCACATCGGCTCCAAACGACTGGAGGCCCTCGGTGCGGCCGACGTGCGCCGCATGCTCACAGCCGTGACGACACAGGCCACGGCTGCGACAGCCAAGGAGTCGCACCGCGTCCTACGCAGCGCCCTTACGGCCGCATGCCGCGAGGAGCTGATCAGCAGGAACGTGGTCAAGCTCGTTCCAGCCCCCCGGGTGCAGTCGCGCGAGCTGAAGCCGTGGGATCTGGAGGAGACGACGACCTTCCTGGAGGCCGCGAGGAGGGATCCGCTGTACGCGGCGTTCGTGCTCGCCGTGGCTTTGGGGCTGCGGCGGGGCGAGGTTCTTGGACTCCGCTGGTCAGACATCGATTTGGAGCGCCGCACGCTCACCGTGCGGAATCAGATCCAGCGGGTGCAGAAGGAGCTCTACGCGGACTCCACGAAGAACCGCCGCACGCGCGCCATCCCCGTACCGCTCATGTGCGTGGCGCCGCTGCGCTGGCAGCGTCTCCGTCAAGCCGCGCAGCGCCACGACGCGGGGCAGGCCTGGCATGACAGCGACTACGTGTTCACGACCAGGACCGGGCGAACGATTGAGCCGAGGAACCTCAGCCGATCGTTCGAGCGCATCACGGAGGACGCGGGACTGCGCCGCATTCGCCTGCACGACGCTCGGCACGGATGCGCCACGCTCCTGTTCGCCGCCGGTGTGCCGGCACGCGTCGTGATGGAGATCCTGGGTCACTCCCAGATCGCCGTCACTATGAACATCTACACCCACGTGTCCGACGAGAACCGGCGGGAGGCGATGGGTCACATGGATCGGCTGCTGCGGCGACCAGCCCGACGCGTTCTCTGAGCCCCGCTGCGTCCGTCCCGAAGTTCGCCTGGGGCGGACGCAGCGATGGGACCGCCCCACAGAGTCGCCGGTAGGGCTCCACAGCTCGATCGAGACCAGGCAACGAGCAACTGACCCTCCAGCCAATCATGCCAAAAACCCTCGGTGGCACTCCCAGGTCCGATATTCTAATTCACCCGACCAGAGAGGGCCCAATGAAGAACATATTTAGCGAGTACTATTCACCCTCCGATGCGAAGTATTCACAGTTCCTGAAAGAAGGACTCATCGCCCTAGATGCAAACGTCCTCTTGGCCCCGTATAAGGTCGACAGCGATGCCCGGAAGCAGATTTTCGAAATTCTCACCCACCTCAAAGATCGACTCTGGGTTCCCTATCAGGCAGGCTACGAATTCTTCAAGAACCGGCCCGCCGTGATGGCAGGAGAGGATAAGGTATATCAGTCCCTCGAAACTCCACTGATTGCGGCGCGCAAAAAAGTCGAAGAGCACCTCAAGAGCATCGCAGGGCATCCGGTGATAACACCATCGGACACTAAAGATATCTTGAACGGCATAGATCAAATAATTTCCAAAATCCACATTCTGCAGAAAGGGCGCGATTCGCGATTGGAAGACTCACTACGCGATGACGCAATCCTGAAAAAATGGGAGGACCTTCTGGATTCGCGTATAGGTGAGCGCCCTAGCCCTGAGAGCCATCACGCAATGATTGAGACCGTCACCAAGCGGTACACGGAGGGGACCCCGCCTGGCTTGCAGGACGAGGACAAGCCAGATAATTCCCACGGGGACGGGATACTCTGGCTGCAACTTCTCGACAAAGCCAGAGTTACCGAGTCACCCATTCTACTGATAACGGACGACGTCAAGGATGACTGGTATAGGCGACACGGAGGGAAAACAATTGGCCCACGGATCGAACTCGTTCGAGAGATGCAGGATTCGGCAGGTGTTGCATATTACCAACAACCACTATCCTTCTTTGTCCAGCGCGCGGGCAAAGTTCTCCATAAGCCAGTATCCGAAAAGACCGTTCGGCAAGTGGTGGGGGCATCCGCGTCTGTCATTTCAGGATCAGCATTCGAGAACGCAGTCTACTCAGAACTGCTTACACAGTTCCCTGCCTCAGATATCACCCAATACGTACAGGACTTTGCGCCAGTAGATCTAGCCGTTCGGGTTGGCTCCGCGGTGGTAGGGGTGATAGTGACTCTAGATTCCACCTTGATTCACCGCAACACCGGGAAATTCCTAACGCAAGCTATCAACGGACGCAAGTTTGATGCCATATTGCTCGTAACACCCAAGCCGTTGAGTGCGAGACATCAAGATTTCCTCATGAATCTGACAGAGGATTCTCCCAAACCATTGAACGCCGTCACTTGGCATCCAACACGCCTCAATTCAGTTCGCCTCAGTAAGGCCGTACTTTCTCTGGCCGACCAAGCAATTTCCACCGTCTTGAGGTCATAGACACAGCCGAAAGTCGCTCCAGGCTGGTGCGCCTCAGCCCGACACCGCACCAGGGCAGCGTAAGCAAGGTGACGAGAGCGCCGACGATTCCGTCACCGGCCCTTGGACGGCAACTGCCGTCACCTACTGCCGTCAACGCCCCCGCAGCGGCTCGCTGCGGGGGCGTTCTGGCTGGTGGGCGCGGACGGTTTCGAACCGCCGACATCTGCTTTGTAAGAGCAGCGCTCTACCCCTGAGCTACGCACCCGTGGATGAGGGATCAGAGTACATGGCCGGAGCGCCCCGCTCGAAACCTGTTGTGGTCGGCAGGCGGGCGGGAACGGGCCTGGCGCCGCCCCCGGCACCAGGCCGCGGATCAGCGCCGCGCCGGCGCCGGGGAGGACCAGGTGCCGGCGCGGAACCGGGACAGGGCCGGGGGTTACCCCCACCCCCGTTCCGGTGGGCGGCCGGATCGTCCGGGGTGGGGGTGGGTTCGTACGGTAGGAGCAAGTCGGCAGGGATCAACTGGGGGAATGATCATCGTGGCAATCCGTACCCGAACGATTCTCGTCGCAGGCGCGGCCGCCGTCGCGGCCCTCGCACTCTCCGGGTGCGGAGCCGATCCCTCCGACGCGCCCGCCGAGCACAAGTCGTTCGCGTTGAGCGGGAAGACGCTGACTGTCGACTCCGACAACGCCTCCATCGAGCTGGTGCCGGCCGACGTGAAGACGGTTGAGGTAACCCGGCGGGTCGACGGCTGGGTCTTTCTGGGGAGCGGGCCCCATGCCTCCTGGTCGATGAAGAACGACAAGCTCACGCTGCGGTTGAAGTGCGACGCGCTGGCCAGCGACTGCGCGGCCCGGCACCAGATCAAGGTGCCTCGCGGGGTGACGGTGGTAGTGCAGGACGACAACGGGAGAATCACGGCCACCGGCTTCACCACTCCGCTGAAGCTCCGCTCCGACAACGGGGCCGTCGTGGTCCGGGACTCCGCCGGAGCGCTGGACCTGAGCAGCAACAACGGATCGGTGAATGCCGAGAACGTCTCATCGGGCTCGGTGACCGCCGGCTCGGACAACGGTGCGGTCCGGCTGGCCTTCAGCAAGGCGCCGGACCGGGTGAAAACGGTCAGCGACAACGGGGCCGTCGAGATCGCGCTGCCCACCGGCACGGGCCTCGCCTATCGGGTCGACACCAGCAGCGACCACGGAAGAGTCAAGATCAGCGTGCCCAGGAACGACTCCAGCACCCATGTGGTGAGCGCTCGCAGCGGGAACGGTGAAGTCACCGTGCGAAGCGCGAACTAACCGGCCCGTGTGTTCGTCCTTACCTGGTGGGAGAATGGCCGGGCAGGACGGACCACCACGGGAGAGGGATGTGACGGCAAGACGCGGGCAGCCGTATGCGCGAGCGAGTGCCGTCCGGGATGTCCTGACGCTGATGGTCCTTCCGGTGCCTCTGCTGGCCGCCCTCGCCGGGGCCTTCGCCGGCGGGGGTACGCGGCGCTGGTTCGGCGGGCGCGGGGAGAACCACCGGGCCGAAGCGCAGGCCGCGAAGGATGCGGCGGCCGCGGCGTTCTACGACCTGGACACCGCACAGCGCGACCTGCAGATCTCGATCGAGACCATCACGGCGGTGGACAGTTCGCCCGATGCCCGCAGGGTGACGGCCGATTTCGCCGCGCTGGGGCGGCGGATCGACGAGGCCAGTACGTCGTACATCACCGCGGTCGACGCCCACGACCTGGACCGGGACGATCTGGAGGTCTCGGAGGTCGCGCATGCCCGTACGCAGCTGACGCTGGCCAAGGACGAGCTCGTCCGGGTGAAGGGTGAACTCGACAGGTTCGCTCAGGGGCTCGGGCCGCTGCTCGGCAAGGCCGAGACGCAGCTGGCCAGGCTCGCGCCTGCGGTGGAGCGGGCGCGGCAGGCGCTGCTCGCAGCGAGCAATGCTCTCGATTCGGTGCGGGACTCCGGGCTGAAGGCCGATGACCTCGCCGCGCGGCTCGCGGCCCTGGGGCCCGAGCTGACCATGCTCAATCAGGGAGCCGGCCGGCACGGCGTGACGGAGACGCTGCGGCGGGCGGACCAGGTGCTTCGTGATGCCGAAGCGATACGGATCGAGGCGTCCCGGCTGCCCGAGCGGGCCGCCGAGATCGACCGGCGGCTGGTGTCCCTGCGGACCCGCGCCCAGGCCCTCACCACGCGGGCCGGCACGGTCGAACCGGTGCTCAGTGAGCTGAGGCGGCGGTTCACCGCACCGTGCTGGCAGGACCTCCAGCATGTGCCCGAACAGGCCGCGGCATCCGTGAAGCAGGCGGAGGCGAAGCTGAGGGAGGCCTCCACGGCGCGTGCCGAGCAGCGATGGCCCGACGCGACCTCCCTTCTCGGCACGGTCAGGGCACTGCTGAACAGCACCGACGAAGCGGTGTCTGCTGCCGCAGGGCGGCTGGAGCGGCTCAACGCCGTGGCCAAGGATCCTGAGCAGGAGATCCAGCGGACCCGGTTCGCGATCCGGGATGCCCAGCGGCTGGCGATGACCGGCCGCAACACGCCGGAGCCCCGGCACGCACGCCCGCTCGACCTGGCCGTGGAGCGGCTGGAGCAGGCGATTGCGGGGCTCGGGGGCCGGCATCCCGACTACTGGCACTTCCTGACCGAGACCGAGGACGTCAGGAAGACCGCGGCGCGGGTGGTCGAGCAGATCCGCGAGGAGCGCGGCGCGGGCCACTGACGTGGTTGCGGGTGGAGCGGCGAGGCTATACGGGGGCTGCGGCGGGGCCAGTGACACGTGACGGCGCTGCGGTAGCTGTGACAGAGCCGGTGACACGTATCGGAGCAGCGGCAGCCTGCGTCACCCCTGCCGAGAATTAATTGATAATTAACGAGTAATCATGCGAGGCTTGCCCCGTCTCCCGATCCCCGGGTCGCGGGGACGGCAGCGCCCGACCAGTCCAGCACCAGCACCAGCACCAGCACCAGCACCAGCACCAGCACCAGCACCAGCACCACAGTGCCCGGAAGGAACCCGCGATGCCCGCACCCGCGGCCGCGCCCGACGCGTCGTACATCGGCCGCGGTGTCCACCGGGCCGCCGTCGAAGCCCTCGCCCGTCGGATCTTCGACGGTACGTACGCCGAGGGCGCCACCCTCGACCTGCCTCAGCTGATGGCCGAGCTGGACATCAGCCAGACCGTGCTGCGCGAGGCCATCAAGGTCCTGACCGTGAAGGGCCTCCTCGACGCCCGGCAGCGGCGTGGCACCTTTGTCCGTCCCCTGGAGAACTGGAACCTGCTGGACAGCGACGTGCTGCGCTGGCGTGCCGCGTCGGGCTCGGGCGCCGGCGACGACAGCTTCTTCGACGAGCTCTTCGAGCTGCGCCGCTCGGTCGAGCCCGCCGCCGCCGCGCTGGCCGCTCTGCGCAGGACCGACGACGACCTCGCCGCTCTGGACACCGCGCTGGATGCGATGGGCTCCGCGGAGAACGATCCGGCTCTGCTCGTGGCAGCGGATGCGGTGTTCCACACGGCGCTGCTCGCCGCCTCGCACAACCGCTTCTTCGTACAGATGCAGCGGGTGATGATCCCCGCGCTGATCGAGCGGGACCGGGTGGTGCACGCGGGACAGCCGGCACATCCGCTGACCGTGCATTGCGGCGTCGTGGACCGGATCCGCGCCGGGGACGCGGACGGGGCGTCCGCCGCCATGCTGGAGCTGCTCGCCTTCGGCCGGCACGACCATCACCGTCACACCGAGGGAAATACCCAGTGAAGATCAGCCGCATCGAGACGTTCCTGGCCCCGCCGCGCTGGATGTTCGTACGGGTGGAGACCGACGAGGGCACCGTCGGCTGGGGCGAGCCGGTCGTCGAGGGGCGGGCCGAGCCTGTCAGGGCGGCCGTGGATGTCCTCGCGGAGTATCTGATCGGCGCGGACCCGATGCGGATCGAGGACCACTGGCAGGTGATGACCAAGGGCGGCTTCTACCGCGGCGGCCCCGTCCTTTCCAGCGCGGTCGCAGGACTGGACCAGGCGCTCTGGGACATCAAGGGCAAGACATACGGACAGCCGGTGCACCAGCTGCTCGGCGGACCGGTGCGCGACAGCATCCGGGCGTACGCCTGGGTCGGCGGCGACGAACCCAGTGCGGTCCGTGAGGCGGTCACCGAACAGGTCGAGGCGGGCTTCACCGCCGTGAAGATGAACGCCAGCGGCCGGATGACACCGATCGCGACCCGGGCCGAGATACGGGATGTGCTGCGGCGCGCCGAGACCGCGCGTGAAGTGCTCGGCGAGGAAAGGGACTTCGCGCTCGATTTCCACGGCCGGGTGTCCGCGGCCAATGCCCGCCGGCTGTTGCCGCTGCTGACCGAGACCGCGCCGCTGTTCGTCGAGGAGCCCGTGCTCTCCGAGCAGTTGCACGTGGTGCCCGATCTGGTGAACGCCTCCAACATCCCGATCGCGCTCGGTGAACGGCTCTTCGCCCGGCATGAGTTCCTGCGTGCGCTGCAGGCGGGTGTCGCGGTCGTGCAGCCCGACATCTCTCATGCGGGCGGCATCTCGGAGCTGCGGCGTATCGCCTCACTCGCCGAGGTGCACGGTGCACAGATCGCCCCGCACTGCCCGCTGGGCCCGGTCGCCCTGGCCGCGAGCCTCCAGGTCGCCTTCACCACCCCGAACTTCCTCATCCAGGAGCAGTCCATCGGCATCCACTACAACAAGGCCGCCGAGCTGCTGGATTACGTCGCCGACCCCGAGCCCTTCCGCTTCCGCGGCGGTTCACTGGTGCGGACCGACCGGCCGGGTCTGGGTGTCGAGGTCGACGAGGCGGCGGTGCGGGCGGCCGACAGGAAGGGCCATGACTGGCGCAATCCGGTGTGGCGACACGAGGACGGGGCGTTCGCGGAGTGGTGACGCCCGGCGCGACTGGAACGGTGACGGCTGAACAATGACGGCTGAACAATGACGTCAGGAAGCACGACGGCAGCAGGAAGCACGATGGCAACAGCAAGCAGGACGGCAGGAACCATGACGGACTTCACCACGGTGCTGCGGAGAGAGCGGCTCGTCGCCATCGTCCGCGGTAACGACCCCGAGGCCGCATTCCGGACCGTAGTGACCCTGGTCGGGGCCGGGCTGCCACTGGTCGAGGTATCGCTCAGCGGCGCCGACGCGCTCGGCGTGATCGGACGGGCGCGGGCGGAACTGGGGGACGACGCCTGGCTGGGCGCAGGCACGGTGCTGACCGCGGACGACGCCCGCCGGGCGGCGGACGCCGGTGCCAATCTGATCGTCACGCCGGGTCTGGGGCCGGGGGTGGACGAGTCCGTACGACTGGAGCTTCCGGTACTGGCCGGGGTGGTCACCCCCACCGAGGTGATCGCCGGGGTGGCGGCAGGCGCAGCCGCCCTGAAGCTCTTCCCCGCTTCGGTCGGCGGTCCTTCGTATCTCAAGGCTCTGCGGGCACCGTTCCCCGATGTGCCGTTCGTGCCGGTGGGCGGGGTGGACGCGGCAGCGGCCGCGGAGTATCTGGCGCTGGGCGCGGTGGCGGTGGGTGTCGGATCTCCGCTGACCGGGGACGCGGCGGATGGCGGTGATCTGGGTGAACTCCTCAAGCGGGCCGATGAGTTCGTGCGGGTCGCAACCGAGGCGGGAGCGGTGCGGTCGTGAGTGTGTTCACCTTCGGGGAGTCGATGGTCGCGCTGCGCGGCAGCGGTCCGCTGAAGCTCGGCGGCACCATGGCTGTCTCGGTCGCGGGCGCCGAGTCGAATGTGGCCATCGGGCTGGCGCGGCTGGGGCATCCGGTGCGCTGGGCGGGTGCGGTCGGTACTGACGAGGCCGGCGAGCTGGTGCTGCGGACCCTGCGCGCCGAAGGCGTCGACGTCTCGGGCGCTGTTCGTGATGAGGGCGCGCCGACCGGTCTGCTCCTCTTCGAGCCGCGGCTGCCCGATGTGACGAGGGTGCACTACTACCGCGCGGGGTCGGCGGGTTCGCGGGTGTCCGCCGACGATGTGGCCCGATCGTTCCGCGCGCAGGGGGAGTCGCCCCGGGTACTGCACCTGACCGGCATCACTCCCGCTCTGTCGCCGCAGGCCCGGTCCGCCGCCGAGCGGGCGCTGGAACTGGCTGCCGAGCACGGGGTGCTGGTCAGTCTTGACGTCAACTTCCGCTCACGGCTGTGGAGTGCGCAGCAGGCCGCGTCGGTGATGCGCGACTGGGCGCCGCGCGCCGACGTACTCATCGCATCGGACGACGAGCTGCCGCTCTGCCTGCCCGACGGCGCCCCCGACGACCCCGCCATGCGGGCGAAGACGCTGCTGGACGCGGGCACCGGCGAGGTGGTGGTGAAGCTCGGCCCGGCGGGTGCGACGGCTTACACGGCGGCCGGGGAGCTGCACTGCGCGGCGCGTCCGGTGCGCAGTGTGGATCCGGTGGGTGCGGGGGACGCCTTTGTCGCCGGATATCTCTCCGCGTTGCTCGACGGCGCGGACACAGCGGGCCGGCTGGACCGCGCGGTGACCACGGGTGCCTTCGCGGTGGCGACGCCGGGCGACTGGGAGGGCGCTCCGACTCGCGGCGAGCTGGGCCTGCTGGGGGCCGGGCCGGGCACCGTGGTGCGCTGAGCGGGCCCTGCCGCTCAGCAGGGCGTTAGTGTGGGCGCATGCCTCGTTACGAGTACCGCTGCCGCACCTGCGGAGACACCTTCGAGCTCAGCCGCCCGATGGCGGAGTCCTCCGCGCCCGCCTCCTGCCCCGACGGCCATGACGACACGGTGAAGCTGCTGTCGACGGTGGCCGTGGGCGGGTCCTCCGGCGCTGCTTCGGCCGCTCCCACCGGTGGCGGCGGCGGTGGCTGCTGCGGCGGAGGATGCTGCGGCTAGCAGAAGGCACCGGGCACCGGGGGAACACTGCTCCCGGCCGGCTCGCCTTCAGCTCCCGGCCAGGTCCCCCGCCCGGTTCCGCCTCCGGCCCCCCTCCCGGTCCTCCGGGTAGCGCTCGACCGCGTCGCCGAAGGCCCGCAGGATCTCCTCACCGGCCGCGACCCCGCGGCTGGTCGTCGCGTCGACGTGAGGGGCGTTCCAGGCGGTGTCGGCGAGTTCACCGTGGGCGGGGCGCCAGCCTCGGTCCGCGGCCGTCAACAGGTCCGCGTCCAGCAGTGAATCGCCTGCTGCCAGGGTGAGTTCGGCGCCGGTGCGCGCCGCCACCTCGCGCACGGCGGCGCTCTTGGTGAGCGGTTTCGGCACGGCGTAGAGCTTGCGGCCCTGCAGTGACACCGTCCAGCCACGACGCTGCGCCCAGGCGGCGAGCTCCGTCACCCAGCTGTCGGGCAGCAGGGCCCGCTCGACGACCAGGTAGGCGAAGAGGTCCTCGGCGATGCGTTCCTTGAGCAGCCAGGCCGGGTCGGCGGTGGAGACCAGATGGGCGCGTACCTCGGCCAGCGAGGCGCATTCATCGGCGAGCCGCTTGGCCACCCGGTCCCGCCAGCCGGGGTCGGAGACGCCGTCGACCAGCAGATGTCCGCCGTTGGCGCAGATCGCGAACCGCGGTGGCGGGCACGGCAGATGGATGCGGTGGTACTGCTCCCGGGTGCGGGTGGTGGTCGGTACGAAGACGGTACCGGCGGCGAGCCTGCCCAGCAGACCGGCCGCGGTCTCCGTCATGTAGGAGAGGGGCTTGCTCCCGTACACCTCCACGCACAGCAGTCTGGGCGCGTCCGCGTCGGGCATCGTCAGGTCCAGGGCGGCCGTCGAGTAGATCAGGGTGCGGTCGAGGTCACTGGCGACCAGGACGGGCGGGTAGGCGGTCACTCGGCCACCACCGCGGTGCCGTCGGCGCCGGTCGCGCCCCGGGTGAAACGCGGGTGGATCAGGCCGACGCACGTGTAGGGAAGCCCGTCGACCTCCTCGACCGGTACACCGCGCTGTTCGGCGAGCAGCCGCACATGGTCGAGGTCGGCGCCCGCGCCGCTTCGCGCCAGGATCTTCCAGGGGACGCGGCGCAGCAGCACCCGGGTGGTCTCGCCGACACCCGGCTTCACGAGGTTGACGTCATGGATGCCGTACTCCTCGCTGATCCGCTCGACGGCGGCCCAGCCCTCCCAGGTCGGTGCACGCTCCGCCGAGAGCAGTTCCTTCACCTCGGCTTCCACTGCCCCGGTCACCTCGTCGAAACGCGCGGCGACGGTGTCGATGAAGTCGTTCGAGACATCGGACGCGGCCAGCTCGCGGTAGAACTTCGCGCCGTGGAAGTCGTCGGGTCCGACCAGATCGGCCCGCAGCACGGTGCGGGAGATGAGCCCGGAGACCGTCGAGTTGAGACAGGCGGAGGGGATGAGGAAGTCCTCGCGGGTGCCGTAGGTCCTGACGCAGCCGCCGGGGTCGGCGAGGACCGCGATCTCCGGGTCGAATCCCGGGAACTCCCGCAGAGCGTCGGCCAGTTCGCGGGTGATCGCGCCCTTGCCCGTCCAGCCGTCCACGAAGACCACATCGGCCGGGTCGTGGTGCGCGGCCAGCCAGCGCAGCGCGTTGGCGTCGATGCCACGTCCCCGCACGATGGACACCGCGTAGTGGGGCAGATCGATGCCGTGCCGGTGCTGCGCCCAGCGGCGCATCAGTACACCGACCGGGGTGCCCGCCCGGGCGAGGGACACCAGCACCGGCCGGGGGGACCGCTCGGCGAGCACCGTCTCGGTGACGGTGCCGACGGCCCGCGCGATCCGCGCGGCCGATGTCTCCAGCGCCGCCCGGAAGAGTTCCTGGTACCGCTCGCTCGGCTGGTACTCGACGGGCAGCGATTCGGCGTAGTGCGCGCCACCCGCCTGGATCGCCTCCTCGCGCTCCTCGGTGGGCGCCTCGAGTTCCACGCCGGACATGTCCTGGAGCAGCCAGCCGACGTCCTGCGCCGCGTACGACGAGAAGGCGGGGCCACGCAACGGCTGGGGCATACGGACCGCTTTCTGGTTCTGCCGGTCGGGTGTGTACGAGGGCACGACGGCGAGCAGTACCTGCGGGACCTCCGCGCCGAGCTGGGCCAGCAGCCCGCCGGGGGCGTGCAGTTCGGGGGTGTCGGCGGCGGAGTCGACCACCACGACGACCGCGTCGAAGTCTCCGTTGGTGACGTTGTAGGCGTAGCGCTCGCCGGGTCCGTCGGCGGGGTTGTCGTGTGCCGGGAAGACCAGCCTGGTCCGTATCGCGTAGCCGGGGTCGTCCACCGCGAGCACCGGTGAGCGGGTGGTGGTCGAGAAGCGCACGTCGCGCCCTGTCCTCTCGAGTGCGAGAGCGAGCCTGAGCGGGGCGTACATCAGCTCCTCGAAGCCGAGGACCAGGATGCGTGAGGCGTCCGCGGAGAGCCCCTGCGCCAGTCGCGACGCCATGTCGGGCAGTGCGGCCTCCAGCCGGCCGCGGTGTTCGGGGGTGAAGCCGTGCCGGGCGCCGTCCGGCACTCCGGCAGGCCAGCCGATGCCGATCCGCACCGGCTCGCTGCCGGGGCCGTCTGCCGCCCCGGGCTCCTCGTCCGCGGGGTGCTCGGCGACGAGTCGCTGCCCCTTCTCGAGTACGCCGTCCGGCAGCCGTACGGTGCCCCGGGCCGTGGTCACCAGGTCCACCCGGGCGCCGATGTCCCGTGCGAGGGTGTCCAGCCGTCCGAGGTCGGACTCCGACCTCATGTCCACCAGCGCGACGATCACATAGCGTTCGCGCGGATAGCGCTCGTGCAGGGCGCGGATGGTGTTGAGCACCGTGTTGCCGGTGGAGAACTCGTCGTCGACCAGGATCAGCGGGCCGCCGCCGGCCAGCAGGTCCGGGTTCTCGGGGAGCAGCAGGTGGGAGGTGGCATGGGAGTGCGCCTCCTCGAAGCCGCCGGCCTGGGCGACGCCGGTGACCGGGCGCCGGGTGGAGTGCAGGCAGGCAGCGAGAGCCACTCCGTCGGCGACGGAGTGGCCGAGTCCGGTCGCGGTCTCCGCGTATCCGAGGACGACCGCCCTGGCGGCGTCCTCGTCGCCGAGCAGCTCCCGCACCCGGCGGCCGAGCCGGTGGCCGTGTCCGTACACCGTGGACGGCCGCTGCGGCACGTGTTTGCCCAGCACGTTCGACACCAGCAGATGGGCCCGCTTGGGATTGCGCCGCAGCGCGAGGCCGAGCAGGTCCCGGAGGGTGTCGTCCCCGACGAGCTCGACGCCGAGCCTGCGTGCGACCCAGGTTCCCGACCAGACCACGTTGTCCGTCCTTCTCACAGGCCGCATCAGCCGGGAAGCCCGGCGGTCAGCAGCTCGACAAAACCGATGTCTTCCCTGGCCACGCCGAAGGCCTCGGCCCGCAGCAGCGTGCGTTCGGCCCATGCCCGGTGCGGCTTCACCTCGTTCATCTTGTTGGTGTAGGCGGAGCGCAGCACCCCGCCGCCTTCGCGCTCCGGTCGCAGGATGTCCTCCGCGTCACTGAATTCCTCGTGGCTGACCACGGAAAGGGCGTGCACCGGCACCACATGCGAGGGGTGGATGCAGGTCTTGCCGAGCAGTCCGTTGGCGCGGTCGAGTCCGATCTCGCGCAGCAGCCCGTCCAGGTCGTGCTCGATCAGGGTGGTCCTCAGCTGGTCGGCGCGGCTCTCCGTGAAGGGGCTGCGGCGCAGCTGCGGTTTGAACATCCGCTCCTGGACCCTGAAGTACTCCCAGACCGGTCCGGTGATGGTGAAGCCGGTGCCGTCCGAGCGGCCCAGCACGTTCACCACGTCGCCTATGACGGCGGCGACGATCTGGACGTCGTACGCGGTCATGTCGGGGGTCCTGCGCAGTCCGTACGCCGAGCAGAAATCGGTGACGCCCAGGCGCAGTGCGAGGACGCGGTCGCGGTACTTGTCGACGAGGCGGGCGATTCCGGCGAGGGTGTCGGCCCGGGTCTCCAGATGCAGCAGTTCGGGCGATTCGAGTACCGGCATCGCGAAGAGCCGGCGGTCGCTCGCGCTCTCCGCGGCGCCGAGCGCCTCCAGAAAGGCGGTTCCGCGCTCTTCGGTGAATTTCGGCAGTACGAATCCGGACAGCAGCCGGGCCGAGCCGCCGAGCCTGCGGACCAGGTCGGGTATCTGCCCGGGCTCGCGGACCCGGATGAAGAGCAGGGGCACCTCGCCGCCCCTGGCATCGAGGTCGGCGAACTGTCGCACCAGGTTGGCCTCACCGCCCGCCACCTCCGCGTCGTCGATGGAATCCTCCAGGCAGAGCACCATGGAGACCACGCCGCGCCCCGCCTGCTTCATCACGTCGTCTGCGAGCGCGGGCCGGGTGGCCGGACTGTAGAGGGTGGCTCCGAGGGCGGCGGCCAGTATGCCGGGCGGGGAGGCGGCATCGAATCCGGCCGGCTCCCGGTGGAACAGTCCCTCACGGACGACGGGCGGTATATGCCCGAAATGACGCATAAAATTCCCCCCGGGCTGCGTATGCGTTCCTGATGACGTGTGGCCGGTAATAGTACGTAAGGACGGATGTCGCTGGTTCCCTCGCCGGTGAACTTCAGGTGACCCCCCGCTTCCGGGGACCACATACCCGGCGACAGACCGGACACGTCGGAATGCGCCCCCGCGTTGTCCGCACCCCCGCGGGGGAGGCAGGATGGCCGGCATGACGCACGCGATGCTGAAGGGCTCGAACGTTCCGCTGGACGCCATGGCCGTACGGGCCGTCCTCCGCTGGACCCCGGGCCCCGACGTCCCCGACATCGACGCATCGGCCCTGCTGCTGGGTCCTGGCGCTCGTGTGCGATCCGACGAGGACTTCGTCTTCTACAACCAGCCACGCCACCCTTCCGGCCTGGTGCGGCGGCTGCCCAAGAAACGCGTCACCGAAGGGCTCACCGACACCATCGAGGCGGATCTGGCAGCCCTGGACCACTCGGTCGAACAGGTGGTGCTGGCCGCGTCCACGGATGACGCGCCCTTCCTGGCCGTCCGGGACCTGCGGATCCTGCTGTACGACGCCGCGGTGCCCGCCGACGGTGGAGCACCCGCGCTCGCGGTGTTCGACATACAGCCGGAGACCGGCCTGGAGACCGCGATGATCTGCGGTGAGCTCTACCGCCGCGGGGACGGCTGGAAGTTCCGGGCGGTGGGCCAGGGCTATCCGACGGGCCTCGTCGGTCTTGCCACCGCGTACGGCATCTCGGTGGACGAGACCGAGCCCGCCGCGGGGGCGGTGTCGGGGCCACGACAGCCTGAGCCTTCGGGGCCGGCAGCCGGACCGCGCCAGCGGGAGCCCGCCGCGAACCAGGACCAGGCCGCCACCGCGGCCTTCCCGCCGCCTCCGCAGTCCCCGCCCGCGTACGGATATCCGCAGCCCGCCGCCGCGCCGCAGCTCGTGCTGCCGCCGATGGGCCCGCAGTTCCTGCCCAGGTAGGCCCCTGACCGCACGGGGCCTCCCGACAGGTCTCGCACAGCGGCAGCAGGACCCCGAGCGGCCCCGGACCCGCCCGGGGCTCAGATCTTCGTCTTGTAACCGCGGCCCCACTGCAGCCCCCACCCGTAGAGCCGGTCCAGCTCGGCCTGGAAGCCGTACACGAACTTCACCTCGCGCCGGACGACCAGGTCCCCCTTGACGTTCTCCACGGAGAGAACCGCGCAGGAACGGGCCTGCGGGTGCCGCTCGTCGAGCTGGATCTCGATCCGCGGACCGTTACTGGGGTAGAGCGTCACGACCGCGTGGGTACGATCGAAGGCCGGCGTCTGGTCGTAGATGTAGACGAAGACCAGCAGCCGCTTGATCTCCTCGCGGTGATCGAGGTTGACGAAGATCGTCTCGCCGGACGGCGCCCCGAACCTGTCGTCTCCGCTGAGCTGCACATACGGCGGTTCGTTGAGACCGCCGAACAGGCCGCCCAGTGGCTGCACCACGCCCTTGCTGCCGTCGTTGAGCTCGTAGAGGCACCCCAGGTCGAGGTCGACGTTGACGACGCCCTGGGTGTGCGCCTGGACCACATCGGGCTGGAACATCTTGAAGGGGTGCCGGAGCAGGCCGCCGCTCTGCCGGTTCCGGCCGCCGATGTCCGATGTCCGCATCCGCCAGGACAGGTTGACGCGCAGGTTTCCCGTGCTCGCGCCCTGTTTGGTGAGCGAGACAACCGGGTGCCGTTTGGTGAGTTCGATGGAGTTGGAAGCGGAACTTCCCGAATCGAAATGCTGCGCGTTCCCCCGTCGCAGACCGTCCCAGAACGCCATGCGCGCTCCACCCCCAGATGTCTCGGTGACTGTTCCCCGGCCCTTCCCGCACGCGGGCGGGGCGGCCGGAAGGCTGATGCTTCCCGACCGCCCCGTTGAGAGCGTTCCGCAATCCCGTACGGGTCACACCCCGGACGGGACTTCCGTCTCTCCGCCGCCCTCCGCCGCGATCCGCTGGTTGCGGCGGACCGATGACCAGAAGGACCAGGCGATCAGCACGACACCGACGAGACCGGTGATGACCTCGTTGATCTCGTACTGGATGGTGACGAGCAGGATGACCGACAGCGCACCGATCGCGTAGTGCGCGCCGTGCTCCAGGAACACGTAGTCGTCCAGGGTGCCCTGGCGGACCAGGTACACGGTGAGCGACCTGACGTACATGGCGCCGATACCGAGGCCGAGGGCCATCAGCACGATGTCGTTGGTGATGGCGAAGGCGCCGATGACACCGTCGAAGGAGAAGGACGCGTCCAGAACCTCGAGGTAGAGGAACATGAAGAAGGCGGCCTTGCCGGCCAGGACGACCGCGGCGACGTTCGAGCCGGACTTCCTGGCAGCTTCCTCGGCTTCCTGCTCACGCTCCTCCTCTTCCTCGAGACGGTTCTCGAAGTAGCCGGAGAGTCCCCCCACCACGAGATAGGTGATCAGACCGGCGATCCCCGAGATCAGGACCGTCTGTCCCTTGTCCGCGTGTACGCCGCCGTGCTGGTGGGCGTGGGTCGCGAAGGTCATGGACGCGATCAGCAGCACGATCAGCGCGATGCAGACCGAGAGCATGTCGACCTTGCCGAGCTTGGCCAGCGGACGCTCGATCCAGCGCAGCCACTGCACATCCCGGTCCTCGAAGATGAAGTCGAGGAAGATCATCATCAGGAACATGCCACCGAAGGCGGCGATCGAGGGATGCGCGTCGGTCACCAGCTGCTGGTAGTGGTCCTTCTCGTTCACCGCCAGCTTGACCGCCTCGATCGGATTGATCTTGGCGCTGATGGCGACCACCAGAACGGGGAAGATCAGTCGCATGCCGAAGACGGCGATGAGCACACCGACCGTGAGGAAGATCTTCTGCCAGAAGGCATTCATCTTCTTCAGGATTCCGGCGTTGATCACCGCGTTGTCGAAGGACAGTGAGATCTCGAGGACGCCCAGGATCGCCACAATGCCCAGGGCGGTCCATCCGTCGTAGATCACCGCCACGGCCAAACCGATCACGGTGATCACGAATGACCACCCGAAGGTCTTCAGAAGCACTGGCTACCCCATCGTGTGTGTACGGGTTCCCCCGCGCCGTGCGCGGCGTAACGCGGCATTCTCCCGGGGTACCGCCCCCGGACCTCCAGCACGAAATCCCGGAGGCCTCCCGGACTTGAACTGTGCCGGAAGAATGCTTTAGGAAACATTGACCCCGAAGTCTAGGGCGATGCCGCGGAGCCCCGACGCGTACCCCTGCCCAACGGCACGGAACTTCCACTCCCCGCCATAGCGGTAGAGCTCACCGAAGATCATCGCGGTCTCGGTCGACGCGTCCTCGCTCAGGTCGTACCGGGCCAGCTCCTGGCCGTCCGCCTGGTTCACCACACGGATGAAGGCGTTCGCCACCTGCCCGAACGTCTGCCCGCGGCTGTCCGCGTCGTGGATCGACACCGGGAAGACGATCTTGTCGCAGTGCGCGGGCACCGCCGAGAGGTCGACGATGATCGACTCGTCGTCGCCCTCGCCCTCGCCGGTGAGGTTGTCACCGGTGTGCTCCACCGAGCCGTCGGGGCTGGTCAGCTGGTTGTAGAAAATGAACCACTCGTCGCCGAGCACCCGGCCGGACTGGCACAGCAGCGCGCTGGCGTCGAGGTCGAAGTCTGCTCCGGTGGTGGATCGTGCGTCCCAGCCGAGACCGACCAGCACTTGTGTGAGGTTCGGTGCGGCCTTGGAGAGGGAGACATTGCCTCCCTTGGCGAGCGTGACGCCCATGATCGTGGTCCTCCCCGAGATGACGAACGGTTGGCGAGCGCGTCCGGCGCCGCACTGGGTGCGACGCCGGACGAAGGATTTCTGCTGGTGCCGTTCCCGGCAGTCCTGCCGGGAACGGCACCCGTGCCGCGGCGGGGGTGTTCGCCCCCGTGGGGCGACACCTGCCCGCCACGGCGCTAGACGTTGACGCCGAAGTCCTGAGCGATACCGCGCAGACCTGAGGCATACCCCTGGCCGATGGCCCGGAACTTCCACTCCGCGCCGTTGCGGTAAAGCTCGCCGAAGACCATCGCGGTCTCGGTCGACGCGTCCTCGCTCAGGTCGTAACGCGCCAGCTCGGAGTTGTCGGCCTGGTTCACCACGCGGATGTACGCGTTGCGGACCTGGCCGAAGCTCTGCTGGCGGCTCTCGGCCTCGTAGATCGAGACCGGGAAGACGATCTTGGAGACATCGGCGGGGACACCCGCGAGGTTCACCTTGATGACCTCGTCGTCGCCCTCGCCCTCACCGGTGAGGTTGTCACCGGTGTGCTCCACCGAGCCGTCGGGGCTCTTGAGGTTGTTGAAGAAGACGAAGTTCGAGTCGTTGGCGACCTTGCCCTCTTCGTTCGTCAGCAGAGCGCTGGCGTCGAGGTCGAAGTCACCACCGGTGGTGGTGCGTGCGTCCCAGCCGAGACCGACGATGACCGCGGTCAGATTGGGTGCGGCCTTGGTCAGCGAGACGTTGCCGCCCTTGCTGAGGCTGACTCCCACGAGTCCTCCCAATTGGTGTCGAGGGGCCGAGGAGGGCCCTTGCCCCCGTTTTTACGTGGCATCGGATCAACGAATCGATCCTAGTGACCGGTTCCCGGCCACGGCAGACTCTTGACCGGCCGGCTCAGAGGGTGTCGAGCGCCTTGACGTACTCGTTCAGGTCACGCGCGTCGGGCAGACCGTTGACCACGGTCCAGCGGACGACGCCCTCCTTGTCGATGATGAAGGTTCCGCGCACCGCGCACCCCTTGCCCTCGTCGAAGACGCCGTATGCCCGCGAGGCCTCGCCGTGCGGCCAGAAGTCCGACAGCAGCGGGTACTCGAGCCCCTCCTGCTCCGCGAAGACGCGAAGGGTGTGGATGGAGTCGTTGGAGACCGCGAGCAGCTGCACGTCGTCGTTGACGAACGTCGGCAGCTCGTCACGGAGCGCACAGAGTTCGCCGGTGCAGACACCCGTGAAGGCGAAGGGATAGAAGAGGAGCACCACGTTCTTCTCACCACGGAAGTCCGACAGCCTGACGGTCCGGCCGTGGTTGTCCTTGAGCTCGAAATCCGGGGCCTTGGTGCCGACCTCGATCGTCATGAAAACGCATCCCTTCGGTGGGGCCATTCGAATGATGTCCACCCTAGAGGGGAGCGAGCGGGCTCCGTACGTCCGCAGCCCCTCCGCCGTACCACCGCGTCCGGGCGGGGCCCCGCGGGCCCGGACGTACGGCAGAGCCCCCGCCGGTGACTACCGGCGGGGGCTCTCGGGGCTCATGGCGACTCAGCGCTTGCCGGACTTGGCCACCTTCGGGGTGATCAGACGGCTGCCCGTCCAGTCCTTGCCGGCGTTGATGCTCTTGGTCTGGGCCAGACCGGCGGTCTGAGCGGCCTCGTTGATGTCGCTCGGCTCGACGTAACCGTCACGGCCGGTCTTGGGGGTCAGCAGCCATACCGCGCCGCCGTCGTCGACCAGACCGATGGCGTCCACCAGCGCGTCCGTAAGGTCGCCGTCGTCCTCGCGGAACCACAGAACGACGGCGTCAGCCACATCGTCGTAGTCCTCGTCGACGAGTTCCTGGCCGATGACACTCTCAATACCCTCAC
This sequence comes from Streptomyces sp. NBC_00344, assembly GCF_036088315.1. Classification (NCBI taxonomy): domain Bacteria; kingdom Bacillati; phylum Actinomycetota; class Actinomycetes; order Kitasatosporales; family Streptomycetaceae; genus Streptomyces; species Streptomyces sp. NBC_00344. Next base: position 4,919,950 of record NZ_CP107996.1, on the reverse strand, counting down.
GGAGTTCCTGCTCGACGTCGTCGTCGTAGCCGATCTCCTGGACCACCTGTCCGGGCTCGAACCCCAGGCGTGCTGCCTGGTTGGTCCGCTCCTCCGCGTGGTCCGCGGTCGCGCTCACGGTTTGCCTCCTGATCGTTTTTGGAATTGCGTCAGCCACGCGCGGGCGCGGGGCGTTGGCCGTAGTCCACACGGATGGGACCGATCGCGCAAGTACCCAGCGGCCGAGACAGCCGAAACGGTGACGATTCGATGCACCTCACCGCAACTCCGAGCGGGCCTGGACGCCCCTGCGTGACGTGCGCCACACTGTTCATCCGGGTTTGTGAGGTTCCGCGGCTTCGGTACGCCAATCGGGACCGAACGGGCTTTGGGAACACTTGAGCGTGCCGGGCGTAAGATTGCGATTTGGCCCGACCCATCCCGCGCCTTCGGACGGGAAATCTCGTCGAGGGGTGGTTACCCCTCGGTAGAGATGACGTAGAAGTCTTCGCGGTACACGATGGAGGCGGCGTACACCCCGTACTGCACGACCGAACAGCGAAGGAAAAGCGTGGCTTCCGGATCCGATCGCAACCCGATCATCATTGGCGGCCTTCCGAGCCAGGTCCCGGACTTCGATCCGGAAGAAACCCAGGAATGGCTCGACTCACTCGACGCCGCCGTCGACGAGCGTGGTCGCGACCGCGCCCGCTACCTGATGCTCCGCCTGATCGAGCGCGCACGCGAGAAGCGCGTGGCCGTGCCCGAGATGCGCAGCACGGACTACGTCAACACCATCGCCACCAAGGACGAGCCCTTCTTCCCCGGCAACGAGGAGATCGAGCGCAAGGTCCTCAACGCCACCCGCTGGAACGCCGCGGTGATGGTCTCGCGCGCCCAGCGTCCCGGAATCGGGGTCGGTGGCCACATCGCCACCTTCGCCTCGTCGGCCTCGCTGTACGACGTGGGCTTCAACCACTTCTTCCGCGGCAAGGACGACGGCCTCGGTGGGGACCAGGTCTTCTTCCAGGGTCACGCGTCCCCCGGCATCTACGCCCGCGCCTTCCTTCTCGACCGGCTCTCCGAGCAGCAGCTCGACGGTTTCCGCCAGGAGAAGTCGAAGGCGCCGAACGCCCTGTCGAGCTATCCGCACCCCCGGTCGATGCCGGACTTCTGGGAGTTCCCGACCGTCTCCATGGGTCTCGGCCCGCTCGGTGCGATCTACCAGGCACGGATGAACCGCTACATGGAGGCGCGCGGTATCGCCGACACCTCCACGTCACATGTCTGGGCCTACCTGGGCGACGGTGAGATGGACGAGCCCGAGTCGCTCGGCCAGCTGTCCATCGCCGCCCGCGAGGGGCTGGACAACCTCACCTTCGTGGTGAACTGCAACCTTCAGCGGCTCGACGGCCCGGTGCGCGGCAACGGCAAGATCATCCAGGAGCTGGAATCGCAGTTCCGCGGCGCCGGCTGGAACGTCATCAAGCTGATCTGGGACCGCAGCTGGGACCCGCTGCTCGCCCAGGACCGCACCGGCATTCTGGTCAACAAGCTGAACACCACGCCGGACGGGCAGTTCCAGACATACGCGACCGAGACCGGCGCCTACATCCGTGAGCACTTCTTCGGCGACGACCAGCGGCTGCGCTCCATGGTCGAGGGCATGACCGACGAGCAGATCCTGCACCTCGGCCGCGGCGGCCACGACCACCGGAAGGTCTTCGCGGCCTATACGGCGGCCAAGGCCCACAAGGGTCAGCCGACGGTGATCCTCGCCCAGACCATCAAGGGCTGGACACTGGGCCCGAACTTCGAGGGCCGCAACGCGACCCACCAGATGAAGAAGCTGACGGCCGACGACCTGAAGCGCTTCCGTGACCGGCTGCATCTGCCGATCGCTGACAAGGAGCTCGAGGACGGCAACCCGCCGTACTACCACCCGGGGCGGGACTCCGAAGAGATCCAGTACATGCACGAGCACCGCAAGGCGTGCGGTGGTTACGTACCGACCAGGGTGGTGCGCGCCAAGCCGCTGCCGCTGCCGGACGACAAGGCGTACGCGACCGCGAAGAAGGGCTCGGGCCAGCAGTCGATCGCCACCACCATGGCGTTTGTCCGCGTCCTGAAGGACCTCATGCGGGACAAGGAGATCGGCAAGCGCTTCGTGCTGATCGCCCCCGATGAGTACCGCACATTCGGCATGGATGCCTTCTTCCCGAGCGCGAAGATCTACAACCCGCTCGGCCAGCAGTACGAGTCCGTCGACCGCGAGCTGCTGCTCGCGTACAAGGAGTCGCCGACCGGTCAGATGCTGCACGACGGCATCTCCGAGGCCGGCTGTACGGCGTCGCTGATCGCTGCCGGTTCCGCGTACGCCACCCATGGCGAACCGCTGATCCCGGTGTATGTCTTCTACTCGATGTTCGGTTTCCAGCGGACCGGCGACCAGTTCTGGCAGATGGCCGACCAGCTCGCCCGCGGCTTCGTGCTGGGCGCCACGGCCGGCCGCACCACGCTGACCGGTGAGGGTCTGCAGCACGCGGACGGTCACTCCCAGCTGCTGGCGTCGACCAACCCGGCCTGTGTCGCGTACGACCCGGCCTACGGATACGAGATCGCGCACATCGTCAAGGACGGTCTGCGCCGGATGTACGGCGGGACGCCCGAGGAGAACGAGGACGTCTTCTACTACCTCACCGTCTACAACGAGCCGATCCAGCATCCGGCGGAGCCGGCCGGCGTGGACGTCGACGGCATCCTCAAGGGCATCCACCGCATCAGTGCGGGCGAGCAGGGCCGGATCCCGGCCCAGATCATGGCGTCCGGTGTCGCGGTCCCGTGGGCGATCGAGGCCCAGCGGATCCTCGCCGCCGAGTGGAACGTGAAGGCCGATGTCTGGTCCGCCACGTCCTGGAACGAGCTGCGCCGGGAGGCGGTCGATGTGGAGCGGCACAACCTGCTCCACCCCGAGGAGGAGCAGCGCGTCCCGTACGTCACGCGGAAGCTCGCCGATGCCGAGGGCCCGTTCGTGGCCGTCTCGGACTGGATGCGCGCGGTGCCCGACCAGATCTCGCGCTGGGTCCCCGGCGCGTACCAGTCGCTGGGTGCGGACGGCTTCGGTTTCGCCGACACCCGGGGTGCGGCACGGCGCTTCTTCCACATCGACGCGCAGTCGATCGTGCTCGCGGTGCTCACGGAGCTCGCCAAGGAGGGCAGGATCGACCGCTCGGCGCTGAAGCAGGCGCTCGACCGCTACCAGTTGCTGGAGGTGGCCGCGGCCGACCCGGGCGCGGCGGGCGGCGACGCGTAGGTTCGCCGGTACATCATCACCGCGGCGGGCGGCGGGGCCCTGGGGTCCCGCCGCCCGCCGCGGTTCTTTACGATGCGCTGCATGAAGCAGCAACCGGCCCAGATGCGCTGGGAGCGGCGCACCCAGTGGCCCCTGCTGGCGCTGGCCATCGCTTTCGCCGTCGCCTACGCCGTCCCGATCATCCAGCCTGATTCCCACTCCGCGTGGATATCGGCCTGCACGGTCACCGAGTGGGTGGTGTGGGCGGCGTTCGCCGTCGACTACGCGGTGCGTCTCGCGCTGACACCGGACCGGAAGTTCTTCATCCGGACCCACTGGCTCGATCTGCTGGCGGTACTGCTGCCGCTCGCCCGGCCGCTGCGGCTGCTGCGGCTCGTGTCCACACTGGCCCTGGTCGGGCGGCGGGCCAGGATGGCCCCCCAGATACAGCTGACGACCTATGTGGGCGGCGCGGTGGTGGGGCTGCTGATGTTCGGGTCCCTTGCCGTGCTGGAGGTCGAGCGGAACGCGCCGAACGGCAACATCCGGACGCTCGGCGACGCGGTGTGGTGGTCGTTCACCACGATGACGACGGTGGGCTACGGGGACCACTCCCCCACGACGGGTCTCGGTCGCGTGGTCGCGGTGGGGCTGATGATCTCGGGGATCGCGCTGCTCGGGGTGGTGACCGCGAACATCGCTGCCTGGTTCATCTCCCGCTTCGAGCGGGACGACGAGGAGGAGCACCGGCGGATCGCGGCGATCGAGGCGCTCACCGCGGAGGTGGTCGCGCTGCGCACGGCCGTGGCGGCGCTGTCCGGCGAGCCCGGCTCCGGAAGGGCCATGGGCCTGCCCCACCCGCCCCCTGCCACCGCCGGGAGCGGTACCCCGGCCGGGGCGGATGCCGCCGGCCGGCTGCCGGCACCGTCCGGTGAGTGAGCGGGGAGCGGCCGGGGCCGGTCAGTTCTCCCGGGGCTGAGGCGCGGTTGCACCGAACTGCGGGGACTCATCCCGTGGGCTCGGGAGGGAGGACCGCCTCCCCCCGGGTTGGCCAACTGCGTCCGGGGAGCCGAACAGCACCGGTCGAGCAGCGGCGCGGCCCAGGTCCGTGGCGCCGCGGGAGCTAGGATCCGGGCCATGGCTCTGACCATGAACGACATGGACCGGTTCGAAGCCTCCATGCCTCGCCTGGAGGCCATCGCCTACCGCCTCCTCGGCTCCGCGAGCGATGCCGAGGACGCCGTACAGGACACGTTCCTGCGCTGGCAGGCCGCCGACATCGGCCGCATCGAGGTCCCCGAGGCCTGGCTGACGAAGGTCCTCACCAACCTGTGCCTCAACCAGCTCACCTCGGCCCGCGCCCGGCGCGAGACCTATGTGGGCCAATGGCTGCCCGAGCCGCTGCTCGCCGGGGACCCGATGCTCGGCCCGGCCGACACTTCCGAGCAGCGCGAATCCGTCTCGTTCGCGGTTCTCACCCTCATGGAGCGTCTCTCCCCCAACGAGCGGGTGGTGTACGTACTGCGGGAGGCCTTCGACTACCCGCACCGGCAGATCGCGGAGATCCTCGACATCACCGAGGCCGCAAGCCAGCAGATCTACCACCGCGCCAAGAAGCACGTGGCGGACGGCAAGGCCCGGACCGAGATCGACGAGGCCGCCGCCCGGCGGATCGTCGAGGAGTTCCTCGCGGCCGCCACCAGCGGCCGGACCGAGCCGCTCGTGCGGCTGCTCACCGAAGATGCCATCGCGATCGGCGACGGCGGCGGGAAGGTCCCGGCCCGCGCCAAGGCGTTCGAGGGTGCCCTCGCGGTCGCGACGTTCATGCGGGGCCTGTTCAAGCCCGGCAAGGCCAAGCGCGCCATCGTCGGCGGCTCCCCCGAGGTCTACGTCACGACCGCCAACGGCGCCCCCGCCCTCGTGGCTGTCTTCGACGGCCGGGTCATCGGCGTCATGTGCCTGGAGATCACCGCCGCGGGCATCGCCGCGTTCCGCAACCAGGTCAACCCCGACAAGCTCGAACGCGCGACCCGGCGGTGGGTGGCCGCCGACCATGGAGAACCCCTGCTCATCGCCTTCTGACCGCGATGTGAGGTGCTTCACATCGCACCCCTGTCAGGAATCGGCGGGCTGTCCGGTTCAAGTGGCGAACCCGCGCGAGACAGGAGCAGGGAAATGAAGCACCGAATCATCGTCCTCGGAGCCGGATACACCGGAGCCATCGCCGCCGGTCGCCTCGCCAAGCGGCTGCGCCGCGAGGACGTCACCATCACCCTCGTCAACGCCGAGCCGGACTTCGTCGAGCGCGTCCGGATGCACCAGTTGGCGGTAGGCCAGGACCTCGCGCCCCGGCCGTTCAGCGAGATGTTCGCGGGCACCGGCGTCGAGTTGAAGCTCGCGGAGGTCACTGCTGTTGACGTCGACCGCAGGACCGTCGCCATCACCGACGCGAACGGCGCCGAGGAACTGGCGTACGACAGCCTCGTGTACGCCCTCGGCAGCAGCTGGAACACCAGAGGCGTCCCCGGCACCGCCGAGCACGCCCACGAGATCGCCGGCCGCCCCGGAGCGCTCCGCCTGCGCGAGCGGTTGGCCGGACTGGCCGCCGGACAGCCGGTGGTCGTCGTCGGCGGTGGCCTCACCGGCCTGGAGGCGGCGACCGAGATCGCTGAGGCCCGCCCGGACCTCGACGTTGCCCTCGCCTCCCGTGGCGGGCTCGGCGACTGGCTCTCCCCCAAGGGCCGCCGGCACCTGCGGAAGGTGTTCGACAAGCTCGGCATCACCGTCCACGAGCACGCCGCCGTCACCGGAGTCGAGGCCGACCGCATCGCCACCGCCGACGGGAAGTCCGTCCCGACCGCGGTCACCGTGTGGACTGCCGGCTTCGCGGTCCACCCGATCGCGAAGGCCACCGCACTGGAGGTCACCGGCGCAGGCCAGATCGTGGTCGACGGGACCATGCGCTCGGTCTCGCACCCGGATGTGTACGCCATCGGCGACGCGGCCATGGCCATGGGCCCCGGCGACAAGCCGCTGCGGATGTCGTGCGCATCGGGCACCCCCGCCGCATGGCAGGCCGCCGACGCCATCGCGGCACGCCTGACCGACGGGAAGCTCCCGAACGCGCCGCTCCGCTACTTCAACCAGTGCATCTCACTGGGCCGCAAGGAAGGCCTGATCCAGTACGTCACCGCCGACGACCGTGCCGTCCGGGCGGCTCTGACCGGACGGTTCGCCGCCGTCTACAAGGAGCTGGTCTGCAAAGGCGCGGCCTGGGGCGTGGCCAATCCGACGCTCGGGATGCCGGCCCGGCGCCGCCGCGTCGTGCAGGAGGGGGGCCGGGCCGACTCGGCCGCCAGGGCATCGGCCTGACCCGGCCGTGCTCCTGCGGGCCTTGGACGAGAACGCGGACCCCGGCGCCGAACAGGTGGGTGAAACCGCGCAGCTCGGACCACGGGCACGTGGCCCGAGGCACGCACGAGGGGTGTGCGAGCTGATGTACGGCACTGGCCTTTCGGATCCGGTCCCGGCTCGCGTTCAGCCGGCCGGCGGCCCGCTCGTCGCGAGCCGTGCGGCCCTTGCGGACCACGGTGTCACGAACGGATCGGGCGGCGAACCGGCAGGTGAGAGCCGCTTTCAGCCGGTGATCCGGTCAGCTCTCCCAGATCTTGAACGCCCTTACCTGATAAGGCGATCGAGGCAGCCAGGTGCCCCCGCCGGGATACGTGGCGAACTCCCCCGTCTCCGCACACTCCGCGGACTGGTACGTCGTGACGGGCCGCCCGGTGCGGTTGGCCAGCGACTGGACGGTGGTTCCGGCGGGGAGAGCCGTACAGCTCTCGATCTCCGCCCCGGAGAGTTCGACGTTCCGGCGGGTGCCCTTGAAGTCGGCCCGCTCCCAGAGGCAGAGCTGACCGGCCGCGCAGTCCCCGAGACGGATGTGGGCGAGCGCCGGTGCGGGCAGCGGTGCGAGCACCGCCGCCGTCAGAAGGGCGGCCAGGACGGCCTTGCGCTGGGTGGAAGTGCTGTTCATGGTGCATCCCCCGGTTCGTGCGGATCAGTTGTCCGCAGCCTGGGCCGCCCGGAGGCGCCGGCGGAAGGGGTGGCGGTGAGCACCACCCGGATAGGCGACAGCCCCGCCGGATGTCTCCGACGGGGCTGTTGATGCCCGGGGTTGACGCGGACCGGCGTGAGCCGGAGGGCTCACGCGGACCGGCCGGGCCGGGGCGCGTTCGGACGTGAGCCGCGCCCGAACGGGGTCCGGATGCGGGCCGCGCCCGGCCCTGGCCTCAGATGTGGGCCGCGCCGGCGCCGGCTTCGGCGTTCTCGCCGCGCTTGGTGAGCAGTGCGACGAAGATCGCCACTGCGGCGACCCCGGCCGCGACCAGGCAGGCCAGGCCCATGCCCGAGATGAAGGTGTCGTGGGCGACATCCGTGATCTTCGCGGCGATCGCCGCCGGGGTGTTCGGTGCCACCGGAGCGCTGCCGACCTGGACCGCCTGCGAGGCCTGGTCCAGCTGATCGGACGTGAGCGGCGGGAGCTTGGCCGCGGCCCAGTTGTCCGGCAGCGCGCTGTCGACCTTCGATGCCATGACGGCGCCGAGCACCGCTGTGCCGAGGCTGCCGCCGATCTGCATGGCGGCCTGCTGCAGACCGCCCGCCACACCGGAGAGTTCCATCGGGGCGTGACCGACGATGACTTCGGTCGCGCCCACCATGACCGGCGCGAGGCCGAGACCGAGCAGGGCGAACCAGATCGACATGGCAGCACTGCCGGTGTCGGTCTCCAGCGTGGACATGCCGTACATGGCCACAGCCGTGAGGAGCATGCCGCCGGCCAGCGGGATGCGCGGGCCCAGCTTGGTGATCACCGCGCCGGCCAGCGGGGAGCCGACGATCATCATGCCGGTGAGCGGCAGCAGATGGAGACCGGCGTCGACCGGGCTCATGCCGTGCACGTTCTGCAGATAGAAGGTGACGAAGAACAGACCGCCCATGAAGGCGATGGCCATCAGGACCATCAGGACCACACCGGCCGACAGCGGCACGGAGCGGAACAGGCCCAGCGGGATGAGCGGTTCCGCGACCCGCGTCTCCCAGAACGCGAACAGAGCGAAGCAGACCAGCGAGGCGGCCAGGAAGGCCCAGACCTTGCCGTCGCCCCAGCCCCAGGCGGGAGCCTTGATGAGCGCCCAGACCAGGCAGAACATCGCCGCGGAGAGCAGCACGATGCCGAGGATGTCGAAGGACCTCGGGGCGTTCGCGGCGCGGTGGTCCTTGAGGATCACCACGCCCATGAGGAGCGCCACCACGCCGACCGGCACGTTGATGAAGAAGACCGACTGCCAGCTGACGTGCTGGACGAGCAGGCCGCCGATGATCGGGCCACCGGCTGTGGAGGCACCGATGACCATGCCCCAGAGACCGATGGCCATGTTGAGCTTCTCGGCGGGGAACGTCGCCCGCAGCAGACCGAGCGCGGCCGGCATCAGCAGAGCGCCGAACAGGCCCTGGAGCACGCGGAAGGTGACGACCAGGGTGACACTGCCGGAGAAGCCGATGGCACAGGAGGCGGTGGCGAAGCCCACCACGCCGATGAGGAAGGTCTGCCGGTGCCCGAAGCGGTCGCCGAGCTTGCCCGCGGTGATCAGTGTCACGGCGAGCGCGAGGAAGTAGCCGTTGGTGATCCACTGGACCTGCGCGAAGGTCGCGCCGAGGTCCTTCTGGATGGCGGGGTTGGCGATCGCGACGATCGTGCCGTCGAGCGCGACCATCATCACGCCGATGGCAACGGAGATCAGCGTCAGCCAAGGGTGGCCACGGAGCCCCTTGGCCGGTGGGCCCACGGCATCCTGCGGCGCCTGTTCGACAGTGGTCTGACTAGTCATACGGGTCAGATTAGTGTCAGTCTCTGACAGTTGACCAACCAATTCACAAGTCGGTCGCTGTCACGTAGCTCACAGGTAATCTGAAGAGCTCCGGACAAAGCTGCGAAAACGGAAAGAGGTCCCATAGGTGGCGATCGAGCAGACGCACCCGCCGGCGCAGGGTGCGCCGACCGGACTGCGGGAGCGCAAGAAGCAGCGCACCCGTGACGCTCTGCTGAGGGTCGCGCTCGAACTGTTCACGGCCCAGGGGTACGAGCACACGACCATCGACGAGATCACCGAGGCCGTCGAGGTCTCCCAGCGCACCTTCTTCCGGTACTTCGCCGGCAAGGAGGAAGCGGCCTTCGCCGTACAGGACCTGGTGGAGTCCCACTACGTCTCGGCACTGACCGCCCGGCCCTCCGCGGAAAGCCCCTTCGAGGCCATGCGCAACGCCGTCCTCACCTCCTGGGACAGCGTCGGCCAGGCCATCGAGAACCTCGTACCGGTCGAGCTGTACCTGCGGACGTACCAGATGATCGAGTCGTCGCCCGCCCTGCTGGCGATTCACCTCCGCCGCTCGTCCGAGATGGAGGAGAAGATCGCCCGCCTGATCGCCGAGCGCGAGGGCCTCGACGTGGACAGTGACCCCCGGCCGCGCGTGGCGGTGGCCGCGTTCACCGGAGTGATGCGGGTGACCGGTCAGCTCTGGGGCAGAGGGCAGGACGTCAGCATCGCGGCCATGCGCGAGCTGACCGTGACCTATCTCGACCAGATCGGGCCCGCGCTGAGCGGGAACTGGCGTACGACAGACGCACACGGTACGTAGCCAACCGGATGCATTCCCACCATGGAACGTGATGTCCGTCACTGACGTCGCGAGGGGCCCTCCGCGTCTCCTAGGGTGGGCCTCAGTGACTTCCTTCGACTCCTCCCCCACTCTCACCGTCTGGCGCACTCTGCTCGCGCTCGCGGTGGTGTTCGTCATGCTGGCCACGACCGGATGGACCGCGACCCACCACCACAGGACCCCCGGCGCCCGCGAGGCCTCGCTCGCCGCCTGGGGCCGTGGCACCGTCGCCGGTCATCAACTGCCGTCGCCCGCCGCGTCGCCGTCCCGGCTCGCGCATTTCTTCGCCTCGCTGAGCACCACACAGCGCACTCGCCTCGCGGACCGCTATCCGCTGGTCGTGGGCAACCTCAACGGCGCCCCGGTGACCCTGCGCTACCACGCGAACCGTTCCGCACTGGAGCAGGCCCGCACCGTGGAACGCCGGCGGCTCACGGACTCCACGCTGAGCGCCGACGGACACCAGGACGCCGTACGTACCTACGACCGGTACTCGGCGCTGCTGCAGGACGGCCGGCAGATCCTGGCGTTCGACCCGGCGGGTACCGGCCGGGTCGCCGAGGTCTTCGGCAATCTGCAGCGCGCCCAGCACATCTCGGTCGTCGTGCCCGGAGTCGACACCAATCTGCTGACCTTCCAGCGGGCCCAGCGCCCGTACTCGGCACCGGTGGGCATGGCCAAGTCGCTGTACGCCGCCGAGCACACCACAAGCCCGGGCGCCCATACGGCAGTTATCGCCTGGGCCGACTTCACTTCGCCGGTCGGGGTCGGAGTCGACGCCGCCATCGGCCGGCTCGCCGAGGACGGTGCCGTACGGCTGCACGCACTGGTCGACGCCCTGCCGGGGAACGCACCGGTTGCGCTGATCTGCCACAGCTACGGGTCGGTGGTGTGCGGGGTGGCCGCGCACGACATGTCCACCAGGGTCAGCGACATCGCGGTCGCCGGAAGCCCGGGGATGCGGACCGGGAGCGCCGCGGGGCTGGACACCGACGCCCGGGTGTGGGCGATGCGGGACAGCGACGACTGGATCCAGGACGTGCCGCATCTGGACGTCGGCGGCCTCGGGCACGGCGCAGACCCCGTGTCCTCCGGCTTCGGCGCCCGAGTGGTCTCGGCGGGCGGTGCGCACGGCCACGCAGGCTACTTCGAGCCGGGCACCGAAAGTCTCAGCAACTTCGCCGCAGTGGGTACCGGGAAGTTCGCCTCCGTGAGCTGTGCGGACGGCAGGGACTCCTGTCACAGCTGATTTTGCGGTGACGGAGGGGACGGACGCGCGTAGAAGCCGGTGAATCCGGTCCCGCGCCGAGGGGCGACGCGCGGGCGCACGCCCCCTACGATGTGGCACATGGGTGATGTGCTGGCGGGAATTCAAGCCACCTGGGAGTTCGCGACAGACTCCGTGCTCATCCGCTTCGAACGGGGGATCCGCACGCCGAAGCTGTTCACGGCGCTGCGCGGGCGGCGTATCCCGCACGAAGCGCTGGAGTCCGTGACTCTCAGAGGGGGCAGACGCGGGACGGTGGTGCTGCAGGCGGTGCCGCGCGCCGGCGCGGATCCGCTGATGGAGGCGGCGTCCGGCCAGCTGAAGGAGGCGTGCGACCCGTACCGGCTGGTGCTGCCCGCGGAGCGGGTGACGCTCGCGGAGTACTACGCCGAGGAGCTTGCCGCCCGTCTGACCCCGGACGCCAAGGAGCCGGCCGAGCGCTTTCTGGTGGCAGCCCCGGAGGGGCCTCTGCACTTCAAGGCCTACGACGGCAAGGCGTCCTTCGACGGCAAGCAGGTGTCGTTCAGGTGGTCGTGGACAGGGGCCTCGTCCGCCAAGTGGAAGTGCGGCGACCAGCGGATTCCGGTGACGGACCTGACCGGCGTCGACTGGCGCTCCCCGGAGGCCCTGGACGGCTATCTGCGACTGCTCAAACGCGGCGACGGCGGTGCCGCGCAAGCGGACCAGGACCCCTCCGCGGTGGTCTTCGGGCTCGGCTACGGACCCGTGCACGAGTCACTGCCCTTCGCCGCCGCCGTACTGGGAGCGGCGAGGAACGCCAGGACCGCTCCGGTTCCGGTTCCAGTGGCCGCCGGGAGGCGTGATCCCGCCGATATCGCCGAGCGGATACGGCACTTGGCAGAACTGCACCACTCCGGTCTGGTGACCGACGAGGAGTTCACCGCCAAGAAGTCGGAACTGCTCGCCGAACTGTAGGGAGCCCGGGTGCGTCGCGTTGTCCCGCGCCGGCCCCGGGACTGCGCTCCATACCGGGGCCGGCGCTTCACACCGGAGTCACTCTCCGTGCGTGCGGCACCGCGGGGCACCGGCCCGGGAATGCGGGAACAGCCCGCCGGGCGGCCTCGGGGGCTGCTCGCGGCGGGCTGCGCACAGGTGCCGGGGCGGGTGCCCGCCGGGACAGCCGCTATTCGCGGGCCGCAGCTGTCGACGACATGTCCGGGTACCGCTCCCCGGCGACCTGGCCGGCGATCGGCTCCAGGAGGGCCAGGTCGTCCGCGGTCAGCCGGAGGCGGGTGGCGCCGGTGTTCTCCAGCAGACGGCTGCGCTTCCGGGTCCCCGGGATCGGCACCACCGCGAGGCCGTGCACCTCAGCCCGCTGCTGCACCCAGGCGAGGGCGACCTGGGCGGCCGTGGCTCCGTGCGCCGCGGCGATCTTGTGTACCGGCTCGAGCAGTGCCGCGTTGGTCCTGGCGTTGTCACCCGTGAACCGGGGCTGGGACTGACGGAAGTCGCCGCCGGCCAGCTCCTTGGACGCGTCCGAGAACGAGCCGGTCAGGAAACCGCGGCCGAGCGGGGAGTACGGCACGACGGCCACCCCGAGTTCGGCTGCCGCGCCCACCGCACTGATCTCCGTGTCACGGCTGAACAGCGACCACTCGGACTGCAGCGCGGTGATGGGGTGCACGGCATGAGCCTCGCGCAGCTCGGCCCCGGTGACCTCGCTCAGACCGAGGTACTTGACCTTCCCCGCCTGTACCAGCTCCGCCATGACGCCGACGGACTCGGCCAGCGGCACGGAGGGGTCGCGACGGTGCATGTAGTAGAGGTCGATCGCCTCCACGCCCAGCCTGCGCAGGCTGGCCTCGACCGCCTGGCGGACATAGGCCGCGTCGTTGCGCACGGCGCGGTACCCGGGGTCGTCCGCGCGGCGCTCGACGGCGAACTTGGTGGCCAGGGTGATCTCGTCGCGGTGTGCGGCGACGAACGGGGCCAGGAAGCTCTCGTTGGCGCCCGAGCCGTAGATGTCGGCCGTGTCGATGAGGGTGACGCCCGCCTCGACCGTTGCCTCGAGCGTGTCGCGGGCCGCCGCCTCGTCGGTGTCTCCGTAGAACTCGCTGATGCCCATGGCACCGAAACCCTGCACACCGACCTCGGGCCCGTTCCGGCCCAGTCGTACCTTGCTGATCTTTTCGCTGCTCATCAGGTCTAGAACCTCTCCGACGCCCGCCGGGCGTCCGCGTAAAAGCCGATCTTGAAGTCGAGTACGGCGAGGGTGTCCTGCAGCTCCGCGATGCGCGTCCGCACATCGCGGCGGGTCTGCTCGAGGAGCTCCTGCCTCGCCTCGAAGGTGGCCTCCCCTTCGCGTGCCAGCTCGGCGTAGCGGACCATGTCCGCGACCGGCATTCCGGTCAGCCGCAGCTTGCCGACGAAGACGAGCCAGTCCAGGTCGCGATTGCTGAAGCGGCGCTGACCGGTGTGCGACCGGTCGATGTGCGGCATCAGGCCGATCCGCTCGTACCAGCGCAGGGTGTGTGCGGTGAGCCCGGTGAAGGCGACGACCTCGCTGATCGTGTACTGGTCCTCGCCGTCGGGACGCCTGTCCCGGGTGGACGGCGCCGCGCAGATGTTCGCTGTCTCCGGTGCGGGCACGGTCTCGATCACAGTCATGCGGTCCCAGCTCCCCTTCGTCCTCGCGACACCCTCAACGCTAAATCCTTCGAGTGCACTCCAAGCAAGCGAAAACGGGAAGAACTTTCCGGGACGCCACCGCTAGCCTCTCCGGCATGAGCCCCGTTCGCCGCGCCACCCCCGACGATGCCCAGGAGCTGGTCCGCCTGCGCAAGGTCATGCAGGACTCGATGTCAGGAGAGCGGGATCCGGACACCGGCTGGCAGTCCGCCGCCGTGGAGACACTCCGCGTGAAGCTCGCGGATCCCGCGGGCGACCTCACCGCGTTCGTCGTGGACCGGCCGGACGGCGGCCTCGCGGCGTGCGTGGTGGGCATCGTCGAACACCGGCTCGGCGGCCCCGGCAACCCCGAGGGTGTGAGCGGTTATGTCTTCAGTGTCGCGACCGACCAGGACATGCGTCGCCGCGGCTTCTCCCGCGCCTGTATGGAGGCGCTGCTCGACTGGTTCCGCGAGCGCGGGGTCCCCAGGGTCGATCTGCGTGCCTCGTCGGCGGGCGAGCCGCTCTACGCCTCGCTCGGCTTCGTACGGACCCCCGATCCCGCGATGCGGCTGGCCCTGTAGCCCCCGCGGGTGCCCGGCGGGCACCCCCTAAGCTCGTCACCCATGAAGAGCCTGGTGATGACCGAGAACTGGCCGGTGGAGAACGCGGCGGCCGCTGTCGTACGAGCGGACGGGACCCTGGCCGGTGCGCACGGCCCGACCGGACGGCGCTTCCGGCTGGCATCGGTCACCAAGCCGCTCACCGCGTACGCCGCGCTGGTGGCGTACGAGGAAGGCGCCGTCGAGCTCGACGAACCGGCGGGCCCCAGTGGATCCACCGTCCGTCATCTGCTCGCGCACACCAGCGGACTGGCCTTCGACGAACAGCGGGTGATGGCAGGCCCCGGCGAGCGCCGGATGTATTCCAACGCCGGCTTCGAGGCCCTGGGCGAGCACATCGCGAAGGCCACCGAGATCCCCTTCCCCGACTACCTGCGCCAGGCGGTGCTCGAACCGCTCGGTATGACGTCGACCTCCATGGACGGCTCCCCCGCCAAGGACGGC